>NZ_JAARMC010000003.1:0-555143 GCF_012985595.1 Pseudomonas sp. WS 5411
GCTCTGCTTTTGATCTGGCTTTTGATCTTGATCTCAGGCGCCCCGTTAAACCACGATGGCCGCAGGCAGGTATTGCGCAGTGGGCACCCCGGCAGGATGCCGGGGTAGCCGCGACACGGCCATGGATGGCCGATCGCGGCGGGCCCACGGAGCAATGCCTGACTGCGGGCATGCCGAGCCTAGGCGAGGCACCGAGTGGTGGGGCAAGAGCCCTTTTGGTTACTTTTGGGGCTCTTTTCCAAAAGTGACCCGCTGTAAGAGCGGAACCAATAGCCGCCGTAACCCCAGCAACGGATATGTACACAAACCCAAGAAGCACCAGAGAAAAGAGTTATGTAGAGACTCATGCCTATCGCAACCTCGCCAAAGCTCAACAGCTCCCACCTTTGATTTTTGTTGCCTGGTTAGAAGTAGTAACCAATATTCACGTTGGTGCGGTAATACCACTCGTTGCTGCCCACCGAGCTGGTATTGGTAAAGCCGCTGCCATTCTCGGCCCCGCCATAGGGGTTGGCGTTGCGCGCCCAGGTAAAGTCGACCCAGGCCATCACCGGCATCGCCAGGAACTGCGCGCCCACGGTGAACATCTGCGAATCATCCCAGGCGCTCTTGTCTTTCATCATCCGGCTGTAGTCGGTGTACAACTTGACCTTCTTCAACTGCCCCAGCGTCGGCGTGTAGACGTCATAGCCGAGGTTGATCGAGACGAGGGTGGCCTTGGACGCGATCAGGTACGCGGGGGTCAGGCCGTTGCCGCCCATCAGCACCGAGTCCTTGCTGACGCCGGTGGGGTTTTCAGGGTCGTATTCGTAGCGGATGGCCTGGCTGGTAACGGTCCACAGCCCCTTGTTGATGATGGCGTGTACACCGGCGGCCCAGTAGTCGCCGTCGTCCCGGGTGGTGGCGTTGTACAGCTGGGCGGTGGCCAGCGAGGCGCCGATCTCGGTTTTCCAGCCATCGCTGTTGAAGGTCCGTGCTACGCGGGCGTTGAGTTGGTTGCGCTTCTCGTTGTCCTGGCGCGATTGGATCGCGGCAATCGCATTGTCCTTCAGGTCGGCGTAACGCCCGACTTCAGGCGAGTAGCGAAGGTCGCTGGGCAACATGCGCGGGAAGAAACCCAGTTGCACGTCCCAGTCCTGGTCCTTGTAGCTGTACTTGAGGCCGGTGCCGGCACTTGAGGCATAGCCCATGAAAAACGGCAGGTGGTAGCTCCAGCCAAATTGCGGATATGGCTCCAGGCCAAACGGCTTGAACGGCGCTCCCAGTTGCACGTTGGAGTTGGCATTGAGCCGATAGCCGACGAAACCACGGTCGATGGAGCGCTTGCCGTCGTCCTGGAACCAGTAGCCGATATCGCTATAGAGGCTCTTGTAGGTGGCCTGCACGTCCAGGCGGAACGTGTCGAAGAGGAAGCGGCCATTGTTCTCGGTGGTGTCCCAATGCTCGTCGCGATAGTTGGTACGCAATGCACCGCCGATATCCAGGCTGGCGTCGCCGGCCTCACTGCGCCAGGCAATATGCGGGAATGGTTTATTGGCGGCGTTGGCCCGCACCGGTTCGGAAGGGATGGGTTCTGCGGCGAAACTGCTGAAACTGGCAAACATCAATCCTGCACACAAGACACGCTTCATAGAGACCTCTCTACCGGGTAATCGGCAACACTCGTCCGCTTGCCTTTAAAGGCAACTAAGGAGGGAGCGGGTCTTACCGGGTTTAAGTGTTGGTTATTATTGTTTTATCGGCGAAACGCCGTTTAATCAGTGAATGCACAGGGGTAGAGCAGGAAGTGTGCCAGGCGGCGTATTTACTGGGGTTTTACAAAAACCTGCTTGAAAACAATTGTTTATATGGGAAACAAAGCGCTGTGTATAACCCATGAAACAACCTGTAAGTGCGGTAACAAAGTTGCTCGGGATAGGTGCGTCTTTATTGCACGCTGCCAATGAAACGGGCAATTTTGTGTTTTACGGGTGAATAATAAGTTGCCTACTTATTTACTCGATAGATCGTCTGCCTGACATTGTGGCGAGGGGACAAGCCCCCTCGCCACAACAGCCCCACCACCGAGCCTATGCAGACTAAAGGTCCAGCACCAAGCGCCGGCTCTTGCAGCCCGAAACGCACACCATCATCGACGTGTTCGCCGCACGCTCGGCCTTGGTCAGTACCCCGTCGCGGTGGTCGATCTCGCCTTCCACCACCCGCGTTTCACAGGAGCCGCACACCCCCTCGCGGCAGCTGTGGTCAATGTCGCAACCGGCTTCGAGCAACACATCCAGCAAACTCAAACCGGGCTCCACCGACAGCGTCTTGCCGGACTTTTTCAGCTCCACGCTATAGCGGCTCTGGGCATCTTCGCTGGGCGGCAGTTCGGCGGCGGTAAAGCGCTCGATATGGGCATGGGGATAACCCAGGCGCTCACAGGTGCCCTCGAACGCATCCAGCATCGGCGTCGGCCCGCAGCAGTAGAAGTGCGTATCTGCCGGCTGGCCAGCGAGGTAGGCGGCGAGGTCCGGCGGCACGCCTTTCTCGTCGTTGAAGTGGTACACCACCCGCGCATCCAGGCCGTTCAAGGCTTCCACCAATGCCGCTTCCTGGCGCGAGCGCGCGCAATAGATCAGCTCGGCGGATTTTCCCTGGGCCAGCAACTGGCGGAACATGCAGTAGATCGGGGTAATGCCGATGCCACCGGCCACCAGCACACTGTGGCTGGCGCTCAGGTCCAGCGCGAAGTTGTTGCGCGGCGCCGAGATCGACAGCGGCATGCCGACCCGCAGTTGGCTGTGCACATATTCCGAGCCGCCGCGGCTGTTGCGGTCACGCAGGATGCCCACGGTGTAGCGCCCCTGGTCGCTGGGGGAGTTGAGCAGCGAGTAGCTGCGCACCAGGCCGTTGGCCAGGTGCAGGTCGATGTGCGAGCCGGCCTCGAACGGCGGGAACACGGTATCGCCCAACGGCCGAAACTCCACGCTGATGATGCCTTCGGCTTCATAGCGCAGGGTGTGCACGCGGGCATTGAGCAGGGAGGGCTTAGACATCATTCACCTCTGTGACGGTACGCAGGTCGACATCGAGCCGGGCACTGGCCTCGATCTCGACCCGTAGTTCAGGAAACACCAGCGCGCTGACGGCCACCAGGGTGGACGTGGGAAACACGGCCTGCCCGGCGAAAAAATCCCGTCGGGCGCGGCCCACTTGGTCTTTGTCGGCGATATCAGTGAGGTACACCGTCAGCCGGTAGATATTGCCCACATGCCCGCCGGCCGCCGTCACCAGGGCCTGGATCTTGCCCAGCACCACCAGGGTCTGGGCGTAGCAATCCAGGGGGGCCTCGCGGCTGGCGGGGTGCGCGGTCATCCCCGACATCACCACTTCGCGGCCGATCAGCAGCGCATTCGACCAACTGGCCCCGGCGGGCGCCACCACGACCGCGTTCATGGCAGTTGCTTCGCGTCGATCAGTTCAAGCTGGGCCTTGGCCGCGTTTTTCAGGTAACGGCGCATGCGCACCACGCCCAGGTCGTGCTGGTAGAGGTTTTCGCGCTGGTTGGCGTCCGGCTCCATGAATTCCAGCAGCACCCGATCCTGCTCCAGCACGGCCCAGTGCCGCGCTTCCAGGCGGTTCTTGTAAAGGAAGCGCCAGGTGTCGCGCTGCCAGCCGGTCAGCGGTCGGCAGCGCCAGTGGAACACCGCCGAGAGCGCGCGGCTGCTCGGCGTGTAGCTGCCGATAATGGTGAAGTTGCCGCCCGGGCCGCCGGTTTTCGGGTAGGGGATTTCCAGGCGCAGCCAATGGCAGCCGTTGTCCATGAACTCGGTCCAGTCGAAGTTCACCCCGCGCTGGCCTTCCTTCTCGAAGAAGAACCCGTTGTCGGTGTCGCGGGTGACGAACTTGGCGGTGGCTTCGCCTTCACTCATCGAGTGCGACATCTTGTGCAGGTAGGTGCCGTGCATCGGGTCCATGACGTTGTCGATCACGTAGCGGTAGTCGCCTTTCCACTCGGTGTAGCAGACGAAGCTGCTCCACTCCGGCGAGGTCAGTTGCTCGGGCAGCACCAGTTCCGGCGGGGTCTCTAAATGCGCGTCGGTGGCATTGAACAAAAAGATCGCGCCTGCCGCTTCGCGGGTATGGAACATGCGGGTCGGGCGGCTGCCTTCGAGTTTGCAGCCGGGGCTGCCGGGCACCTTGGTCACGGTGCCGTCACAGCGCACTTCGACGCCGTGATACGGGCATTGCAGGCGATCACCCAGCACCGGGCCCTGGGACAGCGGCGCGCCGCGATGGGGGCAATGGTCTTCGAGGGCGTGTACGCGGCCATCGTTGTCGCGCCACAGGGCGATCTTGTAGCCGAGGCGGCGCACCGACACCGGCTTCTCCCCCAACAGGTCCGAAGGCAACACCGGGAACCAGAGGTCTTTGAGGCCATTGGCCAGATGGTTTTCAACAGGGTCGACGGTCAATTGCATAGTCATTGTTCTATTCCTTCTGCCGGGTCATTCGCCCAGCCGGGCCATCAGGGTTTGATAGGCATCTGCCGTCCACTCGCCGCTGGTCAGCGGGCAGGGCGGGCCGGCCAGGTTGAGGTGGGCGAGCAGCGCCGGCAGCTCGGTCACGCCGTTGCCGAAGGCGCGTTCGATGGAGTCGCCCAGCAGCTCTTCAAACTGGGTATTGGGCCGTTTGCGCGCCTGATGGGGCTCGAGGAAGCGTTCGGTAGTGCTCATGTCATTGACCTCCGTTGCGTACCCGTTCGCGGATGGTTTCGCGCACGGGGATAAAGTCGTATGTCGGGAAAACTTCAGTGCTGAACACGCCCCACGCCGAGCGCTCAAGCTCGACGTTAAGGGCTGGCAGCAGGCTCGGCGGCAAGCGCAGGGTGACGATCTGGCCCAGGCCCATGGCCACGGTCCAGCTCACCAACTCCACGCCCTGCGGTGGAAAACGTTCCCACCAATCCTGCTGCTTCATATGCCGCTGAATGTCTTCCAGGTTCTTCGTTTGGTCGTGCTTGAGCAGCACGGTCACCAGCAAGCTGTCGCTCATATTCAGGCCGCGCTTTGGGTGGGGATGGTCCAGGCGTCGTAGCCATAGACCCAATCGGCGTTGCCGCCGTCCTTGAGCCACTGGTTGCCCCGCGAGCCGATCTGGATCTGGCTGGTGCGTTCCAGACGCGCCTGCTGATAGCCCTGCAAGGCCGCGGCGACCTGGGACGGGCTGTCGAGGTCTTGCAGGTAACGGGCGAGCACCACCGCATCCTCGATGGCCTGGCCGGCACCCTGGGCCATGAACGGCATCATCGGGTGGCAGGCATCGCCCAGCAGGGTGATCGGGCCCTTGGACCAGAACGGCAGCGGGTCGCGCTCATACAGCGCGGTCTTGAGCACATCGCTGCACGCATCCAGCAGGGCACGGGCGTCGGGGTGGAACGCCTGATAGTGGCTGCGCAGCTCGTCGGCATCGCCAGCGCTGGTCCACGACTCTTCGTGCCAGCTGTCCTGGGCGGTGGTGGCGAAGATAAAAATATCTTTGCCCTGGTTGAGCGGGAACGTAACGATCTGGCTCTGCGGGTTGGGGCCCCACCACTTGGTAAAGGCCTGGATATTCGGCACATGGGCCACCAACTCGGCCGGCACCACCGCGCGGTACGCCACCACCCCGGTAAAGCGCGGGTGCTCTTCGCCAAACAGCGCGTTGCGCACCACCGAGTGGATGCCGTCGGCGCCGATCAGCACATCGCAGCGGTGCTGGCTGCCGTCCTTGAAGTGCAGGCAGATGCCGTCGTCAGTGTGCTCAACCCGCTCGGCGCGCTTGGCGAATTGCACCTGCTCCAACGGGAACACTTCGGCCAGGGCCGCCAGCAGGTCGGCGCGGTGGATGGTCAGTTGCGGGGCGCCGTACTTTTGCTCGGCGGCGTCGGACATTTCCAGGCGTGAAGTCTCTTCGCCGCTGTCCCACATCCGGCTGATGCGATGGGTCGGCCGGGCGGCCGGGATGCGCACGGCGGCGCCAATCCCCAGGCCATCCAGCGCACGTACCGCGTTGGGGGTGAGGTTGATGTCGGCGCCGACCCGCAAAAAGGCCTTGGACTGTTCAAACACGGTGACCTGGTGACCGGCGCGGTGCAGGGCGATGGCGGCGGTCAGGCCGCCGATACCGGCACCGGCGATAGCAATATTCAGGGAAGGCATGGGCGACTCCTGCTCAGGATTTGGGTTTGTCGGTGAGGAACTTGCCTTGCGGCGCCTCGACGTGTTGTTGGCGCCGGGTATTGCCGTCGATACCGCCGGCAATCGCCCATTCGGCGAACACCGTGGGCCCCGGCTCAAAGGTGCGTGGCTGCCATTCGCCGGTCAGTTGGTCTTCGTCGGCGTAGTACTCCACCAGCGCGCCGGCCGGGTTCTTGAAGTACCAGAAAAACGCCGAAGACACCGGGTGACGCCCAGGGCCAATCTCGGTCGGCCAGCCGCTGCGGGACACGTGCATGCCACCGCCAAACACCTCGTGCACATCGCGCACGGTAAAGGCCACATGGTTCAGTCCCGCCCGTGGCGCCGGCAGTTGCAGCATGAACAGGTCGTGGTGGCCACCTTCCTCGGCGGTGCGCAAAAAGGCCCCGCGATCCGGATAGCGGTCCGAGGCCTGGAAGCCGAAACGCTCGTGGTAGAAGGCTTCGCAGGCGTTCACGTTCTTGACGAAAAACACCACGTGACCGACTTCAATCGGCGTGGCGCGCTCGTAGATCGGCGCCGCCTTGTTGATCCGGCCCTTGGTCTGCCAGGTGTTGTGGCCGCTGCACTCGATCTCCAGCTCGCGCTTACGCGTGACTTGCAGGCGGATCGCTAGGCCGTTGGGGTCGGTGCAGCCGATGCGCCCGTTGCCTTCGACAAACCCCGGGTCGTTGGCGATGCGTTCGGCGTACAGCGCAAGGTCCGCCGCGTCGGCCACGCCCCACACCACTTCACGCACGGTGGAGCCGGCCTCGATGGCGGGCGGCAGGCCGGGTTTGTTCAGGTCGGCGAGCACTACGCGGCAGCCATTGAGGGTCTCGAAGATCACCTCATCGGGTTGCGTGCTGACCTGGGTCAGGCCCCAGTCGCTGAAAAAACGCACGCAGGTGTCGAGGTCCTCGACGCCATAGGTGACTTCATCAATACCTAAAACGCTCATCACGCTACCTCGTGTGGCACACCGGCCCAGGCCAGTGGCTGTTGGTTCATGCCCCAGTAGAGGCTCTTCTGTTCCATGTATTGCAGGATCCCCAGGCGGCCTTTTTCGCGGCCCAGGCCGCTGTCGCGCCAACCGCCGAACGGTGTGGAAATCGAGAACTGTTTGTAGGTGTTGATCCACACGGTGCCGGCCTGCAAGCGCCGGCCCAGGGCCCAGGCGCGCTTGTAGTCGCGGGTCCAGATGCCTGCCGCGAGGGCGTACAGGCTGTCGTTGGCCTGCTCCAGCAATTGATCTTCGTCGTCGAAGGGCATGGCCACCAGCACCGGGCCGAAGATTTCTTCCTGGCATACCTGTTGTTGGTTGTGCAGGCCCTCAAGAATGGTCGGCGGGTAGAAGTAGCCCTGGTCATACAGGCCACCGCTGGGGCGCTGCCCGCCCAGGCGCAGGCGCCCGCCTTCGGCCAGGCCGAGGGCGACATAACGTTCCACCGATTCACGATGGCCGGCGCTGATCAGCGGGCCCATCTGCGTGTTTTCGTCGGCCGGGTCGCCCATGCGCAGGTTCGCGGCGGCGGCCACCAGGCGTTGCATAAAGGGCTCGTACAGGGCGCGCGCGACAAACAGCCGCGAGCCGGCAATACAGGCCTCGCCCGAGGAGCTGAAAATGCCGTAGAGCACGCCCGCCACCGCGTGGTCGAGGTCGGCGTCATCAAGGACGATGGTCGGCGACTTGCCGCCCAGCTCCAAAGACACCGGCATCATCTTGTCGGCGGCGATATGGGCGATGTGCTTGCCAGTGCGGGTGCCGCCGGTGAACGACACGCGCTTGACCAGCGGGTGGCGGGTCAGGGCGTCGCCCAGCAGCGAGCCCTTGCCGGGCAGCACGCTGATCAGGCCCTTGGGCAGGCCGGCCTCTTCGCACAGACTGGCCAGGCGCAGGGCCAGCAGCGGGGTGATTTCCGCCGGTTTGATCACCACCGCATTGCCCGCCGCCAGGGCTGGCGCGACCTTCTGCGCCTCGCTGGCAATCGGTGAGTTCCACGGGGTGATCGCGGCGACCACGCCCATCGGCTCATACACGCTCATGCTGACGAAATCACCGCGCGACGGGGTGATGGTTTCTTCCAGGGTTTCGCAGGCGGCGGCGAAGAACTGGAAAGTGCCGGCCGCACTGGCCACCAGCGCACGGGTTTCATTGATCGGCTTGCCGTTGTCCTGGCGTTGCAGCTGCGCCAGTTCCTCACTGTGCAGGCGGATCAGCTCGGCGATGCGGTACAGCACACCGGCCCGCTCATGGGGTTTGCGCTGGGCCCAGCCGCTGTGCAGGAAGGCCTGGTGCGCGCCCTGGATGGCGTCTTCCACATCCTGCAAATCGGCAGCGTTAAGCCAGGCCACGGCCTCGCCAGTGGCCGGGTAGCGGCTGGCGTAGCGCTCGCCACGGCCCAGGCGCCAGTGGCCGGCGATGCAGATCGGTAAAGTCTGTTCGAGGGTCATCGACGGGCTCCTAAATTGAGATGGCATGGGCGTGGTTGCCCAAGGCACGGACCACGCTGTACACGGTCAGCGCCGAGGTCTTGGGGTTGGCCAAAAGCGGCTTGCCGCGCAGGCTCAACTCGAAACGGCCAAAGGCGCCACGGGCTTCGAAGTGGTGGACGTTTTCGTCGCTGTGGGGGTCGGCGATCAGCGTGACGTGGGTGCGATCCAGGCCCAGCCCGGCCAGGGACAGGGTGGCCGCAACGTTGGCGTTTTTCGGGTACAGCCGCGCGGCCTCACGGGCACTGCCCTGGAAGATCACCGTGGCTTCGCGGATGCTGTCCAGGTCGCAAGCCTGCTCGCCGGGAGTGTTCTTCCAGGCGCGGGCTGGCTTGCGCCCGGTGTAGTTGACCGAGTCCAGGCCGCCGACCTTGGCCGCCGACAACGCATCAATACCGCCAATCGCCCCGGGCAGCAGCTCGATGCGGGTCTTGCCGCGCTCGGCGGCGGCCTCCAGGCGTTCCACCAGGCCCACTTCGGACAAGGCGCCGACCGACACAATCAGGCAGGCAATCCCACGCTCCAGGGCCGGCAGCACATGCTCTTCGATGGCGCGGTGGCCGGCGCACTCCACCAGCAAATCCGGGCGCGTATCGGCCGGCAAGGCGGTCAGCACCTGCGGCGGTTGTTTGAAACTGGCCAGGCGCTGGCGCACCAGGGCTTCGGAGCCCTCGGAAGCGATGACGTAATCCACGCACAACTGCGGATCGTTCTCCAGCAGCTCCAGCACGCCGACGCCAATGGCGCCGCAGCCGATCATGGTGATATGCAACATGCGACGATCCTCAGGCGGTGGCCTTCTGGGCTTTGGTTTCGCTGTTGGGCGGGCCGGCGAACTGGGTGGCGAAGTTGCCCACGCTGAGCATGTCCACTTCCAGCAGGAACGGGCCGGGCTGGCTCAAGGCGCTGTCAACCACCTTGCCGAAATCCTTGAGGTCGGTGACCAGGCCATGGCGCAGGCCCATGGATTCGGCGAGCTTGGTGTAGTCCGGGGTGTGCAGGTCGACATAGCAATGCCGGCTGCCGTAGACCGCGTCCTGGATATTGCGGATCACCCCGTAGCGCTGGTCGTTCATCAGCAGAATCACCAGGTTGGCGCGCTCCTGGACCAGGGTCGCCAGCTCACCCAGGTTGAGGATGAAACCGCCATCGCCCGCCAGGGCAAACACCTTGCGCTCGGGCGCGGTTTCAGCGGCTGCCACCGCGGCACCGATGCCCATCGCCAGGCCCTGGCCAATACCGCCGCCCAAGGCGTGAACCCCGGCGCGTGGGTGGTACAGGTTGAGCAGGCGGTTGCCCCAGATGCTGTTGGACAGGGTCACATCGCGCACCCAGGAGAAGTTGCGCCCGGTGCTGGCCTGCAATTGCTCGACCATCGCCGAGTACGGGCCCAGGTCCGCGACCAGTTGGCTGCGCGACTGTTCACGCACGGCCTTGAGTTCGGCGAGGAACTGCGGGTCGGTGTGCAGGCGGCCTTCCAGGCGGTCAGCCAACCCTTCCAGGGCCAGGGCCGCGTCGCCGCAGATAAACAGTTCGCTGGCATAGCTGCGGCCTTCGATGGCCGGGTTGGCGTCGATGCGCAGCGTGTTCTGCGGCAGCTTGAGCGCGTACTTGAAGGTCTCATTGCTGCGCAGGCGCGACCCGGCGATCAGCAGTGCATCGCAGGTTTGCAGGAACTGCTCGACCCGCTTGTTCTGCGAAAAGGCCCCCAGGCAACGTTCGTCGTCTTCGTTAACCACGCCGCGACCCTGGGTCGAGGTGATCACCCCCACGCCCATCGCCAGCAGGCGCTTGACCTGCGCCCCGGCATGCCGCGCGCCGCCGCCGAGCCAGAGCATCGGGCGTTTGGCACTGGCCAGGCGCGCGGCCACCAGGTCGAGGGCTTCCGGTGCCGGCACAGCGACCGGGACCGGCAGTGGCGACAGGTCGGTGGGCATTGGGATAAAGGCCGACTGGATGTCGATCGGGATCTCGACGCTGACCGGGCCGGTGGGCGCGGTCAGCGCGGTCTGCACCGCGAGCTTCAGGGTGCTGATGGCGGTCTCGACGCTGCGCACGCGGAAGGCCGCCTTGGACACGGCCTTGAGCATGTTCAACTGGTCGCGGGCTTCGTGGATATACGCCAGTTCCTGGTCCAGGTACGGCGTCTCGATCTGCCCGGTGATGTGCAGCACCGGGGTGCCGGCAGTCTGCGCTTCAACCATGGCCCCAGCCGCATTGCCGGCGGCAGTGCCGGTGGAGGTCAGGCACACACCCAGGCCACCGGTGGTGCGGGCATAGGCGTCGGCCATGTTGGCGGCGCCGGCTTCACCCCGGGCCATGACAAAGCGGATATTGCCGCGCACGGCGAAGGCATCGAGGATCGGCATGTTGTGGATCGAGATCACGCCAAACGCGGCCTTGACGTCGCATTGTTCGAGAAAGGCGGTGATGGCAGCGCCCACGGTGACAGTGTTTTCATTACGCATGGCGGGACAGGCCTCCAGAGACATCGATATGGCTGCCTGTGGTGTAAGCCGACAGAGGCGAGGCCAGAAACAGGATCGCGCGGGCCG
The DNA here is from genome assembly GCF_012985595.1 of Pseudomonas sp. WS 5411. Taxonomy (NCBI): domain Bacteria; kingdom Pseudomonadati; phylum Pseudomonadota; class Gammaproteobacteria; order Pseudomonadales; family Pseudomonadaceae; genus Pseudomonas; species Pseudomonas sp. WS 5411. Next base: position 11,249 of record NZ_JAARMC010000003.1, read on the forward strand.
CTTCAATCGGCAGGCCCAGGCGCCCCAGGGGAATATGTTTTTGTTGGGCCAGGCGGGCGGTCCATTGCGCCCAGTCGAGGTCGCGTTCTTCACGCGCTTCGAAGCGGCGGCGCCATTGCCCGGACTCCACCAGGCCAATCAGGATGCCGTTGACGCGGATGCCTTGCGGGGCGAATTCGGTGGCCATCGAGCGCACCAGGTTCTTGATCCCGGCGCGGGCAGCGGAGGTGGCGACCATGTGCGGTTCCGGCTGGCTGGCCAGCAGTGAGTTGACGCAGACAATCGCGGCGTCGGCCTGGCTTTGCAGCTGCGGCGTGAAGGCGCGGACCGGGTTGATCACCGAAAAAAACTTCAGGTGCAGCTCTTCGGTCCAGGCGCTTTCGGTGGTGTCGGCAAAGGTCGAGACCCGGCCTTGCCCGGCGTTGTTGATCAGCACGCTGGCGGCGCCCAGCGCGGCCTGGCTGGCGCTGGCAAAGGCGTTGACCGATTCGCCATCGAGCACATCGCACACCTGGGCCAGCAGTTGGCCTTGCGGGAAACGTTGGCGCAGGTCGCTTTCGGCACGGCGCAGGCGTTCTGCATCGCGGCCGCAAAACGCAACGCCCGCACCGGCTTCCAGCAGCAGTTCGACGCATGCCAGGCCTATGCCCGAGGAGCCTCCGGTGACGATTGCGGTGCGGCCCTGCAATGAATAAAGGCTCATCTCAATCTCTCATCAAGGCAGTGACGCGGGGCTGCCCGCTGTGGGCGCCGCCGTTGTAGTTGAGCAGGCGCGACAGCTCGTCGGCGCTGCGCCGCACTTGGTTCAGCAGCTCTTCAAAATTCACATGACCGATCTGCGTGGTCGGGATGGTCACGCCGAGGGCTGCCACGATGTCGCCGCTCTGGTCGCGCACGGGCGCGGCCACTGTGGAAATCGCCGATTCAAAGAACCCTTCGCCGCTGACAAAGCCGCGCTGGCGGTCGGCCTGGAGCATGTCGAACAGCTCCATCACGGTTTTCGGGGTGCAGTGGGAGTGCTGTTCCAGGTGCTCCTCGGGGTACAGCTCGCGCAGTTCGGCCAGTGACAGGTCTTCGAGGAGGATGCGCCCCAGCACCGTGGCATGGGCCGGCAGGCGGGTGCCGACGTTGACCGCGTTGGAGAACACCGAAGGCGGCGACACCTTGGCCACGTACACGATGGAACGCCCGTCGCGCACCACCAGGTTGCTCGGGTAGTTAACCCGGTCGCACAAACGGGCCAGCAGTGGCTGGCCGAGTTCGGTCAGCTCCAGCGACGCCAGGTACTCGAAGCCCAGGCGCAGCACCGACATGCCCAGGCGGTATTCGTTGCCGCTGCGGGTGACGAAGCCCATGGTTTCCAGGGTGGTCAGCAAGCGGAAAATCGTCGAGCGCGGCAGCGCCAGGCGCCGCGCCAGTTCCGGCGCGGTCAGGGTCCGGTTGCGCCGGCTGAACTCGCAGAGCAGCAACAAGCCGCGCTCCAGGCCCGGCACGATGTATTTGTCCTGAGCATCCTTCAGCAGATCTGAGTCGTTCATAGGGTTCTACCTGTCAGGGATTGTTTGAGGGCGTAGGCCAGGCGACCGGCAACCACCAGCGGTTGTTCGATGGGGCTGGCATGGCCTGCGTCGGCGATCAGGTTGAAGCTGGCACCCAGGGCCTTGGCCACGCCCAGGCAGGTGTCGGGTGGGGTGATGCTGTCGGCTTCGCCGCAATGCACCTCGCAGGGCATTGCAGGTTGGCCGTGGCGCAGCAAGTCGTCGCCGCACAGCAGTTCGATGGCCTGGCGATAGCCCAGCGGGTTCAGGCGGGCCATGTTCCAGTGCACCCAGGCCAACGCTTGGGGCTGGGCACTGGGCGAGAGCATGTGGGCGCTGCGCTGCTCGGCCAGCCCGGCGATGCCCAGGCGTTGCAGGTTGTCCAGGCGTTGCTGGCGCACTTGCTGGCGCTGCGCGTTGCGCTCGGGCGCGCCATAGCCACGAGCGGGGCTGATCAGTACCAGGCGGCTCACGCGTCTGGCCTGGGCACTGCGGGCCAAGGCCAGGGCGGTCAGTGCGCCCAGGGAATGGCCGACCAGTACGCACTCGTCCACCTCCAGCGCATCGAGCATCTGCACCAGGCGCGCGGCGTATTGCTCGGCCTTGGGTACTTGCGACTCCAGGGGGCTGGAGTCGCCATAGCCGGGCGCGTCCCAGGCGATGACCCGCGCCTGGGCCGCCAGATGTTGTGCCACCTGCAGCCAGGACGCCGCGCCGGAGCCGATGCCGTGCAGCAACACCACTGCCGGTCCCGTGCCGCATACCCGCAGGGCCTGCTGGCCTCCTGCTGACGCGACCCGTTGCTGGGGGAAATCGCGCTGCAGTTGGGCTTGCAGGTCGGCCGTCGGCGCGGCGTGCGTGAGTCCTGGCAACATGGGCTTACCCGCGCTTGATCGAGGCCAGAGGGTGCTCTGGCGGATAGGTCGGGGTGATCGGTTTTTTCGCGCCGAGCATCACGCACATCAGCGCGTCTTCATCGCCGATGTTGATTTCTTCGCGGTACACGCCGGGCGGCACGGAAATCACGTCGCGGTCGGTGAGGATGGTCTCGAAGCGCTCGCCGTCCTTTTCCAGCACCACCTTGAGTTTGCCGCGCAGCACGAAGAACACTTCTTCGACGTCAATGTGCAGGTGCGGCGGGCCTTCGTGGCCGGCCGGGATGACCATGGTGGAAAAGGTGAAGTGCTCCGACGGGATGGTGTTCATGTCGGTGCTGATGCCAGTGCCGCCCGTGCCGATGTAGCGCATTTGCGCGCGGCGGAACTTGGGGTCGTAGTCAGCCTGGAACTTCAGGGCATCCCAGTCGTACTTGCGCGTCTCGTAACGGGCGATGCGCGTGCTCATCCAGCTTTCCAGGCTGGCGCCGGCAGGGCGGTCCCAGCTTTTCGGGGTGTCGTTTTGGGCAGATAGATCAGTCATGACAGTCTCCAGATCAAGGCATGACGAACCCGCCGTTGACCGGCAGGGTTTGTCCAGTGATAAAGCGGGCAAGGTCGGACAGCGCGAACAGCACGGCGCCGCTGACGTCTTCGGGCAATTGCGGGCGTTGCAGGGCCCGTTGGTCGTTGTACAAACGGTGGCGCGCCTCGGGCACGTAGGCGGTGGCTTCCACCAGCACCAGGCCGGGGGCGATGGCGTTGACGGTGATGTTGTCGCTGCCCAGCTCCCGCGCCAGACTGCGGGTCATGGCGATGATCGCGCCTTTGCTGGCGACATAGGCCAACAGGTTCGGCGCGCCCCACAGTGGGGTGTCCGAGGCCAGGTTGACGATGGCGCCCTGGCCGCTGGCGCGCAGGGCCGGCAGGCAGGCGGTGGTCATCAGCCAGGTGCCGCGCACGTTGACCTGCATCACCTGGTCCCAGGTGTCGATGCTCAATGCTTCGCAGCCCTTGCCGCCGGAGTTGGTGATCGAGGCGTTGTTCACCAAGCCATCGAGGCCGCCCAGCAGGCTGATCGTCGCGTCGACACAGGCCTGGATCGACGCGGGTTGGGCCAGGTCGACGGTGACGGCCTGCACATCCAGGCCCAGCGCCCGCAATTCACAGGCGGCCTGCTGCACACGTTCGTGCAGCACATCGGCAATCACCACTCGGGCACCGGCCTGGCCGATGGCCTGGGCAAAGGCATAGCCCAGGCCACGGGCGCCACCGGTGACCAGCACGCGACGGCCTGCAAGCAAAAGGTCATGGCGGCTCATCATTGGGTGCTCAACATGGCTTTGGGCATGTAGTGCAGGACGCGTTTTTCCGCCCACACCACTGCGCCGTAGGCGATCACCCCAATCAGGGTCAGCGCGACAATGGCGACGAACACCCCGGCGGTATTGCCCTGGCCCTCGGCGTCCACCAGCAAAAAGCCCAGGCCCTGGTTGCCGCCGACCAGTTCACCGACGGTGACGCCGATCACGGCCAGGGTCGAGGCAATGCGCAGGCCGGAAAACAGTGCGGCCATGGCCGAGGGGAACTCCACCAGGCGGAAGATCTGCCAGCGGTTGGCGTTCATGGTGCGCACCAGGTTGATCATGTCTGGGTCGACGGTGCGGATCGCCGAGAGCACGTTGATCATCACCGGGAAAAACACGATCAGGATCGCGATCAGAATCTTCGGGTAGATGGTGTAGCCCAGCCACATCACGAACAGCGGCGCGAAGGCGACTTTCGGCGCGATCTGCAAGGCCAGGATGTACGGCGACAACATGGCCTCGGCAGCCGGCGACAGGCCCAGCGAGACACCGATCACCACCCCCAGCAGGGCGCCGAGGGCGAAGCCGACAACGATCTCCAGCGCGGTGATCAGGGTGTGTTGCAGCAGGCCGCCGGTCTGCCACATCACCAGGCCTTCCTGGGCTACGCGGCTGAGTTTGGGCATGACGAACTCGGGCATGCCGAGCAGGCCGGGGCCCCATTGCCAGAGGACCAGGAACAGGATCAGCAGCGCGACGCTACCGAGCACGGAGTTATTGTTTTTCATCGTGTACGTACCTCAATGTCCCGGTGGTTCACTGTGCGGCGACCGGGCTGTCGACGAATTGGTTGGTGAAGAGGTCTTCAAGCGGAGTCGCCTGGGTGACGATGCCTTCGCTGACATAGAACTGCAGGACCTTGTCCAGGTGCTGGGGATCGATGTGCCCGAGCACGGTCTGCTTGGCGTAGACGTGTTCGACGTAGAGCTTGAAGATCTTCTCCAGCGAGTCCTCCTTGCCGGCATACGCCGGTACCGCCTTGGCGAAGGTCACGGCAGCGGCGCGCGGGTCCTGGATGATGTCGCGCATGCCTTGCAGGGTGCCCTGGACCACGCCGCGCACGAGCTTGGGCTGGTTCTTGATGGCGTCGTCGGAAGCGAGAATCGCCTGGGCCATGCTTTCGAAGATCTGGTCCTGGGGGATCAACTTGATCTGCACCCCGGCTTCCTCGGCATTGATCACCCAGTCCGGCACCCCGGCCATGGCCTGGGCCTTATTGGCGGAGAACAACTGCCAGACGCCGGCGGGGCCGGCGGCCTGGATGTTCACGTCGTTCTTGCCCAGCCCGGCTTTGCGCAGCGAAGCGAGCAGGGCGTAGTAGGTGGTGTCGGAGTACGACATCACCGTCATGGTCTTGCCCTTGAGGTCGCTGACGCTGTTGATGTTGTCCTTGGCGTTGGTGGCGATCATCGTCACGCCGCCGTCGCCCAGCACCGCCACGGCGCGTACCGGGATGCCATTGGCCCGCACCACGATAGGCGTGTCACCGATGGCCCCGCCGATCAACGCGTTACCGGCGCCGATCTGCTTGGCCACATCCACGCCACCTTTGGCGGCGATGAACGTCAAGTCCAGGTCCTGGGCCGTGTAGTAGCCCTTTTCCTTGGCGATGATCCACGGTGCGAACGCGGGCGAGTTGGGCGGCGCCGGCAGCAGGTAGGTGACCTTGGTCGGCTGCGCCTGGGCGGCACAGGCCACACCGAGGCCCAGGCTGAGGGCGCAAAGACGTTGAAACAGAGACTTGAGCATGGGGACTCCGGAATCGGTTGGGGGCCGCAAGGGCGGTGATCAGTGCAGTTCGGTGTCGGCGCCGACCTGGAGCAACTCCATCAGGCGGCCTACCAGCGGGCCGATTTCCGGCAGCTTGCGGCGCTCCAGGGGGTTGTCGCGAAACGGCAGGTCGATGCTGATTTCTTCGATGATCGTGCCGGGGCGGGCGCTCATGACCAGCAAGCGGTCGGACATGGCGATGCCTTCGATCAGGTCGTGGGTGATGAACAGCGCGGTTTTCTTCTCGTCGAAGAGCATCCGTGCCATGTCCTGTTGCAGGATCATCTTGGTCTGGGCATCGAGGGCCGAGAACGGCTCGTCGAGGAACAGCACCTGCGGGTCGATGGCCAGGGTGCGGGCCAGGGCGGCGCGCTGGCGCATGCCACCGGAGAGCTGGAACGGGTAGTGATCGGCGTAGCCATTGAGGTGGCAGCGGTCGAGCAGGTCCAGGGCCACCTTCTGCCGGGTGGCGGCAGGCACGCCCTGGATTTCCAGGCCCAGTTCGACGTTGCGGCGGATGCTGCGCCAGGGCATCAGCAGGTCCTTTTGCAGCATGAACGCGACCTGCGGCACCGGCCCGGTGACTGGCTCGCCACCGACGAACACTTCACCTTCGCTGGGGCGGTACAGACCCGAGCCCATGTTCAGGATGGTGCTCTTGCCGCAACCGGAAGGGCCGATGATCGACACCACTTCACCCCGGCGAATCTTGAAGTTCACCTCGCGAATGGCGAAGGGCGCGTCCGCTTTACCCTTGGCCGGGAAACATTTACCGACATTGCGAAATTCAATTTCAGTCGGCTCCAGCTCTTCCCTGAGAGCTTGGTTATTCCATTGGGGCGTCACGGCGTACATCTCTTTCACAGCCATCAGGAAGGTACTCTGGTCTGTTTTATAGGTGATACGCCGTTTAGTGCATGAACAATGCCAGGGGTTTATTTCCTACAGGTTTTTAGTAAATGTCCTTTTATATGAATGACTTGGGGTTGATTAATTGAAAGTTTGACGTTTCATATATGAAACGTTGGTTCTTATATGGCACGAATTTGCACACTGTTCGGGCATGTAATGGGAAGTTGCGAGAGGTCGGTGCTTTTTCAGGTAACGCGGGGAAGTTAATAAACGGCTTATTTGTTTTATATATAAAACGCAGTTGCGCGCTTCTATATAGGTGTTAGTGGGAGCGAGCCAACTCGCTCAGGGGGCAGGCGTTAAAAAGCAAAAAAAAGGGCCTGAAGATCGAAATCTTCAAGCCCTCAAAAGGGTGAGAGGTGTCTAGTCCCTCAACCTGGTGAGCGGTGCTACATGCGTTCAGGCCTTCAAAGGCACCAGACGCGGGGCAATCATGTTTTCCGGGCGCAGGATGTCGTCGAGCATGGCGTCGTCGAGCAAGCCTTCTTCGCGCACCAGTTCCAGCACGCCACGGCCGCTTTCAAGGGCGATACGGGCGATGCGGGTGGCGTTTTCATAGCCGATGTACGGGTTCAGCGCGGTGACCAGGCCGATGGAGTGCTCCACCAGTTCGCGGCAGCGTGCTTCGTTGGCGGTGATGCCGACGATGCAGTGTTCGCGCAGCATGTCCATGGCGCGTTGCAGCAGGCGGATCGAGTCGAAGATCTTGAAAGCGATCAGCGGCTCCATCACGTTCAGTTGCAGTTGGCCGCCTTCGGCCGCCATGGTCAGGGCCAGGTCGTTACCGATGACCTGGAAGGCCACCTGGTTCACGGCTTCCGGGATGACCGGGTTGACCTTGCCGGGCATGATCGAGCTGCCTGGCTGACGCGCTGGCAGATTGATCTCGTTGATCCCGGTACGTGGGCCGCTGGACAGCAGGCGCAGGTCGTTGCAGATCTTCGACAGCTTCACCGCGGTACGCTTGAGCATGCCGGAGAACAGCACGAACGCGCCCATGTCGGAGGTGGCTTCGATCAGGTCGGCCGCCGGTACCAGCGGCTGGCCGCTGATGGTGGCCAGGCGTTGTACGGCCAGGGCCTGGTAACGCGGGTCGGCGTTGATGCCGGTACCGATGGCGGTGCCGCCCAGGTTGACTTCGGTCAGCAGCTCCGGAGCCAGGGTCTTGAGGCGTGCCAGGTCTTCACCCAGGGTCGTGGCGAAGGCGCGGAATTCCTGGCCGAGGGTCATCGGCACGGCGTCTTGCAGTTGGGTGCGGCCCATTTTCAGGACGTGGCCGAACTCGACACCTTTGGCGGCGAACGCCTGGATCAGGCTGTCGAGGCTGGCCAGCAGCGCGTCATGGCCCAACAGCAGACCCAGGCGGATCGCGGTCGGATAGGCGTCGTTGGTCGACTGCGCCATGTTCACGTCGTTGTTGGGGTGCAGGTATTGGTATTCGCCCTTGTTGTGGCCCATGGCCTCCAACGCGATGTTGGCGATGACTTCGTTGGCATTCATGTTGGTTGAAGTGCCAGCGCCGCCTTGAATCATGTCCACCACGAACTCTTCGTGGAAGTCGCCGCGGATCAGGCGGGCACAGGCTTCGCTGATGGCAGCGTGCTTGGCTTCGCTGAGCTGGCCCAACTCGCGGTTGGCATCAGCGGCGGCTTGCTTGACCATTGCCAGACCGACCACCAATTTCGGGTAATGCGAAATCGGAACGCCGGAGAGACGGAAGTTGTTCACCGCTCGCAGGGTCTGGATGCCGTAGTACGCTTGGGCAGGTACTTCGAGTACGCCAAGCAGGTCTTTTTCTGTACGGAATGATGCAGCAGAGGACATGACGGAAATCATCTCGATATGGACCCGGGCTAGGCCGGAACGCTGTGAATGCTAGGCTTGTGGAAATTTTTGGGCCAATGCTATTAAGCGCTGGCCTATGCACAAACGGCATAATGTTGATGTGACCCGGTTATCATGGCGGGCGTGTGTGCCAAAATGGTGCATGCCCTGGAGAATCAGATGAACCTTGAAAGCAAATGGCTGGAAGACTTTAGCGCCCTGGCGGCCACGCGCAGCTTCTCCCAGGCGGCGGAGCGGCGCTTTGTCACCCAGCCGGCCTTCAGTCGACGCATCCGCAGCCTTGAGGCGGCCCTGGGACTGACCCTGGTCAACCGCTCGCGCACGCCCGTTGAGCTGACGGCGGCGGGGCAGTTGTTTTTGGTCACGGCGCGCACGGTGGTCGAGCAACTGGGCGAGGTGCTGCGGCATTTGCATCACCTTGAAGGCGGCCAGGGCGAAGTCATGCAAGTGGCGGCAGCGCACTCCCTGGCGCTGGGTTTTTTCCCACGCTGGATCGCGCAATTGCGCAACGAAGGGCTGAACATCGCCACGCGCCTGGTGGCCACCAACGTCGGCGATGCGGTGCATGCCCTGCGCGAAGGCGGCTGCGACCTGATGTTGGCGTTCTACGACCCGGACGCAGCCATGCAAATGGATCCGGAGATTTTCCCGTCACTGCACTTGGGCAACACTGAAATGCTCCCGGTGTGCGCCGCCGATGCCGATGGCAAGCCGTTGTTCGACCTGGAAGGCGAGGGCAGTGTGCCGCTGCTGGCCTACAGCGCCGGGGCGTTCCTCGGCCGTTCGGTGAACCTGCTGTTGCGCCAGCGCGCGCTGCGCTTTACCACGGTGTATGAAACCGCCATGGCCGACAGCCTGAAAAGCATGGCCCTGGAAGGGTTGGGGATTGCCTGGGTGCCACAGTTGAGCGTGCGCGCCGAACTGGCCCGGGGCGAGCTGGTGGTGTGTGGTGGGCCACAGTGGCATGTGCCGCTGGAGATTCGCCTGTATCGCTGTGCGTTGGTGCGCAAGGCGAACGTGCGATTGCTGTGGCGCAAGCTGGAAGGTGGGGCGGCGCAGAATAGCTGAGCCCAACACAAACCCAATAAGCACTAGATAGAAGAGTTGTGTAGATACCTATGCTGCGATAGCGGTGTATCAGCCGACATTGCAGGCAAGCCAGCTCCCAGAGTATTTCGGGGTGTTTTCGCTGACTCTAAAGTCAATAAAACCGCAGGTTTGAAGCGTAAGACAGATGGTCGGCACAGGGGCTGTTTATCTGCATTATTACGGTATACTGCGCGGCCTTCGGCCGGTCCAACCGGCCTTAATTCGTACAACAAGCCACGCCGGATTTCCCGCGTGGCTTGTTGTTTTTTGACGCGCCTGCGGGCGCCCAGAGAGAAGAGGCACGACGATGAGTGCATTGGTTGGCGTGATCATGGGCTCCAAGTCCGATTGGTCCACCCTTAGCCACACCGCCGATATGCTGGAAAAACTCGGCATTCCGTTTGAAGTGAAGGTGGTTTCCGCCCACCGCACGCCGGATTTGCTGTTCCAGTATGCCGATGAAGCAGAATCCCGTGGCATCGAGGTGATTATCGCCGGTGCCGGTGGCGCAGCCCACCTGCCGGGCATGTGTGCGGCCAAGACCCACTTGCCGGTGCTCGGCGTGCCGGTGCAGTCGTCGATGCTCTCGGGTGTGGATTCGCTGCTGTCCATCGTGCAGATGCCCGCCGGGATTCCGGTGGCCACCCTGGCGATTGGCAAGGCCGGCGCGATCAACGCGGCATTGCTGTCGGCCAGTATCCTGGGCGCCAAGCATCCACAGTTCCACGCGGCCCTGAAGAAATTCCGCGCCGAACAGACTGACAGCGTCCTGGACAATCCAGACCCACGCATCGCCTGAGGTTGTTGATTGATGAAAATCGGTGTAATCGGTGGCGGCCAACTGGGTCGCATGCTGGCCTTGGCGGGTACGCCGCTGGGGATGAACTTCGCGTTTCTTGATCCGGCGCCGGACGCCTGTGCGGCGGCCCTGGGCGAACACCTGCGGGCGGACTACAGCGACCCGGACCACTTGCGCCAATTGGCCGATGAAGTCGATCTGGTGACCTTCGAATTCGAAAGCGTGCCAGCCGAAACCGTGGCGTTTCTGTCGCAATTCGTCCCGGTGTACCCGAGCGCTGAAGCACTGCGCATCGCCCGTGACCGCTGGTTCGAAAAGAGCATGTTCAAGGACCTGGGCATTCCGACTCCGGCCTTCGCCGACATCCAGTCCCAGGCGGACCTGGATGCGGCGGTCGCCAGCATCGGCCTGCCGGCGGTGCTGAAAACCCGCACCCTGGGTTATGACGGCAAGGGCCAGAAAGTCCTGCGTACCGAAGCCGATGTGGTCGGCACGTTCGCCGAACTGGGCAGCGTCGCCTGCCTGCTGGAAGGCTTCGTGCCGTTCACCGGCGAAGTCTCGCTGGTGGCCGTGCGCGCCCGTGATGGCGAAACGCGCTTCTACCCGTTGGTGCACAACACCCATGACAGCGGCATCCTCAAGCTGTCCGTGGCCAGCACCGACCACCCGTTGCAGGCCCTGGCCGAAGACTATTCCAGCCGAGTGCTCAAGCAACTGGATTATGTCGGCGTGATGGCATTCGAGTTCTTTGAAGTCGACGGTGGCCTCAAGGCCAACGAAATTGCCCCGCGCGTGCATAACTCCGGGCACTGGACCACCGAAGGCGCCGAGTGCAGCCAGTTCGAAAACCACCTGCGGGCGGTAGCGGGCTTGCCACTGGGTTCCACGGCCAAGGTGGGCGAGAGCGCGATGCTCAACTTCATTGGCGTGGTGCCGCCGGTAGAGCAGGTCATTGCGATTGATGACTGCCACCTGCATCACTACGGCAAGGCGTTCAAGGCAGGGCGCAAGGTCGGCCACGCCAACCTGCGTTGCAAGGACCGCGCGACACTCGACGCGCAGATCGCCAAGGTCCAGGCGCTGATCGCCGCGCAATAACCCACGGGCTGGCGGGAACCATTGGTGACCGCCATCCTCTGATTGCAGGACGCCAAAGTCTGACTAGGCTTCAGCTAACTTTCATTCAGAGGGAAATGCCATGGGTATCATTGGGACCATCTTTATCGGTTTGATCGTCGGCCTGCTGGCGCGTTTCCTGAAACCAGGCGACGACAGCATGGGCTGGATCATGACCATCCTGCTGGGTATCGCCGGCTCCCTGGCGGCGACCTATGGCGGTCAGGCCCTGGGTATCTACCAGGCAGGTCAGGGTGCAGGTTTCATTGGCGCGCTGGTGGGTGCCATTGTGTTGCTGGTGATCTACGGTCTGCTGAAAAAGAAGTAATTTAGCGACAGGCCCTCTGCGCTGCGCAGGCGCAGAGGGCTAGAATGCCGGCACTGTTCTTATTTGCCGAGCCCCTTCATGCGCCGCCTTCTGTTGACTGTCCTTTTGCTGGGTTCAAGCCTGGCCCACGCCGCTGAGCTTACGGAAACCGACTGGCTGGAACTGATGCCCGAGTCGGACCAGAAGGCTCTCGAACAAATGCCGGATATCGACCACAACTCCCCAGAAGCCCTGGGCACCTTTACCGAAAAGGGTGGCCTGAAACAGAGCAAGGGCTTGCCGGCGGTGATGTATTCGACCAAGACCGTGGCCGCCATGAACGGCAAGCACATCCGTCTTGGCGGTTATCCGGTGCCATTGGAAACCGATGCCAAGGGCCGCAGCACCCTGTTTTTCCTGGTGCCTTACCCGGGCGCCTGCATTCACGTACCGCCGCCGCCGCCCAATCAACTGGTGCTGGTGCGCTATCCCAAAGGCTTGAAGCTGGACGATATCTACACGCCGTTGTGGGTCACTGGCACGTTGAAGGTGGAGACGGTCAACAACGACCTGGCGGATGCAGCGTATGCGCTGGATGCAGGGGTGGTGCGGGTGGTGCAGGAGTCGGACCTGTAACCGGCGCCAAAAATCCCCTTGTGGGAGCAAGCCTGCTCCCACATTCGATTGGGATTACAGGGGCAGGCTGGCGATGCTCACACCCATGGTGTGACTAGCACCCGGTGCCAATGCCACCACATCGTCCAGCACGTTCGCCGTCTCGATGCACAGCATGCCCTGCCAGCCATCGTCGGCCATATCATCGAAAGCCTTGGCCCGTTCGGTCCATGGGTTCCAGATCACGGTCGATTTGGACCCTTCGCTGGTGAGCTGGATCCGGCGTTGCCAGTCTTGATCGACGATGTTCAATTGAGCTGGAGTATCGAGGTAGATACGATCGGTCTCTGCAGCGAAGTGCAGTGCGCCGGCCTGTTGCTTGGTCACCCAGCCGTCGGCGGTATCGATATAGTCCAATCCGTCCAGGCCTTCGACCTGCACCTTGCGCACGTCGCTGACTGCGAAGTAGCTGTGCAGCGCCTGGCTGATGGTCACGGTGTCGGTGCCACGGTTGTGGCTGGTCAGGCGGATATGCAGTTGCTCGTCGAGCAGGATGCTCATTTTCAGATCGACCTGATGCGGCCAATCCGGGAAGCCGCCAGCAGGTGCCGGCAATACCAGCTCAACCCGATTGTCTTCGACGCCGGCCAAGGTCCAGATGGCCGTGCGCGCGAAACCATGGGCGCCGGCCGGCTGATCACTCTGGCGCATCGCCTTGACGCTTTGCGGGTTGCGGTCAAACACACCAAACCACGGCCAGCACACCGGCACACCCGTACGGATACCTTTGCCAGCCTTGAACACGGCCTGGTCGTTGGGCCAGATCACCGGCTTGGCGCCCGCGGGCTGGTAGCTGAAGATGTGCGCGCCTTGTTGGGCCACCAGCACTTCGGCGCCGTTGTGGCGGATGCGCCAGCAGTCCAGCTCATCCATTTTCACGGTTTCAAGGTGGGGCGTAGGCATACAAGGCTCTCTTAGTGACAGGCAATGGGGCAATGGACCGCCAAACCGCCGCGAGGTTTAACGCGCCCGCGACGGAACCGAGCGAGTGCGACCGCTGCCATCAATGGCGACGAACACAAACACCGCCTCGGTGACTTTGCGCCATTCGCTGGACAGCGGGTCATCGCTCCACACTTCGACCATCATCTGGATCGAGCTGCGGCCGATTTCCAGGGCCTGGGTGTAGAAGGACAGCTGCGCGCCCACTGCCACCGGAACCAGGAAGGCCATGCGGTCAATGGCGACGGTAGCCACGCGACCACCGGCGACCTTGCTGGCCATTGCCGTGCCAGCGAGGTCCATCTGCGCCACCAGCCAGCCGCCGAAAATATCGCCGAAACCGTTGGTTTCACGGGGGAGTGCGGTGATTTGCAGGGCGAGATCGCCTTGCGGGATAGGATCTTCTTGTTCGAGTTCGATCATGCCGGGGGTGCCTCTGACCCGTGACTCTTGGACTATGTAATCGGTGAATAGCCGTCTTGGAAAAACGATTCAGCCCCGAACATACTACGTTCGTCACGTTTTTCGAAAGGCGCCTGAAGGGAAACTCTGCGAAATCGGCTGGCCGGTGCCAACGACGTTTTCGCGCAACTTCCACGGATATGCCGGTGCAAGGTGGGCAGTATATCGGTCGATAGCCTGCGCGACGACCGTCCGGCCCTGATTTTGTACATCTATCTGCACGGCTTTACAGGCGTCAAGGAAATGGCCAAAACAGTCATGCAACTTGAGGGGTTTGACCATTGTGCCTTTTGAACTCTGCGCTCCAGTATTTGCTGGCGTTTTCGGTCCCCGATAATAATTCGAAGAGGGAATAGGCGGGCCTTGCAAGGTGGTGACTTTGCGAGTCGACGCCAGTCGCTGTGCAGGTGTTTAGACTGTGCTTTTGCGGGCAATTTGTTATCTTGCCGGACCTGCCAGGCCAAACCAGCACTGTTGCGGATTCCTGATCTGACCTAATAAGAGAAGCCTTGCCATGACCACAGTGCCTTCAAGCATTGCGCCGCCCGCACGACCGCTGAACCGCAACGACTACAAAACCCTGTCGCTGTCCGCCCTGGGGGGCGCGCTGGAGTTCTACGACTTCATCATCTTCGTGTTCTTCGCCACTGTGGTCGGGAAACTGTTTTTCCCCGCCGACATGCCCGAATGGCTGCGCCTGATGCAGACCTTCGGCATCTTCGCCGCCGGCTACCTGGCGCGGCCGCTGGGCGGGATCATCATGGCGCACTTCGGTGACCTGCTGGGGCGCAAGAAGATGTTCACCCTGAGCATCTTCATGATGGCGGTGCCGACCCTGATCATGGGCCTGTTGCCGACCTACGCGCAGATCGGCCTGTGGGCCCCGATCCTGTTGTTGCTGATGCGCGTGATCCAGGGCGCGGCGATTGGTGGAGAAGTGCCGGGCGCGTGGGTTTTTGTTTCTGAACATGTACCGCCACGCCATATCGGCTATGCCTGCGGCACCCTGACCAGCGGCCTGACCGCCGGGATCCTCCTGGGTTCGCTGGTGGCCACCGCGATCAACACGATCTACACCCCGGAGCAAGTGTCGGACTACGCCTGGCGGATCCCGTTCCTGTTGGGCGGTGTGTTCGGCCTGTTCTCGGTGTACCTGCGCCGCTGGCTGCACGAAACCCCGATCTTCGCCGAAATGCAGCAGCGCAAGACCCTGGCCGCCGAGCTGCCATTGCGTGCGGTCCTGCGTGACCACCGTGGCGCCATCGTGCTGTCGATGCTGCTGACCTGGCTGCTGTCGGCCGGCATTGTCGTTGTGATCCTGATGACCCCGACCGTGCTGCAGACCATCTACCACTTCAGCCCGACAGTCTCGTTGCAGGCCAACAGCCTGGCGATCGTCACCCTGAGCCTGGGCTGCATCCTCTCCGGCGCACTGGCTGACCGCTTCGGCGCCGGGCGCGTGCTGATCGCCGGTTGCGCGTTGCTGCTCGCGACCTCGTGGACGCTGTATCACAGCCTGCTGGACCACCCAAACTGGTTGTTCCCGCTGTACACCCTTACCGGCCTGTTCGTCGGCGTGGTCGGCGTGGTGCCCTACGTGATGGTCAAGGCCTTCCCACCGGTGGTGCGCTTCAGCGGCCTGTCGTTTTCCTACAACGTTGCCTACGCGGTGTTCGGTGGTCTGACGCCGTTGGTGGTGTCGCTGCTGATGAAAGAAAGCCCGATGGGCCCGGCGTACTACGTCGCCGTGATCTGCACGATGGGGATGCTGGTGGGTGCCTACCTGTGGAAACGCGGGCGGTAAACGCCTCGGGCTTACTGATGCACATGGATGTGCTGATCAAAACTCAGGAAGGTTCGGACGCCAGGTAGACAGTCGGGCTTGGCATTCTGATACGGGCAAGCGAGAGCCTCCCGCTAACATGGTGTCTAGCGCCGTCGCTGCGTCGCCAGAGCTGATGACTTGATGCTCGACCATAAGGTCGAGTAGCCACAGTGCACCATGTACTTGCAGCCCGTCCTGGATAGCCTGGCGACGGAGCTTCCCATCTCCTGTGAGCAGTGGTCTTCCGGTTATCTGTGCCAGCAGGTAGCAGGAGACGTCAGCCAAGGCGCTGTTGTTGTGTGCAATTTTGAGCGCCCAGAGTTTTTGTACACCTCGCTCGTCAAATGACTCGACCACCAGCCCTTGGGCGAGCAGTTCATCATGAGCGAAGTCCTCGAGTTCGTGCATGACGAAATCAGTGCAGCAGAGCGTGAAAGGTAGCCTGAACATATGCTCCAGCAATCCCGCGTTTCTGAAATCAATCCAGATATTGGTATCGCTGATATAGATCAGGCTCATGCACTCTCCAGTGAGCCCAGAAAATTAGGGTCTAGAGCCTTCACTGGGCGACGCAGTAACTCAGCTGCCCGTGACTTGGTGATCAAGCCCTCCGCCAGGCCCCAGAACACCAGCGATTCGAAACGCTGAGGCGGCTTGCACGGCAACTGCTCGGGTTCTGCCTTGCGCCAGCCATTGCTGCTGAACTGAATAGTCAGGGATTTGTAGCCACTTTCTCCCAGCAGATTGAGGTCCTTCAACCGACGGAGCGCCGCATGCATCGAGAGTCCATACTGGCGTTTGGCAATCAAGAGTTCGCGAGGGTGGACGCGTGAGCGTTGATGGCTCCCGAAATCTCCGGTGACACTTTTGGCTGGATAAAGAAAAGCCCCCGCGAAGCGGTGACAGCAGTGTTCTTTATCGCGTTCGGACATCTCATCGGGTAGTTGCATCACCCAGTGTCCCAACTCATGAGCGGCGGTAAAGCGAATGCGCTCGCCTGGTCGTTGGGCGTTCAGAGCTATCAGCACATGTTCGCCATCATGGGTGGCGGCACAGGCTCCGTCGAAATCATCCGGGCCGTTGAGCATCACCACTTTGATACCGTGCTCCTCAAGTTGCTCAGTCAGATGGGCGATTGGGTCTGCGCCGATGCCCCAATATTTGCGCAGCTCCTCGGCCGCCCATTCGGCCTCCTCTATAGAGGTAACGGACAACATCTGTGGTGGAGTTCTGGCGGTCTGGATATCCAGCGGATCGAAGCACTCCTCTAGGGCTATGTATCGCTCCAGGTGTTCACGAACCTGTTCCTCGACCTGTACCTGGCGGTATTGAGGCATCTTCGCCAGCTTGCGGAACTCCAGCGGCGCAAGTGGCAGGGCTTCAGGGCGGAAAAAATACTCCGGGCTCACCTCCAGCGCCCTTGCCAATTGCAAAAGACGCTGGGAGTTCGGAGTACTCAAGCCCTTTTCATACTTGCTCAGGCCTTGCTTGGTGATGTCGCCGAGACTGAGTGCCAGTGCTTCCAGCGACATACCACGCAACAACCTTGCGCGGCGAATTCGGTCATTGATCATGTGGGGTCTCCTTAGGTTGACAAGACTATGCTTTGCTTGTTTTTTGTCAACCTAAGGGGGGCCTCTGGTTACGTCGTGTCATTGGCAGCGACGTGCGGAGGTTAGTCAGTGCGGTTCCTAGAGGAAACCCTAAAGATCTGTCGGAAAATTCCGGGCGACCTTTCGCTCAATACTGGCCTTTCATCTAATTGTCATATTCCAGACATAGAGTGTTCACACGGCCTACCGATACTTGGCCCCGATCCAACTATCCCTATCTGCTAGGAGTAAGGCATGAAACTGAAGCGTTTGATGGCGGCAATGACTTTTGTCGCTGCTGGCGTAGCCACTGCCAACGCGGTCGCCGCTGTTGACCCTGCGATCAAGCCCTACACCAAGACCTCTGGTGTGTCGGGCAACCTGTCCAGTGTCGGCTCCGATACTCTGGCCAACCTGATGACTCTGTGGGCCGAGAACTACAAAAAAGAATACCCGAACGTCAATATCCAGATTCAAGCCGCCGGTTCTTCCACCGCGCCGCCTGCACTCACCGAAGGCACCGCTAACCTGGGCCCGATGAGCCGCAAGATGAAGGACAACGAACTGCAGGCTTTCGAGCAGAAGTACGGCTACAAGCCGACTGCTATCCCGGTGGCCGTGGACGCCCTGGCTGTGTTCGTACACAAGGACAACCCGATCAAGCACCTGACCATGGCTCAGGTCGACGCCGTGTTCTCGTCGACTCGTCTGTGCGGTGCCAAGGCTGACGTCAAGACCTGGGGCGACCTGGGTGTGACCGGTGACCTGGCCAACAAGCCGGTGCAACTGTTCGGTCGTAACTCGGTATCCGGCACCTACGGCTACTTCAAGGAAGAAGCCCTGTGCAAAGGTGACTACAAGCCCAACGTCAACGAACAGCCAGGTTCGGCTTCGGTCGTGCAGTCCATCAGCTCCTCGCTGAACGGCATCGGTTACTCGGGCATCGGCTACAAGACCGCCAGCGTGAAAACCGTGGCCCTGGCCAAGAAAGAAGGCGGCGAGTTCGTCGAAGACACCGAAGAGAACGCCCTGAACGGCAAATACCCGCTGTCGCGCTTCCTCTACGTGTACATCAACAAAGCCCCGAACAAGCCTCTGGCCCCGCTGGAAGCCGAGTTCGTGAAACTGGTTCTGTCCAAACAGGGCCAGGAAGTTGTAGTGAAAGACGGCTACATCCCACTGCCAGCTAAAGTGGTCGAAAAGACCCTGGCTGAGCTGGGTCTGAAAGAAGGCAAATAAGCCTGCATTACCTGGTGTAGACGCATGCTCTTGTGTGAGAGCGGGCTTGCCCGCCCTCACAACAAGCGTGCCTACACCCCTAATTTTTCGGTCCGCTGCCAGCCCTGCTACGCGGCGGATTTCTTGCGTCACTGCATTGTCATCTTTCTGTCATACAGGATCGCTAGGGTGTGCGCATGAATGATCTGGCCAATTCCACCATGACGACGACTTCTCCTCCCAAGCGCATTGACTTCAATACGCCTGAGCTGCAACGCAAGCGCCGCATCCGCGCGCTCAAGGACCGCCTGACCCGTTGGTACGTGCTGGTCGGCGGTCTCGCCGTCCTCGGCGCTATCACCCTGATTTTCTTCTTCCTGGCTTACGTGGTCGGGCCGCTGTTCCAGGGTGCCAGCCTGACCAAGGACGAGGCCCTGACGCCTGCCTGGATGCAGGATGCCGGCAAGCCGTTGCTGATC
Organism: Pseudomonas sp. WS 5411; assembly: GCF_012985595.1. NCBI lineage: Bacteria > Pseudomonadati > Pseudomonadota > Gammaproteobacteria > Pseudomonadales > Pseudomonadaceae > Pseudomonas > Pseudomonas sp. WS 5411. The sequence continues at coordinate 30,060 of NZ_JAARMC010000003.1, forward strand.
TCGCTGGAAGAACAGAACCAGGTCGCCATGCGGGTTTCCGACAAGGGCCAGGCATTGTTCTTCACTGTCGACACCGGCGCTGAGCTCAAGCGGGTCGACCTGGCTCTGCCGGCCGGCGCCAGTGTGGTGTCCATCGGTGAAGACCAGCCGGGCAGCCCGCTGGTGATCCTCGGTCTGTCCAACGGCCAGTCCCTGGTGTTCCGCCACACTTATAAAGTGTCCTACCCGGACGGTAAGAAGACCATTTCGCCGGAAATCGAATACCCCTACGGCGAAGCGCCGATGGTGCTCGATGAGGCGGGTCGTCCGCTGGAGCATGTGGCCCTCAACGCCACCGACACCACGTTGGTCATTGCCGGTTCCTCTGGTTCGCACCTGAACGTGCTGTCGGTGAGCCGCGAAGAAAACATGATGACCGGCGAAGTGGTCAGCGAGCAGAAGCGCATCGACTTGCCGCAAATGACTGAGCCTGTGAAAGCGATCTTCGTCGATCCGCGCCAGCAATGGCTGTATGTGATCAACGGTCGCGCTCTGGCCGATGTGTTCAGCCTGCGCGACAACAGCCTCAACGGTCGATACAAGTTGTTGGAAGATGGCAGCGCCGAAATCACCGCCAGCACCCAGCTGGTGGGCGGTATCTCGCTGATCGTCGGCGACTCCAAGGGCGGCCTGGCCCAGTGGTTCATGGCCCGCGACCCGGATGGCGAGCAACACCTCAAGCAGATCCGCACGTTCCAGATGGGCAGCACACCCGTGGTGGAAATCACCGCTGAAGAGCGTCGCAAAGGCTTTACCGCCCTGGATGCCTCCGGCAACTTCGGTGTGTTCCACAGCACCGCGCATCGCACCCTGCTGGTGGACCCGGTGGTAGAAGGCCAAGGCATCTTCGGCATGTCGCCACGGGCCAACCGCGTGATCGTCGAAGCCGGTGGCAAGCTGCAGCCGTTGGCCCTCGACAACCCACACCCGGAAGTGTCCTGGAGCGCGTTGTGGAGCAAGGTCTGGTACGAAAACTACGACGAACCTAAATACGTCTGGCAGTCGACCGCCGCCAACAGCGACTTCGAACCCAAGATGAGCCTCGCGCCACTGACCTTCGGTACGCTCAAGGCCGCGTTCTACGCCATGTTGCTGGCTGCACCACTGGCCATTGCCGCGGCGATCTACACCGCCTACTTCATGGCCCCGAGCCTGCGCCGCAAGGTCAAGCCGGTGATCGAACTGATGGAAGCGATGCCGACGGTGATCCTCGGCTTCTTCGCCGGCCTGTTCCTGGCGCCGTATGTCGAAGGGCACCTGCCGGGGATTTTCAGCCTGCTGATGTTGTTGCCGATTGGCATCCTGGTGGCTGGTTTTGCTTTCAGCCGCCTGCCTGAGTCGATCCGCCTGCGGGTTCCCGATGGCTGGGAAAGTGCGATGTTGATCCCGGTGATCCTGTTTGTAGGCTGGCTCTCGCTGTACATGAGCCCGTACCTGGAAACCTGGTTCTTCGGTGGCGACATGCGCATGTGGATCTCCCACGACCTTGGCATCACCTACGACCAGCGCAACGCCCTGGTTGTCGGCCTGGCCATGGGTTTTGCGGTGATCCCGAACATCTACTCCATCGCCGAAGACGCCGTGTTCAGCGTACCGCGCGGCCTGACCCTGGGTTCCCTGGCCCTGGGCGCCACGCCTTGGCAGACCATGACCCGCGTTGTATTGCTGACCGCCAGCCCAGGGATTTTCTCGGCGCTGATGATCGGCATGGGCCGTGCGGTGGGTGAAACCATGATCGTGCTGATGGCCACGGGTAACACCCCGGTCATGGAGATGAACCTGTTCGAAGGCCTGCGAACGCTCGCAGCCAACGTCGCGGTGGAAATGCCCGAGTCGGAAGTGGGCGGCAGTCACTACCGGGTGCTGTTCCTCTCGGCGCTGGTACTGCTGTTGTTTACCTTCGTCATGAACACCCTCGCCGAGCTGATCCGTCAGCGTCTGCGCAAGAAATACTCGTCGCTTTAAGAAAGGTAGAAGTCTGTGAAACAGAACTCCCTGAATGGATGGTTCAAGAGCGGCGCCCCCGGCGTCTGGATCAGCGGTGGCGCGGTGGCCATCGCGGTCATCATGACCATTGGTTTGCTGGCTGTGATTGCCGTGCGCGGCTTGGGTCACTTCTGGCCGGCTGACCTGATCCAGGCCAACTACGGCGTGCCGGGCCAGGCCAACCACATCGTCATCGGCGAAGTGGTACAGAAAGAACAAGTGCCGCGCGAGCGCCTGAAAAGCGCTGGCCTGCCGGTGCCGGACGAAGGTCCGGAGTTCATGACCCGCGAGCTGATCAAGGTCGGCAACCGTGACTTGAACGGCAATGACTTCACCTGGATCGTCGGCGAGTGGCTGACCAACCAGACCACGCCTGCCGAGTTGATGGTCATCGAGCGTCGTGAGTGGGGCAACTTCTACGGCACCCTGATCAACGTCAAGCAGGATGGCAAAGTCATCGCCGAAGGCGAGGCTGCGTGGCCAGAGCTGCAGGCGCGGGTTGAGCGGGTGAACAAGCTGGCTGCCGATCTCAAGACCCTTGAGAAAGTCGACATCGGCGCGATCAACGCCGGTCTCGAGCGCATCCGCCTGCACGGTCGTAAGCTGGAGCTGGACGGCAAGCTCGACGCCGCCGCCCAGGCCGATATGGATGCCGATCGCGCCGAGCTGAATGCCCGTTACCAGGCCGTCGAAGCGCGCCTGACCGACCTGCACGCCCAGTTCAACCGCGACAGCCTCACGGCCCGCGATGCCAACGGCAAAGAGCTGGAAATCAATATTGGCCACGTGGTGCACGCCTACCAGCCGAACGCCATGGGCACCCTGACCAAGATGGGTTTCTATGTCAGTAAGGTCTGGGAATTCCTCAGCGATGACCCACGGGAAGCGAACACCGAAGGCGGGATTTTCCCGGCGATCTTCGGCACCGTGATGATGACCCTGATCATGGCGATGATCGTGACCCCGTTTGGCGTGCTGGCGGCGGTCTACCTGCGTGAATACGCCAAGCAGAACACCTTGACCCGTATTATCCGTATCGCGGTGAACAACCTGGCCGGCGTCCCGGCGATTGTCTACGGCGTGTTCGGCCTGGGCTTCTTCGTCTACGTGCTGGGTGGCTCGGTGGACCGCCTGTTCTTCCCCGAAGCCCTGCCGGCACCGACCTTCGGTACGCCGGGCCTGTTGTGGGCTTCGTTGACCCTGGCGCTGCTGGCGGTGCCGGTGGTGATCGTGGCCACTGAGGAAGGCCTGGCGCGAATCCCACGCACCGTGCGTGAAGGTTCCCTGGCACTGGGTGCAACCAAGGCGGAGACCCTGTGGAAAATCGTCCTGCCCATGGCCAGCCCGGCGATGATGACCGGCATGATCCTCGCCGTGGCCCGCGCCGCGGGTGAAGTCGCACCGCTGATGCTGGTGGGTGTGGTCAAGCTGGCGCCGTCGCTGCCGCTGGACGGCAACTACCCGTACCTGCACCTGGACCAGAAGATCATGCACCTGGGCTTCCATATCTACGACGTCGGCTTCCAGAGCCCCAACGTCGAAGCGGCCCGCCCGCTGGTGTACGCCACCGCGTTCCTGCTGGTGCTGGTGATCGCCACGCTGAACCTGTCGGCGGTATGGATTCGTAACCACCTGCGCGAAAAATACAAGGCGCTGGACAGCTGATTGAATTGAACGCGGACCTAATGTGGGAGCGGGCTTGCTCGCGAATGCGGTGTCTCAGTAATAGATTGGTTGACTGACCTGACGCTTTCGCAAGCAAGCCCGCTCCCACAGGGAACCGAGTTGGAAACAGATTTGAGGTAAACCGCAAGGCCCACTATGAAGCCGCGGTTCAACGAAACGAATTGGTAGCACAGGGAGCATCCCATGCAACATGAAACCCATTCCCACGGCATCAACATGTCAGCCCTGGGTCGCGACAAGCAGAGCCTGAGCCTGGCCGAAGAAACCGTGGCCATCGAAGTTCCGGGCCTGAGCCTGTACTACGGTGAGAAGCAAGCGCTGTTCGACGTCAGCATGAACATCCCCAAGCAGCGCGTGACCGCCTTTATCGGCCCGTCGGGCTGCGGCAAGTCCACGCTGTTGCGCACCTTCAACCGCATGAACGACCTGGTGGACGGTTGCCGTGTGGAAGGCGCGATCAACCTCTACGGCAGCAACATCTACCGCAAGGGCGAAGATGTGGCCGAGCTGCGTCGCCGGGTGGGCATGGTGTTCCAGAAGCCCAACCCGTTCCCCAAGACCATCTACGAAAACGTGGTCTATGGCCTGCGCATCCAGGGCATCAACAAAAAGCGCATCCTCGACGAAGCAGTGGAGTGGGCCCTCAAGGGCGCGGCGCTGTGGGATGAGGTCAAGGACCGCCTGCACGAATCGGCCCTCGGCCTGTCCGGCGGCCAGCAGCAGCGTCTGGTGATTGCCCGGACCATCGCCGTGGAGCCGGAAGTACTGCTGCTCGACGAACCGTGCTCGGCACTCGACCCGATCTCGACGCTGAAAGTCGAAGAGCTGATCTACGAGCTCAAGTCCAAGTTCACCATTGTCATCGTGACCCACAACATGCAACAGGCGGCACGGGTTTCCGACTACACCGCGTTCATGTACATGGGCAAACTGGTGGAATTCGGCGATACCGATACCCTGTTCACCAATCCGGCGAAGAAGCAGACCGAAGACTACATCACCGGTCGTTACGGCTAGGAAGCTGTGGTTCTGATTGCACTGACGCTGCGGTTCTCCGCACCTTACCGGACGCTCCAAGGACGCCAACATGATTAGTAAAGAAGGCCTTACCCACCACATCTCCGCGCAGTTCAACGCCGAGCTTGAGGAAGTGCGCAGCCACCTCCTGGCCATGGGCGGGCTGGTGGAGAAGCAAGTCAACGACGCGGTCACCGCGCTGATCGAGGCCGACTCGGGCCTGGCCCAGCAAGTGCGCGAGATCGACGACCAGATCAACCAGATGGAGCGCAACATCGACGAGGAATGCCTGCGCATCCTCGCCCGTCGCCAGCCGGCGGCGTCCGATCTGCGTTTGATCATCAGCATTTCCAAGTCGGTGATCGACCTCGAGCGTATCGGCGACGAAGCCACCAAAATCGCCCGTCGCGCTATCCAGTTGTGCGAAGAAGGTGAAGCGCCACGCGGTTACGTCGAAGTGCGCCACATCGGCGACCAGGTGCGCAACATGGTGCGCGACGCGCTGGATGCCTTTGCGCGCTTTGACGCCGACCTGGCATTGTCCGTGGCCCAGTACGACAAGATCATCGACCGCGAGTACAAGACCGCCCTGCGTGAGCTGGCGACCTACATGATGGAAGACCCGCGCTCTATCTCGCGGGTATTGAGCATCATCTGGGTGCTGCGTTCCCTGGAGCGGATCGGCGACCACGCGCGCAATATCTCGGAATTGGTGATTTATCTGGTGCGCGGCACCGACGTACGGCACATGGGCCTCAAGCGCATGAAAGCCGAAGTTGAAGGCACAGCCGATCAAATCCCTAATGTTCCGGCCGAATCTGACGATAAGTAAGATTGCCCGAGAAATAAACGCCCGACCTCTGGTCGGGCGTTTGCGTTTGTGGCGTATGAGTTTTGCGCTGCGGGCGGCTGTAAAGTCCCGGCGTGACTGACGAGTTTTTGGCAAAATGCCATCAGTTAAGCGTTTTGCTTGCCGGGGTTTTGAGAGGATGAAGGGTCGATGAGTAAAGTCAGTGTATTGGTGGTGGATGACGCCTCGTTTATTCGCGACCTGGTGAAGAAGTGCCTGCGTAACTACTTCCCCGGTATCAAGATTGAAGATGCGGTGAACGGCAAAAAGGCACAGGCCATCCTGATGCGCGAAACCTTCGATATGGTGCTGTGCGACTGGGAAATGCCGGAAATGTCTGGCCTGGAACTGTTGACCTGGTGCCGTGAGCAGCCTCAGCTCAAGTCCATGCCGTTTGTCATGGTCACCAGCCGCGGCGACAAGGAAAACGTGGTCCAGGCCATCCAGGCCGGCGTCTCCGGCTATGTCAGCAAACCGTTCACCAACGAGCAATTGCTGAACAAGGTCAAGCAGGCCCTGAACAAGATCGGCCGCCTCGACGCCTTGCTGGCCAGCGCGCCGACCAAGATGAACTCGGCTTTTGGCAACGACTCCCTCAGCGCCCTGACCGGCGGCAAGCCCGAAGCGGTCAAGCCGGCCCCGGTGGCTGCGCCGAGCAAAGGTTTGCTCAACAGCCCGGCAGTGCAGCCCGCCGCCGCCCCCTCGGCCGCCAGCGGTCGCGGCCAGGGCCAACTGCGCCTGTCCAGTGGCACCCAGCAATGTGTGATCAAGGGCCTGAGCATCAAGGAGGCGCTGCTGGTGGTACGCCGGGGCGACGTCCTGCCACAAGTGCTGGAAAGCGCGGTGCTCGACCTTGAGCAAGGCGAGAACGCCGAAACCGCACGCCTCAACGGCTACCTGCACGCCATCGTCGCCTACGAGCCGCGCCCTGACAGCGACTGGCTGCAACTGACCTTCCGCTTTATCGACCAGGACGCGCAGAAGCTCGACTACATCTCCCGGCTGATTGCCCGGGGCACCGCGCAGAAGCATTTTGTGCCGGGTGCCTGAAGCAAAACCTCGATCACCTGTAGGCGCTGGCTTGCCAGCGATCTCGGTCTGTCTGTCGCTGCATCAGTGACAGGCAAGCCGACGCCTACAGGGGTCGTTAGTCCACACAACATTGTCATGAACCCTTGCTAGCCTGCCGTTCAGTCATACCCGGCAGGTTTATCCGATGCTTGTGCGTTTTATGTTGTTTTGTGGCCTGTGCGCGGTCGCTTCATCGACCCTGGCCATGACCCTCTATCGTTCCACCGATGCCCGTGGCGTGGTGTTTTTCAGCGACCAGAAGACTCCTGGCGCCCAGGCGTTTGTCTTCCAGGAGCGCCGTGTGGCGTCGGTAAAGCGCCAGGCGCTTGATCCCCAGCCGCCACGTCACCTGCGGCCCGCCCAGTTCCAGCGTTACGCCTTGCCCTGGCGTGGCGGTCCGTTCCGCCTGACCCAGGGCCCTGGGGGCACGTTCAGTCACTCTGACGTCAAGAGTCGCTACGCCATGGATATCGCCATGCCTGAGGGCACGCCGATCATCGCTGCGCGGGGCGGCTTGGTGGTGAAGACCGAGAACAACCAAGCCGGGCGCGGCAGTGACCCTTCGGGCAACTTCGTGCGGGTGTTGCACGATGACGGCACCCAGGGCGTGTATCTGCACCTCAAGCAAGGGTCGGTCAGCGTCAGGGACGGGCAGCGCGTGGGGGTGGGCAGCCTGCTGGGGCTGTCGGGCAATACCGGCAACAGCAGCGGGCCACACCTGCATTTTGTGGTGCAGCGCGATACGGGGGCGGGGTGGGTGTCGATTCCGTATGAGTTCACGCAGCCGGTACAGGCCTTGCCCAACTTTGCGTCGGGGTTGTAGGAGCCGGCAAGCCGGCTCCTACAGGGGTTCAGTCGAGCATCAGGACCTTGGCCAGCACGATTTTCGGGCCTTTCATCTTCTTGATGATGATCCGCAGGCCTTCCACTTCCAGCACTTCTTCCTCTTCCGGCACCCGGTTGAGGGTGTCGTAGATCAGGCCGGCGAGGGTTTCGGCTTCGATGTGGTCCAGGTCGATGCCCAGTAGGCGCTCGATCTTGAACAGCGGCGTATCACCACGCACCAGCAGCTTGCCCGGCTGGTAGGCGAGAATGCCGCGCTCGGCCTTGCGGTGTTCGTCCTGGATATCGCCCACCAGCACTTCCAACACGTCTTCCATGGTCAGGTAGCCGATGATGTTGCCGTCGGCTTCTTCTACCAGGGCAAAGTGCGCGCCGCCCTTGCGGAACTGCTCGAGCAGTTGCGACAGCGGCATGTGCCGGGATACGCGCTCCAGTGGGCGGGTCAGTTCGGCCAGGTTGAACGACTCGGGAATATGGTCCAGGGCCGCCAGTTCCAGCAGCAGGTCCTTGATGTGCAGCAGGCCGACAAACTCACCCCGCACCGGGTCGTACACCGGGTAGCGGCTGAATTTGTGGCGGCGGAACAGTGCAAGGATTTCCTTGAGCGGCGCGTTGAAGTCCAGGGTCACCAGGTCTTCCCGCGAGTTGGCCCAGTCCACCACTTCCAGCTCGCCCATTTCCACGGCCGAGGCCAGCACGCGCATGCCTTGGTCGCTCGGGTCCTGGCCACGGCTGGAGTGCAGGATCAGCTTGAGCTCTTCACGGCTGTAGTGGTGCTCGTGGTGCGGGCCGGGCTCGCCCTGGCCGGCGATACGCAGGATCGCGTTGGCGCTGGCGTTGAGCAGGTAGATCGCCGGGTACATGGCCCAGTAGAACAGGTACAGCGGCACCGCCGTCCACAACGACAGCAACTCGGGCTTGCGAATGGCCCAGGACTTGGGCGCCAGCTCACCGACCACGATGTGCAAGTAGGAAATCACGAAGAAGGCAGCGAAGAACGACACACCCTTGATCACTTCGGCCGATTCGACGCCCATGGCGCCCAGCATCGGCTCCAGAATGTGCGCGAAGGCCGGCTCACCGACCCAGCCCAGGCCCAGGGAGGCAAGGGTGATACCCAGCTGGCAGGCCGACAGGTAGGCGTCAAGCTGACTGTGTACGGTGCGCAGGATCTGCCCGCGCCAGCCATTGGTGTGGGCGATCGCCTCGACACGGGTGGCGCGCAGTTTGACCATGGCAAATTCCGCCGCAACGAAGAAACCGTTGAGCAGTACCAGGATCAGTGCAAAAAGAATCATGCCGAAATCGGCGAAGAGTGTCGCGAGGGTGATACCAGGGGAAGGGTCCATGATGGGGTTTTGCGGGTTCCGTGTATTCAAAAAGGGGTGATGGCTGTGCCTCAAGGGCGGGCACAAGTCAGGCAATGTAGCGGCTGAAGGGGCGCTTGCCTAGTGGCGGCTGCCGGGTGGAACCGTGAATGCCTGCTGCAGCGGGCTTATGCGGGAGCTGGCTTGCCTGCGATGCAGGCGCCTGGCGCTTACAGAAGCACCCAGGAGATGCTATGGCAGGCAAGCCCGGTCCCACAGGCGGTGGGGGGTATTTTCAGATTAATCCTTCACCGCGATTGTTTGCGCATGGGTGACCTGGGTCGGTGCGAAGTGGCAGGTAAAGGTGCTGCCGTGGCCCAGCACACTGCTGATTTCCAGGCGGGCCCGATGACGCAGCAACACATGCTTGACGATCGCCAGGCCCAGCCCGGTGCCGCCGGTGTTGGAGTTACGGCTGGAGTCGACGCGGTAGAAACGCTCGGTCAGGCGTGGCAAGTGCTTGCTGTCGATACCAATCCCCGAATCCTGCACGCTCAGGTGCGCCCCTTGGTGATCGGCCCACCAGCGGATGCGGATCGTGCCTTTGTCCTGGGTGTACTTCACGGCGTTGAACACCAGGTTGGAAAAGGCGCTGCGCAACTCGCCCTCGCTGCCCTTGAGCAGCACCGACGGGTCGGCTTCCAGGGTAATGATCTGGCCGCGCTCGCCGGACAGGGCCTGGGCATCGTTCTTGATGGTCTGCAGTAGGCCCTGTACGGCCACGGGGTGGTTGTCCGAGGGGTAGTCGGTGGCTTCCAGCTTGGCCAGCAGCAGCAGGTCGTTGAGCAGGGTCTGCATGCGTGAGCCTTGTTGCTGCATTTGCTGCAAGGCACGGCTCCAGCGCGGGTTGACCTCTTCGACGTTGTCCAGCAGCGTCTCCAGGTAGCCACAGATCACGGTCAGGGGCGTACGCAATTCGTGGGAGACGTTGGCGACGAAATCCTTGCGCATCTGTTCCAACTGATGGATGCGGGTGACGTCGCGCACCAGCATCAAATGCTCGTTGTTGCCGTAGCGCGTGAGGTACAGCTGGATGCGCACCCGGTCGTTGGTGGGCGAGGGGATTTCCAGGGCTTCCTCATAGTTTTCCTGCTCGAAGTATTCCTTGAAGCGCGGATGGCGTACCAGGTTGGTCACCGGCTGGCCGCTGTCCTGGGGCGTCTTCAGGCCCAGCAGGGTCTCGGCGGCGCGGTTCCACCATTCCAGGTTGCCGTCGCTGTCGAGCATGATCACCGCGTCTTTGAGCGCGGCAGTCGACTCCTGGACACGGTCGATCACCGCCTGCAGGCGGCCACGTACCCGCTGATCGCGGCGTTGCAGGTGGTAGATGCTGTCAAACACCTCGCCCCACAGGCCGTAGCCGTCGGGTGGTGCCTCGTCGGGTTTGTGCTGGCGCAGCCATTCGTGCAGGCGCAGCAATTGCTTGAGGGTCCAGCCCAGGTAAAGGCCCAGGCCAATGGCCAGGCTCCAGCCGTAGTAGCCGCTGATCAGGCCCACCAACAGGCAGCCGGTGACCAGCAAGAGCATGTGGCGGATCAGGGTGCCATGCCAGTTTTGATTCACTTGAACATGCGTCCTTGTCGGCTGTTAAGTCTGAGTGGGGCTGGCTCAGCCCTTGGTGGAAAACCGATAACCGGTACCGCGCACGGTTTGTACCAGGTTCTCGTAGGCATCGCCCAAGGCTTTGCGCAGGCGGCGGATATGCACGTCCACGGTGCGTTCCTCGACATACACATTGCCGCCCCACACCTGATCGAGCAATTGCCCGCGGGTGTAGGCGCGCTCCTGGTGGGTCATGAAGAACTGCAACAGGCGGTATTCGGTGGGGCCCATCTCGGCAGGTTTGCCGTCGATGGTCACGCGGTGGCTGATCGGGTCCAGCAGCAGGCCACCGACTTCAATCGGTGCCTCGCCATCGGTCGGGCCGGCGCGGCGCAGCACGGCCTTCAGGCGGGCAACCAGTTCCCGTGGGGAAAATGGCTTGGTGATGTAGTCGTCGGCGCCGACTTCCAGGCCCTGGATCTTGTTGTCCTCTTCGCCCTTGGCGGTGAGCATGATGATCGGGATATCCCCGGTCAGCTCATCGCGCTTGAGGCGTCGGGCCAATTCGATGCCGGAGGTGCCGGGCAGCATCCAGTCCAGCAGGATCAGGTCCGGCTTGCGGTCGACGATAATGGCGTGGGCCTGCTGGGAGTTCTCTGCCTCCAGGCAGTCATAGCCGGCCATTTCCAACGCAACGGCGATCATTTCGCGAATGGGCGCTTCGTCGTCAACGATCAGAATGCTCCTGCCAACCATGCTAAGTCCTCTTGTCATTTAACTGTCTTGCGCCGCATTAGATAACGGAATTATTGCAGTCGTGTGACAGTATTTTACTGGCCTGCGCAATAGGCGTGGTCCTGAACTACGCTTTGAGTCCGAATCCTGACAACCGCAAAAGGAAGGTTCCGATGAATCAACGTACTTTTTCCTGGAAAGCTCTGCTGGTCACAGCGGCGTTGACCCTGCCAACACTGGCTTTCGCGGCAGAGCCCGCCATGACTAAAGACGGGATGTTGGTGGATCACAAGGAGATGACCCTCTACACCTTCGCCAAGGATGCCGACGGCAAGTCCATGTGCAATGACAAGTGCGCGACCAACTGGCCGCCGTTGAAGGCCGAGTCCACCGATAAACCGATGGGCAAGTGGACCGTGATCACCCGTGACGACAACACCAGCCAGTGGGCCTATGGCGGCAAGCCGCTGTACACCTTCATCATGGACAAAAAAGCTGGCGACGCGACCGGCGACGGCAAAATGGACGGCGCCTGGAAGATCGCCAAACCCTAAGCCATTACTGTGGCATGCGGGCTCCTCGTGATGAGGGTGCGGCCCGCTCGCCACGTTTATCGCAGGGCGTAGTCAGCGACAATCCCGAGGAAGATCGCCAGCCCTGCCCAATGGTTGTGCAAAAACGCCTTGAAGCACTTCAGCCGGTCCCGATCCCGGGTGTACCAGAACTCCCAGGCAAAACACCCTGCTGCCGCCAGCAACCCCAGGTGGAACCAACCGCCCAGCTCGAAGCGTGAGCCCGCCAGCAGCAGGCAGAGCAGCGCCAAACTCTGCAGGGTGAGGATGATCATCCGGTCGGCATCGCCAAACAGGATCGCGGTGGATTTGACGCCGATTTTCAAATCATCATCGCGGTCAGTCATCGCGTAATAGGTGTCGTAGGCCACCGTCCACAGCAGGTTGGCGATATACAGCAACCACGCAATGGCCGGCAGGCTGCCGGTCTCTGCGGTAAACGCCATGGGCATGCCCCAGGAAAACGCCGCGCCCAGCACCACTTGCGGGTAATAGGTGTAGCGCTTCATGAACGGGTAGCTGACCGCCAGCGCCAGGCCGCCCAGGGACAGCCAGATGGTCGCGGCGTTGGTCAGCAGCACCAGCACAAAGCTGATGCTCATCAATACGGCAAAAAACACCAAGGCTTCTTTCGAGCTGATCTTGCCGCTCGCCAACGGGCGTTGCGCGGTGCGCTTCACGTGGCCGTCGACCTTGCGGTCAGCCCAGTCATTGATCACGCAACCCCCGGCTCGGGTCAGCGCGACGCCGAGCACGAAGATCACGATATTGCTCAACGAAGGTGAGCCCTTGCCGGCAATCCACAGCGCCCAGAGGGTGGGCCACAGCAGCAGATAGATGCCGATGGGCTTGTCCATCCGCGTCAGTTGCACGAAGTCCCAGGCCCGTGGGTTCAGGCGGTTCAGGGATTGGAGCAGGCGCTGGTACATCAGCCATTCTCCGCAGATTGCTGCACCGCTTGCCACAGGCTCGGCAGGAACACTTCCGCCACCAACACGCTCAACGCCCCGCGATCAAAACGCGAGCGCCGCGCCCATAAGCCACTGGCCTGATCTGCCTTCGGCAGCCAGGCCCGTGGGTAATGGCAGACTTCGATGGCCTGGCGGCTGAAGGCCCGGTCACAGAACAGCAGCTCACCCAGGGAGCGGCTGCCCAACTCATCCATATGCAAGCCATCGCCCTGCAAGGCACTGCGCGCTGCAACGCTGCGGGCGAAGACCCAGGCCTGGCCGTGACCGCGTAAATACACCTCGCGCACCCAGCCAATACTGGCGACGGGTAGGTCGAGGGCGGCGCATTCGTCGTCTCGCAGGGGCTGCCAGCCTTCGTACAATGGCGTGACACTGAAGCCGTCGTTGGACAGGTGCGTCAGGCGGCGGGTCAGAGAGCCCTCATCGAACAGCCAGTCGAGGGCAGGAGGCGTGGGCAGGGGGTGCAGAAGGCTCTGGTTCAGCCATTGGCAAGCATCGGGAACGGCAATCGAATGCGGCACGGGGAGTCATTATTGGCAGTTAATGAGGCGCCGAGCTTACCATGCTCACCCGGATTTTTGCCGGGTTGCGCCAGGACATTGGGTCGAACGTGCTTGCATCTGGGCGCCCCGATCAGTACAAAACGCCCTGAGCCGCACAGCAATGCTGGATCTATCGACTGTCGGCCAGTACGCCTGGACCCTGAGGAAGTAAGTAATGAAGAAGTGGCAATGTGTAGTCTGTGGCCTGATCTACAACGAAGCGGACGGATGGCCGGATGACGGGATCGCCCCCGGCACCCTGTGGCAGGACGTCCCGGAAGACTGGCTGTGCCCGGACTGCGGCGTCGGCAAAATGGATTTCGAAATGATCGAAATCGGTTGATTCGCTGAATTTAAGAAACGTACTACAAGGAGAATGGAATGAGCGCACCTGTCGTGATCATCGGCACGGGCTTGGCCGGTTACAACCTGGCTCGGGAGTTTCGTAAACTCGACAGCGAAACTCCGTTGTTGCTGATCACCGCGGATGACGGGCGTTCCTACTCCAAACCCATGCTCTCCACCGGCTTTGGCAAAAACAAGGACGCCGATGGCCTGAGCATGGCGACCCCTGGCGCGATGGCCGAGCAACTCAAGGCCGAAGTGCGCACCCATACCCGCATCAGCGGCATCGACCCTGGCCACAAGCGCCTGTGGATCGGCGAGGAGGCGGTGGTCTACCGCGACCTGATCCTGGCCTGGGGCGCCCAGACGGTACAGGTACCGGTCGAGGGCGATGCCGCTGATCTGATTTTCCCGATCAACGACCTGGAAGACTACGCGCGCTTTCGCCACGCCGCTGCCGGCAAGCGTCGTGTGCTGCTGTTGGGCGCGGGCCTGATCGGCTGTGAGTTTGCCAACGACTTGATCCTGGGCGGCTACACCATCGATCTGGTGGCACCGTGCGAGCAAGTCATGCCGACCCTGCTGCACCCGGCCGCGGCCGCAGCAGTGCAAGCCGGGCTGGAAGGCCTTGGGGCACGCTTCCACCTGGGGCCGGTGCTCAACCGCCTGCAACGCACGGTGGACGGCCTGGAAGCCCATCTGTCCGATGGCACGGTGATCGAGTGCGACCTGGTGGTCTCCGCCATTGGCTTGCGCCCACGGGTGGACCTGGCGGCTGCGGCCGGCCTGCAAATCAACCGTGGAATCATGGTTGACCGCCACCTCAAGACCTCCCACGCCAATATCTACGCCCTGGGCGACTGCGCCGAGGTCGATGGCCTGAACCTGCTGTACGTCATGCCCCTGATGAGCTGCGCCCGCGCCCTGGCCCAGACCCTGGCGGGCAACGCCACGGCGGTCAACTACGGGCCGATGCCCGTCACGGTGAAAACCCCGGCGTGCCCACTGGTAGTCTCGCCGCCACCACGGGGCCTTGAAGGCGTGTGGAGCGTCGAAGGGCAGGGCGGTGACATCAAGGCCTTGTGCCGCGATGCCAGCGGGCGCCTGCTGGGTTACGCGCTGACGGGCACTGCGGTCATGGAAAAACTGGCCCTAAATAAGGAACTTCCGCCTCTGCTGGCGTAAATGCTGGTCGTTCTGTCGGAATAAGCACCTTTTTCCCCCTAGAAAGGTCGCCGCGAGACTGGCGCAGGCACCAATGGCATGCCATTCTCACTCCCGTCTGCCGCAGAGTAGAGCCTGCGGCGCCTTGGCGCTGCTCCAGCAGAGAGCAGCACGGACATAACAACAAAAAACCGTCAAAGAGGCTTCACCTATGCGTAAACCAGAACTCGCAGCCGCCATTGCAGAAAAAGCAGACCTGACCAAAGAACAGGCCAACCGCGTCCTCAACGCCGTTCTTGAAGAAATCACTGGCGCCTTGCACCGCAAGGACAGCGTCACCCTGGTTGGTTTCGGCACCTTCCTGCAGCGCCACCGCGGCGCCCGCACCGGCAAAAACCCGCAAACCGGCGAGCCGGTGAAAATCAAGGCGAGCAACACCGTAGCGTTCAAACCGGGCAAGTCGCTTAAAGACAGCGTCAACCCGTAAGCACGGCACCGTCTCGAAGGGAGGCGGGGAGGTATGAAAAATGGGCACGCTGACTGGGTTGGGTGCCCATTTTTATTTGCTCTTGAACAGCAACTGCATGCTGTACGCTGCCTTGTTTACACGTTCAAGTCCAATGTTTCTATCAGCTCGCAAGTCTTCCGGTAAATCAAAGTGCCCCATGCATTCGTTTTCCCCGATGGCTTCTCGTAGATGAGTAATTACGCGAAAAACAACATGGTCCCTTCGCCAACAGAGGGAATGCTCTATCCCCGAAAGTTGTTCTGCGGTCGCTGGATGGCTGGTACCACCCATCCAGATTCGCCTTTATAAAGGCAAATTGGATTTTGTCGTAATGGGAGTTGGGTTTTTATACCCCGGATCACTGAAAAGTATCTTCCAGCTTGGAATGCCCGACGAGCGCAGGCTGCAGAATATCGGCCTGAATAATCGGCGCGACGTGTCTACTATCCTCGATAGAGGCAGGGATCTTTGTACAAAAATGGGCGAACACCTCGATCAAATGGCCGAGCGCTGGTGGTATGAGCTCAATGTAGCGTGCGATCACGAAGCCCGGTTCATCGTTTGCATTGACGGCCGGAAAGTAAAATAAATCGCCGGGCTTAGGTGCTGTCAGATCCGTCATGAATTGGGTTAGTCGCAATAAATAAAAACATTCAGTTTTTTGCTATAAGCACTTTGAAGGAACTTGACTAGATCTTTCAATTCGCTGGAGTTTAAGTTTTTTAACTTTGTCGCTTTTTCGATTTCAGTCACTAAAGGTAGAATTTCGCCGAATAGAATACTTGTGTCGGCGTAATAATCAGAAAATTTGTGCGTCTTTGGGAAATCTTTTCTTGGTGCTGATGCGCCCATAAGAGCGCCATGGGTAGATTCACTCAAGCAAAAAACTGGAGTGTTCTCATTAATGTCTTTCTGATTTTCTGCTGCCATAAAGTCAAGGGGCATAAAAATTTCCGTGTTGGACGGGACGAATATCACAGCACTTTATCAAATGAGGATCGTGATCTGTCAGGTTATCTCTAAATATCTTAAATAAATATTTAAGCTTTTTCCTGTGCCCGGCGGAATAATTGAGAATTTTAAGGGGCAGCGCTCAAGGAGTAAAAAGGTTAATGCGGGAGTTTCTTTGAATTGGCATTTGTAATTTACGAATTAAATGATAAGAATAAGTGATTCTGTCGTTTGTTTTTGAGCGTTCGTGATGTTTTTTGTATGAGTTGTTATTTTTCTGTTAGGTCTGAATTTATTATGGTCATACCTATCCTCGGGATAGCGTAAACCAAATAAGCAGTCAATTACTGTATCGACATTTTTTCCATAGTCCTCAGGGAACCCGATTTTTTCAGCAAGAGCTACGTACAGTTGATCCACGCCTTCTATTTTAGAAAAGTCCAGTTCAATAATCTCTTTTATATTCACAAATTTCACCTGCCAAGGTTGATTTCTATGAATGAAATCATGGGGATTGGAGTGTAATGGACTTTAAATAAAATAGTCCCGTTTTCCCCTTTGGTAAGTTTGCTCGCTTACTATCAGCTGGCCACTTTGCTCTTAAAAAGGCAAGGTGTTTTTGATGGCTGAAAGTTTCTCCACTATGGCACCTCTGCTGATTAAGTGACTCAATGCTTCATCGAGACTCGGAAATGTCAGTATTTCTTCGTTTTCATCATCTTCAATGACTTCCATTTGGGACTCGTCTATTGAGAAAAAATAGGTGTAATACAGATTGTTCTGTTTTTTTATGGCGTATTGAAATAGAAATGAGGCCCCATCTATTTCACGTCTTTCCTCGTAGCCTCGGCGTTTCCCAGCGTTGAGTGCCTCTATGAGATTGTTCATACTCTAACCTGTAATATCAATGCGGACCATTGTGCCATCGGCGCGCTTAATGTTGACGTGCGGTAGTTCACCGTGGCCTGTACCTTTCGGATCGTCGTGGCCATAAACACGACCTGTTTCTTTATTAATGGGGTAATCTTTTCTGTATCGTACTTTTCCATCTCTCTTTTTGAATTGGTCCATCTTGTTTTTCTTTCTTATACCTTGGGCGTCTTGCGATCCTATGCCTCTGACTTTTTGGCTGTTTGGAAATGCTTCTTTCAATAACTCGTTCGCTTCTTTTTTAGTTTTCACTTTTACGACGGTTTTTTGAGGGCCGTTACGCAGGGCGTCCACTTTCTTGGCGCAGGCTGCCAGGCCCAAGGGGTCTGACCACATGAATGGGTTGGGTGAGTAGGCATAGGTGTTTAGACCTCCCGCCAACCCAATCGGATCCGGCGTAGTAAACCGCCCTACATCCGGATCATAAAACCTGAACGTATTGAAATGCAGCCCCGTCTCCCGATCCAGGTACTGCCCCTGGAACCTCAGGTTCTGCTCTTCAATAAAGTAAGGCTCCCGCACCTCCTCCACGGTATTGCCCCACACCCGATAAGTCGCCTGCCACAGGGTGTGCCCATCAGCCTCGGTCAGTTGCTCCGGCAAGCCATTGAGGTCGTTGTGGTAATAGCGAATTTTTTGCAGCGCCCCGATGCCATCGACGCGGGCCAGGGGTTGGTAGCCTTCGTCTTCATAGAGGTAAAGGCTGGTCTGGCTGTGCTTTTGCTCCTGTAACAGGCGTAAACCGTCCCACATGAACTGGGTTTCGCCCAGTGGATAGCCATTGCTGTCATGTTCGATTTTTCCGATGCGTCGGCCCAGCGGGTCGTAGGCCATGCGCACCACGCTGCCGCCTTCATTGCGCACTTCAATCAGCCGGCTTTCGGCGTCGTAGGCAAAGTGTTGTACGCCACGGGCGCCGCTGCGTTTTTCGATCATCCGGCCAAAGGCATCGTAGCGGTAGCGTTTGTCCTGATAGGTCAGCAGCTTGTTATGCACCACCAGCCCGGCCCCGGACTGTGGGCCGTCCAACAGGTTGGCGGCCGCGTCGTAGGCGAAGGTTTCGCGCTGGCCGTGCAGGCTGTCCTGGCTGGCGATGACGCGGCCGGTGGCGTCGTAGTGCAGCAGTTGGCGATGCTGCGTGGAGGGTTGCTGGTCGAGCTTGCCGATCAGGTTGTCGGCGGGGTCGTATTCGAAGTGCTTCTGTACCGCCGCCGGCACCAACGCCGGCTGGCTGGTGTGGCGGCGTTGGCGCGCGCGCAGGCGGCCGCTGCGGTCGTACTCGCTGCGGGTGCTGATCTGGCCTTGGGTGCGCAGGACTTCGCGGTGCAGGCGGTCGCGCTCAAAGTCACTGATGAGTTGGCCGTCGAGGTTGATCTGGTGCAGATGGCCGCTGCCGTAGTACAGGCGGTTGAGCCAGCGGCCGTCCGGCAGTTGGCTCTGGATCAGGTTGCCGAGTTCATCGTAGTGGTGCTGCAGTTCGCCGGCCGAGCTGCGTTCGGTGAGCAATTGGCCAACCGCATCATAGGCAAAGCTCAAGGCTTGGGCATTGCCCTGCAGGTCGGTGAAGGACACGTCCGTAAGCTGGTCCAATGGATCGTAGGTGTAGTCGGTACGGCCATCTTCGGTGGTTTTGGCAATCAATCGGCCAACCGCATCGCGTTCCAGTCGATGCACGATGGGGGCGGGCGGCGTCTCGGGGACCACGGCCATGCCTGTGCCGTAAGGTGCCGCCAGGGCGGTCATGGTGGTGACGTTGTCCAGGCGGTCGTAGCTGTAGCGCTTGGCGCTGCCGTCGAGATCTTGCTGCTCCGTCAACCGATCCCCATCATCCCAGACAAACCGATAACGTTCGCCGTTCTCGTTGATCAGCGCCTGCAGCCGACCAAAGCTGTCATACCCGAACTGCACCTGCCGGCCATGGGCGTCGGTGCGTTGGCGCACCTGGCCGCGCCGGTTGTGTTGATAGTGTGTGGTGTGGCCGGCCGGGTCGGTGTAAGCCGTCAGTTGGCCGCTGATATCTCGCTGGTACTGCTCGCGACGACCGTCGGGTAATTGGCTGCTGAGCAGGCGGCCTTGGGCGTCATAGTGGAGTTGGGTACGTTCGCCGAGGGCGTCGGTGATGACTTGCAAAAAGCCCTGTTCGTTGTAGCTGAACCGTGTCGGGTAACCCGAGCAGTCGACGTGCTCGAGCAGTTGCCCGAGCGGGTTCCAGCGCAGTTTTTTGCTTTTGCCCGTGGCGTCGATGATCTCGACGACTTGGCCATGGGCGTCATAGCGATAACGGGTGACATGGCCCAGCGGGTCAATGGCGACGGTGCAGTTGCCGCGCTGATCATAGCGGTAGCGCCAGCTGTTGCCGGCGGCGTCGGTTTGCACCAACGGCAGGGCCCAGTGCTCGAGCCATAACGTCGAGTCGCTGCGCCCCAGTGGGTCGGTTTCGCCGATGAGGTTGCCGGCCTCGTCGTAGCTGTATTCATAGCGGCCGCCCTGAGGGTCGGTGGCGTTGAGCAATTGACGCTCGTCGTTCCATTCGAACAGCCAGGTCTGGCCGAGGTTGTCACTGTAGCGGGTAATCTGGTGCTGGCTGTTCCAGTGCCGGGTGCTGACACGCTGCAAGCTGTCGGTAATGCGTGTGGTGCCGGCCAGCAGGTCATAGTCGAACCGGTAAGCATCGCCTTCATTGGTCCAGTGCTTGACCACCCGCCATTCCTGGCCATCCATCAGGGCCCACTCGTAGAAGCAGTGCAAGCCGGTGGGCAGTTGGTGTTCCACCATGCGCTGCCCGGTGTCGTAGGCGAAGCGCCGTTGCACCTGGCCGCTGGCATCGCGTACCTCGGCCAGGTTGCCGATGGCGTCGTAACCATAGCTGACGAGCACTTCTCGGCGTTGATCGGGGTACACGCGCTCGATGCGGGTTACGTGGAGCGGGTCGCGGATCAGTTCGACCTGCACCAGGTCGAAGGTGTCGCGCAGCCGCACCAGGCTTCCGGCCTCGTCATAATCAAGGTAGATGCGGTTGTCGTTGCGGTCACCCAGTTGGCTCAGGCGCAGCCGCGACGGGTTTGCCGGGGTGGCTTCGAACAGGCGATACACACCATCGTCGCTTTCAATCAGTAACGGCCCATCGCGGTGGCGCCGTACAGCAAGCCCTTCACCGGCGCTGAACACCGCGCCGCCCAAGGGGATGGTGCCCATGTCGATGGGCCGGCCCTGTTCGTCGGTGTAGACAAGCGTATCGCCGCCTTCGGGGTGGGGCAGCACGTCGACGCACACTTCGTAGGGCACGCTCCAACCGGCGCCAAACAAGCTGCCTTGGCGTTCGTCGCGGCTGTTGTAGACGCGTTGCCAGTCAATCGGCAACAGGCCGGGCAGGACGAAATCCAGATCGTCATCGCCGCCGAGCACCTTGGCCCCGGTGGCCGCATGTACCGGGTTCGACGAGCCCATGGCAGCGTTGGCCGCCGCACCCATGGCACTGCTGACGGCCATCGACACCGCCCCGCCAACCAGCATGCACGGCAATTTGCTGAAGAACTTGCCCTTGCCCCCCTTGAGCATCAGCAGCACCGTCACGGCCAGCCCGACCCCCGGGGTCTTGCCGCTGCGAATCTCGCGCACCACCACCGAACCGCCGCCGATGGTGACGTCGGAGGAGATCAGCCCGGAGGACACCACTTTCGCATCGCAGGTGCTGCGGTCACCGCTGCGTACCGCGGGCTGGCCGTTGATGGTCACCTTGGCCGAGCCTTCGGCCATGAACTGTGGCGGCATCGGTGGGTGCTTCATGCAAAGCACCAGGTCTTCGGGCTTGGTCTCTGTGCCTGGCGCAGGTGAAGCCACGGTGGGGCGCCACATCTGTGAGAAGAACTCGCCTGCCATGTCCAGGTAACTGGCTTCGGCTTCAGGCGCTTCTTCCGGCGCCTGCATTTCCAGCTCGGTGCCGGCCGGTGCCACATGGGACACAACCGCCCCGGCGGCACGGGCCGAGGGGATGTTATTGGTAAACGTGTCGAAGGAACCGGTGAGGATATTGGCCTGCACCGTCGGCGGGAACAGCGCGTTGCCGATGCCCTCGCATAAATTGCTCAGGCCCTTGTCGGCCCCGCTCTTGCTCATCGCAAGCCCCACGACCACGCCCACGACCGCGCCGAGGAGGAAGCACCCCAGCCCGCCCGTGACAACCGTGATCCCGGTGGCGGCGACCACTGCAGCGGTGGCCAGCGCTGTAATCGCGATGTTCGCCGCCACCTCCAGCACGCCGCCGAGAATATCGGCCATCATCGACGTGTGGTCCATGGCATCGCCCATTCGGGCGGCCCATAACGCGTCAGACATGCAGGATGCCCATCACGCAGGCACGTCGAACGACAATGAGTTCTTGATGATCGCCCAATGCGCCGCCTCAGCATCACCAAGCTTGTCGGCCTTCACATAACTCAAGGCAAGCATCTTGCGCGTCCCCGGCAACACCAGGGCCAACTGGTACTGGAACACCTTGTCGTTGCCCTTGTTGAACTGGCTGCGCAGCTCGATCCCTTCGACCTCCTGGGCGGCGCCCAGGCGTACCGGCACGCTGGGCAGGCAGCGCAGGTCCTGCACCTGTTTTTCCAGGCGCTTGAGCTGGTCCTCGAAGTTGCTGTGCAAGGTTTCGCCTTCCGCCAGCAAGCTGCGGCTGACGATCAGCGAAGTCCCCAGTCCCGGGAACTTGAGGATATTGATCGTCGCGTCCTGCAGCTCGCCGGCGGGCAGTTGAAACTGGAATTCGTTGATGCGGTACGTCATGGCAAACAGGTCTCGTCAGGAGCTTTTAGGCGCGGGGAACGCGGCTTTGATATTGGCGTCGATGCTGGTTTTTATGCCTTGGCCATCCGGTGTGGCGCCAGGCCCGCCGCCGTTGTTGAGGTGCAGCACGCCGCCGGTGTTGAATTCGGCGTCGCCGCTGGCGTAGAAGCTGATTTGCACGCCAGTGAGGTTGATCTGCCCGCTGGCGTTCAACTCGAGGATGCTTTCCCCGCACACCAGGCGCAGGTTTTCGCCGACCTCGATGACATAGCTCTGGCTGATGCTGTCGGTCTTCTTCTGGCCAACGGAGAGCACGTCTTCCTGCTTGACGATGCGCAGGCGGTTATTGCCAATGGTCACCGTCTCGTTATGCCCAATGCTCTTGTTGCGGTCATGCCCCACCGAGTGGCTTTCATCCACCTCCACCACGATGTCCTGATTGCGCTCGGCATGGATGTACAGCTGCTCCAGGCCCTTCTTGTCCTCCATGCGGATTTCATTGAAGTTCGCCGGGCTGCCGCCCTTGCTGGAGCGGCTTTTCATCCCGCTCTGGGTGGCGTTTTCCGGCAGGTCGTAGGGCACCGTCTGTTCGGCGTTGTACACCCGCCCGGTAATGATCGGCCGGTCCGGGTCGCCCTCAAGGAAGCTCACAATCACTTCCTGGCCGATGCGCGGGATCTGCATCGAACCCCAGTTCTTGCCGGCCCAGGATTGCGACACGCGAATCCAGCAGGAGCTGTTTTCGTTGGACTGATCGTGGCGGTCCCAATAGAAATGCACCTTTACCCGGCCATACTGGTCGGTCCAGATTTCCTCGCCCTTGGGCCCGACCACCAGTGCGGTCTGCGGGCCTTTGACGATGGGCCGGTGGGTGTTGGCCAGCGGGCGGAAGCTCTGTTGAGCGTCGATGCAGGTCAGGCTGCTGTCGAACTGCGCCGACGCCGCGCCGCCTCCGGATTCCAGGCGCTCCTGGGTGATGTAGTAGCGCGCGCCGAGGATCAGGTACTCGCGGTTCTGGTCGCGGCGGCTGAAGCCGGTGAGGCTGAACAGATGGCCGGAGCCCAGGCCCCGGGCGTTGCCGCTGAACTCCACTTGTTCGTGCAGGGTTTGCAGGGCTTCGATACGGGTGCGCGCGTAGTGTTCGCCGTCTTCGCTTTTGACGTAGGTGCCGGGGTAGTCGTACAGCGGATAGTCGCCGGCGGTGTGCGGGCGCGGCATGGCCGAGCGCACGTCGATGCTGGCGCTGGGGCGCTGAAAGTCGTAGTCGTTGAGCTCAAGGGAACCGGGCTGGACTTGCTGCACCAGGTGCCAGTTGTGCATATGGTCGCGTTCGCGCTGCTGCTCGTCCTTGGGGTAGTAGGGCACCGAGGTGTAGCCGGGCACCGTGGCGTGGGCGCCATAGGCGTCGGCCAGCACCAGCACATGGCGGTCCTGCTCGTGACGGAAGAAGTAGTAGATGCCTTCCTGTTCCATCAGGCGGCTGACGAAATCGAAGCTGGTCTCGCGGTACTGCACGCAGTATTCCCACTCGCGATACGGCCGGCTCAGGGCATCTTCGAAGTCGGAAAAGCCCAGGTCGCGGAACACCTGCTTGATGATCTGCGGGATGCTCAGGTTCTGGAAAATCCGGCAGTCGGAGGTGCGGCTCAGCAGCCACAACCACGGGCGCAGGGTCACCTGGTAACTGGCGAACTGGCCCTGGTCGATGTTCTGGCTGCAGCGTGCGACGAGCCCATGGAAATACCGCTCGCCGCCATCCGCCAGTTGCAGGCTGACGCTCATCGGCTTGCCCAGCAACTGGTTGAGATCGATATTGGCGTCCAGCGAGTTCAGTTGCAGCTCGTAGCTGAACAGCCGCCCCAACTCTTCGTCACCGCCCATTTCATTGAGCAGCAGCACATCCGGCCCCAGGGGGCTGGTGATCTTGGCCAGGCGTGAGGCTTGGTTGAAAAGCATCGGTTGTCCCGTAAGTGTCTTAATAACTGAAGAAACCGAATCCGATGTGGGAGCGGGCTTGCTCGCGAATGCGGTGTATCAGTTGATACATCCGGCGACTGACTCACCGTATTCGCGAGCAAGCCCGCTCCCACATTTGGATTGCACTTCGTCAGGTTATTCGGTGTCGCTGAAGGTGTAGTGCAATTCGTTATCCCGCGTGCCGATCCGCACCCCCGCCAGTGCCTTGCCTTCGAGCATGCGCGTGAGGAACTCGCGGCTCATGTCCGGCAGCAGGCTGTTGGTGAGGATGGTGTCGATCATCCGCCCGCCGCTTTCGGTTTCGGTGCAGCGCGAGACGATCAGGTCGATCACCGCGTCGTCGTAGTCGAACGCGACTTTGTGGGTGTTCTCTACACGCTTCTTGATGCGGTCCAGTTGCAGGCGGGTGATCGCCTTGAGCATCACGTCGCTGAGTGGGTAATACGGAATCGTCACCAGGCGCCCGAGCAGGGCCGGCGGGAAGATTTCCAGCAGTGGCTGGCGCAGCGCCTTGGCGATGTCCTCCGGGTCGGGCACGTTTGCCGGGTCTTTGCAGACGTGGGAAATCAGCTCGGTGCCGGCGTTGGTGGTCAGCAGGATCAAGGTGTTCTTGAAGTCGATCACCCGGCCTTCGCCGTCCTCCATCACGCCCTTGTCGAAGACCTGGAAGAAAATCTCATGCACGTCCGGGTGAGCTTTTTCCACTTCGTCCAGCAGCACCACGCTGTAGGGTTTGCGCCGCACGGCTTCGGTCAGCACGCCGCCTTCGCCATAACCGATATAGCCCGGTGGCGCACCTTTGAGGGTCGACACGGTATGGGCTTCCTGGAACTCGCTCATGTTGATGGTGATCACGTTCTGCTCGCCGCCGTACATGGCTTCGGCCAGGGCCAGGGCGGTTTCGGTCTTGCCCACGCCGGAGGTGCCGGCCAGCATGAACACGCCAATCGGCTTGCTCGGGTTGTCGAGGCCGGCGCGGGAGGTCTGGATGCGCTTGGCGATCATCTGCAACGCGTGGTCCTGGCCGATGATGCGTTTCTTCAGGTGCTGGTCCAGGTTGAGCACCGTCTCCAGTTCATTGCGCGCCATACGGCCCACCGGGATGCCGGTCCAGTCGGCAACCACCGAGGCCACGGCCTGGTAATCCACGGTCGGCAGGATCAGCGGGGTTTCGCCTTGCAGGGCGCTGAGGCGCTGTTGCAGGTCCACCAGGTGTGCGCGCAACTCGTCGTTGCCGCTGTCGACAGCGCCAGCCTTCTCGCGCAGGGTCGCCCGGGTGGCGAGCAGCTCGTCCACCAGGGTTTTCTCGTCGGCCCAGCGGCTTTCCAGCGTTGCCAGGCGCTCGCGCTCGGCGCTCAGCAAGGCTTCGCTATTGCTCTGGCGTGCACCAATGGCGATGCCGATCGCATGCTCACGGGCGATGATTTGCAGCTCGGTTTCCAGGGCTTCGATACGGCGGCGACTGTCGTCTACCTCGGCCGGCACTGCGTGGAGGCTGATGGCGACGCGGGCGCAGGCGGTGTCCAGCAGGCTCACCGACTTATCCGGCAACTGGCGTGCCGGGATATAGCGGTGGGACAGCTTCACCGAGGCTTCCAGGGCTTCATCGAGGATCTGCACCTGATGGTGTTTTTCCATGGTCGAGGCCACGCCGCGCATCATCAGCAGCGCCTTGTCTTCCGACGGCTCGGCCACTTGCACTACCTGGAAGCGGCGGGTCAGGGCCGGGTCTTTCTCGATGTGCTTCTTGTACTCGGCCCAGGTGGTGGCCGCCACCGTGCGCAAGGTGCCACGGGCCAGGGCCGGCTTGAGCAGGTTGGCTGCATCACCGGTGCCGGTGGCGCCACCGGCACCGACCAGGGTGTGGGCTTCGTCGATAAACAGGATGATCGGTTTTGGCGAGGCCTGGACGTCTTCGATGACCTGGCGCAGGCGCTGTTCGAATTCGCCTTTCATGCTGGCGCCGGCTTGCAGCAGGCCCACATCCAGGCTGCGCAGTTCTACGTCCTTCAACGCCGGCGGCACGTCGCCGGCGACGATGCGCAGGGCAAAACCTTCGACCACCGCCGTCTTGCCCACCCCCGCCTCACCGGTGAGGATCGGGTTGTTCTGGCGTCGACGCATCAGGATATCCACCAGTTGGCGAATTTCTTCGTCACGCCCCACGATCGGGTCGAGCTTGCCGCTGCGCGCCTGCTCGGTGAGGTCCACGGTGAAACGCTTGAGGGCTTCCTGCTTACCCATGGCACTCGGCGCCATGGCGCCGCTGGCTTCGCCCGGCACGGCACCGGCGTTGAAACCGTCACTGGCGCTCAGGGCGTTTTCCGGCGAATCACCGACATATTCATCAAAGCGCTCGCTCAGGGCCTCGGCCTTGATCTTGTCGAACTCCCCCGACAAACCCAGCAGCGCATGCCGCAGGCTCGGCGTCTTCAGAATGCCCAGCACCAGGTAGCCGGTACGCACCTGGCTTTCGCCAAACATCAGGCTGCCGTACACCCAGCCGCGTTCTACTGCTTCTTCCACGTGGGACGACAGGTCGGTGATCGAGGTCGAGCCACGGGGCAGGCGGTCCAGGGCTTCGGTGAGGTCACGGGCCAGGCGCGCCGGCTCGACGTTGAACTGGCGGATGATGCGATGCAGGTCCGAGTCCTGCAGTTGCAGCAACTGGTGAAACCAGTGGGCCAGCTCCACGTAGGGGTTACCGCGCAATTTGCAGAACACCGTGGCGGCTTCGATGGCCTTGTAGGCCACGCTGTTGAGTTTGCCGAACAGTGCGGCGCGACTGATTTCACCCATGCTCTGAATTCCTTGAGGTGGTGGCCTGATCGGCGTAATGCCGGGCCAGGATTAGGTCGTTGGCGTCGTGCCCGGGTTGGCCGAGCCACGTGTTGAAGCCCAGGCGGAACTGGCCGTTGAGTTGCAGTGCCGGGACTTCGGGTTGTTGCAGAACCAGGTTCAAGTCCCAGTCCAGTTCATGGCCCAGGTACTCGGCAACCCAGGCCACAAGTTCGTTGAACGGCTGGCTGCCGGGCAACATGCCCATGTAGTCGTCCAGCATGAGCGGGCCCAGGCGGATGCGAAATTTATGCTGGCGGTCCCACACATGGCTGCCCAGGCAGAAGTCCACGCCCAACTGATTGGCGCTGACGCTGACCCGGCTGCGCTCGGGCAGCTCCAGCCATTGGCCGACGTACTCTTCAATCTCCACCGGCAGGCCGAAATACTCGCCGAGAATCGCCTTCAGGCCGTCCGGGTAGCGGGTTTGTGCCGAGAGGTGGCCGCTGTAATGCAGCTTTGCGGTGTCGGGGATCAGGCCCTGGTCGAGCAGGCTGGGCATGCCCCGGCCACTCAGGGCGGCGAGGCGTGCGGACCAGTAATCATCGTCGGGCCGATCATGGCTGACGGTCGGCCGCGCTTCGGCCCAGGCGCGGTAGAACAGGGTCAGCAGGCGGTGGTGGAACACATCCAGGAAGCGCTTGCTGGTGCTGTCGGCGTTGTTGCGCTGGCGTTCGCGCACGTATTCGGTGATGTGCAGCGGCAGCGGACCATTGGGGCCGCCGAGGCCAAAAAAGAACTGCTCCAGGCGCGCAGGCGTGCCGTCGGCGCCGGGCGCCACCGACGCCAGGGTGGCCGGGGCGAAGGTGCAATCGGCCTGTTGTCCGAGGCGCAACGGGTCATCGGCCAGGCGCAGGGAATGGCCCAGGCGCGGCAAGTCTGGCGATTCGCACTCGATACGGCGCAGCGCCTGGAAGAAGTCATATTCCCAGGGCTCCTGGTGCATCGCCTCCAGGGTACTCACAGGGTCGGACGACGTCCGGGCTTGGCTTTCCATCGCATGATCTCGCCGCGTTCGGTGGTACGGATCACCGTCTCGGTAAAACTGTTGATCGACACATAACGCGCCAGGAACCGTTCCAGTACCGCACCGAGCAGGAACACGCCGGTGCCGCGAAACGCGTTTTCATCAAATTCCAGGGTGATCTCCAGGCCACGACCAAACACGATCGGGCCGGGCATCGGCAGGCGGCGGGTCACCGCTTTGCTGCTGACCTCGCGCAGGCCTTCGATCTGCAGTTGCAGGGCGGCGTCGTTGCTGTCGCCATACAGGCGCAGCAGTTCACGCAACGCGGCGGCGCCCTGGCCCTCGCTGAGGGACAGGTAGTTGAGCGACAACTGGCTGATCAGCCGCCAGGCCTTGGCATCATGGGCGTGGCTGGCGCGCGGACGGCTGGGTCCGGCGACGCAGCGCACGGCCAGCACCGGGGCGCTGTCGGACAGGGTGAAGTCAGTCTTGCCGTTGCCCACGCTCATGAACAGCGGCAGGTCGCGGTTGGTGCACAGCGCGGTCACGCCCAGTTGGCGCAGGTCGTGGCGGTAGGGCGCCTGCTGACTGTCGACCAGGCTGACAAAGGTCTCGCTGCCCACATACGTGGAGCGCGGGCCATTGCGCCGCTGGTCGCTGGATAGCACGCGCGGCTCGCGGCGCACGCTGTAATAACTCTGGTCGCGGCCGTAGCGCGACGGATCGCGCACGGCGTAGAACGGCAAAAAGGCTTGTTCCGGTCCGGTGCCATGGCCGGTGATGCCGCTCAGGGAGTGAATCTCGAAGTCCATGGGCCGAGTGCGGTCGGCAATCACATGGTGCTCGTTGACCCGTTCGGACAGGTGAATCCGGTCCACGCGCTTGGGGAACAGGTTGATCGCCGGGGTGCAGAACGGCACGAATTGCGCGGCGCCCACACTGCCTTCCAGGCTCGGGTCGTGGCGGTCGAACAGCACGATCAACTCCAACTCCTGGCCATCGCAGCGTCGTACCGCGCGGCTCAGTTCAGCGAACTCGACGAACAGGTAGCGATGGGGCAGGGCGAAGTATTCCTGCAACAGGCGATAACCCTGGAACGCCCGCGATACCACTGGCATCGCCGCCTCGGCGTCGTCGAACCCGCGCGGACGCAGTGCGTCCTGTGGCAGACGCTCCACCCAGTCACCGCCGGGCTGGCGCGCAAACACCGCGCAAACATTGCCGAGCAACTGCTCGTAGAGGCGGAACGGTTGCTCATCGGCGCCGCTCAGGTACAGCGGCAGGCTGTCCAGGGCCAGGCTGTTGAAGGGCAGCTCGGCGCCGGTACGCAAGGTCAGGCGCAAACCGGCCTTGGCCTTGGGTTCGCTGGCGGCCAGGCGCCCGAGCACGGCGGACGGGTTGCCGAAGTAATCGGCCTGGCTGACCTGCAACGGCCACAGCATCACCGGGTGCGCGGTGCGGTACTCGCAGCAGGTCTGGGTTTCGCGGCCCAGGGCGGCACGCAATACGGTGTCGCGAGGCAGTGGAAAGCCGCTGGCCAGGGAGCCCTCATCGGGATCGGCCTGCAGCTGCACCACGGTCATCGACGGGGTCGGCGCCAGGTAGTGCGGGTAGGCGATTTCCAGCAGATTGTGGGTGAAGGTCGGGTACTCGGCATCGAGCTTGAGCTGCACCCGGGCGGTGAGATAAGCGAAGCCTTCGAGCAAACGCTCGACGTACGGGTCGGCGCAGTCCATGCCGGACAGGGTCAGCCGGCTGGCGATCTTCGGGTATTCCTTGGCGAACTCCGCAGCGCTCTCGCGCACATGGTGCAGTTCCTGGTTGTACAGCTCCAGCAGGCGCGGGTTCATGGGCGTCTCCGCTGGTCGGCATTGACCACGCGTACATGGCCGGACTCCAGGTCCAGGTCGGTCTGCAGCAGCAGGCGCAAGGGCACCGGCTGCGCCCACAGGTCGCCTTCGATCTCGAAACTCAGGGCGTTGTGATTCATCTCGCCATGGGCCACGCGCGCCTTGACCCGTAGGGTGTGGCGCAGGATGCGCGGCTCGAAGGTGGCAATCGCCTGGTAGATCAGGGCTTCCAGAGCACTGATATCGACACTCGATGCACTGTTGCCCGCCAGCGCCGGCAGGCCGTAATTAATCACCGACGTCCCCGCCGGGGTGTGCAACGTGGCATCGGCGCTGAGCAGCGACGTGGTATTGAGCAGCCACGCCAGGTCCCGCAGCACCGAGGCTTTGAGTTGGGTCAGGGACAGCACGCGCTTGTCCGCGCTTTCCTTGGGATTGCTCGGCTCGTCGTCGGTCAACCGGTCCAACAGGGACGGTTGCAGGCGGTCGCGGGTGGCGATTTCGGTTACCACGTAAAGGGCGCTACATACATTTTTTGGTCACCACCCGAGCCGCAGGCCGCAAAGGTGCTAACTGCCCCTGCCTCAAAAGTCCCCTGAAACTGGCGAACAGCTTGCATCTTGCTCAGGCAGTCATGGCTGGGCGCAGGCATTTTTTCGCTACGCCAGACCGCAAAAATCGGAGTGTTGTTGAACGTCTCTACCCGCAGCTTCTGCTGTGCATCCAGGCTGAAGCTGCAAGGCCATTCCATGTCTAACTGCATGCGAGTCTGGTCGGGCTTGACCAGTGTGCAGCGACCTTGGTCGTCCATCAGGCTCAGGGGCTGGCCGACAAACATCGCTTGTGTGGAAGCGGTTGGCGTAGGTGCGTCTTCTGCCGCGCATGCGCTCAGGCTCACTAGGTTCGCGGCCAGGACTGCAACAATAAAAGGCCTGCGCATTACAAAAGCTCCCAGAACCAGATTTCCTTGGCGCTTGAGGACAGATCACCACTCTTGGTCAGGCCACGGTTCCACAGGTCGATATGGTCGCCAGTGGGCCGGCCAGCCCGATCTGTATTGGTCTGGTAGCAGTCCTTGAAGAAAATGATGCCGGTCTTGCCCCGCAATATGGCGCGGTCGGCCACGCTAGTGGTATAGGTCTTTGGTGGGCTGAGCTGGCGTTTTTTCGACAGCCAGTGCGCCAGCGATTCTGCGCCTCGGGCGTGTCCGTGCACACAGAGCGGGCCGAGGTTATAGGTCGACGAGTTGACCGGTAGCGTGCGTTCGCCGCACAGCGCGATGCTCACGCGAATGGCGCACTGGTTTGCCCAGCCATCGTTGCACGCGGGGTCGGCATAGGTGTAGCGCGGATAGCTGTTCCACAAATTAATAAACGAAGGTTTGGCCATGACTCAGATACCGAAAAGAGGAAGGTCGAAATTCGAGCAAGCACCAAAATCCCCCGGCGTGTGGCGCCGGGGGGCTTCGTATCAACGCTTGGTGTTGGAACGGATATTCCAGCCGAACTTGATCGGGCCGCCGTCCTTGGTGCCGTCGGCTTTCTGCGGCTGGTAGTCGACCATCACCTGGGCAAAGTTCAGGGTGACGTTTTCGGTCAGGCGATCATCGCTGCCCGAACCGCCGGTGCTCAGGGAGGTGATCAGTACTTCTTCGAGGTTGATGATCATGTACTCGACCTGGCTTTCGCCGCCGGCCTTGCGCACGGTCAGCTTGACCTTGTCGATGTGCTTGCCGCTGGCGCAATGCATCATCAGGTTAGGCGAAGCCTTGTCCACGTACTTGGTCAGCGACAGGTCCTGGATATTCACCTTACCCGCACCGCCGCCACTGCCAACGTGCATGTTGCCGGACTGGGCCATGCCCCAGCTCCAGTTCAGCACGTCGATTTCGTCCTTGTGGGCCTTGTCCATGGACTCGCCCTTGATGTCGCCGATCTTGATGAAAATATCAACAGCCATGTTTTCTCCCTGTGTGGCACGGGCCACTTGATTTGGTGATCGTTCCCACGCTCTGCGTGGTAACGCATCCTGTGACGCTCTGCGTCACCGGGACGCCGAGCATCCCGGGCGGCATTCCCACGCGGAGCGTGGGAACAAGCGAATGACTTACGCGCTTTTTGCCGAAGGCAGTTTCGATACCAGGCGCAGCGACACGGTCAGCCCTTCGAGCTGGTAGTGCGGACGCAGGTAGAACTTGGAGTTGTAGTACCCCGGGTTGCCTTCGACGTCTTCCACGATCACTTCCGCCGCAGCCAATGGGTGCTGGGCCTTGGTGGTTTCGGTGGAGTGCGCCGGGTCGCCGTCGACGTAGTTGAGGATCCAGTCCTGCAACCAGCGCTGCATCTCGTCCTTCTCTTTGAAGGAACCGATCTTGTCGCGCACGATGCACTTCAGGTAGTGGGCGAAACGGCAGGTGGCGAACAGGTACGGCAGGCGCGCGGCCAGGTTGGCGTTGGCGGTGGCGTCCGGGTCGTCGTATTCGGCCGGTTTCTGCAACGACTGGGCGCCGATGAACGCGGCGAAGTCGGTGTTTTTCTTGTGCAGCAGTGGCATGAAACCGTTCTTCGCCAGCTCCGCTTCACGGCGGTCGCTGATGGCGATTTCGGTCGGGCACTTCATGTCCACACCACCGTCATCGGTGGGGAAGGTGTGGGCCGGCAGGTTTTCCACTTCGCCGCCAGATTCCACGCCACGGATGCGCGAGCACCAGCCGTAGTGCTTGAACGAACGGTTGATGTTCACCGCCATCGCGTACGCGGCGTTGGCCCAGGTGTACTTCGAGCTGTCGGCGCCGTCGGTGTTTTCTTCGAAGGCGAAGGCTTCCACCGGGTCAGTCTTGGCGCCATACGGCAGGCGTGCCAGGAAACGCGGCATGGTCAGGCCGATGTAGCGCGAGTCTTCCGATTCGCGCAGCGAGCGCCAGCCAGCGTATTCCGGGGTGGTGAAGATCTTGGTCAGGTCACGCGGGTTCGACAGTTCCTGCCACGAGCCCATGCCCATCACGGTCGGCGATGCAGCTGCGATGAACGGTGAGTGCATTGCGGCGCAGACTTTCGACAGCTCGCCCAACAGTTCCACGTCAGGTGGCGACTGGTCGAAGTAGTAATCGCCCACCAGGCAACCGTAAGGTTCGCCGCCGAACTGGCCGTATTCTTCTTCGTACATCTTCTTGAAGATCGGGCTCTGGTCCCACGCGGTGCCCTTGAATTTCTTCAGGGTCTTGTGCAGGTCAGTCTTGGAGATATTGAGCACGCGAATCTTCAGCTGCTCGTCGCTCTCGGTGTTGTTGACCAGGTAGTGCAGGCCACGCCAGGCGCTTTCCAGCTGCTGGAAATCCGGGTGATGAATCACCTGGTTGACCTGGGCGGTGAGCTTGGCGTCGATGGCGGCGATGATCGACTCGATCGACTTGATCGCGTCGTTGGAGACCAGGTCGGTTTGCGCCAGGGCCTGCTCGGCCAGGGTGCGCACGGCCGTCTCGACGGCTTCGCGGGCACGCTCGGTCTTGGGCTTGAATTCTTGCAGCAACAGCGAGGCGAACTCACTGGTTTCTTCGGTGGCGCCCAGGTTCTGTGCGCCTTCGCGGGCGGTATTCTCGCTCATGATTACTGGTCCCCAGCAGGTTTTGGCGCGCTCGCAAGGGCCTGCAGCAGTGCCGGGTCCTTGATCGCCTTCATGATGATTTCTTCAGCGCCAGTCTTGCCGTCCATGTAGGTCAGCAGGTTGGCCAGCTGGGTACGCGCTTCGAGCAGCTTGTTCAGCGAGTCGACCTTGCGCGCCACGGCAGCCGGGCTGAAGTCGTCCATGCTTTCAAAGGTGATGTCCAGGCTCAGGTTGCCTTCGCCGGTCAGCTCGTTGGGTACGTGGAAGGCTACGCGCGGCTGCATGGCCTTGAGGCGTGAGTCGAAGTTGTCGACGTCCACTTCAAGGAACTTGCGATCAGCGACCGGCGCCAGAGGCTCGGCGGGCTTGCCGGCGAGGTCGGCCATCACACCCATCACGAAGGGCAGTTGGACCTTTTTCTCGGCGCCGTAAAGCTCGACGTCGTACTCGATCTGCACTCGAGGCGCGCGGTTGCGCGCGATGAATTTCTGAGAACTTTGCTTCGCCACGTTGCTGCTCCTGGTCGCTTGAGCGACGGTGTTGTTACTGCTCAGTCGGGCGGCTTACTCGCCGTCCGGGCCGCGCAGGTTTTCAAATTGGGACATGCCGTCGGGAATCAGATTGCGCACGATGGTCGCGAAATCGGCGTGCACCAGATTTTTCGCCCGGTTCAACAGCACCGGCAACGGGCTGGAAGGCTCGTGCCGGGTGTAGTACGCAAGGATTCGGTCCAGGTCGCGCAGCACCTCATCGCGGCTGGCGATCTCGCCAGTATTGCGGGGGGCGGCAGGGGCGGCGGCGTGTTCGACCGAGGCGTGGCTGTCGTCACTGACAACCTCGGGTTCACGGCTGTTGCCGCTCTGCGCAGCGAACTGGCTGAAAATCTGCAGGGCCTGCTTGAGCAGGTATTTCAGCGCGCCGAGGTCTACGCCCTGGGCGGAACCGACTTGCTCGCTGACGTGTTTTTCAATGGTTTCACAGGCCGCACGGGCCTCGACGAGGGCTGCGTGGGTGGCTTGCAGCTGCTCTGGATCACTGTCGAGGAAGGCCCCGGCCAGTTGCTCGGTACCAAGGGTTTCGCCGGGGAAACTTTGCAGGCCGCTGGCGTTCAGGGCGCCACGCAGGCTCACGGGGCCAAACGCCCGCGAGCGCGTGAGGACACTTTCGCGCAGCAGGCGGATGTTCGTGTCGCAGGTCATTCCCGCGAGGGCGTTGATGCGTACGGTGGGGTCGTTGTGGTCATCGGCATCCAGGCGTGGATGCAGATCGGCCCAGTACTGCTGGAGCAGTTCACTGATCAGGGTCAGGACGCTGGCCAGCCCGCCAACACCTTGCAGGGCGAGGGAGCTTTGCAGCAAAAAATGAGTGATGCGCAGGTCTTTGCTGCGCTGCAGCAAGTCCAGGCACTGTTGCTGGATACTGCGCCAGTCTGGCGGCTCGGCGGGCAAAATGGCGTCGCCCATGCTGCGCTCGGGTTGACCCTGGGCAGCACGTTCCAAGTGCAGGAAATCCGCGTCATATTCCAAGTCTTCGCCACACGGCGAAGTCGCAGAAACAGCGGTGAGCAGCAACGGCACATCCACCAAATTCGATCTCCATATCGGCCCTTTAGTCTTGGGCAATTCATGCGTTAGTTGCGCGGCTAGTTGCGCAATTTATCGGCATGTTTTCCTGGTCAGGTCAGCGCATTGATTTCAATGTGCCACTACTCATCTTCAAGAAGTTGTGCATTTTTGGTGTAGTAGTTATGCGTTGTCAAGGTAAGCTATTCGTCCTGTGTGACAGATGTGCGGTGTTTAACAACCTGTACGACCTATGAGTCAAAATAGGAATTCCCTGACGCTTTTTGTCACATTGACTGGTTAAAATCGGCGATCATGCTGATAAGTCAGCCTTTTTGGCGTGGTTTAAAGGATTTGCCAGGGCGCGCTTGGGAAGGTATTTCCCTTGGGCCGCCCGCGCGTGAGGTACAGCAAGGAGGCAAGATGTCACTGTGTTTGACTATTACTAGTTATCACAAGATCACCCCAGGTCAATGTCCGGAAAAGTCCATGGATAATGGGGTGATGGCAATTGGCCGCTCCAGTGAAAACGACTGGATATTGCCTGATCCAGAACGTTTGGTCTCCGCGCAACATTGCGTTATTCAATACAAAGATGGTCGTTACTATCTAACCGATAACAGTACTAATGGTGTGGAATTGGTTAACGCCGGCATTCGTTTGCGCCGGGGAAACAGTGAGCCATTACAAGATGGTGAATTGATCCGCATCGGCGATTACGAGATCCAGGCACGGATTGATTCCGGGGTGAAGGTGACCGACAGCCAGCCTTTCGGCACTGACGGCTCCAATAGTTTCGAAGCCCTCATGGGGCGCCAGGGTGCCGGTGTGGCCACGCCGCTGCCGACCCCGGTGATCGCCCCACAGTTCCAGGGTGCGTCGTCAATGGACACGCTACCGGACCTGTTTGATTTCCTCACGCCGACGGCCGTGCCGCCGCCCACCCAGCCTGACCATGTGCCGGCTGAGCAGCATGATTTCCGCCCGCCCGTGGCGGTTACCGTGCCCGCCCCCGAGCAGCCGCTGAACTCGGGCTCGGTGATTCCAGAAGACTGGGATCTGTTTGGCGAAACACCTACGCCGTCGATCAGCCCGCCACCACCTGTCATCGCGCCGCCTGAGCCGCCCCTCGCGCCCCCTGTGCTCGAGCCCGCACGCCCTGTGGCAGACGCCAACCAACCCGATTTGCTGCAAGCCTTCCTGCGTGGTGCCGGTCTCGATCAACTGCGCCTGGACAAGGCCCAGGCCGAGGCGCAGATGGAAAGCATCGGCCGCAGCTACCGGCTGATGGTCGAAGGCTTGATCGACGTACTGCGCGCACGCAGCAGCCTCAAGGGCGAGTTCCGCATGCAGCAGACGACGATCCAGCCGGTGGAAAACAATCCGTTGAAATTCGCCCCGAATGCCGACGAAGCGTTACTGCTGCTGCTACGCCACGGCAACCAAGCGTTTATGGCGCCGGACCTGGCCGTGCGCGATAGTTTCGACGACCTGCGCGCGCACCAACTGGCGGTGATGGCCGGTGTCGAAGCGGCCATCAAGCATCTGTTGACGCGCTTCGAGCCGGCCCAATTGGAAGAGCGCATGGGCAAGCCCGGCGGGCTGTCGAGCCTGTTCAACGGCTCGCGCCAGGCCCAGTACTGGCAACAGTTCACTGAGCTCTACAACAGTATTTCCCGTGAGGCCCAGGAGGATTTCCAGGACCTGTTCGGCCGTGAATTCAGCCGGGCCTATGAAGCACACAGCGCACGACAGCGGCGCTGAAACCGGAACAACGGACAGCCACATACGTCATTGAGGACGCAGGATGATTTTCAGGTTTTTACTCGCAGCCGCCAGCGTGTTGCTGCTGACGGCCTGTGCCAAGGATGCCGCGCCGCCCCAGGCGCCAGAGGCACAAATCGACACCACCCGTGTCGAGTTGCACTTCCATGCCATCGCTGGGCTTAACCCCGGCACCATGGGCCAGCCAGCCCCGGTGCGGGTGCGGATTTTCGAGCTGAAAAACGCCGCTGCCTTCAGCCGTGCCGACTATTTCGCCCTGGCAGATCGCGCCCAGCCGACCCTCGGTTTGGACCTGCTGGACCAGGATGAAGTGGTGATCCAACCCGGCCAGCAATTGAGCATCCAGCGCGACCTCGATCCGGCCACCCGGCAGATCGGCCTGCTGGTGGGCTATCGCGAACTGGACCGCGCGCAGTGGCGCACGGTGTTCAGCGTGCTGCCCCGCCAGGCCAGTGAATACCAGATCAGCCTTGATGTGCGCGCCGTACGTGCGCACCTCAGCGTTTCCCCATCCAGCCCTGCCCAATAAGAAGCAATCGGAGCCCCCATGTCCTGGAACAATCGCGTGGTCTGGTCGGAAGGCATGTTCATCGGAACGCAGCACTTCCAGCAGCATGACCGTTACCTGGAAAACCTGATTGATGCCCGCAGCCGCCCGCTGTCGGCCGGCGCCTGGGGGTTTTCCGAACTGCTGATCGACCAGGGCCTGCTGGCCCAGGGCAAGCTGGCCATTGTCTCGGCCCGTGGTCTGTTGCCCGATGGCACACCGTTCAATATCCCCCAGGATGACCTGGCGCCGAGCCCGCTGAACATCGACGACAACCTGCGTGACGGCCTGGTGTACCTGGCCTTGCCCCTCAAGCGTGCCGGTGCCCGCGATACGGTCGACGAAGGCGAGCCCCTGGGCGCTGCGCGTTACCTGAGCCAGGTGCGCGAGGTGCGGGATGACAACGCACCCTTCGAGAACCGCGCGCCGGTGGCCGTCGGCTCCCGTGCCCTGCGCTTGCTGACCGCCGCCGATGGCATCAGCGACTACGCCGCCATCGGCCTGGTGCGCATCAAGGAAAAACGCGCCGACCGCGCCCTGGTGCTGGATGACAGCTACATCCCGCCGGTGCTCGATGTGGCCGCGAGCAAGCCGCTGACGGCGTTTCGCAGCGAACTGCTGGGCCTGCTGCACCAGCGCGGCGAAGCCCTGGCCGGGCGGGTGGTGGCCTCGGGTGCCGGTGGCGCCTCGGAGATTGCCGACTTCATGCTGCTGCAACTGGTCAACCGCGCCCAGCCGCTGATCCAGCACCTGAGCCAGTTGAGCCCGCTGCACCCGGAGCGTTTGTTCAGTGAACTGGTAAGCCTGGCCGGCGAGTTCTCGACCTTCTCCACCTCGGGGCGGCGCCCCGAGGAATACCCGCGCTACCAGCATGACGACCTGGCCCTCAGCTTCGCCCCGGTGATGCAGGCCCTGCGCGAGGCGCTGTCGATGCTGATCGACAGCAAGGCCACGCCTATCCCGATTGTCGAAAAAGCCTATGGCGTGCATGTGGCGATGCTGGCGGACAAAACCCTGATCGACAGCGCCAGCTTCATCCTTGTGGTGCGTGCCGATGTCCCGGGCGAAACCCTGCGTGCGCGCTTCGGCCAGCAGAGCAAGGTCGGCTCGGTGGAGCACATCCGCGACCTGGTCAACCTGCAACTGCCGGGCATCGGCCTGCTGCCGTTGCCGGTGGCGCCACGGCAGATCCCTTACCACGCGGGCTCCACCTACTACGAGCTGGATCGCGGCAGTGAGCATTGGCAGCAACTGATTCACTCCGGCGGCTTCGCCTTCCATATCGCCGGGCAGTTCCCGGGCTTGAACCTGGCCTTCTGGGCGATCCGAGGATAATCCGCGATGCATCCCAATGATGACGACCGCACCCAGTTCATGCCGCGTCCGGGTGGCCGAGCGCCGGAGCCTGCCCGCGCAGAACCAGCGCCTTTGTCGATGCCGGCGGCGCCGATCCTCACCGGCAAAAGCCAGGGCCTCAACCCGCTGGAAAGCGCCGCCGGCCCCTTGCTGGCACTGCTGACGCGCCTGCGCAATACCATCGCCCATCCCGCACCCTCAAGCCTGCGCGCGCAGTTGCTGGCCTACCTGCGCCAGTTCGAAGAACGCGCCGAGGCGGCCGGCGTGGCCCGCAACGAAGTGCTGTTGGCCCGCTACGCGCTGTGCACCGCCCTCGATGAAGCGGTGCTGAGCACGCCCTGGGGCAGCGCCAGTGACTGGGGCAAGCAGAGCCTGCTGATCACCGTGCACAACGAAGCCTGGGGCGGCGAAAAGGTCTTCCAACTGCTGGACCACTGCCTGCAAAGCCCGCGCGAACGCCTGTATCTGCTGGAGCTGTTGTACCTGTGCATGTGCCTGGGTTTCGAAGGCCGCTACCGGGTAATGAACGACGGCCGCAGCCAGCTCGAAGCCCTGCGCGAACGCACGGCGGCGGCGATTCGCAGTGCCCGTGGCGAGCATGAACGCGAGCTGTCGCCCCATTGGCGCGGCGTGACCGTGGCCCGCGATCGCCTGGCGCAATTCATGCCGCCGTGGATCGCCGTGGCCATCGGCCTGGCTTTGCTGCTGGCCCTACTGTTTGGCTTGCGCCTGAAACTGGCGTCGGATGCCGAGCCGGTGTTCAAGAACATCCATGCATTGGGGGAAATCCCGGTGCAGGCCATCGACCGCCCGGTGGCGCAGCCGAAAATCATCGAGCGCCCACGCCTGGCGGGCTTTCTGGTGGAGGACATCAAGGCGGGCCGGGTCGCGGTGGAAGATGCCGTCGACCGCTCCGTGGTGACGATCCGTGGCGATGAACTGTTCGCCTCGGCCAGCTCCAGCATTGTCGATGACTACCAACCCCTGATGCTGCGCATCGCCGATGCCATCCGCAAGGTCAAGGGCCAGGTGCGGGTGACCGGGCACAGCGACAATCGGCCGATTGCCACCCTGCGCTTCCCGTCCAACTGGGCCTTGTCCGAGGCGCGGGCCAAGTCGGTGCTGGAAATCCTCGCGGCCAAGACCGGCCAGGGCGAGCGCTTCAGCGCCGAGGGTCGCAGCGACACCGAGCCGGTGGCGACCAACGCCACAGCCGAAGGCCGTGCCCGCAATCGTCGGGTTGAAATCACCGTATTGGCGGAGGGCGTCGAGTGAAGGCGTTTTTCAGTTTTATGATTCGCTGGGTGATCCCCGTGCTGGGCCTGATTGCCCTGGGCCTGATCATCTGGTTTGTCGGGCCGTTGCTCGACGTGCTGGTGCCGGAAGGCCGGCGCTGGGCCTTGATCATCCTGGTCTTCGCGGTGTGGATTGCCTACCGCGTGTTTCGCATCATCCAGGCGCGCCGTCAGGCCGCCGAAGTGATGCGCAGCCTGGCCGCCGAAACCCCGGCCGACCCCAACAGTGTCGCCACTGCCGAAGAGTTGGCCACCCTGCGCCAACGCATGGACGAAGCCCTCGCGCTGTTGAAAAAGGCCAAGTTGGGCGGTGACGAACGGCGCAACCTCTATGAGTTGCCGTGGTACGTGATCATCGGCCCGCCGGGCTCTGGCAAGACCACCGCGCTGGTCAACTCCGGGTTGCACTTCCCCCTGGCTGCCCAGTTGGGTGCCGGTGCGGTGCGCGGCGTGGGCGGTACACGTAACTGTGATTGGTGGTTTACCGATCAAGCGGTGCTGCTGGACACCGCCGGGCGCTACACCACCCAGGACAGCAACTCCACGGTGGATAAAGCCGCCTGGCTGGGCTTCCTCGACCTGCTGAAAAAGCAGCGCGCCCGCCGCCCGATCGATGGCGCTTTTATCGCCATCAGCCTGTCGGACCTGCTGCTGGGCACTGACGCCGAGCGCGCCGCCCACGCTGCCGCAATCCGCCTGCGCATCCAGGAGTTGTACACCCAGTTGGGCGTGCGTTTCCCGATTTACCTGATGCTCACCAAGCTCGATCTGGTGCCGGGTTTCATGGAGTTTTTCGACAACCTGAGCAAGGAAGATCGCGCCCAGGTGTGGGGCATGACCTTTGCCCTGGACGACGGCAAGCACAGCGACAGCCCCCTGGCCCATCTGCAAAGCGAATTCGCCGGCCTGGAGCAGCGCCTCAACGAGCGCCTGGTGGAACGCCTGCAACAGGAGCGCGACCCGGCGCGGCGCGACCTGATCTATGGCTTCCCGCAGCAATTCGGTGCGCTGAAGGATTGCCTGCAAAGCTTCCTCGAGGGCGTGTTCAAGCCCAATGCCTTTGAAGAGCGCGTGCTGCTGCGCGGCGTCTATTTCACCAGCGGTACCCAGGAAGGCAGCCCGATTGACCGACTGATCGGCGCCATGGCCCAGAGCATGAACCTCGACCGCCAGCATCTGGCGCGCCAGAGCGGTACTGGGCGCAGCTACTTCATCGAGAAACTGTTCAGCGCCGTGGCCTTTGCCGAGCGTGGCCTGGTGGGGGTCAACCCGAAGGTCGAGCGCCGCCGCAAATGGGTCGCCCGTGGCGTGCTCGCCGCGACGGTTGCGCTGGTGCTGGTGGTCAGCAGCCTGTGGTGGCTGAGTTATCGCGCCAACCAGGCGTATATCGCCCAGGTTGACCACAAGGTCGCGCCACTGGGCCAGGCCGTGCAGAGCCTGAGCCCGGCACAGCGTGATGTGCTGGCGGTGTTGCCGCTGCTCAACGCGGTTAAGAACCTGGCGGGCGATTCGCCAAGCTGGTCCGAGGGCCTGGGCCTGTATCAGGGCGACATGCTCGAAGCCGAATCTGCCAGTGTCTACCGCAAGCTGCTGATCGCGGTGTTCGCCCCGCGCCTGGTGACGCGCATCGAAGAGCAACTGCACGGTGGTGGCAGTTCCGATTTCCTCTACGAAGGCTTGAAGGCCTACCTGATGCTGGCGGACAGCGAGCATTACGACCCGGACTTTATCAAGGCCTGGATCGCCCTGGACTGGGACCGCAACCTGCCGCGCGACCTGCCCGTCGACCAGCGCCAGGCCCTCAGCGCTCACCTGCAGGCGCTGTTCGACCGCCATCCGCCGAATGCGCGCCTCGACCCACGGCTGATCGACGACTTGCGCCGGCAACTGCAACAACTGCCGGTGGCCCAGCGTGTGTACGACCGGGTCAAGCGCCAGAAACTGCCCGACGGCGTGACCGACTTCCGCATCAACGAAGCCGCTGGGCGGGATGCTGCGCTGGTGTTCAGCCGCAAAAGTGGCAAGCCGCTGGGCGAGCCGTTGAGTGGCTTGTTTACCGCCAAGGGCTATCGCCAGGGCTTTTTGCTGACCAGCCTGAATCAGGCCGGGACCCTGGCCGAAGAGCAATGGGTGTTGGGCCAGGCGCCGGCAGATCAACAGAATGTGGCGAGCCTTGCCGCCGACGTGCGACGCCTGTACTTCCAGGACTATCAGCGCCAATGGGACGCCTTGCTGGCGGATATCGACTTTGTACCCATCACCAGCGTGGCCCAGGCGGCGGACGTGTTGCGGGTGATCTCCGGCCCGACCTCGCCGCTGAAAAAGCTGCTGGTGGCGGTGGCCAAGGAAACCGACCTGCAAGCTGAAGAACGCCAATTGGCGGCCAAGGGCGTGCCGGTGGAAGGTGGCGTCGACAAGCTCAAGGAGCGCCTCGGCAGCCTGCTCGGCGAGGCCCAGCCGACGGCCAGTGCACCGGCCCTCACGGAAGACCCGGTGACCGCGCACTTTGCCGAACTCAACAGCATCGTCGCCAAGAACGAAGGCGAGCCGGCGGCCATCGACGGCCTGCTGGCGGATATGAATGCGCTGTATGTGCAGGTCAGCGCCATGGTCGGCGCCAGTGGCGATGCCTTGCTCGGCGAAGCCAAGAACCAGGCCGCAGCGGCCGCCACCCGGGTCAGCCTGAATGCCGAACGCCAGCCGCCGCTGGTACAGGGCATGGTCAAGTCGGTGGTCAACTCCACCACCAACAGCATGATGGGCGGGGTGCGCAATCAACTGAACGCGGCCTGGGTCAGTGAAGTGGTGAATGTGTATCGCCAGTCCCTGGCCGGGCGCTACCCGATGTCCCCCGGCAGTGCTCGGGACGCCACCCTGGACGACTTCGGCCAGTTCTTTGGGGTGGGCGGGGTGATGGACAACTACTTCCGCAAATACCTGCAACCCTACGTCGATACCTCCGCGCAGACCTGGCGCTGGCAGCCGGGGGCGGCGCAGAAGCTCGGTATCGCGCCGGGCGTGCTGCAAACCTTCCAGCGCGCGGCGACTATTCGGGATGCGTTCTTTCGCGCGGGGGGCACGCAGCCCATCGTGCGTTTCGAGCTCAAGCCGGTGGCGATGGACGCGACCATCACCCAGTTCCTGCTTGACCTGGACGGCCAGCAACTGAGCTACGACCACGGCCCGAGCCGGCCGGTGGCGATGCAATGGCCGAATCCCGGCAGCAGTGGCGGGGTGCGCATCTCGATCATGCCGCCATCGGCCAGCGGTCGCTCCGGCGTCACCCTGGATGGCCCATGGGCGTGGTTCCGCCTGTTAGAACAATCGGAGCTTTCTGCCGGCAATTCGCCGGACCGCTTCAACCTGCGTCTGCGGGTCGACGGCGCGAGCATCGCCTATGAATTGCGTGCCAACAGCGCTTTCAACCCGTTCAAGAGCCGCGTGCTCAGTGGCTTCAGCCTGCCGGAGCGGCTATGACCACCCTGGGGTTCTACGGCAAGTTGGCCAGTCGCGGGGACTTTGTCAGCCGTGCCTTGCCCCAGAGCTTTATCGGCCCCTGGGACAGTTGGCTGGCTGCTGGTTTGCTCGCCAGCCAGCACAGCCTGGGCGACAACTGGCTCAACGCTTACCTGGTCAGCCCGCTGTGGCGTTTCGTACTGGCGCCGGGGGTGTGCGGGCCGGATGCGGCGGCGGGTGTCGTGATGCCGAGCATTGATCGGGTCGGGCGGTATTTCCCGCTGGCGGTGGTCGCCTTGTTGGATCACGACACCAATCCGGCGTCCCTGGTGGGTGGCCCGGATGCCTGGTTCGAACAGATCGAGGAGCTGCTGCTCAGCACCTTGCAGCCCGGCGCCACGTTCGAAGGGTTTAACCACGGCGTTGACCGCCTGGGCTTGCCGGCCAGTGAACCGCGTGCCCTGGACAGTCGCTTCGCCAGCCTGCAACGGGTCGCCGCCACCGTGCCCCATGGGCGCATGACCGCCCTTGCCGAACAGGC
Source organism: Pseudomonas sp. WS 5411 (assembly GCF_012985595.1). Lineage (NCBI taxonomy): Bacteria > Pseudomonadati > Pseudomonadota > Gammaproteobacteria > Pseudomonadales > Pseudomonadaceae > Pseudomonas > Pseudomonas sp. WS 5411. The sequence goes on from NZ_JAARMC010000003.1 coordinate 73,738, forward strand.
CTGCGAAGGCGCCAGCCTGTGGTGGGGGCGTGGTTCGCAACGTATTTCCCCCGGTTTATTACGGTGCCAGGGTTTGCCTGCTGCCGGCGATTTTGCGCAATTTCTGCTCGGACAAGAAGGTGTGGTGTAGATGGGGTCGACGTACAAATCCGCGAGCAAAAGCCATGTGGGCATGGTGCGCCAGGTCAATGAAGACGCGTGCCTGGACCTCCCGGAAAACCGCCTGTGGGTGGTGGCCGACGGCATGGGCGGGCACGCGGCCGGCGACTATGTCAGCAGCCTGATCGTCGACAGCCTGCGCGGCCTGCCCGTGGGTCGGTCCCTGGACGAATATACGGCGGCGCTGCGCACCGAGCTGACCCGGGTCAACACGGCCGTACGTGAAGAAACCGCCAACCGTGGCGTGACCATGATGGGCAGCACCGTGGTGGTGTTGGCCGCACGCGGCCTGCGCGGTGTGTGCCTGTGGGCCGGCGACAGCCGCTTGTATCGCCTGCGCGATGGCGAGTTGGAACGCATCTCCCGCGACCACAGCTACGTGCAGGACCTGCAGGACAGCGGCCTGCTCAGCGAAGCCGATGCGCGGGTGCATCCGCGGGCCAATATCGTCACCCGCGCCATTGGTGTGGAGGCGCAATTGGAGCTGTCGGTGGTCGACCTGTTGATCGCCCCCGGTGACAGCTACCTGCTGTGCAGCGATGGCCTGAACAAGACCGTCGAAGACCACGAAATCCGTGACGTGCTGAGCCATGCCGAGCCTGACGAAATCGCCCGCAGCCTGGTGCACCTGGGGCTCAATCGCGGTGCGCCCGACAACATCACCACCCTCGTCGTGAAGGTGTCGCCATGACCCTGATCATCCCCGGCTACGACATCGACGGCGAAATCGGCGAAGGCGCCATGGCCAGCGTGTACCTGGCGACCCAGCGGTCGCTGGAGCGCAAGGTGGCGTTGAAAGTCATGGCCGCTGCGCTGGCTGCCGACCCGAGTTTCTGCGAGCGTTTCCTGCGCGAGGGCAAGACCCTGGCGCGGCTGTCGCACCCGCACACCGTGACCATCCACGACATCGGCAATGTCGGCGAGCTGTATTACATGGCCATGGAATACCTGCCCAATGGCACGCTCAAGGAGCGCATCGCCGCCGGCCTGACGCCGGAGCAGGGGCTGGTGTATATCCGCCAGATCGCCTCGGCCCTGGGTTACGCCCACGCCCAGGGTTTGGTGCACCGCGACGTCAAGCCGGCGAACATCCTGTTTCGCGCCGATGGCACGGCGGTGCTGTCGGACTTCGGGATCGCCAAGTCCCTGGATGACCGCACCCAGTTCACCCAGGCCGGGTTTGCCGTGGGCACCCCCAGCTACATGAGCCCGGAGCAGGCGCGGGGCCAGGAAATCGACGGCCGCGCCGACCTGTACGCCCTCGGGGTGGTGCTCTACGAAATCCTCGTCGGCAAGCTGCCTTACAACGGCACCGATGCACTCTCCACCGCCCTGGCGCACCTGACCGAGCCCTTGCCGGAACTGCCGCTGCACCATGGCCGTTATCAAGAGGTGCTGAAAAAACTCCTGGCCAAGGATCCGGCGCAGCGTTTCCCGGATGCCGCCGCGCTGCTGCTGGCTCTGGATCGGTTGCCCCTGGAGGCGCCGAAAGAAGCCTTGGAGGCGACCTTGATTCGCCCCGCCGTGATGTCGGCCGGTCAGGATCTGGCCGGGTTGACCCCGGTGTCCATCGAAATTCCCAATGCTGCGCCGCAACCGCAACCGCAACCGCAACCGCAACCGCAGTCGCAAGCAGTGCGCCAGCCGGTGGTGAGCCCCACGCAGCATCGCGCGGAGTCCGAGCAGCGGCGTGGCCCTGTCCTGGCATTGGCCGCCGTGGCCGTGGCGGTCGCGCTGGCCATCGGTGGCGCCAGTTACTGGTGGCTGAGTGACGACGCCCCTGCGCCGCCGCCTGCTGCGGTCGTGCCCGCTACGCCGACTGCGGTTAAACCGCTGGCCGCTGATAGCGACGGCGGCCAGCGCCCCTTGCTGATGGCCGGCAAGAAAACCCTGTTCCAGCGCGTCCTGAGCAAGCCCGGCGCCAAGCTCTCCAGCGAGGCGGGCGGCGCACCGGGTAAGGCCTTGCCCGCGTTCTCGGTGCTTTATGTGTACCAGCGCAAAGATGTCGACGGCAGCCCATGGCTGCGCATTGGCGCCGCCACCGACGGGCGCAGTGACGGTTGGTTGCCGGCCGCGCAAGTCAGCGACTGGAAGCAGAGCCTGGTGCTCAAGTTCACTGAGCGTTCGGGGCGGGCACCGGTGATGTTCCTGCGCCAGCCTGGCGAGGTGGAAAAACTCCTGGCTGACCCGGCCGCCGCGAAAAACCTGCTGCTCAAAGCGCAGAAAAACCCTGAGGACAATCAACAGGTCCTGGCCCTGGAGCCCACAGCCAGTGCCGTGCCGCAGAACCAGTTCTACCTGTTGCCGATCTTCGATGCCAAAGAGAGCTTCGACGAGAATGGCCAGCCGGTGCAGTTGCTCAATGTGGCGTCCATCGACCCCGGCACTGCCGCCGCCAAGCCGGCCACCCCGCTGATCAATGCGAATGCCGATGCGTTCCGCACCGCCGTGGTGCTGGTGGTGGATACCACGGTGTCGATGCAGCCGTATATCGACCAGGTGCGCGATGTGGTCCATGAACTGCAAACCCGCATTGCCGAGCGCGGCGAGTTGGACAGCGTCAGCTTTGGCATGGTCGGCTTTCGCAGCAGCGTGAAGAAAACCCCGGGCCTGGAGTACGTGGCCAAGACCCTGATCACCCTCGACCAGGGCCGCGACCCCCAGCGGTTTCTGGATATGGCGCGGCAGGTCAAAGCCTCCACCGTCTCCAGCCACTCGTTCAATGAAGATGCGTTTGCCGGGGTGATGCAGGCGGTGGAAGGCATGGATTGGTCCGGCTATGGCGGGCGCCTGATCCTGCTGGTGACCGATGCCGGGGCCCTGCGCAAGAACGACCCGTTTGCCGCGACCCAGATGAACGAAGCCGAAGTGCGCCAGGCGGCGCTGGGCAAGCAGATCAAGATCTATGCCCTGCACCTGCGCACCGACGCCGGCAAGAAAACCCATGGCGGCGCCGAATCCCAGTACCGCATCCTGACTGCCGACGCCAACCCACGGATCGGCGATCTGTACACGGCAGTGCCGGGCGGTGATGTGCGCAAGCTGGGCGAGCGGGTCGATGAGATCGGCACGGTGTTCGCCAACCTGGTGCATCAAGTGCGCAGCAATACCCCGCAGCCGGTGCCGTTGCTCAGCAGCGCGCCGAGCCTGGCGGACAAATCCGCCGCCGTCGGCTATGCCATGCACATGGACTTCCTCGGCCACAAAGGCGCGAGCCAGGCGCCGCAACTGGTCAGCGCCTGGACTGCCGACCGCGACCTGACCAACCCGGCACTGCCGGCGTTCCAGGTCTGCGTGATGCTGACCAAACTGCAGCTCAACGATTTGCAGCAATCGCTGAAATTGATCGTCGATGCGGCACGCAAGACCCAGACTTCGCCCAGGGATTTCTTCCAGGAAATCGCCAGCGCCTCGGCCTACATGAGCCGCGACCCGCAGGCCCTGCGCAAGGGTGGCAACCTCGCCGACGGCGGCATTCTGGGTGAATACCTGGAAGGCCTGCCGTACCGCAGCAAGTCCCTGAACATGACCCAGGACCTGTGGCTGTCATTGAGCGTGGCCGAACAGGAAGACTTTATCGACGAGCTGGATTCGAAGATCCGCCTCTATGAAACCTTCCATAACGACGTGGCCAACTGGGTCCGTTTCGGTGATGCCGAACCGGGCGATGCGTTGTACCGCGTGCCACTGTCGACGCTGCCTTGATGCTGAACCTGAGCGCGGTGCACAAGAACCGGGGCCTCGGTAGCCAGCGCTATAGCCTGGTGATTCCGGCACTGCACCTGGGTGCAGGTGAACAGCTGGCGATTGTCGGGCCGAGCGGTTGCGGCAAAAGCACCTTGCTCGATCTGCTGGCGTTGGTCCTGGCACCTGATCAGGTGGGCCGTTTTGAATTCAACCAGTTGGATATCGGCGGGCTGTGGCGGGCCAATCAGCAATCCACGTTGGCCGGGTTGCGCAGCCGGCATCTCGGTTATGTGCTGCAGACCGGTGGCCTGCTGGGCTTTCTCGATGTGCGCAGCAATATCGCCCTGTCCCGGCAGCTGTTGGGCCTGAAGGACGATGGCAGCGTGGCGCGGCTGGCTGCGCAGTTGCAAATCAGCGACCAGTTGGCCAAGAAGCCTGGCGCGTTGTCGGTGGGTCAGCGCCAGCGCGTCAGTTGCGCCCGCGCCCTGGCCCATGCCCCGCAATTGGTGCTGGCCGATGAGCCGACCGCGTCCCTGGATCCGCTCAATGCCGAGCGCGTGATGCAGGCGCTGCTGACCCAGGCCCGTGAGCACCGCGCCGCGTGCGTGATCGCCACCCATGACGAGCCCCTGGCCCGCGCCAGTGGCTTGCAGGTGCGGCGCATCAGTTGCCAGCGCGACAGCGACGGTGGCGTCACGGCGACTCTCGGGGAGGCATGTTGATGCGTATCCCTCTGTTGGCTTCCCTCGCTTGGCAGGATTACCGCAACGATGGCTGGCTGTCGGCCTGTTCGGTGTTGGCGTTGGTGGCGGTGATCGCGCCGTTGCTGGTGTTGTTCGGCCTGAAATTCGGACTGGTCAGCAGCTTGACCGAGCGCTTGGAGAATGACCCGGCGACCCGCGAAATCATCCCGTTGGGCGGCGGGCGGTTCAGTCGCGCCTTTGTCGAGCAACTTGGTCAGCGCAGCGATGTGGCGTTTGCCATCCCGCGCACGCGGCAGATTGCGGCCACGGCCCAGGTGGGCACGTTGACCCTGGAGATGCTGCCCACCGCGCCGGGTGATCCGTTGCTGGGCGGTTTGCCTATCCCGGCGGGCCTGGAGCAGATCGTGCTGAGCCACACCGCCGCCGAGAAGCTGGCGGCGCGGCCGGGAGATTGGCTGCAAACCCGCTTTGCGCGGCAAGTGGCCGGGCGCGTCGAGGCCCGGGATGCACGGTTGCAGGTGGTGGCAGTGCTGCCCCTGGAGGCGTTTGCGCGGGACGGTTTGTTTGCCGACTTGAGCCTGCTGGAAGCGGCGGAAGACTACCGCGATGGCCGTGCGGTGCCGGCGTTGGGCTGGGAGGGTGACGTGGTGGGCGTGAGCGAGCAGCGGGTGTATCCGGCGTTTCGTTTATATGCACGCAGCCTTACCGATGTTGAGCCGCTACGGCTGTATTTCGCCGCGCAGAACCTGTTGGTCTCGACCCAGGCGCTGAGTATCGCCCAGGTGCAGTCGCTGAGTCGCAACTTGGCGATTGTGTTCTGGATCATCGCCGGCCTGGCCTTGGCGGGGGCATTTGCGGCGATTTTCGCCGGGGCGTTGGCCGCTGTCGCGCGCAAGCGCCGGGAGTTATCGGTGTTGCGCCTGTTGGGGGTTTCCACTGGCGCGCTGTTGTTGTTCGTGACGCTGCAGGCGCTCTACAGCGCGGGGTTGGCCGCTGTACTCAGCGCCGGGCTGTATGGCCTGGCCGAGGCGGGTTTGAATCAATTATTCGTGCAGGTGCCGGGCGAATACGCCAGCCACCTGTTGGCGCGGCATTACGCCCTGGCCCTGGTCGCGGTGCTCGGCGTCAGCGCCGTGGCGGCCGTATGTGGGGGGTGGCGGGTGGCGCGTATCCAGGCTTCTGAGGGCATCAGAGATGTATAAGTTATTGGGCGCCGCCGTGGCGCTGAGCCTGGCCACTGTGGCCTGGGCCGACGAGGCAAGCGATAAGCTCGACAACCCCAAACCGTTGGCCGATGACGTCAGCCTGCCGCTGCCGTGTGAGGGCAACATGGTGTTCCGCTACGCCTATGTCCTGGCCCAGGGCACCCTGGACGACCGAGAGGTCAGCCTCGGCTACCCGTTCAGCGAAGGCGAGGCGGGCTACAAGCAGTCGTTTATCTCGGGTTACCGCCGCGACTTTATCAACGGCCAATTCACCCTCAAGGATTTGCCCAAGGGCTGGAACAAGGTCATTGCGCCGCTGATGCCCAAGACCGACGCCAAGACCCCGCTCAAGCCGATGCTCTACTTTATCGGCAAGTACGAAGTCACCGCGCGCCAGTACGCCCAGGTCATGTCCCAGGCCCAGTCCCTGGCCAGTGGTGAGCCGGCGCCAGCGTGCGAGGTGCCTGAGGGCATGGCCGGGCGCTTGCCCAAGGTCAAGCTGTCGCGCTTTGAAGCCGAGCGTTTCTCGGCGGTCTACAGCGCCTGGTTGATGAAATATCACCGCGACTTGCTGCCGGTCAGTGGCCGCGGTGCTTCGGCGCAAGATGGCGGCCTGGGGTTTGTGCGGCTGCCTACCGAAGTGGAATGGGAGTTCGCCGCGCGCGGCGGCCAGGCAGTGAGCCGCCAGGATCTGGAAGGCCGCTTGTTCCCCCGGCGTATCGAGGGCAGCGACAGCGACGGCCCGCTGGGCGATTGGGCGGTGTTCAACCAGGTCGCCGGCGGCACCGGCCAGGCGGCGCGGCTGATGCCTATCGGTACCAAGTTACCGAACCCCATCGGCATGTTCGATGTGATCGGCAACGCCGCGGAGATGGTCCAGGAGTCGTTCCAGCTGGTTCACGCCGGGCGCCGCCAGGGCACCTACGGCGGCTTTATCGTCAAGGGCGGCAACTACCTTGAAGGCGAGGGCACGCTGTTCAGCGGCATGCGCCGCGAATACCCGCTGTTCGGCGCCGATGGCACGGAGCAAAGCAACGAGACCACGGGCTTCAGGGTGGCGATTGGCGCGCTGTCGGCACCGCGCTCACGCTACAACGAACTGTTCGCGCAGTGGCAGAAAGAGGGGCGCCTGGCCGCGCTGACCGACGCTATCGACGACGCCCAGGACCCGACCAAGCGCCTGGACAGCATCATTGCCGCCAGCGTCGACCCACGGCTGCAGGCCGAGCTGGGGCTGGTCAACGAAGAGCTCAAGCGCAACGTGTCGCTGATCGCCCAGCAGCGTGAGGAGGCGGCTGGCAACCTGATCCAGTCTGCCGCCCTGGTGGCCGAGACCATCAATAACTACAACATCCGCCTGATCAATCTGCAGAAGAGTCGCCAGCAGTCCCTGGACGCCAAGGACGAGGCCAGTGCGCAGTTGTTCGCCACGGCCATCGCCAATGGCCGCAGCGCGCTCGACGGCGCAGTGGCGATTTATATCGACAACCTGGCCACCGGCACGCGCTACACCGATGCGGTGATCCAGGCGCAGTTTCAACGGATCCAGCAAGAGTTGGAGCGCAAGCCGGTACTGGGCAAGAGCCTGGTGACACGCGCGACGTTATTCGTTCGCCATGTCGGCAACTATCGCAAACAACAGCGAGCCGACCCGGCAACGATTTTGAAGGAGTTGCTCGCAGCGAGCGGTCAGCGGTCTTGACCGTTGGTTGTATAGCGAGCTTGGAAGGGACTCAGGCGGCATGGGCCGTGCTGGGCAAGACAAACTTAAAAGAGAACACACCTATGCTTTTTTCCCGTAAGGCGGTTTCCAAGCGTTACTTGCTGCTGATCGCGGCTGGCTTCAGCACCGTGCTGACCGGTTGCGCCACGTCGCCGGCTTCCAAGGTCGCGTCGAGCACCAAGGTCGAGTACTACCCCAACTGCTACGAGCCGGTGCAGCACCTGCGCGCTACTGATTCGGACATGACCAAGTCGGTCGTCACCGGCGCCGCCCTCGGCGCGGCCGGTGGTGCGCTGTTGGGTGCCCTGACCGGCGATTCGGACAAGCGTGGCCGCAATGCCGCCATTGGCGCGGCGGGCGGAGCCCTGGCGGGCGGCGCGGCGGGTTACTACACCGAGCGCCAGAAGCAGATCAGCGATGACAACCAGCGCATCGCGTCCTACGCCACGGACTTCAACAAAAGCGCTTCCGATATCGACCGTAGCACCGCGTACGCCAAGGCGTCCCAACAGTGCTACCAGAGCGCGTTCACCAAGTTGGTGGCTGACCGCAAGGCCAAGACCGTCAATGACACCGAAGGCCGCAAGCGCCTGGCAGAAATCGTCGCCGGCCTGAAGGAATCCAACGACCTGATCGTCGCGGTCAACGGCAAGGCCAGCGAAGACCTGAACAACTACACCCAGGCCTACGAGAAAGATCTGCAGCAGGTGGGTGTGCAGCGCAATGACGTGGTGACCGTGGCCACGGCCGATACTGCCCCGGCGGCGGTGCCGGCGAAAAAAGGCAAGTCGACTGGCAAGGTCGTGACCAAGCGTCCGCCACTGCCCAAGGTGCCGACCGAAGCGGTGAGCACCGAGCGAAGCATCCAGACCGCCAAGGTCAAGCAGACTGAAAGCAAGCAAGTGGCCAGCGCCGGTAAAGCACAGATCGAAGGCACCTGCCGCGATCCGAACCTGGCCGACTGGGCACCGGTGCCTTGCCCTAACGTCTAAGCCAAGTTGTTGCTATAAGCGGTAAACGCCAGCCGATCTCCTGCTAACGCGGGAGATCGGTAGCGTTCCGCGCACAAATCGTTAAACTGCTGCGGCCACCCAATAATTACACTGAGGCCGTGTGCATGAAATTTCGTTTTCTTCTGTGGGTGCTGGGCCTGATGATGGCCAAAGCCAGCCGCAACAACCCTGCGTTCCAGCAGCAGTTGGGTGACAAGGATCTGGCATTCCAGCTGCAGACCCTTGACGGCAAGGTTGCCCGTCACTTCATCGTCAAAGACCAGCGCATCACCAGCCGCTCGGGTGTCCACCCGGAGCCGGCATTTGCTATCGCTTTTAAAGACGCCGCCTACGGCTTCGCCACGATGCAGGCGAAGAACAAGCAACTGGCGTTCATGACGGGGATTCAGGACAAGTCGATCCAGATCAAGGGCAACCCGGCCCTGGTGATGTGGTTCCAGGGCTTGACCAAGTATCTGAAGCCGAAGAAAAAGAAGGCCTGAGAGACCGGGTTGGATTCATCGCAGGCAAGCCAGCTCCCCACATATTGAGTGCATTCCAACGTTGGAACCCGGTCAACTGTGGGAGCTGGCTTGCCTGCGATAGCGGTACAGCAGGCGCCGGCTTCAGCCCTGGCTGAACTGCGACGCCAGTTCGCGCAATAACACCTCGGCATCCAGCACCTTGCTCACCACCTCCTCGGCCTTGTCGCGGCTCAGGCCCAGGCGCTCCAGCAGTTCGTCCGGAATCTCGGCCTCAGGCCCGGAGCCAATCCCACGCCCGCGCAGCAAGCGCACGGCCAGGCATACCAGGTTCGGGTACTCGGCGTATTGGCCGTCGTAGCTCGGGTCATGCTGGAAGCGCAGGGCCGTGGACAGCTCTTGCGGCATATCCCAGTAACGCATCAGCCAGGCGCCGATCTGCTCGCGGCTGATGCCCAGCAAGTGCTGCTCGACATAGCTGTGGCACAGGTGCGGGTTGACCTCCAGGTGCCGGCAGATCAGCGAGAAGTGCGGCGGGAAGACGTGGGCCAGCAACAGGTAGCCAAAGTTGTGCAGCAGGCCCGCCAGGTAGGTCAGGCCGGCTTCCGGGCGCTGGGCGCGGGGCATGGCGCGGGTCAGGCCCTCGATCACCGCGGCGGTGTAGATCGACTGGTGCCAGTAGGGCGTGGCCTGTTGCGGATGGTCCTTGGGCAGGCTCAAGGTCTTGCCCAGCGCCAGGCCCAGGGCCAGGTTGATCACCAGGTCGAAGCCCAGCACACGCACAATTGCGTCTTCTACCGAACGGATCTTGCCCGGTGAGGCGTAGTACGGCGAGGCCGCCCAGCTCACTACTTGCGCGGCCAGGGCCGGGTCGGTCTCGACCACGCCGGTGATGTCGTCGATGGTTGCGTTGGGATCGACCCGCAGCTTGATGATCTTCTGCGCGGTATCGGCTAGCGGTGGAATTTCAATGGTGGCTTCCAGGCGTTGCTGGATGCGGCGCGCGGTAAACGCCTGCATCGCCTGGGTAATTTCGTCGCGGTCGTCGTTGGGACGGTCGAAGTTGGGCAGGATGCGGCTCAGGGGTTCGCCGAAGTTGGCGGCACTGGCTTTGTTCAGCAGGCGCTTGAAGTCGTCGCTGGCGATTTCCAGCAGCACGGTGGCTTCGCCCGAGTGCACCAGCAAGGTCGGCTCGCGCAGCAGGCTTTCTTCGTACAGGCAAGGCGAGCTGGTCAGCGGCGGCAGGCCGGGCAGCAGGCTCAGGCTGTGTTTGCCGAGCATGCGATCCAGGCGCTCCGGCGCGACAGCGGTCAGGTTTCGGCCGGTCAGTTCGGTGAGGCGATTGAGATCCAGCAACTGGCTCTGGGGAAACAGCACCATCAGGGCGCCCACCGCGTCATCGAGCAGCACCGCTTGAACCTTTCGGGCCGGGTTCAGGCCGGGGTGGTCGGTGACTTCCGTGTAGTTGACGGCGAGTTTTGCGAGCAAGTCCCGAATGACCGGGGGTGCGGTCGGCGGGGCTGTGGCGTGGGCAACTTCTGACATGGCCGGATCCAATTTTCTACATTTGCTTGGAGTATAACCAGCTTGGTCCGGCCGGGGGTGTCTAACTGCGGTTTGTGATGGTGTCGGCTATTGGCGGTCTGTCAGACCTGGCCGTATTGCTGGCCGTGGCGCAGCCAGCGATCCAGCAGCGGGCTGACGTGGTGCGGCCAGCGCTCCAGCAGGGCCTGGGCTGCATCGCGCACGGCAGGTAGCAGGTCGGCATCGCGCATCAGGTCGGCCACCTTGAATTGCAGCAGGCCGGTCTGGCGGGTGCCGAGCATTTCGCCGGGGCCACGCAGTTCCAGGTCTTTTTCGGCGATCACGAAGCCATCGTTGGTCTCGCGCATGATCCCCAGGCGCTGGCGACCAATCTGCGACAGCGGCGGATGGTAGAGCAGCACGCAGTGGCTGGCGGCACTGCCCCGGCCGACCCGGCCGCGCAGCTGGTGTAACTGTGCCAGGCCCAGGCGTTCGGGGTTTTCGATGATCATCAGGCTGGCGTTGGGCACGTCCACGCCGACTTCGATCACCGTGGTGGCCACCAGCAGTTGCAGGTTGCCGGCCTTGAACTCGGCCATCACCGCGGCTTTTTCCGCAGGCTTCATGCGCCCGTGAATCAGCCCGACCTTGAGCTCGCCCAAGGCGCTGGTGAGGTCTTCATAGGTGGTTTCAGCGGCCTGGCAGGTCAGCTCTTCGGACTCTTCGATCAGCGTGCATACCCAATACGCCTGGCGCCCTTCGGCACAGGCGCCGCGCACCCGTTCGATCACTTCGACCCGTCGGGTGTCGGTGACCAGGACCGTGTTGACCGGCGTTCGGCCCGGCGGCAACTCGTCGAGGATCGAGGTGTCGAGATCGGCGTAGGCACTCATGGCCAGCGTGCGCGGGATCGGCGTGGCGGTCATGATCAACTGGTGCGGGTTCATCCGCCCGCCCACGCCCTTTTCGCGCAGGGCCAGGCGTTGTTGCACGCCGAAACGGTGCTGTTCGTCGATGATCACCAGGGCCAGGTTCTTGAATTTAACTTCGTCCTGGAACAGCGCGTGGGTACCCACCACCATCGGTGCGCCGGCGGCGATCTGTTCCAGGGCGGCCGTGCGGTTCTTGCCCTTGAGCTTGCCCGCCAGCCACGCCACTTCCAGGCCCAGGGGTTCGAGCCAGCGCTTGAAGGTGATGAAGTGCTGCTCGGCGAGGATCTCGGTCGGTGCCATCAGGGCCACCTGATAACCGGCCTCCAGGGCCTGCAGCGCGGCCAGGGCGGCGACCACGGTCTTGCCGGCGCCAACATCGCCCTGGATCAGGCGCAGCATTGGTTCTTTCTGGCTCAGGTCGTAGGCGATTTCATTGCCTACGCGTTGCTGCGCGCCAGTCGGTGCAAAGCCCAGGTTGGCCAGGTACTGCGCGGGCAGGCGCGTGGCCTTGGGCATCGCCGGCGCCCGCAGGGAGCGCATGCTTTCGCGCAGGCGCTGCTGGGACAGTTGGTGCGTCAGCAACTCTTCAAAGGCCAGGCGATGCTGGGCCCAGTGATGACCCAGTGCCAATTCATCGACATCGGCATCGGCCGGCGGGTGATGCAGGTAGCGGATCGCGTCGGCCAGGGGCGCCAACTGGTAGTCGCGGGCCAGCTCTTGCGGCAGCCAGTCGGGCAGGCTTTGGGGGCCGAGCAGGGTCAGGGTCTGCATGCACAGCTGGCGCAGGCGCTGTTGCGTCAGGCCTTCGGTGAGCGGGTAGATGGGTGTGAGGGTGGTGTCTACCGGCGGGGGTTCGTCGCCGGTAATGGCGCGGTATTCCGGGTGGTAGATTTCCAGGCCCGACGCGCCCGGCCGCGCTTCACCGTAGCAGCGCACACGGGTGCCGCGCTTGAGGCCTTCCTTTTGCGCGTTGCTGAAATGGTAGAAGCGCAGGCTCAGGCCGCCGGTACCGTCCTGCAGGCGCACCACCAGGCTGCGGCGCTTGCCCATCACCACATCGGCACCGCTGACGGTGCCTTCGACCACGGCATCCTGCCCAGGGCGCAGATGGCCGATGGGCACTACGCGGGTGCGGTCCTGGTAACGCAGGGGCAGGTGAAACAACACGTCCTGGAGGTTCTCCAGGCCGACCTTGGCCAGTTTCTCGGCCATGGCTTCACCGACACCCTTGAGTGCCGTCACCGACACCTGCGACAGCTCAGTCATACACGTACTTAGTTCGCGGCAGGCGGCTTGGCCACCGAGCACAGGCGGATCGAGTCGGCGAGGATATCAATCGCTTTCGGGCGCGGGAAACTGGCGCGCCAGGCAATCGCCACGGTACGGAACGGCACGGGCGGGGTGAGCGGACGCACTTCAATCACGCCGGCCGCGTAGTGGTGGCTGTCGACGGCCGACAGCGGCAGGATCGAGATGCCCAGGCCGGACGCCACCATATGGCGAATGGTCTCCAGGGAGCTGGACTCCACGGTGGTGTGCTTGGCGCCGTCGTTGCCCTTGGTCAGGGTCGGGCAGGCTTCCAGCACCTGGTCGCGGAAGCAATGGCCTTCACCGAGCAGCAGCAGGCTCTTGTCGTTGAGCAGGCTGGCGTCAATCGTGTCTTTTTGCGTCCACGGGTGCGAGGCCGGCATCAATACATAGAACGGCTCGTCGTAGAGCGGCAATGTCAGCACGTCGGCTTCGTTGAAAGGCAGGGCGATGATGATCGCGTCCAACTCACCGTTGCGCAGTTTGTCGCGCAGTACGTGGGTGAAGTTTTCTTCGATATACAGCGGCATCTGCGGCGCGACGCGGTGCAGTTGCGGGATCAGGTGCGGGAACAGGTACGGGCCGACGGTATAGATCGCGCCGACTTTCAGCGGGGCGGTCAGTTGGTTCTTGCCGGCCTGGGCCAGCTCACGAATGCTCTGGGCCTGCTCCAGCACCTTCTGCGCCTGGGCAACAATGCCTTCGCCAACCGGGGTGAGGCGCACGGCGCTTTTGCTGCGCTCGAAAATCAGCACACCGAGTTCGTCTTCAAGCTTTTTCACGCCCACCGACAGCGTCGGTTGGCTGACATGGCAACGTTCGGCTGCATGGCCGAAGTGTTGCTCTTGGGCGAGGGTCACGATGTAGCGTAATTCTGTAAGAGTCATAGCGGGCGTCCATGAGGTTGCGGGCCAAGCATACCGGCTGCAAACGATAGACGCACGTTATCAGAGCTTGATTGGGGATTGAGCGGTTTGTGCGGGGGATTTTGCTTAATGGCGTTGGCCGTTTTGTGTGGGGGTGGGCTTGTTCGCGATGGCGGTGTGTCAGTCACTGTGGATGTTGACTGTTACACCGTCATCGCGGGCAAGCCCGCTCCCACACAAACCCGCTCCCCCAGGGGTTAGCGGCGGCGCTTCTCGATGTTGTAGACAAACGGCGCAACGATTTCGATGCTGCCGTTGGTCAACATCTCGGCCGGAGGCTTGGGCAGCGGTTGGGCGCGACGGATCATCTCCAGGGTAGCGCGGTCCAGGTCGGCGTTGCCGGAGCGGCCCACCAGCTCATAGGACAGCACCTTGCCTTCGGCATCCACCACGAACCGCAAGCGGTTCAAGCCTTCCTTGCCACGGGCCTGGGCGCCTGGCGGGTACTTCTTGTACTTCGCCAGGTGACCGAGCAGCGTGCTTTGCCAGGTGGCCTTGGCCGCGATCTGTGCCGGCGAAGGGCCGGGTTGCGGCTGCGCGGATTTCTCCGAAGGCGCGTTGTTCTGAGGGGTTTCGCTCGGCGGATCCTCGGAGGGTTTCTCCTTGGGCTGCTCGACCTTTTTCTCAGGCTTGGGTGGCTGCGGCTTAGGCTTTGGCTTGACCGGCTTGGGCACGGAAATCGTGGGCTTGGGTGCCTCGGCCAGTTTCGGCAAGGGCAACTCTTCCACCGGTGCCGGCGGTTGCGGTGGCGTCACCACCTTCGGCGGGGCCGGAGGGGGTGGGGCTGGCATCGGCGCCAGGTCGATGACCATGGCAGCCGGTGGCAACTGCACCATCTGTGGCGCCGACCACTGGAGCGCGAGGATGATCGCGACGGCGTGGACGCCCAGCACGACGGCGAGGCTGGTGCCATAACGCGTCAGTTTGTGGCGCGTCGTGATCATTTCTTGGCTGCCGTCTCAAGTCCGACCAGACCGACCTTGAGGTAGCCGGCTGCCCGCAGGGCATCCATCACGCTCATCAGGTCGCCGTAGTCCACGCCCTTGTCGGCCTGGAAGAAGATCGTCGTGTCTTTCTTGCCCTGGGTCCGGGCGTCGAGCACCGCACCGAGGGTTTCGGGTTTGACTTCGTCTTCGCCCAGGAACAGACGCTGGTCAGCCTTGACGCTGAGGAACACCGGTTTCTCCGGCCGGGGCGCGGGTTTCGCGCTGGAGGCGGGGAGGTCGACCTTGATATCCACCGTGGCCAAAGGGGCTGCCACCATGAAGATGATCAGCAGCACCAGCATCACGTCGATAAACGGCGTGACGTTGATTTCGTGGTTCTCGACGAGCTCGTCGTCGCCTTGATTCAAATGCAGGCCCATGGCCGATTACCCCACTTTCACCATGTGCGGTTGCGAGCTGCGCTCGGTAGGCAGGTGATCGAGGTCGCGGCTGACCAGCAACAGGACTTCTGCCGAAGCGTCCGACACCTGGGCCTTGTAGCCGGCGATCGAACGGGCGAACACGTTGTAGATCACCACCGCCGGAATTGCGGCGACCAGGCCCAGGGCAGTTGCCAGCAGGGCTTCGGCGATGCCGGGGGCAACGACGGCGAGGTTGGTGGTCTGGGTCTTGGCGATGCCGATGAAGCTGTTCATGATGCCCCACACGGTACCGAACAGACCGACGAACGGCGCGGTGGAACCGATGGTCGCCAGCACGCCGGTGCCGTTGCTCATGTTGCGACCGCAGGCTGCCACCAGGCGCTCCAGGCGGAAGCTCACGCGTTCCTTGATGCCTTCCTTTTCGCGGGTGTTGGCCGACAGACGCATTTCTTCCAGTGCGTCATGTACCAGCAGGTGCGCCAGGGTGCCCTTGATGGCCGCGCTTTCGCTGGCTTCTTTAAGGGTGGTGGCTTTTTTCAGGTTGGCGATTTCCGTGCGCAGGCGGCGTTTGGCGCCCAGCAGCTCGAAGCCTTTGGCAATCCAGATGGTCCAGGTGATGATCGAGGCGATGGCCAGGCCGATCATCACGATCTTCACGATGATGTCAGCGTTCTGATACATGCCCCAAGGCGACAGGTCGTGAGCCATGCCCAGGGTGTTGTCTTCTTCCAGAACCACGCCGGTTTCATCTTGCGGGGCTACGCCTTCGGCGGCAGCCGGGTCGGTGGCCGCAGGAGCGACAGTTGGAGCACCGGGTGCTGCGGCATTTTGCTCTGGTGCGGGGGCCGCGGCCGGGGCTGGCGCAGTAGCGGCAGGCGGAGTGGCCGGTGCCGTGGCATCGGCGAGCGCGGCGGTCGGTGCCAGCAGGACGCTGAACAGCAACGCAGTTATCGCGCGCCAGACGCGGGACGGGCTGTGAGGCTTGGTTGGCGAAGCGGGGAGGTTATTGCGTGTCATGCTGGCCGGACCTGATAGAAAAAATAAGGGCTTGCCCTGCCAGACCGCATAAAGGGTCGAGGACAAATGGGCGGTTATTATTGCAAGTAATTCTTGTTAACAGAAGTAATACAGTATCTTTATTTGTGCTTTTTCTGGCCGCTGGTCACCTGCGAGGGCTAATCTAGACCTTTGAGAACGGAGTTTTGTGATGTCTGCGCCTTCTGTGGTGATTGCCGGTTGTGGTGATGTAGGTAGTCGGCTGGCTAGTCAATTGCTGGCTGCCGGATGGGAGGTGCATGGCCTGCGGCGTAATGTCTCGCGCCTGCCCGAAGGGGTGATCGGGATTGCCGGCGACCTGTTCAAAAAGGATTGTCCCGACACCTGGCCGATCGGCGGTGTGGACTACCTGGTGTACTGCGCAGCCGCCACCGACCATGACGAAGCGGGCTATCGCAAGGCCTATGTCGAAGGCTTGCAGCATGTGCTGGAATGGCTCGACGACTATGGCCAGCAGCCCAAGCAGCTTGTGTTCGTGTCCAGCAGCAGTGTCTATGGGCAGCAAAATGGCGAATGGGTCGATGAGACGTCGCCTACCCAGGCCCTTGGCTATTCCGGGCAAGTGATGCTGGAAGCCGAGCAAGTGGCATTCGACAGCGGCATCCCGGCCACGACTGTGCGCTTGACCGGTATCTACGGGCCGGGGCGTGAATGGTTGTTGAGCCAGGTGCGCCAGGGCTATCGCGTGGCGGTGGAGCCGCCTTTGTACGGCAACCGGATACATGTTGATGATGCGGCAGGGTTGTTGGCGTTTCTGCTGCAACATGTAGAGCAGGGCGGTTCGTTGGACAAGGTCTATATCGGCGTCGACGACGCGCCGGCGCCGCTGGCTGAGGTTGTGGGCTGGCTGCGTGAGTACCTTGGGGTGACCGAGTGGGCCGAAGACGCCAGTGTGCGGCGCGCGGGCAGCAAGCAGTGCAGCAATGCGCGGGCCAAGGCGCTGGGTTGGACGCCAACCTATCCGAGTTATCGCGAAGGCTACGCCGCTATCCTCAAAGGCTGACCTTTCCTGCTAGGCACCGGCTTGTGTGGGAGCTAGCTTGTCGGATCGCTGCGACAGCATCACCTCGGTGTCACTGACGCACCGAGGTGCCTGCATCGCGGGCAAGCCCGGCTCCCACGCAAGCCCGCTCCCACATTGAAATTACTGTTTTTCCAGCAACCACTGGCGTGGCCCGGGGGTAAACGAAGGGACTTCGTCGGCCTGGGAGGTATTGATCGCCTGGAAAATCTCCAACTGCTTGTCATTGCGACTGAAGATCCACGGGTTGCCCTGGCCGCCTTGTTGCAGCCAGATGCTGTCGTAGCCGCCGCTCATGGAGGCGCAATCGCCCGCCAGGCACAGTGAGTACTGCTCGGCGCCCGGCAGCCCGCTTACTTGGCCGTTGGCCTGGAACTGCACGGTAGCGCCCAGGCCGCTGCCGCTGGTGATTTTCCAGCTGCCGCCCATATAGGCCGAGTACAGCGCCCGTTCGAAGTTGGCACCCAGGGGTGCGCCTTCGGGGGCAGGGTCCTTGGGGCGGTCAAACAGCTGTTCGGGCTCGTTGTCGTTGGCCACTTGCAGCAGCTGTTTGCCCTTGCGCTTGAGTTCGGTGGTCGAGCTACCGTAGAAATCAACGTTCCAGGTGCCGGACTTTTCCCCGGCCAGGGTGCCTTCGGGGCGTTCAAAGCCATTGAAGTAGCGTGCCTGGTTGGCCTTGGTGTTGACCTCCCATTCGAGGTTCGGACCGTAGGCTTGCAGGGCTTCGCGCAAAGGGCCGCCCTTGGACGCCGCATCAATGGCGACCTGGTTGATCCAGGTGCCGCTCACATCCCGGGTGGCAGGATTGCTGGCACAGCCGCCAAGGAACAGGGCGAGCAGCGTGGAGGCAACGAGCGCTTTGCGCATTATGAAATCCTTTTAAAACGAAGTCGGCGCAACCCTGTGGGTTGCGCCGAATGTATTACTCGATGACCAGAATCGCGTCCATCTCAACCTGGGAGCCCTTAGGAAGGGCGGCAACGCCAATGGCGGCGCGGGCTGGGTAGGGTTGTTCGAAGTACTTGCCCATGATCTCGTTGACCTTGGCGAAGTGGCTCAGGTCGGTGAGGAAGATGTTCAGCTTGACGATGTCCTTGAACGAACCGCCTGCGGCTTCGGCTACCGACTTGAGGTTTTCGAAGACTTGTACGGTCTGGGCTTCGAAGCCTTCAACCAGCTCCATGGTCTTTGGGTCCAGAGGGATCTGGCCGGACATGTAGACGGTGTTGCCCGCCTTGATCGCCTGGGAATAAGTACCGATGGCAGCAGGTGCCTTGTCGCTGGTGATAACAGTCTTGGTCATAAATGACTCCTTGTAATGTCCGGGCTATAGGGGGGAGGCGTTATGCGCGCATGCGAGTGATGCGGATAACCCCAGTCAGGGCACGCAGTTTCTTGATCACGCGGGCCAGGTGTACACGGTCGTGCACGCTGACCACCAGTTGGACCACGCTGATGCGACCATCACGTTCGTCCATGCTGATTTTTTCGATATTGCCGTCGGCGGCGTTGACGCTGCTGGCCAGCAAGGCGATCAGGCCGCGCTGATGCTCCAGCTCGACCCGCAACTCGACGTTGAATTCGCCGGTCACATCCTTGGCCCAGGACAGCTGGATGCATTTTTCCGGGTTGTGGCGTATTTCGCTGATATTGCGGCAGTTGTCCAGGTGCACGACCATGCCTTTGCCGGCGGACAGGTGGCCCACAATCGGGTCGCCCGGGATCGGTGTGCAGCATTTGGCGTAGCTCAGCACCAGGCCTTCGGTGCCGCGAATGGCCAGCGGGCCTTCGGGGCTCGGCAGTTGCTCGCCCTCGCCGAGCAGGCGGCGGGCGACCACGTAGGCCATGCGATTGCCCAGGCCGATGTCTTCGAGCAAGTCCTCGATGGCTTCCTGACGGTACTCGTGGAGGATCGCCTGCACGCGCTCGGCGGGGATCTTCTCCAAGGAACTGTCGAAACCGTTGAGCACCTTGTTCAGCAGGCGTTCGCCCAGGCTGATGGACTCGGAGCGACGTTGCAGCTTCAGGGCGTGGCGGATATGGGTGCGGGCCTTGCCGGTGACTACGAAGTTGAGCCAGGCCGGGTTCGGCCGGGCCCCCGGCGCGCTGACGATCTCCACGGTGGAGCCGCTTTGCAGCGGTTCCGACAGCGGGGCCAGGCGGCGGTTGATCCGGCAGGCGATGCAACTGTTGCCGACGTCGGTGTGCACTGCGTAGGCAAAGTCGACCGCCGTGGAGCCCTTGGGCAGCTCCATGATCCGGCCTTTTGGCGTGAACACGTAGACCTCGTCCGGGAACAGGTCGATTTTCACGCTTTCGATGAATTCCAGGGAGTTGCCGGCACGTTGCTGCATTTCCAGCACGCCCTTGACCCACTGGCGGGCGCGGGCATGGGTGCCTTTGGGCTGCTCGTCGCCGCTGGATTTGTACAGCCAATGGGCGGCGATGCCGTTGTTGGCCATCTCTTCCATTTCCCGGGTGCGGATCTGGATCTCGATCGGCACCCCATGCATACCGAACAGCGTGGTATGCAGCGACTGATAGCCGTTGGCTTTGGGGATGGCGATGTAGTCCTTGAAGCGGCCTGGCAGGGGTTTGTACAAATTATGTACAGCGCCCAGCACGCGGTAGCAGGTATCGACCTTGTCGACGATGATCCGGAACGCATACACGTCCATGATCTCGTTGAAGGCCCGGCGCTTGCCGCGCATCTTCTTGTAGATGCCGTAGATATGCTTCTGCCGCCCGCTGACTTCGCCTTCAATCTCGTCGATTGCCAGGCAGTGGCTCAGGGACTCTTCGATCTTGTTGACGATTTCCTTGCGATTGCCCCGGGCGCGCTTGACCGCCTGGTAGATGCGCGCCGAGCGCATCGGGTGCATCGCCTTGAAACCCAGGTCTTCGAATTCGATACGAATGGCATGCATGCCCAGCCGGTTGGCGATGGGCGCGTAGATTTCCAGGGTTTCCTTGGCAATGCGCCGGCGTTTCTCACCGGACAGCACTTCCAGCGTGCGCATGTTGTGCAGCCGGTCGGCCAGCTTGACCAGGATCACCCGGATGTCCCGGGCCATGGCCATGGCCATCTTCTGGAAGTTTTCCGCCTGGGCCTCGGCCTTGGTCTCGAAGTTCATCTGGGTCAGCTTGCTGACCCCGTCGACCAGGTCGGCCACGGTTTCGCCAAATTGCGCACTGAGCGCTTCCTTGGCAATGCCGGTGTCTTCGATCACGTCATGCAGCATCGCGGCCATCAGGCTCTGATGGTCCATGTGCATGTCGGCAAGAATATTGGCCACCGCAAGAGGATGGGTGACATACGCCTCGCCGCTGCGGCGGCGTTGGCCGTCGTGGGCTTGTTCGGCGTAGAAATACGCTCGGCGGACCAGGTTGACCTGGTCGGTGCCGAGGTAGGTCGATAAGCGATCGGCGAGGGCGTCTATGCTCGGCAAAGTGTTAACTCCTGCCGAAGGCTGTGACCCTGCGCCGTGCTACGTCGACCAGGCATAGGCTTAGACGGCCTCGTTGGACTCGTCCTCGAACGCTGCAAACAGCGGTTCGTCTTCAACGATTTCAGCGCTGGCAATGTATTCATAGCTCATCACGCCGGCAGCGATTTCGCGCAGGGCCATCACGGTAGGCTTGTCATTTTCCCAATTGAGCAGTGGCTCTTTGCCGCCAGTGGCCAATTGACGGGCACGCTTGGTAGAGAGCATGACCAGCTCAAAGCGGTTATCCACGTGTTCTAGGCAGTCTTCAACGGTTACGCGGGCCATGGTATTCCTCGGAGCGAATGCAAGATGCGCGCTGCCCGGTTGGGCGAGCGGACTCAACAGTTTAAAAAATCACCAGCGTTTAGGGAAGCGCTGATTTTCTGCAGGCCCCGGCAAACACGCTACAAGTGCCAATGTAAGGCCCTTGCAGCGGTTTTGGGAAGAGCCATTCAACCGAGCAGTTCGGCCAACAATTTGCCAAAACGCTGCTGTTGGCGTTTTTGCTGGAGCTGATTGGCGCGGAAAATCGCCTTCAAGTCGTCCAGGGCGTGGGAAAAATCGTCGTTGATGATCAGGTAGTCGTAGTCCACATAGTGGCTCATTTCACTGACGGCTTCGCGCATGCGGCCGTCGATGACCTGGTCGCTGTCCTGGCCGCGATTGGTCAGGCGCTGGTGCAAGGCCTCCAGGGACGGCGGCAGGATAAAGATCGAGCGCGCCTTGGGCATCAATTGGCGCACCTGTTCGGCGCCCTGCCAGTCGATTTCCAGGATCAGGTCGTGGCCTTCGTCCAGGGTCTGCTGCAAGTGGCTCTGGGACGTGCCATAGAGGTTGCCGAACACCTCGGCGCGCTCCAGGAAGTCCCCGTGTTCGATCATCTTCACGAATTCGCTGCGTTCGACGAAGTGATAGTTCACGCCGTTCACCTCACCCGGGCGCATGGCGCGAGTGGTGTGGGAGACCGATACGCGGATCTCCGGGTTGGTGTCGGTCAGGGCCTTGACCAGGCTGCTTTTGCCCGCGCCCGAGGGGGCGGAAATGATGTACAGGGTGCCGGTGCTGTGGGTCATGGGAGTTGCCTTACTCAATATTCTGTACTTGTTCGCGCATTTGCTCGATCAACACTTTGAGGTTGACCGCAGCCGTGGTGCTGCGCGGATCGAAGGCTTTGGAGCCCAGTGTATTGGCTTCGCGGTTGAGTTCCTGCATCAGGAAGTCCAGGCGCCGACCGGCGGCACCGGCCGACTTGAGCACGCGGCGCACTTCCAGGATATGGGTGCTCAGGCGGTCGAGTTCTTCGGCGACGTCGCTTTTTTGTGCGAGCAGGACCATTTCCTGCTCCAGGCGCACCGGGTCGAGGTCGGCCTTCATGTCGGTGAAGCGGTCGAGGACTTTCTGACGCTGGGTGGCCAGCATCTGCGGCACCAGTTCGCGCAGGGTCACGACGTCGGCCTCAATGGCCGTCAGGCGTTCGTTGATCAGGCGGGCCAGCTCGGCGCCTTCACGCTCTCGGCCGGCTTTAAGCTCCTTGAGGCCCTGGTTGAACAGGGCCAGGGCTTCGGCGTTCAGCGCTTGCGGGTCAGTGGCGTCGGCCACCAGCACCCCAGGCCAGGCCAACACTTCCAGGGGGTTCAGGGCCGCTGGCTGTTTGATCAGGCTGGCGATGGTCTCGGCGGCGGCCACCAGTTGCGCGGCGCGTTCGCGGTCAACCTGCAGCGGCTTGCCGGTGGTTTCCTCGGTAAAGCGCAGGGTGCATTCCAGCTTGCCGCGGGAGATGCCGGCACGCAGGGCTTCGCGCACTGCGCCTTCAAGGTCGCGGAAGGATTCGGGCAGGCGCAGGTGCGGCTCCAGGTAGCGGCTGTTGACCGAGCGCAATTCCCAGCTCAGGGTGCCCTGGACGCCGGCTTTTTCGACGCGGGCAAAGGCAGTCATGCTGTGCACCATGGAGGTACCTCGCGATGCAGTCCCGCAAACGGGCGGGCTGGTGGGTAGATTGAAGCCGACTGGCTGCGAAGGCGCAGGATTGTAGCGCAACGGGGCGGGCGCCCCCAAATGCGGGCTGTGACAAAGGGTGCCAGGGGGTGTCCATTCGTTACCGAATTTATTAGCAGTGCCGAGAAGCGGCCTGCGGCTCTATAATGCTCGGCAGTTTTTCGTCCTCTGTACAGGTATCCCCTATGAAACGTCCAAGTGGTCGCGCTGCCGATCAGCTCCGCTCGATCCGCATCACCCGCAACTACACCAAACACGCCGAGGGATCTGTACTGGTCGAGTTTGGCGATACCAAGGTCATCTGCACCGTCAGCGTCGAGAATGGCGTGCCGCGTTTCCTCAAGGGTCAGGGCCAGGGTTGGTTGACTGCAGAGTACGGCATGTTGCCGCGCGCCACCGGCGAGCGTAACCAGCGTGAAGCCAGCCGTGGCAAGCAGGGCGGTCGTACCCTGGAAATCCAGCGTCTGATCGGCCGTTCCCTGCGCGCTGCGCTGGACATGACTAAACTGGGCGATGTAACCCTGTACGTCGACTGCGACGTGATCCAGGCCGACGGCGGCACCCGCACCGCGTCCATCACTGGCGCCATGGTGGCCCTGGTCGATGCGCTGAAAGTGATCAAGAAGCGCGGCGGCCTGAAAGGCGGCGACCCGCTCAAGCAGATGATTGCCGCCGTATCGGTGGGCATGTACCAGGGCGAGCCAGTGCTGGACCTGGACTACCTGGAAGACTCGGCTGCCGAGACCGACCTGAACGTGGTCATGACCAGCACCGGTGGGTTCATCGAAGTGCAGGGCACCGCCGAAGGCGCGCCATTCCAGCCGGCAGACCTGAACGCCATGCTGGCCCTGGCCCAGAAAGGTATGAGCGAAATCTTCGAACTGCAGAACGCCGCACTGGCTGACTGAAACCGGCCTCAAGGAGCAACGCGATGAGTGACAACCAGCTTCCCGTGTCAGCCCAGAACAAGGAAGTGCGCCAATGGGCGATGCTCTGTCACTTCGCGGCGTTCCTGGGCCTGGTGTTCCCCTTTGGTAGCGTGTTGGGGCCATTGATCCTGTGGCAGGTGAAGAAGGACATGGACCCGCTGATCGACGACCAGGGCAAGGAAGCGCTGAACTTCCAGCTGACCGTGGCCATCGCCTGGCTGGTCTGCTTTGTCCTGGGGTTCGTGGTGATCGGTTTCCTGTTAATGGTGGTGCTGGTAATTGCCGCACTGATCTTGACCATCATTGGCGGGATCAAGGCCAACAAAGGCATTGCCTACCGTTACCCGCTCACCTGGCGATTGATCAAATAATGATCGCCCACAAAAAAACCGACAGCGATGTCGGTTTTTTTGTACCTGGATATTGACCTCAGATGGTCAAGGTCCAGTCGTAGTCCACGATCAACGGCGCATGTTGCGAGAAGCGCGGTTGACGCGGCAGACGTGCGCTGCGGACAAACCGGCGCAGGCCGGGGGTCAGCAACTGGTAGTCAAAACGCCAGCCAAGATTAAGCATCTCGGCCTGTTCGTTGTCCGGCCACCAGCTGTACTGGTCGCCTTCGCGGCTGACTTCACGCAGGGCATCTACATACCCCATGTTGCCGACAATCTCGTCCATCCAGGCCCGTTCCGGCGCCAGGAAGCCCGGGGATTGCTGGCTGTCGCGCCAGTTCTTGATATCCAGCTTCTGTTGCGCCACGTACAGCGAGCCACAATAAATGTACTCGCGGCGTTTGCGTCGCTGTTTATCCAGATAACGGGCGAAATCGTCCATTAGCTTGAACTTCTGGTTCAAGTCTTCATCGCCGTTCATCCCCGAAGGGAGCAGCAAGGTAGCAATACTGACTTTGTCGAAATCGGCTTGCAGGTAGCGCCCGTAGCGATCGGCTGTCTCGAAGCCGAGGCCGCTGATGACCGCCTTGGGTTGCAACCGTGAGTACAGAGCCACGCCACCTTGGGCAGGGACTTCGGCATCACAGGCATAAAGGAAGTAGCCATCCAGTTGGAAGGCTGGGTCGTCCAGTTCAAAGGCGGAGGCGCGGGTGTCCTGCAGGCAGATGACGTCGGCATTCTGGGCTTGCAGCCAACTGAGCAAACCACGCTCGACTGCAGCCTGAATACCATTAACGTTCACACTGATGATCCGCATAAATGGCCCCAAAAATCGCGTGCGTGTATGATACACGCCGTCTACCTATTTAGCTAAATCCGTGGTATCTGAGGCTTTTTTCATGCAGGCGTATCAACGCGATTTCATTCGTTTTGCCATCGATCGCGGGGTTTTGCGCTTCGGTGAGTTCACCCTCAAGTCCGGGCGCACCAGCCCATACTTCTTCAATGCCGGCCTGTTCAACTCGGGTTCTGCCCTGGCGCAACTGGGGCGTTTCTACGCCGCCGCCATCGTTGAAAGCGGTATTGCCTTCGACGTGCTGTTTGGCCCGGCCTACAAAGGCATTCCGTTGGCCGCCGCGACCGCAGTGGCCCTGGCTGAACATCACGACCGCGATCTGCCGTGGTGTTTCAACCGCAAGGAAGCCAAGGCCCACGGTGAGGGCGGTAGCCTGGTCGGCGCGCCGCTGACCGGCGATGTGCTGATCATCGACGACGTGATCACTGCCGGTACCGCGATTCGTGAAGTGATGCAGATCATTGCGTCCCAGGACGGCGCCAAGGCTGCGGGCGTGCTGATCGCGTTGAACCGCCAGGAACGCGGCAACGGTGAGTTGTCGGCGATCCAGGAAGTGGAACGTGACTTCGGGATTCCCGTGGTGAGCATCGTGTCGCTGAACCAGGTATTGCAGTTCCTGGAAGACGACCCGCAGCTCAAGCAGCACCTGCCGGCAGTGCGTGCGTACCGCGAGCAGTTTGGCGTCTGACACAGGGGATATCCACCCTGTTGCAGATTGGCCACAAAAAAGCCCCCGTTCAATCCAGTTGAACGGGGGCTTTTTGTTTCAGCGCTTACGGACGCTTGCGATTGCTGATCAGCGTACCCATGCCCGTATCAGTGAAGATCTCCAGCAGCACCGCATTGGGCACCCGGCCGTCGATGATCAGCGAGCTGCCTACGCCACCTTGCACCGCTTCCAGTGCGCAGCGGATCTTCGGCAGCATGCCGCCGTAGATGGTGCCGTCGGCGATCAGATCGTCGACTTGCTGGGTAGTCAGACCGGTCAGAACCTTGCCTTCCTTGTCCATCAGGCCGGCGATATTGGTCAGCAGCATCAGCTTCTCGGCCTTGAGTGCCTCGGCCACCTTGCCCGCCACCAGATCGGCGTTGATGTTGTAGGACTCGCCATTGGCCCCCACACCAATCGGCGCGATCACCGGGATGAAGTCGCCCTTGACCAGCAGGTTGAGCAAATCGGTGTTGATGCCGATCACTTCGCCCACCTGGCCGATGTCGATGATTTCCGGCTGGGTCATCTCCGGAGTCTTGCGGGTCACGGTAAGTTTCTTCGCACGGATCAGCTCGGCGTCCTTGCCGGTCAGGCCGATGGCGCTGCCGCCGTGACGGTTGATCAGGTTGACGATGTCTTTGTTCACCTGGCCGCCCAGGACCATCTCCACCACGTCCATGGTCTGCGCATCGGTAACACGCATGCCGTCGATGAAATGACTCTCGATGGACAGGCGCTTGAGCAGGTCACCGATTTGCGGGCCGCCGCCGTGCACCACCACCGGGTTGATCCCGACGGCTTTCATCAGCACGATGTCACGGGCAAAGCCGGTTTTCAGCTCGTCGCTTTCCATGGCATTGCCGCCGTACTTGATCACCAGCGTCTTGCCGACGTAGCGTCGAATGTAAGGCAACGCTTCGGAAAGGACCTTGGCGGTGTTGGCGGCGGCTTCGCGTTCGAGGGTCATTCAGGGCTCCGGGGCAAATAATCAGAACGGTAGTTGGAGATCAGGGGCAACACGTTTCAACTGGGCGTGGAACACGTCCTTGATGCGCTGCAACTCGGCCTCGGTATCCGCCTCGAAACGCAGGACCAGCACCGGAGTGGTGTTGGACGCGCGAACCAGGCCCCAGCCTTCGGCATAATCGACTCGCACACCATCAATGGTGGTCAGGTTGGCGCCTGCACCCCATTGCGCATCGTGCAATGCGTCAATGATGCTGAATTTGCTCTCTTCGGTCACATGGATATTGATTTCCGGCGTAGAAATATCGTTCGGGAAGGTCTCGAACAGGTCTTCAGCGCTGGATTTTTCCTTGCTGAGGATCTCCAGCAGGCGGGCGGCGCTATAGATGCCGTCGTCAAAACCGAACCAGCGCTCCTTGAAGAACACATGGCCGCTCATTTCGCCGGCCAGCAGGGCGCCGGTTTCTTTCATTTTCTTTTTGATCAACGAGTGACCGGTCTTCCACATCAGTGGGCGGCCGCCGTATTCCTTGATCAACGGCGTCAGGCGCCGGGTGCATTTGACGTCGAAGATGATCTCGGCACCGGGGTTGCGCGCCACTACGTCGCGGGCGAACAGCATCAGCAGGCGGTCGGGGAACACGATGCTGCCGGTGTTGGTCACCACGCCTACGCGGTCTCCGTCGCCATCGAAGGCCAGGCCGACATCGGCGCCCACTTCTGCGACCTTGGCGATCAGGTCCACCAGATTTTCAGGCTTGCCCGGGTCCGGGTGATGGTTGGGGAAATTGCCGTCGACTTCGCAGAACAGCGGGATCACTTCGCAGTTCAAGGCTTCGAGCAGTTGCGGGGCGATCACGCCGGCCGCGCCGTTGCCGCAGTCCACCACGACTTTCAGGCGCCGCTCGAGCTTGACGTCACGGGTGATTTCGTCCGAGTAGCGCTGGAGGATATCGACCTTGGTGATGCTGCCCTTACCGCTGGTCAGGTCATTGGTCTTGAGGCGAGTGTGCAGGGCCTGGATCTGTTCGTTGGCCAGGGTATCGCCGGCAATCACGATCTTGAAGCCGTTGTAGTCCGATGGGTTGTGGCTGCCAGTGAGCATCACGCCGGATTTGCCGGCCAGCACGTTGGCGGCGTAGTACAGCGCCGGGGTCGGCACCAGGCCAACGTCGCTGACATGGCAGCCGCTGTCGGCCAGGCCCTGGATCAGGCGCTCCACCAGCTCGGGGCCGGACAGGCGACCGTCACGTCCCACAGAGACGTTGGGCTCGCCCTGGGCCAGGCTTTGCGAGCCGATGGCGCGGCCGATCCAGTAGGCGGTTTCGGCGGTCAGGGTTTTCGGGACGACACCACGGATGTCGTAGGCGCGGAAAATGCTGTCGGGAAACGTCGGTGCGACTGGGGCTGCGTTGCTCATCACTGGGGAAACTCCATCGATACGGGGCGGACATGCCGGAGTGTGGCGACCGGCAGGCTCAAACTGAAGGGTAAGACGGCGTTTTTGCCCTAGAGTTCGTGGTGCGAAAATGCCACTGGGGCATGTCGGACACAGAGTCCGGCATGCCTGAGCGTAGTCAGTGGCTACCGGAATGCCCGAAGCCGCCCGCGCCACGCTGGGTTTCGTCGAACTCGGTGACCAGTTCGAAATGTGCCTGCACCACCGGCACCAGGACCAGTTGAGCAATGCGCTCGCCGACGGCGATGTTGAAGGCGGTCTGGCCACGGTTCCAGCACGAGACCATCAATTCGCCCTGGTAGTCCGAGTCGATCAAGCCCACCAGGTTGCCCAGCACGATCCCGTGTTTGTGACCCAGGCCGGAGCGCGGCAGGATCAAGGCGGCCAGACCGGGGTCGCCGACGTAGATCGACAGGCCGGTGGGGATCAGCAGGGTCTGGCCCGGCTCAAGGACGGTGTCTTGCTTGAGCATGGCGCGCAGGTCCAGGCCGGCGGAGCCCGGTGTGGCGTAGGCCGGCAGTGGGAAGTCGGTACCGAGGCGGGGGTCGAGGATCTTGGCTTGCAAAGCGTGCATGGACATTAAACCTGGTTCAGCCGTTGGGCGATAAAAGAGATCAGTTGGCGGGCAATCTTGCCCTTGCTGGTCTGGGCGAAAAGGGTGGCGTGCAGCTCGCGATCAATCACGCTGCAGGCGTTTTCCTCGCTGTTGAAGCCGATGCTCGGGTTGGCGACATCATTGGCAACGATCAGGTCGAGGTTTTTGTCTTTCAGTTTGCGTGCGGCGTAGTCCAGCAGGTTTTCGGTTTCGGCAGCGAAACCGACGCTGAACGGACGATCCGCGCGGGTGGCGATGGTGGCCAAAATGTCCGGGTTGCGCACCATTTGCAGGAGCAGGCCGTCGCCGCTTGTAGGGTCTTTCTTGAGTTTTTGTGGGGCAACCACTTCCGGGCGGTAGTCTGCGACCGCTGCCGACGCGATAAACACATCGCAGGGAATCGCCGCCTCACAGGCCGCGAGCATGTCGCGGGCGCTGACTACGTCGATGCGGGTGACCCGATCCGGGGTCGGCAGATGCACCGGGCCGGTGATCAGGGTCACGCGTGCGCCTGCCTCAACCGCCGCTTCTGCCAGGGCAAAGCCCATTTTCCCTGAGCTATGGTTGGTGATGTAGCGCACCGGGTCGATGTTTTCCTGGGTCGGGCCGGCGGTAATCAGTACGTGCTTACCGGTCAGGGCCAGATGCTGGAAGCACTCGGCGGCACACAGCGCCAGGTCCGTGGCTTCGAGCATGCGCCCCAGGCCGACGTCGCCACAGGCCTGGCTGCCGGAGGCCGGGCCGAAGACCTTGAGGCCACGGCTTTGCAGGAGTTGGGTGTTGGCCTGGGTGGCGGGGTCGCGCCACATGGCCTGGTTCATTGCCGGGGCAATGGCGACGGTGGCGTCGGTGGCCAGCACCAGCGTGGTCAGCAGGTCGTCGGCAATGCCTTGGGCGAGGCGCGCGATGAGGTCAGCGGTGGCGGGTGCGATCAGCACCAGGTCGGCCCATTTGGCCAGTTCGATATGGCCCATGGCGGCTTCGGCTGCCGGGTCCAGCAGGTCCAGGTGCACCGGGTGGCCGGACAGGGCCTGCATGGTCAGCGGGGTAATGAACTCACTGCCGCCACGGGTCATGACCACGCGCACTTCGGCGCCCTGGTCCAGGAGCCTGCGAACCAACTCTGCGCTCTTGTAGGCGGCAATACCGCCGCCGACGCCGAGAACGATGCGTTTCCGATACAGACGCTGCATTGGTTTGCCTTTCCAGTTCAGTGATGGCGTTGCGATCCCCCCTCCCCAGGTGAAATCGCGCGCAAAAAAGAGCGGCTAAGATAACACAGCGTCCGCCATGCAACAGCGGCGCACATGCACACGGAGGTGCCATGAGTATTCGCAATTGGCCTGCGGCGGA
Organism: Pseudomonas sp. WS 5411; assembly: GCF_012985595.1. Classification (NCBI taxonomy): domain Bacteria; kingdom Pseudomonadati; phylum Pseudomonadota; class Gammaproteobacteria; order Pseudomonadales; family Pseudomonadaceae; genus Pseudomonas; species Pseudomonas sp. WS 5411. The sequence goes on from NZ_JAARMC010000003.1 coordinate 103,571, forward strand.
GCGCCCGCGGGAGAAGCTTTTGGAGTTGGGGGCGGCAAGTCTCTCGGATGCCGAGTTGCTGGCGATTTTCCTGCGTACCGGCGTCTCGGGTAAAAGTGCGGTGGACTTGGCGCGCCATCTGCTGGGGCAATTTGGCAGCCTGCGTTCGTTGCTGGAGGCCCGCCAAACCGTCTTCATCCAGCATCTGGGCCTGGGGCCGGCTAAGTTCGCCCAGTTGCAGGCGGTGCTGGAAATGGGCCGGCGCCATCTGGCCGAGCATGTGCGCAATGAGTCGGTGCTGGAAAGCCCGGTTGCCGTGCGTGACTACCTCAAGGCGCTGCTGCGCCATGAGCCCCACGAAATATTCGGCTGCCTGTTTCTTGATTCAAGGCACCGGGTGCTGGGCTTCGAAGCGCTGTTCCAGGGCACCATAGACAATGCCATGGTGTACCCGCGACAGGTGGTCAAGCGCGCCCTGGACTACAACGCAGCGGCGTTGATCCTGTGCCACAACCACCCCTCCGGGAATGCCGAGCCCAGCATTGCTGATCGAAAACTGACCAAGCATCTGCAAAAGGCCCTCGATCTGGTGGATGTGCGGGTACTGGATCACATCATTATCGGCGACGGTGACCCGCTGTCGATGGCCGAATACGGTTGGCTGTAACGCAGTTGCTTGTAGGGGCCGGCTTGCCGGCTCCTACAACGGCCGGGTCAGGGCTTTACGCTGACCTTGGAGAAATCCTGGCGCCCAAACGGGCTGACCTGATACCCCTCGACATTTTTACGGGTCAGGGCAAAGGCCGTCGGATGAGCCAGTGGCAACCACAGCGCCTGCTGCTGGATCTGCGCCTGTGCCTGTTGATACAGCTTGCTGCGCACGCCTTGCTCATTGGTGGTCTTGCCGGCACTGATCAGCTTGTCCAGTGCCGGGTCGCAGTAACGGGCAAAGTTGGTGCCGGATTTTACCGCCGCGCAGGAAAACTGCGGGGTCAGGAAGTTATCCGGGTCGCCGTTGTCGCCGGCCCAGCCCATAAACAGCAGGTCGTGCTCGCCAGCCTTGGCGCGGCGGATCAGTTCGCCCCATTCGATCACGCGGATCTCGGCCTGGATGCCGACCTTGGCCAGGTCCGCCTGCAGCAGTTGTGCGCCCAGGCTTGGGTTGGGGTTGAGCAGGCTGCCCGAGGGCCGGGTCCAAAGGGTGGTCTTGAAGCCGTCACTCAGCCCGGCGCGGGCCAGCAGGGCCTTGGCCTTGGCGATGTCCTGTGGATAACCCGGCAATTCCTTGGCAAAACCCCAGGTATTGGGCGGGTAGGGGCCGGTGGCGGCTTCGGCGGTGCCTTCAAACACGGCCTTGAGGTAGCTGGCCTTGTCGAAGGCCAGGTTGATCGCCTGGCGCACTTCTGGCTTGTCCAACGGTGGGTGCTGACTGTTGATGGCCACAAACGCGGTCATGAAGGCTGCGGTCTTTTCCACCTTGAGGGCCGCATCCTTTTGCGCCTCGCCGATATCCAGGGGCTTGGGTGACAAGGCGATCTGGCACTCATCCCGGCGCAGTTTCTGCAGGCGCACGTTGGCGTCCGGGGTGATGGCGAAGATCAAGTTATCCACAGCAGGCTTGCCGGCGAAGTAATCCGGGTTGGCTTTGTAGCGAATCGCTGCATCTTTCTGGAAACGCCCGAAAACAAAGGGGCCGGTGCCGATGGGCTGGCTGTTGAGCTTTTCCGGGGTGCCGGCCTTGAGCAGCTTGTCGGCGTATTCGGCCGGGTAGATCGAGGCAAAGCCCATGCTCAGCGCGGCGAGGAACGTGGAGTCGGCGTGATCCAGGGTAAAACGCACGGTCAGCGGATCCAGGGCGTCGATCTTTTTGATCAGCGCCGGCAGTTGCAAGGACTGGGCGTGGGGGAAGCCGCTCTGGGCGATCTGGTGCCAGGGATTGGCCGGGTCGAGCATGCGTTCGAAGCTGAAACGTACATCTTCGGCGGTAAGGCTGCGGCTTGGGCTGAAATACGCGGTGCGGTGGAATTTGACGCCCGGGTGCAATTTAAAGGTGTAGGTCAGGCCGTCCGGCGAGACTTCCCAGCTGTCGGCCAGGCTCGGCACCAGCTTGCCGCTCGTGGCGTCGTAGTCCACCAGGCGGTTCATCAGCACATCCGCCGAGGCGTTGGTGGTGGTCAGCGAGTTGTACTGCACCACATCGAACCCTTCGGGGCTGGCCTCGGTGCAGACGCTCAACGTGGAGGCCGCCTGGGCCAGCGGGGCGAGGAAGAGCGGGGCGAGTAGAAGTGGCAGGGCAGCGAGGCGCATGGTCGGTTTCCTTTGCAGATCGGAGGCCCATCTGCGAGTGCAGTCTGGAAAAGGCCTACCGTAGTGGCCTGATTCACAAATGACTAGCCCATTTTTGCCTGTGCATTTAGGACAAATACTGTTTTGATGGCGCTTCAGGTCATTTTGCCCGGGGCCTTGGCCTACAAGCAGCGGCGATAAATCATTCGGTGCGACGAGCGGTCCGGCGGCACGGCGGCCCACCCTGGCAGCGCTTGAGAGCTGCTTGGGCGAGATTTACAGCGGGAAAAACACACCGGCTGTTGTTGCGCTTGGGTCTTTCTGGTATAAAGCAGCGCTCTTTTCTAGGGGCCCGGTTCCTTCACTGTAGGTGTAGCCGGTAAGACCCTTAAAGAAACGCGGCGCCTGGCGCCAAATGACTGAGAGATTAAGCGGCCAACCCATGCCGGGTTGGGCATGTGGTTTTAGAGGGCTGAGGCATGTCGAGAGTCTGTCAAGTTACCGGTAAGGGTCCGGTGACTGGGAATAACATTTCCCACGCAAACAACAAAACCCGTCGTCGTTTCCTGCCAAACCTGCAGCATCACCGCTTCTGGGTTGAAGAAGAGAAACGTTTTGTCCGTCTGCGCGTATCTGCCAAAGGCATGCGCATCATCGACAAGCGTGGCATCACTGTCGTGCTCGCTGAACTGCGCCGCGACGGCAAAATCTAAGGAGCTAAATCATGCGTGAATTGATTCGAATGATCTCTAGCGCCGGTACTGGTCACTTCTACACTACCGACAAGAACAAGCGTACTACCCCGGACAAGCTCGAAAAGAAAATGTTCGACCCGCGCGTTCGCAAGCACGTGATCTACAAAGAAGGCAAAATCAAGTAATTGGTTTTCTTTCTTGTGAAAAAAACCCGCATCTCACGATGCGGGTTTTTTTTGCCTTTTGAAAAGTCGCGGTCGACCGATCAGGCTTTTTCTTCGAACACCACGTAGATCTTGCGGCACGGCTCCAGCACTTCCCAGGTGCCATTGAAGCCGGCCGGGATCACGAAGCGGTCACCGGCGCGCAAGGTCTTGGCGTTGCCTTCGGCATCGCGTAGCACCGAAACCCCCTGCACGATCTCGCAGTACTCGTGTTCGGTGTAGTTCACCGTCCATTGCCCGACTTCACCTTCCCATACCCCGGCGTTCATCTGGCCGCACGGGCTGTTGTAGTGGTTGAAGAGCGTCTGCTCGGGGTCGCCCTTGAGGATTTTTTCTGTGGCGGGGCGGTAGCGTTCGGCGGCGGTGTTCGCCTGGCTGAAATCGACGACATCCTGAATGTTCATGCACGTATCCCGTCTAGGCCTGGGGTTGGAGAGCCAAAGTCTATGTTTATTAAAATGAACATCGCAAGGGCGTTTGCGGCCGTTATGTCAAATATATTGAAACATCCCTTGCGGCTGGTTTAGGGTGGCGGGTGCCTCGGACCGAATAGCTGGCTGGCCGGGCAAGCATTTGGAAGGGAACGGTTATAACGCCGGTCCCTTATATTTAATAAGAGGAGGACACTCGCATGACCACCCTGACCCGTGCCGACTGGGAACAACGCGCCAAGGATCTGAAGATCGAAGGCCGCGCCTATATCAATGGCGAGTACACCGCCGCAGTTTCCGGCGACACGTTCGAATGCCTCAGCCCAGTCGATGGCCGCCTGCTGACCAAGGTTGCCAGCTGTGACGTCGCCGACGCCCAGCGCGCCGTGGAAAACGCCCGCGCCACTTTCAACTCCGGCGCCTGGTCTCGCCTGGCCCCGGCCAAGCGCAAAGCCACCATGATCCGTTTCGCCGCGCTGCTCAAGGCCAACGCCGAAGAGCTGGCCCTGCTCGAAACCCTGGACATGGGCAAGCCCATCGGCGATTCCCTGGGCATCGACATCCCTGGCGCGGCGCAAGCCCTGAGCTGGAGTGGCGAGGCCATCGACAAGATTTACGACGAAGTCGCCGCCACCCCCCATGACCAACTGGGCCTGGTGACCCGCGAGCCCGTCGGCGTAGTGGCGGCCATCGTGCCGTGGAACTTCCCGCTGATGATGGCCTGCTGGAAGCTGGGGCCGGCGCTGTCCACCGGTAACTCGGTCGTGCTCAAGCCTTCGGAAAAATCGCCGCTGACCGCCATCCGCATCGCTGCCCTGGCCGTTGAAGCGGGTATCCCCAAGGGTGTGCTCAACGTGCTGCCGGGTTATGGCCACACTGTCGGCAAGGCCCTGGCGCTGCATATGGACGTCGATACCCTGGTGTTCACCGGTTCGACCAAGATCGCCAAGCAACTGATGATCTACTCCGGCGAATCGAACATGAAACGTGTCTGGCTGGAAGCTGGCGGCAAGAGCCCGAACATCGTGTTTGCCGATGCCCCGGACCTGCAAGCCGCTGCCGAATCCGCGGCTGGCGCCATTGCTTTCAACCAGGGCGAAGTCTGCACTGCCGGTTCGCGCCTGCTGGTGGAGCGTTCGATCAAGGACAAATTCCTGCCAATGGTGATCGAGGCCCTCAAGGGCTGGAAGCCGGGCAACCCGCTGGACCCGGCTACCAACGTCGGCGCGCTGGTGGATACCCAGCAGATGAACACCGTGCTGTCGTACATCGAAGCCGGGCACGCCGATGGCGCCAAGCTGGTGGCCGGTGGCAAGCGCACCCTGCAGGAAACTGGCGGTACCTACGTCGAACCGACGATTTTCGACGGCGTGACCAACGCCATGAAGATTGCCCAGGAAGAGATCTTTGGCCCCGTGCTATCGGTGCTGACGTTCGACAGCGCTGAAGAAGCCGTGGCGATTGCCAACGACACGCCTTATGGCCTGGCCGCTGCGGTCTGGACTTCGGATATCTCCAAGGCGCACCTGACCGCCAAGGCCCTGCGCGCCGGTAGCGTGTGGGTCAACCAGTACGATGGCGGCGACATGACTGCGCCATTTGGCGGGTTCAAGCAGTCGGGCAACGGTCGCGACAAGTCGCTGCACGCGTTCGACAAGTACACCGAGCTGAAGGCGACCTGGATCAAGCTGTAAACCCGGACTCCGGGCACCAGCTGCAGTAGATCCACATGTGGGAGCGGGCTTGCCCGCGATAGCGGTATATCAGTCACTCATGAGTTGGCTGGTACTCCCTCATCGCGAGCAAGCCCGCTCCCACAGTATTTTGCGTGATCTGGAAATAACTCACAGGAGCGTGGCAATGCGTTGGGCGACTTACTTCGCCGTCCTGGCCTCGGTACTCAGCGTCGGCCTCGCCTTGGGCGTGAGCATGCCGCTGGTGTCCCTGCGCCTGGAAAGCTGGGGCTATGGCAACTTTGCCATCGGCATCATGGCGGCGATGCCGGCGTTCGGTGTGTTGTTGGGCGCCAAGGTCTCCAGCCGCCTGGCCTCCTGGTTGGGCACGGCGAACCTGATGCGTCTGTGCCTGTGGGCCGGGGCGATTTCCATCGGTTTGCTGGCGGTACTGCCCAGCTATCCGGTGTGGCTGGTGCTGCGGTTGATGATCGGGGTGATCCTGACCATCGTGTTTATCCTCGGCGAAAGCTGGATCAATCAACTGGTGGTGGAGCAGTGGCGTGGCCGGCTGGTGGCGCTGTATGGCTGTACCTACGCCTTGAGCCAGCTGTCGGGGCCGTTGTTGCTCGGCGTACTGGGGACCGATCATGACTATGGCTTCTGGGTCGGCGTCGGCCTGCTGATCGTTGCGCCGTTCCTGCTGCTGGGGCGCAGCGGGGCGCCGACGGCGGAGGCCTTCAGCGTGACCTTTGGCGACTTGTGGGTTTTTTGCCGGGGCCTGCCGGCGATTGCCTGGGCGGTGGCGTTGTTTGCCGCGTTCGAGGCGATGATTCTGACGCTGCTGCCGGTGTATTGCCTGCAGCAGGGTTTTACCGCTGAGGTGGCGCTGGCGATGGTCAGCACCGTGGTGGTCGGCGATGCCTTGCTGCAATTGCCGATTGGCGCGCTGGCCGATTACCTGCCCAGGCGTACCCTGTTTTTGGGGTGCGCGGTGCTGTTGCTGTTATCGAGCCTGGCCATTGCGCCGCTGCTCGATACCTGGCTGATCTGGCCGATCTGGGTGCTGTTCGGTGCCAGCGCCGGGGGCTTGTTCACCTTGTCGTTGATCCTGATCGGCGAGCGCTACCGTGACGATGCGTTGGTGCGGGCCAATGCCCATATTGCGCAGTTGTGGGGGATTGGTTGCCTGATCGGCCCACTGGTGGCGGGCGCGGGCAGCCAGTGGATCAGCGGGCATGCGTTGCCATTGTTAATGGCGGCGGGGGCCTTGGGGCTGGTGATTCTGTTGTTGCGCCAAGGGGCGTTTGGCGCCGAGCAGCCGGCCTGACCTGGAAGTGCTCCCAGATTGGATTTTGGTGGTGCTTAGAGCATGCGCTCCAGGCCCACAGTGGTGGCAAACCAGGCATTGAAGCGGCGCCACCAACTGCCCGGCTCGCGGGTCAGGGTGTGCAACTGGCCGTTGTCTTCTGTCACCCATACCACCTGGCCATCCTGCAGCTTCGCCTCATAGCTCAAGGCCGGCGCCATCCCTTGCAGGGCCAGGTTGCGTACGTGCTCGGCCAGTTCGGGGCTGTCCACCAGCACGCCAACCTCGGTGTTCCACAGCACCGAACGCGGGTCGAAATTGAATGAGCCGATAAACGACTTCTGCCGATCAAAGATCATCGCCTTGCTGTGCAGGCTGGAGTCCGAGCCATGCAGTGCGCGGCTGCCCAGCAGGTGCGGGCCACTGCCGCCGCCGTCGCCCGGTTGGCGGCGCAGTTCGTACAGTTTCACCCCGTGCTCCAACAGCGCCTTGCGATAGGGCGCATAGCCGCCATGCACTGCCGGTACGTCGGTGGCCTCCAGGGCGTTGGTCAGCAGACGCACGTCGACACCGGCGTCCGCGCGGCCGGTCAGGTACACCAGGCCCGGCTGACCGGGGACGAAGTAGGCCGAAATCATCATCAGTTCGCTGTGCACGCCTTCCAGCTCCGGCCCCAGTTGGGTGGTGAGCAACAGTTGCGGGTCGGGATCGGCCTTGGCCAGCACCTTGCTCGGCGCATCCCACAGCGCCTGGTTCCATGCCCAGATCAGCTCCCGCCGCCAGATGTCCATGCGGGGCTGGGTCTGGTAGGTGCGCAGGCGGTTGTACAGGGCATGGTTTTGCTGGCGCGACTCGGCCAGGGAGTTCTCCAGAAGCCCCCGCGCCGTGGCCAGGTCGCGGGAGGACGGGGCGCTGGAGATGAAGTCGGCAATGGGTTTGCTCAGCGCACTGTTCCAGTACTGGTCAAAGCTGTGGCCCAGTTGCTCGGCCACAGGCCCGACGCTGAGCATGTCGATATCGGTGAAGTTCAGGTTGGGCTCGGCATCGAAATACTCATCCCCCAGGTTGCGCCCGCCGACAATCGCCACGCTGTTGTCCGCCAGCCACAGCTTGTTGTGCATGCGCCGGTGCTGCAGCGACAGGTTGAACAGCCGGCCCATGGCCCGTGTCACGCCGGTGCTGCGCCCCAGGTGCAAGGGGTTGAACAGGCGAATCTGGATCTGCGGGTGCGCGGCCAGGGTGGCGATGATCTGGTCCAGGCCGTCGCTGGTGGTGTCATCCAGGAGGATGCGCACCCGCACGCCACGGTCGGCCGCCGTGAGTAGCTCGGCCACCAGCATGCGCGTGCTGATGCCGTCATGGACGATGTAGTACTGCAAGTCGAGGCTGGTCTGGGCATTGCGGATCAATTCGGCGCGAGCCATGAACGCTTCGCTGCTGTTGGGCAGCAGGCGGAACCCGGAGCGGCCCTGGTAGGGCGCGGCCTGGGCCTGGATCGAGCGGCCAAAGGCGGACTGCGTCGCCGGCAGCGCCTCGCTGGCCACCCTGGGCACATCCAGGGTGGCGCAACCGCCCAGGCCCAGGAACCCCAGCAAAAAAAACGCTAACAGCCGTTGGCTCATCAAGGCGACAGGTTCCGAATCAGGGCGTTGGTGGGCATATGACGGTGATTGCTGGCAAAAGGTCAGTCCACCCGCTGTTCGGCTTCGGCGAGCATTTTGATCGCCGTTGCCCCGACCTTGCGCACCGCCTCTTCAATCTGGGGGGTTGGCTTGGCAGCGTAGTTCATCCGCAGGCAGTTACGGTATTTGCCCGAGGCCGAGAAGATGCTGCCCACGGCAATCTGTACGCCTTGCTCGACCAGGGCCCGGTTGAGCTTGAGGGTGTCGAAACCTTCTGGCAGTTCCACCCACAACATAAAGCTGCCCTGGGGCCGGCTGGCGCGGGTCCCGGCGGGGAAATAGCGGCTGACCCAATCGAGCATCAGGTCGCGATTGCGCTGGTATTGGCTGCGCATCCGCCGCAAATGCGGCTCGAAGTGCCCGTTCTTGAGGAACTCGGCAATGGCGATCTGCGGCTGGGTGGCGGTGGAGCCGGTGCTGATGTATTTCATGTGCAGCACCCGCTCCAGATAGCGGCCCGGCGCTACCCAACCGATCCGCAGGCCGGGGGCCAGGGTTTTGGAGAAGGAACTGCAGAGTAGGACGCGGCCATCTTCGTCGAAGGATTTGATGGTGCGTGGTCGCGGGTAGCTGTAGGCCAGCTCGCCATACACATCGTCCTCGATAATCGCCACGTCAAAGCGCTGGGCCAGGGTCAGCAGCGCCCGTTTGCGTGCCTCGGGCATGATGTAGCCCAGGGGGTTGTTGCAGTTGGGGGTCAGTTGGATGACTTTGATCGGCCATTGCTCCAGGGCCAGTTCCAGGGCTTCCAGGCTGATGCCGGTGAGCGGGTCGGTGGGGATTTCCAGGGCTTTCATGCCCAGGCCCTTGAGGGTCTGCATGGCGCCGTGGAAGCTTGGCGAGTCGACGGCGACGATATCGCCGGGCTCGCAAATGGCACGGATGCTGGAGGACAGTGCCTCATGGCAGCCGGTGGTGATCACGATGTCCTGGGCGTCGAGTTGGCAGCCGGAATCCAATGACAGACGGGCTATTTGTTCACGCAGCTCCATACAGCCGTAGATATTGTCGTAGTACAGGCCTGGCAGATCCTGGCGGCGGCTGACCCGGGCCAGGCTGCGCAGCAGGGGTTTGATGGTCGGTGACAGGACATCCGGCATGCCACGGCCCATCTGTATGACATCTTTGCGCGGCACCGCGCGGATCAGTTCCAGCACCTGGTCCCACTGGGAAATCTCCACCGGGCGCTGGGCCGGCCGACCCACGGCAGGCAGCGCGGGCAGTTCGCGACCGACGGGCACGAAGTAGCCGGATTTCGGCTTTGGCGTCGCCAGGCCGTTGTCTTCGAGCATTCGGTAAGCCTGTTGCACGGTGCTCAGGCTGACCCCGTGTTCCACACTCAAGGCACGCACGGAGGGTAAGCGATCGCCGGGGCGATAGAAGCCCTGTTCGATACGGGTGCCCAGCAGTTCGGCGAGGTTGACGTAGAGGGTCATGGCGGTCGCTCCCAGGGGACCAGTACAGATGTGAGGAAAATACAGGATTCAGCCCGTGGTTGGGAGTATCTGTATGGATTTAATAAAAGTTGGTTGAATCTGTAATGGTTTTGCCGTGCCGTCCATTCTAGTCACTCATGGCAACAGGCAAATGAGGGGCAGGACAATGAGTGGCTTGAGCGATGTGCGGCTGGCATTACACAGTCAGGAACTGGAAGCAGGGCAGGAGCGCGAGCTGACCGGGCTGGCGCCGGGTAATCCGAGCCGTTGGGAACTGTTCTGGCGCCGTCGCCACACGCGCCAGGCCTTGCTGGACCTGACCCCGGAGCAACTGCGCGATATCGGCTTGAGTACTGAACAAGCGCGCCGGGAAGGCTTGAAGCCGTTCTGGCGCGGTTGAGTCAGAGCAGTTCTTTCAGGCGGTGCCAGAGCATGCCCAGGGCCAGCAGCGGTGAGCGCAAGTGCTTGCCGCCAGGGAAGGTGATGTGTGGCACCTGGGCAAACAGATCGAAGCGCCCACTCTGCTGGCCGCTGATGGCTTCGGCCAACAGTTTGCCGGCCAGGTGGGTGGCGTTCAGGCCATGGCCGGCGTAGGCCTGGGCAAAGTACACATTGGGCTGGTCGGCCAGCCGGCCAATCTGCGGCAGGCGGTTGGCGCCGATGCCGATCATGCCGCCCCATTGATAGTCGATCTTCGCTTCGGCCAATTGCGGGAAGACCTTGAGCATCTTCGGCCGCATATAGGCGCCAATGTCCTGGGGATCGCGTCCGGAATAGTGGCAAGCACCGCCAAACAGCAGGCGCCGGTCGGCCGACAAGCGGAAGTAGTCCACCGTGACCCGCTGATCACACACCGCCATGTTTTGCGGCAGTAACTCGGCGGCCTGGGTTGGGCTCAAGGGTTCGGTGGCAATGATGTAGCTGCCGGCGGGCAGCACCTTGCCGCTCAGGTGAGGGTTGAGGCCATTGAGGTAGGCATTGCAGCCCAGCACCAGGGTCTTGGCGCGCACACTGCCGTGGGCGGTGTGGACTTTGACTTCAGGGCCGTAGTCGATGCGCAGGGCTTCGGACTGCTCGAACAGCCTCACGCCCAGTTGCTGCGCGGCGCCCGCTTCGCCAAGGGCCAGGTTCAGCGGGTGCAGGTGGCCGGAGCCCATGTCGATCATGCCGCCCACGTAACGGTCGGAGCCGATCACGCTGCGCATCTCCCCGGCTTGCAGCAGGCGCAGTTCGTGGCGATAGCCCAAGTCGTGCAGCTCTTCGGCGTCGGCGGTCAGGCCCTGCAAGTCGCGGGGCTTGTTGGCCAGGTCGCAGTAGCCCCAGGTCAGGTCGCAATCAATCTGGAAGCGCTCGACCCGCTGGCGCACGATTTCCACGGCTTCCAGGCCCATCAGCTTCATCTGCCGCACGCCTTCGCTGCCGACCACATTGGCAAACTGATCGAGGCCATGGCCGACGCCGCGAATCAACTGCCCACCGTTGCGCCCGCTGGCGCCCCAGGCGATCTTGCGTGCCTCCAGCAGCACCACGCTAAAGCCCCGCTCAGCCAGCTCCAGCGCGGTGTTCAGCCCGGAAAACCCGCCGCCGACCACGCACACATCGGCGACCACTTCGCCCGCCAGTGCCGGGTAATCGGGTTGCGCCAGGCTGCTGGCGGCGTAGTAGGAAGCGGTGTGCCGGGCGCTGGCGGTCATGGGGAGCATCCGTGTTTGGAAAATTTGACGCAGGATACAGCGGTCGGGTGAAGCTGTCTCACTCGGGGCTTTTAGGGCAAAATCCACGCCTATTCGCCGTTCGGTATGGGTTCGATGAGTTGCAACAGCCAGAAAGTCAACGCGCTGCGCCGGCAGATCCCCTCGTTCGAGTGTGTGCCGGGTTGCCATGATTGCTGTGGGCCGGTGACTACATCCACCGAGGAAATGTCGCGCCTGCCGCGCAAGACTGCGGCCGAGCAGGAAGCGGCCATGGATGAGCTGAACTGTGTGCACCTGGGGCCCAACGGTTGCACGGTGTACGACGAGCGCCCGTTGATCTGTAGGTTGTTTGGTACCACGCCCAGCCTGCCATGCCCCAACAATCGAGGCCCGGTGGAGCTGATTCACCCGCGGGTGGAGAAGCAGATTCACGAGTACATGGCGACGACGCGGCAGGTGCTGGTCTGACAGATGTACCCGGTCAAAAGGTGGGAGCTGGCTTGCCTGCGATGACGGTGTAGCGCCCACAGGGTCAATCCGGGATCGGCAGGTTCAGGCTCTCCTTCACCTCTTCCATCACGATATAGCTCTTGGACTCGCGCACATGGGGCAGCTTGAGCAGGATATCGCCCAGCAGTTTGCGGTACGACGCCATCTCGGAAATCCGCGCCTTCACCAGATAGTCGAAATCCCCTGAGACCAGGTGGCACTCCAGCACATGGGGCAGTTTCAGCACGGCACGTCGGAATTCTTCGAAGGTATCGCCGGATTTGTAGTCGAGGCTGATCTCGACAAACACCAGCAGGCTACCCTTCAAGTGCTGCGGATTGAGGCGGGCGTTGTAGCCCATGATGATCCCCTCGCGCTCCAGGCGCCGGACCCGTTCGGTGCACGGCGTGGTCGACAGTCCTACCTTCTCCCCTAGCTCGGTAAACGAAATCCGCCCGTCGGCCTGCAGGATGCGCAGGATGTTGCGGTCGATCTTGTCCAGCTCCCGCTTGGTCTGGGTATTGGTCCGCATAGGGGATGCTCCTCCGTGAAAAGGGTTTTTGCCGAGAATTGTCGCCAAATATAGGCACTTATATAGTGAAATGCACTGGTCATTGCTTTTTATACTGCTCACATCTTTGTGCCGAACAACAAACGTCAGCGGTCAAGCCGTGATGAGGATATAAAAATGCGGGTTTTGGTCTTGGGTAGCGGTGTCATTGGTGTGGCCAGTGCCTACTATTTGGCGCGTGCCGGTTTTGAGGTGGTCGTGGTCGACCGCCAGCCGGCCGTTGCAATGGAGACCAGCTTCGCCAACGCCGGCCAGGTCTCGCCCGGCTATGCATCGCCGTGGGCCGCGCCAGGTGTGCCGCTCAAGGCCATCAAGTGGCTGCTGCAGCGGCATGCGCCGCTGGCGATCAAGGCCACCGCCGATATCGACCAATACCTGTGGATGGCGCAGATGCTGCGCAACTGCACGGCCAACCGTTATGCCGTGAACAAAGAACGCATGGTGCGCCTGTCCGAGTACAGCCGCGACTGCCTCGATGAGCTGCGCGCCGAAACCGGCATTGCCTACGAAGGGCGCAGCCTGGGGACTACGCAATTGTTCCGCACCCAGGCGCAACTGGATGGCGCGGCCAAGGATATCGCCGTGCTGAAAGAGTCCGGCGTGCCGTTCGAGCTGCTTGACCGCGCCGGCATTGCCCGCGTCGAGCCGGCCCTGGCCAGTGTCACGGATATCCTCGCCGGTGCCTTGCGCCTGCCCAATGACCAGACCGGCGACTGCCAGATGTTCACCACCCGCCTGGCCGACATGTGCAAGCAGTTGGGGGTGGAATTCCGTTTTGAGCAGGACATTCAACGCCTGGACCACGCCGGTGATCGCATCAACGGCGTGTGGATCGACGGCAAGCTGGAAACCGCCGACCGCTACGTGCTGGCCCTGGGCAGTTACTCGCCGCAGTTGCTCAAGCCGCTGGGGATCAAGGCGCCGGTGTATCCGCTCAAGGGTTACTCCCTGACCGTGCCGATCACCAACCCGGCGATGGCCCCGACTTCGACTATTCTCGACGAAACCTACAAGGTTGCGATCACCCGTTTCGACAACCGCATCCGCGTCGGTGGCATGGCTGAAATAGCCGGTTTTGACCTGTCGCTGAACCCGCGTCGGCGCGAAACCCTGGAGATGATCGTCAACGACCTTTATCCTCAGGGCGGTGATTTGAGCGAAGCGACGTTCTGGACCGGCCTGCGCCCGACCACCCCGGACGGTACGCCGATCGTCGGCGCCACGCCTTTCAAAAACCTGTTCTTGAACACTGGCCACGGCACCCTCGGCTGGACCATGGCCTGTGGCTCTGGTCGCCTGCTGGCGGACCTGATGGCGAAGAAAACCCCGCAGATCAGTGCCGCTGGCCTTGATATTTCCCGTTACGGCAACCCTCAGGAGTCCACAAAACATGTCAATCCAGCGCCAGCTCACCAATGAGCGCATGAGCCAGATCGTTGTCCACAGCGGTACCGTGTATCTGGCAGGGCAAGTCGGCGACGACATGAGTGCCGGAATTGAACAGCAGACCCGTGAAACCCTGGCCAATATCGAGCGTTTGCTGGATCTGGCCGGTACCGATAAAACCAAGTTGCTGTCGGTGACGATCTACCTCAAAGACATCGACGCCGACTTTGCCGGCATGAACGCGGTTTGGGACAAGTGGCTGCCAAAAGGCGTGGCCCCGGCCCGTGCCACGGTCGAGTCGAAACTGTGTGAGCCAGAAATCCTGGTCGAGCTGTCTGTCGTGGCCGCTCTGCCTTAAACGATCACTCTTGCGGTGCCGGCGCTATTGGCCGGTACCGGTTTTTTCTTCCCACCGCCGCCTAGAAGCCTGCCGCCATGCGTCCTGCCCGTGCCCTGATCGACCTACAAGCCCTGCGCCACAACTACCAATTGGCCCGCGAACTGACCGGGGCCAAGGCCCTTGCCGTGATCAAGGCCGACGCCTATGGCCATGGTGCCGTGCGCGTGGCCCAGGCCCTGGAAGACCAGGCCGACGGTTTTGCCGTGGCCTGTATCGAGGAGGCGCTGGAGCTGCGCGCCGCCGCAATTCGTGGGCCGGTGTTGTTGCTCGAAGGGTTCTTCGAGGCCGACGAACTGCCGCTGATCATTGAGCATGACTTGTGGTGCGTGGTGCATTCGCTGTGGCAACTGGAGGCGATTGAACAGGCGCGCCTGAGCAAGCCGCTGACGGTGTGGTTGAAGCTGGATTCGGGCATGCACCGGGTTGGTTTGCATCCCAAGGATTATCACGACGCCTACCAGCGCCTGCTGGCCAGTGGCAAAGTGGCCAAGATCGTGTTGATGAGCCACTTCGCTCGCGCCGATGAACTGGACTGCACAAGCAGCGATGAGCAGGTCGCGGTATTCGATGCGGCGCGCCAGGGCCTGGCGGCCCAGGTCAGCCTGCGCAACTCGCCGTCGGTAATGGGTTGGCCGGGCGTCTCCAGTGATTGGGTGCGGCCCGGCATCATGCTCTACGGCGCAACGCCCTTTGGCGAAGACCAGGCGGTTGCCGCGCGTTTGCAGCCGGTGATGACCCTGGAATCGAAAGTCATCTGCGTGCGCGAACTGCCGGCGGGCGAGCCCGTGGGTTATGGCGCACGGTTCGTGACGCCCAAGCCGATGCGTATCGGCGTGGTTGCCATGGGCTATGCCGACGGTTATCCGCGCCACGCGCCGACCGGTACGCCGGTGCTGGTCGCCGGCCAGCGCAGCCAGTTGCTGGGGCGGGTGTCGATGGACATGCTGTGTGTCGACCTGACCGATGTGCCCGAGGCCGGCCTGGGCTCTACCGTCGAGTTGTGGGGCAAAAACATCCTCGCCAGCGATGTGGCGACCGCTGCTGACACCATTCCCTACCAGATTTTTTGCAACCTGCGCCGAGTGCCACGGCTCTATTCCGGCGCCTAGCTGCCGGACGCCGAAGACGTCCAGCGGGATTCAGACCAAAGTGTTGTAAATACTGAACGCTGTCGCCATGATAACGCTCAATTACAACAAAGCCTGAATCCTAGGAGGCTCGTGCATTGGACGTCGGCGAACGACTGCAATCCATCCGTAAACTGAAAGGTCTTTCCCAGCGTGAACTCGCCAAACGTGCGGGCGTCACCAACAGCACCATTTCGATGATCGAGAAAAACAGTGTCAGCCCTTCCATCAGCTCCTTGCGCAAGGTGCTGGGCGGCATCCCCATGTCGATGGTCGAGTTTTTTTCCGAGGAGATCCTCCAGGAAAAACCGACTCAGATCGTCTATAAAGCCAATGAGCTGATCGACATTTCCGATGGTGCGGTGACCATGAAGCTGGTGGGCCGTGCGCATCCCAGCCGGGCGATTGCGTTTCTCAACGAAATCTACCCGCCGGGCGCCGATACGGGCGAGGAAATGCTGACCCATGATGGCGAGGAAACCGGGATTCTGTTGGAAGGTCGTCTGGAATTGGTCGTGGGCGTCGAAACTTTTGTGCTCGAAGCCGGCGATAGCTACTACTTTGAAAGCACCAAGCCGCACCGTTTTCGCAATCCGTTCGATGTGCCGGCGCGACTAATCAGCGCAGCCACACCCGCGAACTTTTAACCGAAGAGGCGCCCTGCCTACCTTGCAGAGGTGCCCGTAGTTGTATTTCGCCATGCTGAATCCCCCCTTGGATAATAGGGTTGTTTCAGTGAGGCGGCCTAACCGTTATACTTTCGCCGCCTGCGAAACCGTGGCCGCAGGCGTGAATAGCCACCATGAGGGTGAACGCGTGAACCTAATTATGAAAATGCTGGCTGTACCAGCAACCGTACTGGCCCTTTGGGCTGCCAGCGCTCAAGCTGCGACCAATGATGATATTGCCAAGCGTCTTGAACCCGTCGGGAAGGTCTGTATTCAGGGCGAAGAATGCAAGGGGATGGAAGTCGCTGTGACAGCTGGCGGCGGCGGCGCGAAAACGCCGGACGAGATCATCGCTAAACACTGTAATGCTTGCCACAGCACTGGCCTGTTGGGCGCACCGAAAATCGGTGACACCGCCGCCTGGAAAGAGCGCGCCGACCACCAGGGCGGCCTTGATGGCATCCTGGCCAAGGCCATCACTGGTATCAACGCCATGCCGCCTAAAGGTACCTGCGCCGATTGCTCGGATGCTGACCTCAAGGGTGCGATCGAGAAGATGTCTGGTTTGAAATAAACCGATCTTCGCCAAAAAGCCGCTGACCAGCGGCTTTTTTGTGGGCGCAATTTGGCGGCCAAGGCTGTTCATTGCAGCAAAGACCCGGCAAGCTCGGTCCAACCCCTAATCATGGAATGTCAGGAGGGTCGGATGGTGCAGTTGTGTTCAATCGAGCAAGCGGTCGATGACGTACTGGAGCGCTTGCCTGCGCATATCCACATGGGTATGCCGCTGGGCCTGGGCAAGGCGAATCTGTTTGCCAATGCCTTGTACCGGCGCATCGCCAAGCTGCCTGAGCGGGCGCTGACGATTTACACCGCACTGAGCCTGGGTCGCCCGCCGTTGGGCGATGGCTTGCAGAAGCGTTTTCTGGAGCCGTTTATCGAGCGGGTGTTCGGCGATTATCCTGAGCTGGACTTCCTCGCCGCCCTGCGCAAGGACAGCCTGCCGGCCAATATCCACGTGCAGCAGTTTTTTATGCAGCCCGGCAGCCTGCTGCATAGCACCTCGGCCCAGCAGGATTACGTCAGCAGCAACTACAGCCATGCCGCCCGCGATATCAACGCCGCCGGCCTGAACCTGATCGCGCAGTTGGTGGCCAGCAGCAGTGAGCACCCGGATCGCCTGAGCCTGAGCTGCAACCCCGATATCACCCTCGACCTGTTACCGATGATCGCCAAGCGCCGCGCGGCAGGCGAGACCATCCTGGTGGTGGGCCAGGTGCATGATGATTTGCCCTACATGCCCGGTGATGCCGAGCTGGGCATGGATCAGTTCGACTTCCTGATCGACGAAAAAGATCGCACCACGCTGTTTTCCACGCCGAACATGCCAGTGGGTTTGCAGGACCACTTCATTGGTTTGCACGCCAGTACCCTGGTACGCGATGGCGGCACCCTGCAGATCGGTATCGGTTCGATGGGCGACGCCCTGACTGCCGCATTGCTGGCGCGTCAGGCCGATAACGAAGGCTACCGGCAGTTGCTCACCGACCTGGATGTGTACCAATGGGCGCCGCTGATCAGCCGCGAGGGCGGGGTCGAGCCGTTTGCCCGGGGCCTCTATGGCTGCAGCGAAATGTTCGTCAATGGCCTGCTGGTGCTGGCCGACGCCGGTATTGTGCGGCGCAAGGTGTACCCCGATGTGGCGACGCAGCAGCAGGCCAATGCGGGTCTGCTGGACGACGCGGCACAACCGGATGGCGTGTCGATCCACGGTGGCTTCTTCCTCGGCCCCCGCAGTTTTTACCAGCGCTTGCAGGAAATGACCCACGCCAAGCGCCTGGAATTCAACATGACCCGCATCAGCTATATCAACGAGCTGTACGGGCAGGAAGAACTCAAGCGTTTACAGCGCCTGGATGCGCGGTTTATCAACAGCGCCATCATGGTCACGTTGCTGGGCGCTGGCGTTGCCGACCAACTGGAAGACGGTCGCGTGCTCAGTGGCGTGGGTGGGCAATACAACTTTGTGGCTCAGGGCCATGCGCTGGAGGGCGCGCGCTCGATCCTGATCCTGCGCAGCTGGCGTGAAGCGGGCGGTGATGTCAGCTCCAATATCGTCTGGGAATATGGCCATTGCACGATTCCCCGGCACTTGCGCGATATTGTCATCACCGAATACGGCATCGCCGACCTGCGTGGCCAGACCGACGCCAAGGTGATCGAGGCGCTGCTCAATATCACCGACTCACGCTTCCAGGCGGACTTGATCGAGCAGGCGCAAAAAGCCGGCAAGTTGCCCAAGGACTTTCAGCTCGACCCGCGCTTTGCCGACAACACGCCAGAGCGTTTGCAGGCGGTGCAAGCACGGCATTCAAGGCTGTTCCCGGAGTACCCGCTGGGCAGTGACTTCACCGATGAAGAACGGGATTTGTTGCGCGCGTTGAACTGGCTCAAGAGCAAATTCAAGCTGACGGAGATTCTGGAGTTGGGCAAAGCGGCGCTGGATGCGCCTGAGCCTGAGGCGTTTCCCGAGCACTTGGTGCGGATGCGCCTGGATAAGCCGGAGGGGTTTAAAGAGGAATTGTATCAGCGCCTATTGCTTGCTGGCCTTAAGGCCACTGCACACTAACGGCCACCACAAACCAAATGTGGGAGCGGGCGTGCTCGCGATAGCAATGGATCAGCCACTCGTGAGTTGACTGACAGACCGCTATCGCGAGCAAGCCCGCTCCCACATTTTTAAGCGTGCCCGCTCAGGTTTAATCGATGAAGGTCACGACGCCACCGGCCAGGGACTTGACCCGCGCCAGCGACTCAACCCGGTAACCCTGGGCATCCAGCTCAGCACGCCCGCCCTGGAACGACTTCTCGATCACAATCCCCAGGCCCGCCACGGTGGCGCCGGCCTGTTTGATGATCGAAATCAGCGCCTGGGACGCCTTGCCGTTGGCCAGGAAGTCGTCGATCACCAGCACGCGGTCGCTGCTGGTCAGGTGGCGTGGAGAGATTGCCACGGTGCTTTCGACTTTCTTGGTGAAGGAATACACCGTCGCCGACAGCAGGTTTTCCGTCAGGGTCAGGGACTGCTGCTTGCGGGCGAAGATCACCGGCACGCCCAGGTTCAGGCCGGTCATGATCGCTGGCGCGATGCCTGAGGCTTCGATGGTGACGATCTTGGTGATCCCCGAATCCTTGAACAGCGCGGCGAATTCGTCGCCGATCAGTTTCATCAGCGCCGGGTCGATCTGATGGTTCAGAAAGGCGTCGACCTTGAGTACCTGGTCGGAAAGCACGATGCCTTCTTCGCGAATTTTCTTGTGCAGTGCTTCCACAAAAGCTTCCTCTGGTGGCGCAAGGGGCGCCGAAAGTAGATTAAAAAGTAGTCGATTCTAGCGCTTTAGCATCGCGCGTATATCCGCCAGGGCGGTGTTGCCGCGTACCGCCTTGACTTCAGTTGGGGTGTCGTCGTTGCCTTCCCAGGCCAGGTCGTCCGGTGGCAGCTCATCGAGGAACCGGCTTGGGGCGCAGTCGATGATTTCGCCGTATTGCTTGCGCTTGGCCGCAAAGGTGAAGGCCAGGGTCTGACGTGCGCGGGTAATGCCCACGTAGGCCAGGCGCCGTTCTTCCTCGATGGTGTCGGCTTCGATACTGGAGCGGTGTGGGAGGATTTCCTCTTCCATGCCCATGATGAACACGTAGGGGAATTCCAGTCCCTTGGACGCATGCAAGGTCATCATTTGCACACCTTCGGCGCCGTCTTCCTCTTCCTGCTGGCGCTCGAGCATGTCGCGCAGCACCAGCTTGCCGATGGCGTCTTCGACGGTCATTTCGCCGTCTTCGTCTTTTTCCAGGGTGTTCTTCAGCGCCTCGATCAGAAACCAGACGTTGCCCATGCGGTAGTCCGCGGCCTTGTCGCTGGAGCTGTTGGTGCGCAGCCAGTTTTCATAGTCGATATCCATGACCATGCTGCGCAGGGCGCTGATCGGGTCTTCGCCGGCGCATTGCTCGCGCACCCTGTCCATAAAGCGCTTGAAGCGCGACAGGCGATCGGTGAAGCGCGTGTCCAGGTGTTCGCCCAGGCCGATTTCGTCGGTGGCGGCGTACATCGAGATCTTGCGTTCGGTGGCGTAGTTGCCGAGCTTTTCCAGGGTGGTGGAGCCGATTTCCCGGCGCGGCACGTTGATCACGCGCAGGAAGGCGTTGTCGTCATCCGGGTTCACGATCAGCCGGAAGTAGGCCATCAGATCCTTTACTTCCTGGCGTCCGAAAAAGCTGTTGCCGCCGGACAGACGATACGGCACCTGATGGTGCTGCAACTTCAGCTCGATCAGCTTGGCCTGGTAGTTGCCGCGATAGAGGATCGCAAAGTCGCTGTAGGGCCGGTCGGTGCGCAGGTGCAGGCTGAGGATTTCCACGGCCACGCGCTCGGCTTCGGCATCTTCGTTGCGGCAGCGGATCACGCGGATCTCATCGCCGTGGCCCATCTCGCTCCACAGCTGTTTTTCGAATTCGTGGGGGTTGTTCGAGATCAGCACGTTGGCGCAACGCAGGATGCGGCTGGTGGAGCGGTAGTTCTGCTCCAGCATCACCACTTTCAGGGACGGGTAGTCGTCCTTGAGCAGCATCAGGTTTTCCGGGCGCGCACCGCGCCAGGCGTAGATCGACTGGTCATCGTCGCCGACCACGGTGAACTGGTTGCGCGTGCCGATCAGCAGCTTCACCAGCAGGTATTGGCTGGCGTTGGTGTCCTGGTATTCGTCCACCAGCAGGTAGCGCACCTTGTTCTGCCACTTTTCGAGGATATCGGCGTGTTCCTGGAACAGCTTCACCGGCAGCAGGATCAGGTCGTCGAAGTCCACCGCGTTGAACGCCTTGAGCGTGCGCTGGTAGTGGGTGTAGACGATGGCGGCGGTCTGCTCCTTGGGGTTGCGCGCGTTTTCCAGGGCTTCGGGCGGCAGGATCAGGTCGTTTTTCCACGAGCCGATCATGTTCTTGATCTCGTCGACCCCGTCGTCGCCCGCGTATTCCTTCTGCATGATGTCGGTCATCAGGGCCTTGACGTCGGTCTCGTCGAAGATCGAGAAGCCCGGCTTGTAGCCCAGCCGCACATGCTCCTTGCGGATGATGTTCAGCCCCAGGTTGTGGAAGGTACACACAGTGAGGCCACGGCCTTCGCCACCCTTGAGCAGGGTGCCGACGCGCTCTTTCATTTCCCGCGCCGCCTTGTTGGTAAAGGTCATGGCGACGATGTACTGGGCACGGATGCCGCAGTTCTGGATCAGGTGCGCGATCTTGCGGGTGATCACGCTGGTCTTGCCGGAGCCAGCACCGGCGAGCACCAATAGAGGGCCGCCGACGTAGTTCACGGCTTCTTGCTGCCGGGGATTGAGTCGGGACATACAGGGTTTTGGGAGTCTTTGAGCGAAAAGGGCGGGCATTTTAACAGGCTGGCAAGATTCTGCCGCCTCTGAACGACAGTGTGACGTACCACTCGATCTAAATTTGCCGGTTTTGTTACTTTGCCGCAGGATGTGCGGGGTTTTTGGGTCTATTGTTCGATCTAGACCTGCACTGCGCGCATTTGATAACCAATATCATTTGTCATTATCAGGCTGCACGTCATAATGCCCGCCGCCAACGAATTTTTGCAAAGTCTAGGGAGCTAGCTTGTCTACGCCTGTCGAACCCTTGCGTTTGCTGCTACTGGCCGATGAGCCAGCGTGGGCAGCGTTGTTGCGCGAGTGCCTGGCGCCGATGGGCGATGGGGCTGTGCTGATCAGTGCGCCAAGCTGGGAGTCGGTGAGCAGCTTGTTCGACGACGGCCGCACGGCTGTCTTGCTCACCACCCCCGGTCTGCAACCCGGCCCTGGCCGTTGTAACCTGCCCACCGTAATGCTGCTGGAGCAGGAACCGCTGGTTGCACCGTTGGGCGCCAGCGATTGGTTGATCCGTGGCGCGTTTGATGTGGATACCCTGCGCCGCTGCCTGCGCCATGTACGCGAGCGCGGCTTGCTGGAAAACACCCTGCAACGCCTGGCCGCACAAGACCCCTTGACCGGCATCGCCAACCGCCAGGGTTTCCAGACCCTGCTGGCCGCGCGCCTGGCGGAAAACGACGGGCGTGGCCTGGCCCTCGGCCACCTGGACCTGGACAACTTCCGCCACGCCAACGATGCCCTCGGCCATCAGGCGGGCGACCGGCTGATCCTGCAAGTGGTCTCGCGGCTCAAGAGCCAACTGGAGGTCGGCGACCAACTGGCGCGCCTGGGCAGTGATGAATTTGCCTTGTTGATCGACACCCGCCGTGCGCCGCAACGCGCCGAGTGGATGGCCGAGCGCATCACCGAGGCCATGGCCGAACCTTACTGGGTCGATGGCGAGAGCCTGCTGATCGGTTGCAGCCTCGGTGTGGCCCATGCCCGCGCCAAGGCCGGCGCCGACCCGTTGATGTGGCACGCGCATATCGCCATGCAACAGGCCAAGAGCACCCAGGGCTGCACCTTTCATATCTTCAATGAACGCATCAACCGCAATGCCCGCAGTCTCGCCGATCTGGAAAGCGAACTGCGCCGGGCGCTGCGCCGTGACGAACTGGAACTGCATTACCAGCCGCGGCTGGACCTGGACGATGGGCATATCGTCGGCCTCGAAGCCCTGGTGCGCTGGCGCCACGGTGAACGTGGCTTGCTGCCGCCGAGCGAGTTCGTGCCGCTTGCCGAGCAGAGCGGCCTGATCGTGCCGTTGGGCTACTGGGTAATTTCCCGGGCCCTGCGCGATATGCAGGACTTGCGCGAGCGCGGCCTGCCGCCGTTGCACATGGCGGTCAACCTGTCGTTCCGTCAGTTCCAGGACAGCCAGTTGCTCTCGACCCTGAGCCGTTTGATTGCCGAGCGTGGGGTGGAGGCGCAATGGCTGGAATTCGAGCTTACTGAAACCGCCGTGATGCGCCGCAGCGACCTGGTCAAGCAGACCATGGATGCCTTGGGCCGCCTGGGTGTGCGCTTCTCCCTGGATGACTTTGGCACCGGGTTCTCGTCCTTCGTGCACCTCAACAGCCTGCCGATTGCCTTGCTCAAGATCGACAAGAGCTTTGTCGGCGGTATGGAAGAGCGCGAAGAAAACCGCAAGCTGGTGCACGCCATGATCAACCTGGCCCACAACCTCAACCTGGAAGTGGTGGCCGAAGGCGTGGAAACCCCGGAGCAGCTGGCGTTGTTGCGCTTGTTCGGCTGCGACCAAGCCCAGGGTTACCTGATCAGCAAGCCGTTGCCGCTGGCGGAATTGGTGGAATACCTGACGTTTGGCAGCAGCCAGCAGGCGTTGTTGGGCGATGTGATCTAGCGCTGTAAACCAATCAAAAAGGTGGGAGCTGGCAAGCCAGCTCCCACACTGACCGAGTACATCCTTCAGTTCGGCTGTGGGACCGCATCGACTTGCGGCTCCTGGGCAATCATCCGCTTCATCTTCGCCTCAAACGCCCAGGTCAGGGTAATCGCCGCACAGGCAAGCCCCAGCGCCAGCCCCCACCACACGCCAGTCGGGCCCCAGTCCAGGGTAAACGCCATCAACCAGGCCGCCGGTGCGCCAATCAACCAGTAACAACCCAGGCCGACGAGGAACGTGGTTTTGGCATCCTTGAGCCCTCGGATGCAACCCATGGCGATGGTCTGCACGCCGTCGAACAGCTCGAACCACGCCGCCACGGCCAACAGGCTGACCGCCAGGCTGATCACTTGGGCGAAGGCCGGGTCGTCATGGTCGAGGAACAGGCCGATCAGCGGGTCTGAAAACAGCCAGAACACCATGGCAAACCCCAGCATCACGCTCGCGCCGAAGGCGATACCCACGCGTCCGGCCAGCCGTGCGTCGAGCAGTTGCCCGCCGCCATAGTGCAAGCCGATGCGCATGGTGACGGCATAGGACATGCCCGCCGGCACCATGAACGCCACCGAGACGATTTGCAGGGCAATCTGGTGGGCCGCCAACTGCGTACTGCCCATGGTGCCCATGCACAGCGCCGCAAAGGCGAACAAGCCGACTTCCACCGCATAGGTGCCGCCAATCGGCAGGCCCAGGCGCCACAGCTCGCGTAAGTAATGCAGGTTGGGCCGCAGCAGGCCCTTGCCCAGGGGGTAGGCCGCGTAGGCGCGGTTGTATTTGATGTACCACAACAGTGCCAGGGCCATGCAGTTGGCGACAATCGCCGTGACCAGGCCAATGCCCATCAGGCCCAGCTTGGGCAGGCCGAACATGCCTTCGATCAACGCATGGTTGAGCAGGTAGTTGAGCACCGTGCCGCACAGGCTGATCACCATCACCGGCGTGGCTTTGCCGATGGCGCTGGTGAAGCCGCGCAGGGCCATGAACGTCAGGTAGCCGGGCAGGGCGAACGGCAGGATCATCAGGAATTGCCCGGCCGACTGCACGTTGGTTTCGGTCTGGCCGAACATCAGCAGCACCGGCTTGAGGTTCCACAGCAGCAGGCCGGCCACCAGGGCCATCAGCCAGGCCAGCCACAGGCCGGCCTGGGTCAGGCGGGTGGCGCCCTCGATGTCGCCGGCGCCCTGGCGAATGGCGACCAGGGTGCCCACGGCGGCAATCACGCCGATGCAAAAGATCGACACAAACGAATAGCTTGCCGCGCCCAGCCCGCCGCCGGCCAGGGCTTCGGGGCTGAGGCGGGCCATCATCAGGGTGTCGGTCAGCACCATCAACATGTGCGCCAACTGCGAGGCAATCAACGGCCCTGACAGCCGCAGAATGGCCCAGAGTTCGGTACGCGCCGGATGCTGCATGATCATCACGCTCAATAATTGCACAAGGGGTAGAAGGGTTGATTCTCGGCGCTCTCAGCGCTTTGCACAAAGGGATAAATGCGATCATTCGCATGATTAAAACTCATGCCAAGATGAATCTGGTAGGGTTTCGGAATCGTGCCGTCGGAGTTTTCCTCATGTCTCGTCGCCTGCCTCCGCTGTATGCCTTGCGTGCATTTGAAGCCGCCTCACGGCATAACTCCTTCACCCGTGCGGCCGAAGAACTGTCCATCACCCAAAGTGCAGTCAGCCGGCATATCCGTACCCTGGAGGTGCATTTCGCCTGCCGCCTGTTCCAGCGCAGCGGGCGCACCTTGCAGTTGACCGAGTCGGCGCGCCTGCTGCTGCCTGGGGTGCGCGAGGGTTTCGCCGCCCTGGAGCGCGCCTGCCATACCTTGAATGCCGAAGATGACATCCTGCGCATGAAGGCCCCGTCGACCCTGACCATGCGCTGGTTGCTGGCGCGCCTGAGCCGGTTCCGGCACTTGCAGCCGGGCAACGAGGTGCAGTTGACCAGCGCCTGGATGAGCATCGACGAAGTGGATTTCAATCAGGAACCGTTCGACTGCGCGGTCTTGCTGAGTGACGGGCACTTTCCGGCGGACTGGGAAGCCAGCTACCTGTTTCCCGAACTGTTGATCCCGGTGGGCGCGCCGAACCTGCTCAATGACGGCCCCTGGGATGTGGAGCGCCTGGCCAGCGCTGAACTGCTGCACCCCACGCCGGATCGGCGTGACTGGCGCCGCTGGTTGCAGCGTACGGGGCTGGCGTCCCGCGTCGCCATCAAGGGCGGGCAGGTGTTCGATACGCTGGAGCTGGGGATGATTGCCGCTGCCCGGGGCTATGGCGTGTCCATGGGCGATCTGTTGATGGTCGCCGAGGATGTGGCCCAGGGGCGCTTGAGTTTGCCATGGCCTACTGCGGTGGCCAGCGGCGAAAGCTATTACCTGGTCTGGCCCAAGACCCGCCCCGGCGGTGAGCGCCTGCGCAGGCTGTCGGACTTCCTGCAAAGTGAAGTCCGGGCCATGGCCTTGCCGGCGGTGGAACAGCTCGAGTGAAACGATGCAGCTCCCTACACACGGTGCCTTTGAGTGATGCCCCTGTAATTTGCTCAAGTATTGATTGGGGCCGCCGAAGTAGGTGTGTCGGAGTCGCCATTAGTTGCGGCTCAGCGTGCCCCCAATCCAAGAAATTTGCCGATTAGCGCTATGAGATCAGGACGATCCGGGCCTCGGCCAGGAGCTGTCATGTCTCAACCCCGCGCCCGCATCGCTTCGCAGCTGGGCATTGCCTTGGCGGTCATATTGGCTGTCGTGATCAGCGGCAGCACGGTATTTGCCCTGCGCTCCCTGGACTCGGCCAACCTGCTGACCCGTGAAGAACACCTGGCCAGCGAAGCGCGTTTGCTCGCCGACCAACTCAATACCTTCCACAGCACCCTGCGTGAGAGCACCCAGCGTTTGAGCGGGTTGTTTGAAAAGCGCTTCGGCGCCGGGTTGAGCGTACGTCCCGAGCAGATGGTGAGTGTGGCCGGGGTGCAGACCCCGAGCCTTTACCTGGGCACTGAAGTACTGAACAACAACTTCGACGAGGTCGATGAGTTCAAGCAGATGTCCGGCGGCGTGGCCACGGTGTTCGTGCGCAGCGGCGAAGACTTTGTCCGTATCAGCACCTCCCTGACCAAACAGGACGGCAACCGCGCCATCGGCACCGTGCTGGATCGCCAGGGGCCGGCCTACCAGCGCCTGCTCGCCGGGCAGAGCTACATCGGTCGCGCGGTGCTGTTCGAGCGTTCCTACATGACCCAGTACAGCCCGGTACGTGATGCCAGCGGCCAGGTGATTGCGGTGTTGTTCATCGGTTTCGACTACACCGATGCGCAGAACGCCCAATTCGCCAACCTCAAGCGGTTCCGCATTGGCCAGACCGGCTCGCTGGCGCTGCTGGACGAGCAAAAACACTGGCTGGTGCCGCCTGCCGGCGTTCAGGCATTGGAGCAGGCCGTTCCGGTGATCCTGGAGCTGGCGCAAAAGCCTGGCCAGGGGCGTTTCTGGAGTGACAAGGGCGAAGACTTCTACAGCGTTGCGGTGCCATTTGACGGCGGCCCGTGGTCGGTGGTGGCGAGCATGCCCAAGGCCGAGATCCGCGCGGTGACCTGGGCCGTGGGTATCCGCCTGGTGATCGGCAGCGTGCTGGCGATGCTGTTGGCGGTAGGCGCGGCGGTCTGGTTGCTACGCAGCAAATTGCAGCCCCTGGGCGACCTGGTGCGCCAGGCCGAAGCCCTGGGGGCCGGCGATTTGAGTGCGCGGCTGAATGTGTCCAGCCACGATGAAATCGGACAACTGGCACGCAGCTTCAACCAGATGGGCGAGGCCTTGTCGACCATGGTCTCCCATATCCGCAAGGCGGCCGAAGAGGTCAACAGCCGCGCCCAGGCGCTGTCAGGTTTGTCGGGAGGCGCTTATGAGGGCATGGAGCAGCAATCCGGCGAGATCACCAGCATGGCCGGCGCGGTGGAAGAGTTCAGCGCCACTTCGCTGAACATTGCCGACAACATGGGCAATACCGAACGCATGGCCCAGGAAAATGCCCAGCAGACCCGCATTGGCCGCAACTCGATGCAGGAGGCGTCGTCGTCCCTGGAGCATATCGCCACGGCACTGAACAGCACGGCCAAGGTGATCAATACCCTGGGCCAACGTTCCCAGGAAATCGGCGGCATTGTTGGCGTGATTACCTCGATCGCCGAACAGACCAACCTGCTGGCACTCAACGCCGCCATCGAGGCGGCGCGGGCCGGGGAGCAGGGGCGTGGATTTGCCGTGGTCGCCGATGAGGTGCGCAACCTGGCCTCGCGTACCCGCCAGGCCACCGATGAGATTTCCGGGATGATCCAGAGCATCCAGCAGGAAACCGGCAATGCCATCAGCACCATGGAGCAGGGCAATGTGCTGATGCAGGAAGGCTTGTCGCGCAACGCCGACGTGGCCTCGGCCCTGGCGCGCATCGACGAGCAAAGCCGCTCGGCGGGGCAGCAGTTTGCCGCGATTACCACAGCGACCCAGGAGCAAAGCAGCACCGCGACTTTGCTCAGCAGCAACCTGCAGAGCATTGCCCTGGCCAACAGTGAGCAGCGGGAAGTGGTCTCGAACCTGGCGATTACCGCCAGGGAGTTGGAGACGTTGGCGGCAGGGCTGCGGCAAGAGGTGGATCGGTTTCGGTAAGGCTGATCAATTCCCGAGTCCCGGATCCACCCGTTTGCCGATGTCCTTGAGCCGCGCCAGTTGATCAACCATCCCTGGCGCTTCGTCGAGGCTGCTGACGAAGGTCCACAGGTACGTCATCACCGCATAGACATGGCCGGCCTTGACCGCTGGCGACAAGGCCAGTTGGCTGATCGCTACGATGAACAGTAGCGCTGCCAGCGCGCCGAGAAACAGGTAGGCGACGGCTTCGCGGTCCGACAGCCAGATACGCAGGCGTGACAGCAGTTGGTAATGGCGTCGCAACGTCTGGGCGCCAACCTTTTCCACCAGGCCAATCTCTTTCTCCAGGCGGTTATTCAACCGTTCGTGCAACTGCTCGTTACGGCGGGCAAAGCGCGGTAGCAGGATGATGCAAAGCAGCAGTGCCGCAAAGCAGGCCAGGCCCACCCAAGGTTCAATCACCAATAACATCGCGGCCGCGCCAACGATGGAGACCAAGGCTGTCGCGATCACCGGCACATGCTTTTCGAAGAAGTCGACAAAGTCCCGCGCCAGCACCACCCGTGCGGCGGCCTTGGACGTGCTGTGATTCTGTAGACGCTGGTTGAGAATCACAGGTACGGCAAGATCGGCGTAGATCCGCGTGAAGGTCCGGGTATCCAACGCCCGGCGTGCGGCGCCGACCACCCAGAACGCCATCACCACGGCCGCATAGAACAGCGCACTGCTGGCATCGCCGCGCAGGATCGAGTCCACGGCGAAACCGGCAAACAGGGGATAGGCCAGCAGCAACGCGTTCTCCAGCGCAACCAACGACAGCGTGCAGAACAGCTTGCCGGGATAAGCCTTGGCGATTGCCTTGAGGGTTTGGCTGGCCGATTGCTGGCCGATTTTCTTGCTTTCTTCGATCAGGATCTGTGGCGTTGTGGATGGCATGGGTGCACCAAAGGAGTAATAGGCGCTACTATTGAGCGACTGCTCAAGTATCCTTGAGCGATCGCTCAAAAAGCAAGCGCCGCTTATCTGACGGCGCCCGTAAGGAATTGCCCATGTCGCGTATCGACCGTAAAGACCAGATCATCGCCGCAGCCCTGGAGCTGTTTCGCAGCAAGGGCTTTGCCGATGTCTCCACCCGCGATCTGGCGGAGCATGCGGGCTTGTCCCGCAGCCACGTGTATCACTACTTCAGCGACTGGAAAGAACTGCGCCGCGAAGCCTTTGTTCGCTTCGCCAATGAGCAGTTGGACGAAGTGCGCGTGCCATTGGCAGATGCGCCGCCGCTTGAGGCCTTGGTGGGTTTCCTCAGGGGTTGCCTGCCCTGTACCGCCGACGCCGGCTGGGCGCTCTGGCTGGATGCCTGGGATGAGGCGATGCATGACGCGGAACTGGCTCAGGCGTATCTGCTGGTCAATGCCCAGTGGCAAGCCATGCTTGCCGATGTGATCGAGCAGGGGATCGCTGCCGGGGTATTTCGCTGTGACTCATCCAGCCGTGCGGCCCGCCAGATCTTTGCGGTGACGATGGGTTATACCGATGACCTGTTGCTCAAGCCCTCCGTCGAGTCGGCGCAAGTGGTACTGGGTGAGGTGATGGAAGTGGCGGGGCTGCTGTTGGATTTGCCCAGGGATCGCTAAGTCACGGCGGCTGGCCGGTACTGCAACGCTTCGGCCAGATGATGGCGAGCGATGGCGTCTGCCTGTTCCAGGTCGGCCAGGGTGCGCGCGACCTTGAGTAGCCGATGAGCTGCGCGCAACGACAGGGTCAGGCGCTCACAGGCGCTTTCCAGCCAGCCCTCATCGGCTTTCGATAGCTCGCAGTGGCGCCGCAAACCCGTCAGGTCGAGGAATGCATTTGCACAGCCCTGGCGTTGTTGCTGGCGATCCCTGGCGCTGGCGACGAGGGTTGAAGCGCTGGCAGTGTCATTGCCGGTTTGTTTGGCTGGGTTCAGCGCGGTGCTTTCCCGGGCAACGGTCAGGTGCAGGTCGATTCGATCCAGCAACGGCCCCGAGAGCTTGTTGCGGTAGCGCTGGATCTGTTCCGGCGTACACCGACAGCGCCCGCTGGGTTCGCCCATATAGCCGCAGGGGCAAGGGTTCATGGCTGCCACCAGCTGAAAGCGTGCGGGGAAGCTCACGCGGTCGCGCGCCCGGGAAATCACGATATGCCCGGACTCCAATGGCTCGCGCAGCACCTCCAGCACCTTGCGATCAAATTCCGGCAGCTCATCGAGAAACAACACGCCGTGATGGGCCAGGGTGATTTCCCCAGGTTGTGGCTTCGAACCGCCGCCCACCAGCGCCGGCCCGGACGCCGAATGGTGCGGCTGACGAAATGGCCGGTGGGGCCAGTGGCTCAACGGTGCGAGGCTGACCACCGACTGGATGGCTGCCACTTCCAGGGCTTCCTGTTCGCTCAAGGGCGGCAGCAGGCCGGGCAGGCGGCTGGCGAGCAAGGTCTTGCCGGTGCCGGGTGGCCCGCTGAACAGCAGGTTGTGGGCACCCGCGGCGGCAATCAGCAACGCGCGCTTGGCGGCAAGTTGGCCCTGCACCTCGCTCAGGTCCGGGTAAGGTTTGTTCAGGTACAGCAGCCCGTCGGACTTGTACGGCTCGATCGGCACCCGTCCATTCAGGTGCGCCACCACTTGCAGCAGATGATCCACTGCAATCACCTTCAACCCGGAGGCCAGGCACGCCTCCTCGGCATTGGCCCTGGGCACGATCACGCTGCGCCCGGCCTTGCGTGCCGCCAGCGCGGCCGGCAACACCCCTTTGACGGCCCGCACTTCGCCAGACAGGGCCAGTTCGCCAAGGCATTCAACGTCATCCAACTCCAGCGCCGGTACCTGCACGCTGGCCGCGAGAATCCCCAGGGCAATCGCCAGATCAAAACGCCCGCCGTCCTTGGGCAGGTCGGCGGGCGCCAGGTTGAGGGTGATACGGCGTGCGGGGTATTGCAGCGCGCTGTTGAGAATGGCGCTGCGCACCCGGTCCTTGCTCTCCTTGACCGCGGTCTCCGGCAGGCCCACCAGGGTCAGGGACGGCAAGCCATTGGCCATATGCACTTCGACAGTGACGGCGGGGGCTTCGACGCCGATCTGGGCGCGGCTGTGGACGATGGCGAGGGACATGCTCGTTCCTTGAAAGGGAGGGCCGCGTGCTGCGGTTTTTCAAGGGTAGACGAGGGAGGGTGAGGCGCTGTGTGCAGGTTTTACAGAACGTATCCAGGCGCTGTCATTGCAGGAGCCGGCAAGCCGGCTCCAAGAGGGGACGCGGTGGTTATTCCTGAGGTGGATTCAGCCGCGCTTCCAACTCCGCCACCTTCGCCTCCAGGCTCTCCAGCCGCGCACGGGTGCGGGCCAGGACTACCATCTGGCTGTCGAATTCCTCACGGCTGACCAGGTCCAGCTTGCTGAACCCGCTTTGCAGCAGCGCCTTGAACTGGCTTTCGATTTCATTGCGGGGCAGCGGGGTTTCGCCGCTGAACAGGCGAGAGGCGTGGCCGCTCAGGGCGTCGAGGAGGTCTTTGGGCGCGAGCATGGGAAACATTCCGGAAAACAGTTGGCCGGCAGTGTATCACGCAGCGCCTATAGTCTTTTCAGCGTGGCCTGCGCACGCTTTTCGCGCATTGGGCTGAATGCGGATGCACTGTTTTTGTGCGTATCCAGGCTGCTGCACCGGCCCATTGGTGGGCGTAGACGGGCAACGGATTGATTTCAGTGACTTTTACGGAGCTGGCAAGGTTTCTGCTTAGACGATCATGACCCATGCACTGATGCAGTCGCTGTGACGAATGCAGTGCGCTGACGGACCAGGGTACATGTTTCGTCACCAACGGTTAGCTGGCGTCGCAAAGGCATTCGCCGAGGCGACGATGCGTTACAAAGCCAGGCACTGCGCTTAGACTTGAGACGGGTTTGTTTTCCTGGGGC
Source organism: Pseudomonas sp. WS 5411 (assembly GCF_012985595.1). NCBI lineage: Bacteria > Pseudomonadati > Pseudomonadota > Gammaproteobacteria > Pseudomonadales > Pseudomonadaceae > Pseudomonas > Pseudomonas sp. WS 5411. The sequence goes on from NZ_JAARMC010000003.1 coordinate 135,571, forward strand.
AAGTCCACCAATTCGGGAGAGAGTTTTCATGAAGCTAGTCACTGCCATCATCAAGCCGTTCAAGTTGGACGATGTACGCGAGTCACTGTCCGAGATCGGCGTGCAGGGCATTACCGTCACTGAGGTCAAAGGCTTCGGTCGGCAGAAGGGTCATACCGAGCTGTATCGCGGCGCGGAATACGTAGTCGATTTCCTGCCGAAGGTGAAGATTGATGTCGCCATTGACGACAAGGATCTTGATCGGGTTATCGAGGCGATAACCAAGGCGGCCAACACCGGCAAGATCGGTGACGGCAAGATCTTCGTGGTCAATCTGGAACAGGCTATTCGCATCCGTACCGGCGAAACCGATACCGACGCAATCTAAGCCGCCAAACCCCAACGCCCCAGGAGAAAACAATATGACTCTGCGTAAATTCGCAGGGCTAGGAGCCCTGTTGTCCATCGTAATGCCCAGCCTGGCCATGGCGGCAGACGAAGTGGCGGCTCCAGTCCTCAATTCCGGCGACACTGCCTGGATGCTGACAGCCACCGCACTGGTGCTGTTCATGACCATCCCTGGCCTGGCGCTGTTCTACGGCGGCATGGTCCGCTCCAAAAACATTCTTTCTGTGATGATGCAGTGCTTCGCCATTACTGGTCTGATCAGCATCCTGTGGGTCGTCTACGGCTACAGCATCGCGTTCGACACCACGGGCATGGAACAGGGCGTCGTCAACTTCAACTCGTTCTTCGGCGGCATGGGCAAGGCGTTCCTGGCGGGTGTCACACCGTCCAGCATCACTGGGCCTGCGGCGCTGTTCCCGGAAGCGGTGTTCATCACCTTCCAGATGACCTTCGCGATCATCACCCCGGCGCTGATTGTCGGTGCGTTCGCCGAGCGCATGAAGTTCTCCGCCATGCTGCTGTTCATGGCTATCTGGTTCACCCTGGTCTATGCGCCGATCGCGCACATGGTCTGGAGCGGCAACGGCGGCCTGATGTGGGACTGGGGCGTGCTGGACTTCGCCGGCGGTACCGTGGTGCACATCAACGCCGGTGTGGCTGGCCTGGTGGCGTGCATCGTGCTCGGCAAGCGTAAAGGCTACCCGACCACCCCAATGGCCCCGCACAACCTGGGCTACACCCTGATCGGCGCGGCGATGCTGTGGATCGGCTGGTTCGGCTTCAACGCCGGCTCCGCTGCTGCGGCCAACGGCACGGCCGGCATGGCGATGCTGGTGACTCAGATCGCCACTGCTGCTGCGGCACTGGGCTGGATGTTCGCCGAGTGGATCACCCACGGCAAGCCAAGCGCCCTGGGCATTGCCTCGGGTGTGGTAGCCGGCCTGGTGGCCGTTACCCCGGCCGCCGGTACCGTAGGCCCGATGGGCGCACTGGTGATCGGCCTGGCGTCTGGCGTGATCTGCTTCTTCTGCGCCACCAGCCTCAAGCGCAAGCTGGGCTACGATGACTCCCTGGATGCCTTCGGTGTGCACGGTGTGGGCGGGATTGTCGGGGCGATTCTCACCGGCGTATTCGCGGCGCCGATCCTGGGTGGCTTCGGCACCGTGACCGATATTGCTGCACAGGTCTGGATCCAGGCCAAGGGCGTAGGCTTTACCGTGATCTATACCGGCATCGTGACCTTCGTAATTCTCAAGGTGCTGGACTTGACCATCGGCCTGCGTGTGACCGAAGAGGAAGAGGCCGTTGGCCTGGACCTGGCGGAGCACAACGAACGTGGCTACAACTTGTAAGAACGTATGAAAAAAAACATGCCCGGCTTGCCGGGCATTTTTTTGTCTGGTATTTGCCTGTGGTGACGGCGCGTGAGCATTTTTGTGCCGAGTTTGTGATTGGATCCACACAGTACTTTTCAGTGTGCGAATGTCTTACAGGCATGTAGGCGTATTCGGCACTTTGTTTTTTCCCAGAGCGCGCTAGAATGCGCGCCGATGGGCGCAGAACTGTATATGGCGACAGACCCTGATTACCCTGCGGGCCAAGCCCCGGGTCATTTCAAGGGCAGCCTATCGGGTCGCCAACTGAGTTTGCCGGTCAAGGCCGGCCACTTGGCAATGGGCACATGGCAACGCGTTTATCTGGACGAGCACCCTGATCATGGCGGTGCTCGTAAAGTCCTCGCCACCTGCACGGTGATGGGGCATAAGCCACTGGTTATCCGGTGGACGTTGATTTTTTTCCGGCAGCCTTCGACAGATGGTGAAGCTGGGCTATAACTAATCTGCTTTTCGCAAGTCATGAGGTAGAACATGAGCGACGATGATCTGGAAAACGACGAACTGGAAGTAGGTGACGAAGACGACACCGAAGAAGGTCTTGAAGCGGTAGCGGAAGACGTTGCTGACGATGACGGTGGCGATGATGCACCTGTTCCGGCCGCCAAAGGCAAGGCCAAGGCTGCTGTTTCGGTAGACGAACTGCCGAGCGTCGAGGCCAAGAACAAAGAGCGCGATGCGCTGGCCCGTGCGATGGAAGAGTTCCTCGCCAAAGGCGGTAAAGTGCAGGAAGTCGAGGCCAACGTGGTGGCAGATCCACCGAAGAAGCCGGATAACAAGTACGGCAGTCGGCCTATCTGAGGCCGGTTACTTGCTTGCTGAAAAAGCCCGCCGTCGCTGCGGGTTTTTTCATGCCTGGAACAAACTTCAGCAGGCTCCCACCTTGGATTTCCAGTGGTATCGCAGCCGCGTTATTTCCAGCTGTGGAGCAGCTCCGGTAGCTCGGTCAGGCTGCGAATCTGCGCATCCGGCAATGCCTCACCTTCCCAAACCTTGCCGGTCGGGTTGAACCACACGGCTCGCAACCCCGCCTGCTGCGCCCCGGCAATGTCATCGCCAGGGTGATCGCCAATATGCACCGCCGCACTGGCATCCACCCCGCCCCGCTGCAACGCCTCTTGAAACAAGCGCGCATCCGGCTTGGCGATGCCGATATCCTCGGCCCTCAGGGCAAAGTGGAAGTAATCCGCCAGGCCTACGCGCTGCACATCGGCATTGCCATTGGTGATCACCCCCAGCAGAAAGTGCTGGCGCAGGGCTTGTAGCATCGGCTCGGCTTCGGGGAAGACGGTGAGCTGGTGCCGCGCATGAATGAACGCTTCAAAACACACATCGGCCATCTCCGTGGCTTGCGGCTGTGGATAACCGGCCTCTTCAAAGGCGTGCATCAGCACCCGCTGGCGCAGCACACTGATCCGGTGTTTGAGCTCGGGATGACGTTGCAGCACCTGCTGGCGCAGGCTGGCGAAATGCTCCAGGGGCAGGTCGCCGACCTTGGACGCATGGGTCGCCAGCCATTGGCGCATCGACGCTTCGGCGCTGATGATGACGGGGACGTTGTCCCACAGGGTGTCGTCCAGGTCGAAGGTGATTAGCTTGATGCTCATGAGTCGCCGCCTTTAACGCGTTTGGCCCTGGGATGGGCGCTGTCGTACACCGTCGCCAGGTGCTGGAAGTCCAGGTGGGTGTAGATCTGGGTGGTCTTGATATCCGAGTGGCCGAGCAGTTCCTGCACGGCGCGCAAGTCTTGTGACGATTCCAGCAGGTGGCTGGCAAAGGAGTGCCGGAGCATGTGCGGATGCAGGTTCTGCCCCAGCTCCCGCTCGCCGGCGGCCTTGACCCGCAACTGAATGGCCCGTGGCCCGAGGCGTCGGCCTTGCTGGCTGACAAACACCGCGTCGTCCGGCGGATTGCTCAGGGCTCGCAGGGGCAGCCACACCAGCAGGGCGTCGCGGGCCTTTTTGCCGATGGGCAGCACGCGGGTCTTGCTGCCTTTGCCGTGCACTTGCACCAGGCCGTCGGCCAGGTCCAGTTGCTCGAGGTTGAGGCTGGTCAGCTCCGACAGGCGCAGGCCCGAGGAATAGAACAGCTCCAGGATCGCCTGGTCGCGGTGCGCCAGGAAGTCATCTTCGACCGCGCCATCGAGCAATTGCAGGGTGCGGTCGGCATCCAGGGTCTTGGGCAGGCGGCGCTCACCCTTGGGCGGCGCCAGGCCGTTGGCCGGGTCGTGATCGCACAGGCCTTCGCGGTTGAGGTAGTGATACAGACCACGTACCGCCGACAGCAGGCGCGCCAGGCTGCGGGAGGATTGGCCTTGCTGGTGCAGGCGTGCAATCAGGCTGCGCAGGCCCTGGATATCAAGGGCCTTCCAGCTGCTGATCTGGTGTTTCTGGCAGAACGCCAGGACCTTGTTCAAGTCCCGTCGGTAGGCTTCCAGCGTATGGGAAGACACCTGGCGCTCGCTGCGCAGGTGAGCGCAGTAGGCGTCCAGTTGCCGTTCCATGGCTAGCGCACCGCGCGCAGGGCAGTGGTAAAGCGCGGCAGGCTGCGGCTCAACACTTCGGCAATGTAGGTCAAAAACAGCGTGCCTACCGTGCTCTTGTAGTGCTGCGGGTCACGGCTGGCAATGGCCAGGACGCCATGCAGGCCTTGATGGTTGAGGGCGACCACGGCAGTCGAGCCGATCTGCACGCGCTGGTCCTCGCCAAACAGGAAGTCCAGCTCATGCTCGCGCAGGGTGCCGCTGATGGTCTTGCCTTCCGACAACAGGCCGCCAATGGCGGTCTGCGCTTCGCTGCCCTTGACCCAGCGCCCGACCGGCATCGGGTTGTCACTGAACAGGATCAGGCTGACAAACGGCACCTGGAAGTCCTGGCGCAGGCTGTCTTCGACGGCAATGGTCAGGTCTTCCAGGCTGGCGGCATCCAGCAGTGCCAGGATCAGGCGGCGGGTCTTGTCGAACAGGCGGTCGTTGTCGCGGGCCACGTCCATCAACTGTGAGAGCCGATGGCGCATTTCGATATTGCGTTCGCGCAGGATCTTCATCTGCCGCTCCACCAGCGACACGGTATCGCCGCGCTGGTGAGGGATGCGCAGGGCCGGCAGCAGTTCGTCGTGTTCGACGAAGAAGTCCGGGTTAGCCTCCAGGTAAGCGGCGACGGCCGCTGCCTCCAGGCTTTCGCAAGGGGATCCTTCGGGCTGCTTGGCGGGTGCCTGGGGCTTATCGGTCATTGGCGAGTCGCTCTCATAGACGGACCTGTCCTTCGTATACACGGGATGCCGGGCCGGTCATCTTCACCGGTTGGCCTGGGCCTGCCCATTCGATGGACAGGCGTCCGCCGGGCAGGTCGATCAACAGGGGCGAATCCATCCAGCCCTGGCTGATCGCAGCCACGGCGGCGGCGCAAGCGCCGGTGCCACAAGCCTGGGTTTCCCCGGCGCCGCGTTCCCACACGCGCAATTGCGCGCGGGAGCGGTCGATGACCTGCAGGAAGCCGACGTTGACCCGCGCCGGAAAGCGCGGGTGATGTTCGATCTTCGGTCCCAGTTCATGCACCGGCGCATTGTTGATGTCGTTGACCCGCAGCACCGCATGGGGGTTGCCCATGGACACAGCGGCCACCTCGACCACAGTGCCGTCGACATCCAGTGGATAACTCAAGGCCTGGGCCTCTGCCTGGAAAGGAATATCGGCCGGCACCAGGCGCGGGGCGCCCATGTCGACGCTGATCTGGCCGTCGCTGCGGATATCCAGCTCGATAATGCCGCTTTTGGTCTCGACGCGAATCTGCCGTTTGGCGGTCAGGCGCTTGTCCAGCACGAACCGGGCGAAGCAGCGCGCACCGTTGCCGCACTGTTCCACTTCGGAACCGTCGGAGTTGAAGATCCGGTAACGGAAATCCACCTCCGGATTGCTTGGCGCCTCGACGATCAGCAGCTGATCGAAACCGATGCCGGTATGGCGGTCGCCCCACAGCTTGGCGTGCTTGGGCAGGATATGCGCGTGCTGGCTGACCAGGTCAAGGACCATAAAGTCATTGCCCAGGCCGTGCATCTTGGTAAAACGCAGCAGCATGGCTTACTCCGGCAGCAGGCTTTCGCCAGCAAACAACTCGGCTACCGTCTCGCGGCGACGCACTTCAAACGCTTGATCACCGTCCACCAACACTTCGGCGGTACGCCCGCGGGTGTTGTAGTTGGAGCTCATGACAAACCCGTAGGCACCGGCCGAATGCACGGCCAGCAGATCGCCTTCTGCCAGGGCCAGTTCACGGTCCTTGGCCAGGAAGTCGCTGGTTTCACAAATCGGGCCGACGATGTCATAGGTGCGCGGGGCGCTGTCGCGCGGGCGCACGGCGCTGACATCCATCCAGGCCTGGTACAGCGCCGGGCGGATCAGGTCGTTCATCGCAGCATCGACGATGGCGAAATCCTTGTGTTCGGTGTGCTTGAGGTACTCGACCTGGGTCAGCAGTACGCCTGCATTGGCAACGATGTAGCGGCCCGGCTCGAATATCAGCTTCAGGTCGCGGCCTTCGGTGCGCTCGCGTACGGCCTTGACGTAGTCGGCCACCAGCGGCGGCTCTTCGTCGCGATAACGCACGCCCACGCCACCGCCCAGATCAATGTGGTGCAGGTAGATGCCGCACTCGCCGAGGCGGTCGATCAGCGCCAGTAGGCGGTCGAGGGCATCGAGGAAGGGGGGCAGACTGGTCAGTTGCGAACCGATATGGCAGTCCACACCCAGTACTTCCAGGTTTGGCAGTTGGGCGGCGCGGATATACACGTCTTCGGCGTCGGCAATCGCGATGCCGAACTTGTTCTCTTTGAGACCGGTGGAAATGTACGGGTGGGTACCGGCATCGACATCCGGGTTGACGCGCAGGGAGATCGGCGCACGCACGCCCATCTCGGCGGCCACCACTTGCAGGCGCTCCAGCTCGTCGGTGGACTCGACGTTGAAGCAATGCACGCCGATTTCCAGGGCGCGGCGCATGTCTTCGCGGGTCTTGCCGACACCGGAGAACACGATTTTGTCAGCCTTGCCGCCTGCGGCCAGTACACGCTCCAGCTCGCCACGGGACACGATGTCAAAACCAGCGCCCAGGCGCGCCAGGACATTGAGTACACCCAGGTTGGAGTTGGCTTTTACTGCATAGCACACCAGGCTTGGCGTGCCCTCCAGTGCATCGGCAAAGGTGCGGTATTGCGCTTCGATATGCGCTCGCGAGTACACATAGGTCGGGGTGCCGAAGCGTTCGGCAATCGCGGACAGCGCCACGCCTTCCGCGAACAGCTCGCCGTTCCGGTAGTTAAAAGCGTCCATGAAATTCCCTTAGTAGGTGTCGTGCTTGTGCGCTTTGGATTGCGACGTTTGCGCCTGTTCATTCGGGTCTTTGCTGTCATCGGGCAGGTACAACGGGCCTTTTTGACCACAGGCACTGACGAGGCAAGCGACCGCGACGAGCGCAGCAAGGGAAGAGATCAGGCGCTTCATGGCTAAATCCTTGAATATGCATTAATTGCGCCCGAGTATACCGACCACCCGCCAGCTTGCCTATGTGCCGGGACACCCGTCCGGCGGGGCTTTGCCGAGTATGTCGTGAAGTGACCTACATTAATTTGGGATATTTCTCGCGGCTGATGGGAACGAAATCGGTATTCTTTGCAATCATGATGGCGCCTCCGTATCGTGCGGCGCTTGAGCGTGAGTAGACACTTTTTGAGGTTCCCACCATGAGTTTGACCGAAGCCCGCTTTCACGACCTGGTCGATGCGACCCAGCAAGCGCTGGAGGATATTTTCGACGAGAGTGGCCTGGATGTGGATCTGGAAAATTCTGCCGGCGTGCTGACCGTCAAGTTCGAGAACGGTAGCCAATTGATCTTCAGCCGCCAGGAGCCGCTGCGTCAGTTGTGGCTGGCGGCACGTTCCGGAGGTTTTCACTTCGACTATGACGAAGAAGAAAAACGCTGGTCCCACGACACCAGCGATGAGCTGCTGAGCGAAATGCTTGCACGCATCACTCAGGAACAGGCCGGCGTCGAGCTGGATTTCGACGAGATTTGATCGTGACCCAGCCCACACCCGCCCGTCCGCCCAAGCCGCTGTTCAGCAATGTCAGCCCGGCAGTGCCGTCACCTTGTATCAGTTTGTGTCGGCTGGATGAGCAGAAAGTCTGCCTTGGCTGCTTCCGACACGTGGAAGACATCCGGGAATGGCGTTCCGCCGATGATCAGCGGCGCCGCGTGATCGTCGCACAGGCCGAGCAACGCAAGGCCGGTGCCTGACCTTCAGACCAGCCCATCTTGTTTATTTGGTGTGCTGTGGTAGTGTCCGGGTACACCTCAACTCATCGAGGTCCGTGAGAACCCCGCCGTTTATTGGCGGGGTTTTGCTTTTTTGTGCAGAAAAAAAGGAGTCTGCCGCAATCATGACTGCACCTTCCATCATCCTCACCCGTCTCGATGTGCAACGTCTTGAGCAACTGATCGACCGTATGGACGATAAACTGCCAGGCGTCATCGCCCTGCAAGCCGAACTTGACCGCGCTGAAGACGTGGTTGGTCACGATGAAGTGCCTGCCGGTGTCGTGACCATGAACTCCAGCGTGCATTGCCGCGAGCAAAGCAGCGGCAAGGACTATCACCTGACCCTGGTCTACCCCAAGGACGCGAATGCCGACGAAGGCAAGATCTCGATCCTCGCCCCGGTGGGCAGTGCGTTGCTGGGCCTGCAGGTTGGCCAGCACATCGACTGGCCCGCTCCAGGTGGCAAGACCCTCAAGCTTGAGCTGCTGAGTGTCGAAGGCCAGCCTAAAGACGGCGGCGCATTCACGCTCTAGACCTGATTCAAGGCCTGGTTGAGCGCCTGCTCCAACTCGGCCTTGTAGCGCAGGTAGAGATTGCTTGGGCTTTGAACATCACCGAGTAGCCCGGACAGGTCCAGGTCGGTGATGTAGCAACGATAGCGCTCGGTTTCCCGACGCTGCCCGACGATCTCCTGGGCGACCACTGCAAACAGCTGGTCGCCAAATTCCAGTTCACAAAACTCCCGCTGATTGCAGTACAGGGTAATCCCTACCTGGCCTGGCGCGCCCTTGCCGATAATCGCCTGCACGTCGTAGAACGGTTTGTTGGCCGGGACCTGGGGTGCCGGTCGTGGCTCGACCCGACGGGCCCGACCGCTTGCCGATGGCAACAGCTGGTAATACAGCGTTTGCACGGCCCCCAGTGGCTGCTGCGGGTCCAGCGGTGAGAGCGCGTCCCGACGATAGATGACCGACTGCAGGAAGCGCTGCAAAGGGGCGAGCAAGCTTTGCTCATCATGAAACGGCAGGCGCTGTTGCCAGAGGGCGTTGAATTCGTCGAGCACGTACAGCTCGGCGAAACCGTCATTGATGCGGTAGAACACCTGCACACAATCCGCCTGGCCCATAGGTAGCAGCGCTGCCAGATCATGGTCTTCCAGGGCCATGGCATCCAGGTGCAACGGGCTGTAGCTGGCCAGTTCTTCACAGAGGTATTCCACCAGCGCCTGCTGGTTGGCCAGGGACACATGATTGGCCTGCCCCGGCGCCAGTTCCATGACGTGATAGTGCTGCTGCACCTGGATCAGATAGCGGTGGTTGAGCTGGCTGAGCATCAGGTTTTGCGCGGTATCGAAAATCTCTTCCACACGCTGGGCAATGAACTGCGCACGGTTATGGCAGAAACAGCGCACCCGCAGCCGTGGCAGTTGGTCGTGTGGTAACTGATTCAGGTAATCGCGCAGGCAATCGAGCAGGGCGTGGGGGCCCTCGTAACGGCTGACCATTACCTCGTTCCAGCTGTTGAGTGTCACCTGGTCCAGGGTCAACACCAGGTTTTCCCTGACGCCGGCGTAACTCAGGGAGTCGGTGCGCTCGGTGGTCATCAGGATATTCAAGTCACGGTGGTGCTTGAGCGGGTCGACGCCGACGTTGACCAGCAACAGCACCTCCTCGGGTATCGCCGTACGCAGCAGGCGTTCCTCATCCACCGTGGCCAGGGGCAGGGCGACGGTCTGTTGCAGGCTGCCCAGCAGATTGAACAGCTCGAATTCGCTCAAATCGCTGGTGCCCGGATGCAGGGCCAGGCGAGTACTGCTGTCGATCACGCCGTTGCGATGGCACCAGGTGAGCATCTCCAGCAGGTCGCGGCTGCGTTTGATCGGCGCAAAGTGCTCCCATTCCAGGGCCGTCAGGCTGCCGTTGTACAGGCCCCAATGGTACTGGCCCGGCTCCTTGCGATTAGGCGAGTGGACCAGGGTGAGGGTGTCTTCGGCCAGGTCCGGGGCAATCCCCGGGTTGATGAACTCGACCTTGCCGGCCTTGCGTTCAAAGGCGGCGTACAGGCGCCGGCCCAGCACATTGAGGTCGCGCTTGTTGATCAGGCTCACGGTCTGTTCGGTGCGGGCGAATTGGGTCAGGAAGCGATAGCTGTAATTGAGCTCATTGACCAGGGCGCGGCGTTCGGACGCGACCTGTCGCACTTTCCACTGGCTGCGGCTGTCGAGCAGGGCCAGTTGCCGCTGGTCCCAGCCCCATTCATGGGCCAGGCGCTCCAGCAGCGCACGTTGCCAGCCGGTGGCGCGCTGGCCGGTGGTGAGCTTGCGGTTGACCTTCAGGTACAGGCTGCGCCGCACCAGTTCCAGGCGCTCGGGTTCGTTGCGCCCGCGCAGGTATTCTTCGATGCGACGGTAGACCACGATATACGGGTCCAGCTCATCCAGGTCCAGTTGGTTGGCGAACACCGCACGTTTGAAACGCAGGCTCAGGCACTGCACCTTGGGGTGCTCGCTGGCATACACCTCGGTGAGCAACAGCTTGAGCACCGACTTGTAGGGTGACTCGATACCCTTGAACAACTGCCACAGGCCGGCGCCGATAAATTCTCCCGGCGGGATATGGGCCAGGTGCCCGAGGTCGAGGGTTTCGTCGGCGCGGATAAAACGTTTGGAAATCAGCGCGTGGGTAAATTCGGCGTAGCGCGCTTCTTCGTAGACTGGCACCAGCCACCAGATTGGCGTGCGCCCGGCCAGCCAGATGGCGGTGCGGTAGAACTCATCGAGCAACAGATAGTGCTGGCTGGTGCCGCAGTCATCTGAGCTGAGCTGGGTATCGCGACCGCCCTGAGCAAAACGGCTGGGTTCGATCAGGAAAAAATGCGCCTCGGCGCCCATGCTCAGGGCCCAGGCCTCCAGCAACTGGCACTTTTTGCGCAATTCGACCAGCTCGGCCTCGTTTACCTCGGCGGCGTGGCAGACCCACACGTCCATATCACTCTGGTCGGCCTGGGCCAGTGTGCCAAGGCTGCCCATCAGGAACAGACCGTGGATCGGGGTGGGCGGGTTGCCGTGGCGTGGCTTGTAGGAAAACGAGCGGGTCAGGCGCTGGGCTTCGGCCAGGACCTGGGCATCCGGTTCAAAATTCGACAAACCGGCCGGCGTACTGCCCGAGACATAGCCAGGCAACAAGGGGTGATTGACATGGAAAAACAGCGGCAGCAGTGCCAGCACGCTTTGCTGGCGCGGCGTCAGGCCTTCGACAGCCCGGGCCATGCGGCCGGCATTGAGGGTGAGGAAACGCGAGCGCAGTTGGGCCAGTACCTTGCGGTCAATGCCTTCATCCAAGTCAGGGCGGATTTCATGGGTACTGGTCATGTCGAACTCAACGGCTCGCAGGCCCGGCGTGGGCGGCCGTGTAGGAGTTTACAGACAGAATCGTAGGAGGTTTAAGGGGAATTTGTTTTTGGCGCCAGAATTTTATCGTCGGCGCAGAAGTGCCCGCGGAATCCGTGAACAGAGGATTCCGTGGGCGATACGGTGGGTCAGGCGGCTTCTTTGGTGGTAGCGGTGGTCAGGATCGTCAGCAGTGTTTGCGCTTGTTCTGCTGCGTCGCGGCCCAGACTGGTCAGGTAGCCGCCATCTGGCTGGTCGATCAGTTTTTTCTCGAACAGGCGTTTGGCCGCAGCAATGGCAGTGGGAGCAGCGGTCTGATGGACTTTCAGACCTTCCTGGGAACTGCCCAGGTTGAAAAGTGCAAGGATTTCCAGTTCGGCAACCAACTCAGGGGTATACGACATAAGGACTCCAGACGTTCTAGGAATTGTCAGACGCTAGCAGCCCCTAAGGTGAACGTACTTGGGCGAACTGTCCAGTCTGGAGGAGCGAGCTTGCTCGCGAAAAGCGTTAACGTTGACCCGGGGCAGTTGGAGAAACGCGGCGCGCTCAGGTTTTTCGCGAGCAAGGGCAGGGTTACTGGTTTTCCGGCGGCAGCTCTGGCAGGGCGCGCAGGGCGGTTTCATACCAGTCGGTGTTGAACGGCCGGTCTTCTTCCAGCATCGCGTCGATTTCCACGGCCAGCACGTGAGCCATCAGGTTCAGGATGTCTTCGCGCTCGTAGCCCACCAGGGTCAGCTTGTTGAATGTGGCCTTGGCCGCCGGCGGGTTATCGCTTTCGATCTGGTTTTCGATCGCTTGGGTCAAGGTGGATTCGGCGAACTCTTCGTCGTCGTTGTCGATATCGGTTGGCTCGCTCATGGCTGCCTCCTGTCAGGAAAGGGCGCCAGTCTACCTCCATTCAGCCCGGTGATGCTGCTGGTCAGGTGGCGCGTCACGTTCTATAACCTAACCAGCCAACCCCTGCACGGCCTGGAGGCTTTGTGATGCTCAAGCTCTACGGATTTTCGGTCAGTAACTACTACAACATGGTCAAGCTGGCGCTCCTGGAAAAGGGCCTGCCCTTCGAGGAAGTGGCGTTTTATGCCGGGCAAACCCCTGAAGCCCTGGCGGTGAGCCCGCGCGGCAAGGTGCCGGTGCTGAAGGTGGAAAACGGCTTTATCAACGAAACCAGCGTGATTCTCGAGTACCTCGAACAGACGCAATCGGGCCCGGCCCTGCTGCCAGGCGATGCGTTCCAGCGTGCCCAGGTGTTGGCGTTGTGCAGGGAAATCGAGTTGTACATCGAACTGCCGGCCCGGGCTTGCTATGGCGAGGCGTTCTTTGGCATGCCGGTACCGCAGGCGATCAAGGACAAGGCCAAGGCCGAGTTGCTGTTAGGGGTTGCTTCGCTGGGGCGGCACGGCAAGTTTGCGCCGTATGTGGCAGGGGAGCGTTTTACGCTTGCTGATGTGTACTTCATGTACAGCGTGGACTTGGCGTGCGCGGTTGGTGGGAAGCTGTTCGGCCTGGATCTGCTGGCTGAGTTGCCGAAGGCCAAGGCTTTGCTGAAGACGCTGCAAGACCTGCCCAACGCCCAGCGAGTGGCGGCGGACAAGGACGCGGCGATGCCCGCCTTTATGGCGATGGTCGCGGCGAAGAAGTAATAAATGTGGGAGCTGGGCTTGCCCGCGATGCAGGCACCTCGGTGTGTCAGTGACACTAAGGTGATGCTATCGCAGGCAAGCCAGCTTCCACACAAGCCAGCTCCCACAGTTGACCGAGGTGATTGAAGGCCACGGTCAAAGGTGGGAGCTGGCTTGCCTGCGATGCTTTTAGCGGCTGGCGAGCAGGGCCTGGCCGCGCACCACGGCTGCCTTGACCTGGGCCGGAGCCGTGCCGCCGATATGGTTGCGAGCATTGACCGAGCCTTCCAGGGTCAGTACCGCAAACACGTCCTGCTCGATCTGGTCGCTGAACTGGCGCAGCTCTTCCAGGCTCATTTCCGCCAGATCCTTGCCAGTATCCACGCCGTATTTCACCGCATGGCCAACGATTTCATGGCAGTCACGGAATGGCAGGCCACGGCGCACCAGGTAGTCCGCCAGGTCCGTGGCGGTAGAGAAACCGCGCAGGGCCGCCTCGCGCATGATGGCGTGCTTGGGCTTGATCGCCGGGATCATGTCGGCAAACGCGCGCAGCGAGTCGCGCAGGGTATCGGCGGCGTCGAACAGCGGTTCCTTGTCTTCCTGGTTGTCCTTGTTGTAGGCCAGAGGCTGGCCTTTCATCAGGGTCAGCAGGCCCATCAGTGCGCCGAATACACGGCCGCTCTTGCCCCGCACCAGCTCTGGCACGTCGGGGTTTTTCTTTTGCGGCATGATCGAACTACCGGTGCAGAAACGATCCGGCAAGTCGATGAACTGGAACTGCGCGCTGGTCCACAACACCAGCTCTTCGGAGAATCGCGACAAGTGCATCATCGCGATGCTGGCGGCGGCGCAGAACTCGATGGCGAAGTCGCGATCCGATACGCCGTCCAGGGAGTTGCCGCCCACGGCGTCGAAACCCAGCAGTTGCGCGGTGTATTCGCGGTCGATCGGGTAGGTGGTGCCGGCCAGCGCGGCGCTGCCCAGGGGCATGCGGTTGGCGCGTTTGCGGCAATCGACCAGGCGCTCGTAGTCGCGGCTGAGCATTTCGAACCAGGCCAGCAGATGGTGGCCAAAGGTCACAGGCTGCGCGGTTTGCAGGTGGGTGAAGCCGGGCATGATGGTGCCCGATTCACGCTCTGCCTGCTCCAGCAGACCTGTTTGCAGGCGGGTGATTTCGGCCAGGATCAAGTCGATTTCATCGCGCAGCCACAGGCGGATATCGGTGGCCACCTGGTCGTTGCGGCTACGCCCGGTGTGCAGTTTTTTGCCGGTCACGCCGATGCGGTCGGTCAGGCGCGCCTCGATATTCATGTGCACGTCTTCAAGGTCCACGCGCCAGTCGAAGGTACCCGCCTCGATTTCGCCACGGATCGTGGTCAGGCCGTCAATGATGCTGTCGCGCTCGGCATCGGTCAGCACGCCGACCTTGGCCAGCATGGTGGCGTGGGCGATGGAGCCCATGATGTCGTGGCGATAGAGGCGCTGGTCGAAATTGACGGAGGCGGTGAAGCGCGCGACGAAGGCGTCGACGGGCTCACTGAAGCGGCCGCCCCAGGACTGGTTGGTCTTGTCGGTGCTCATGGATTCGCTCGTGATCTGCTTAAAAGAGGCATGAAAGTGTGCCGCCGATAATAACAGGGTTGCTGATGGAGGCGTTGATACGCCGCGTCGGCATTTTTATTTGTTTGCTGGATGGCAAAGTGCCTTGCCGTCTGCCGCGTCCGGGATGAGACTGGAGGTGGGAGTGACGCGGGGGTTTAACCCGGCCGGTTCCTGAGGTAAACAAAGGATGTTTATTGAAACGATATTTGACGATTGAGCAATGTCGTCTTCATGAGCGTCTACAGTTGCACTGACAGGGGTGCACTGCACCAATGCCAGGCAATGAGGTCGAACTCCAGGCTAACCTTAAAGTAGAGGGGGTGTTCATATTGTGTATCAGCAAACCCTATGACGATGCCCTGCGGTATCGGGTTATGGGCGGTATTGAACAGGTCCGGGTAAATATTGGTGTCGCTCTCGGGGCACTTTTTGCCGCTCGCGCTAGTCTTAGCGTGGATCGCCGTGACGGAAGTCACCGCACCTGTCTACGCTATCCTTGTGCGAGACTCACGCAGGAATCCAGCGCAATATGAATGTCCTGATCGTTGATGACGAACCCCAAGCCCGCGAGCGACTGAGCCGTATGGTCAGTGAGCTTGAGGGATACAGTGTCCTTGAACCCAGCGCTTGCAGTGGCGACGAGGCATTGGCCTTGATCGAAAGCCTGAAGCCGGATGTGGTGCTGCTCGATATCGCCATGCCGGGCCTTGATGGCCTGCAGGTAGCTGCCCGCTTGAGCGAGCGCGAGTCGCCGCCGGCATTGGTGCTTTGTGCCAGTGAAGAGGAGTTTCCCTCCCAGGCCCTGGAGGCCAGCGGTGTCAGCTTCCTGGTCAAGCCAGTGGCTGCCGATGCGGTACTCAAGGCCTTGAAGAAGGCTGAGCGACCCAATCGCGCCCAACTCGGCGCCTTGACCCAGCCCGCAGCGCAAAGTGGCAACGGCCCGCGTAGCCATATCAGCGCGCGGACCCGCAAGGGCATCGAGCTGATTCCCGTGGACCAGGTGATTTATTTTATCGCCGACCACAAGTACGTGACCTTGCGCCACGAGGTCGGCGAAGTGCTGCTCGATGAGCCGCTCAAGGCCCTGGAAGACGAATTTGGCGAGCGCTTTGTGCGCATCCATCGCAATGCGCTGGTGGCCCGCGAGCGTATCGAGCGCCTGCAACGCACGCCCCTGGGGCATTTCCAGTTGTTCCTCAAAGGGCTCAACGGCGATGCGTTGATCGTCAGCCGACGCCATGTCGCAGGCGTGCGCAAAATGATGCAGCAGCTTTAGCTCGAGGGCTTGAGCGACCTGCATGCCCCGAATCCCGGAGTGACGCGGCCAGGGAGGCCCCGCACTTGCTGATTCAAATCAAGGCGGTTCTGCCTGAGCTGTTATTATCTGCCGTATCTATTCAGTACGGATTGATCCATGTCCTCTCGCGAAATCCGCATCGCCACCCGTAAAAGTGCCCTGGCCTTGTGGCAGGCCGAATACGTCAAAGCCCGCCTTGAGCAAGCCCATCCGGGCCTTACGGTGTCCCTGGTGCCCATGGTCAGTCGCGGCGACAAGCTGCTCGACTCGCCACTGTCGAAAATCGGCGGCAAGGGGCTGTTCGTCAAGGAGCTGGAAACCGCGCTCTTGGAGAATGAAGCCGACATCGCCGTGCACTCGATGAAAGACGTACCGATGGACTTTCCCGAAGGCCTGGGCCTGTATTGCATCTGCGAGCGTGAAGACCCGCGCGATGCCTTTGTGTCCAACACCTACGCCTCCCTTGATGAGTTGCCCCTGGGCAGCATCGTCGGCACATCCAGTCTGCGTCGCCAGGCCCAGTTGCTGACCCGTCGCCCGGACCTGCAGATCCGCTTCCTGCGGGGCAACGTCAATACCCGCCTGGCCAAGCTGGATGCCGGCGAGTACGACGCGATCATCCTGGCGGCGGCCGGCCTGATTCGCCTGGGCTTTGAAGACCGCATCACGTCGGCCATCAGTGTCGAAGACAGCTTGCCGGCCGGTGGGCAGGGGGCCGTCGGTATCGAATGCCGTACCGCAGACCGTGAAATCCAGGCGCTGCTCAAGCCTCTCGATCATCAGCAAACCGAAATTCGCGTCACCGCCGAACGCGCCCTGAACAAGCACCTCAACGGTGGCTGCCAGGTACCGATCGCCTGTTACGCGGTCCTTGAGGGTGACAACCTCTGGCTGCGCGGCCTGGTGGGCGATCCCGACGGTGGTTTACTGCTCACCGCTGAAATCCGCGGGCCACAAGCCGAGGCCGCCAGCCTGGGTGTGAAGGTTGCCGAAGAATTGCTGGCCAAAGGCGCCGGCGCCATTCTGCAAAAAGTCTATGGCGAGGCCGGTCCGCAGTGACCGGTTGGCGTGTGCTGCTGACGCGGCCTGCCGAGGAATCGGCAGCCCTGGCGGCCTCGTTGTCCGAAGCCGGTATCTTCAGCAGCTGCCTGCCGTTGCTGGAAACCGAACCCTTGCCCATCACTCCTCAGCACCAGGCGGTTTTCCAGGGCCTGGATCGCTACTGCGCGGTGATCGTGGTAAGCAAGCCGGCCGCGCGCGTGGCGCTGCAATTGCTCGATCAGTACGCGCCAGCGGTGCCGGCGTTGCCGTGGTTCAGCGTCGGCGCAGCAACGGCCCAGGTTCTGGCTGACCAAGGCCTGGATGTGAGCTACCCCGAGGTTGGGGATGACAGCGAAGCCTTGCTTGAAGTGCCCAGGTTGCGCGAGGCTGTCGCCATTGGCGATGCCCGGGTATTGATCCTGCGCGGGCAGGGTGGGCGAGAGTTGCTGGCTGAGCGTTTACGCGGCCAAGGTGCTAGTGTCGATTATCTGGAGTTGTATCGTCGGTTTCTGCCGGCCTACGACCCGGATGTGCTCGCCCAGCGCATTGCTGTGGAACGCTTGAACGGCCTGGTGGTCAGCAGTGGGCAGGGTTTTTTGCATTTGCAAAGCCTTGCCGGCGCCCATTGGCCACGCGTGGCACAGTTGCCGTTGTTCGTGCCCAGCCCACGCGTCGCCGAAATGGCGCGGGCGGCGGGCGCGGAAAAAGTTGTGGATTGCCGCGGTGCCAGTGCCGCGGCTTTGCTAGTGGCGTTACGGAGCCAGCCCGTTCCCACTCTCTAATAACGCAAAGGATGGACACGTGAGCGAAACAGCCTTGCCTAAAGATGAAGCTCAGCCCGCGCTTGATGCGCCTGTTGAGACCCCGGTCACTGCGCCGCGCCGTGGCAACGGCCTGGCGGTCTTCGCCTTGCTGCTCGGTGCCGCCGGTGTTGCGGCCGGCGGCTGGGGGCTCTGGCAGGTCCGGGCCCTGCAAGCGAGCAGTCAGCAACAGTTGGGGCAGGTGCGTACCCTGGATGAACAAGCCCGGGGTATTGAGCAGGCACAACAGCAGTTGGCCGCGCGCCTGGCGCAATTGCCGGGTGCTGATGAGCTGGAAGAACGCCGTCGATTGGTGGCGCAATTGCAGGGCGACCAGCAACGCCTGAATCAGCGTCTGGAAACCGTCCTGGGCGCTAGCCGCAAGGATTGGCGCCTGGCCGAGGCCGAGCATCTGCTGCGTCTGGCCAGCCTGCGCCTGTCGGCCTTGCAGGATATCAACAGTGCCCAGGCGCTGGTGCAGGGCGCCGATGAGATCCTGCGCGAGCAGAGCGATCCCGGTTCCTACGCCGCCCGTGAGCAGTTGGCCAAGAGTTTGGCGGCCTTGCGCAGCGTCGAGCAGCCAGACCGTACCGGGCTGTACCTGCAACTGGCGGCGCTGCGGGACCAGGTGGTGCAACTGGCCGCCGTGTCCCCGGAATATCAGCTGCAAGAGAGCCCACAGGGCCGTCCGAGCACCGACACGGACAGTCGCTGGAGCCAGTGGTGGGAACAGATCTCCCGCTACTTCCGGATCGACTTCAACCCCGACGATAACATCCGCCCGCTGCTGGCAGGCCAAGGCTTGAACCAGGTGCGACTGGCCCTGAGCCTGGCGCTGGAGCAGGCGCAATGGGCGGCGCTCAATGGCGAACCGGCGGTGTACGCCCGTGCGTTGGGCGAGGCGCGCAGCGTCTTGCAAGACAACTTCAACCAGGACAACCCGCAAAGCCAGTCCATGCTGGCGCGTATCACCGAGCTTGAGCCCAAGGCCGTCTCGGTGGTGACCCCGGACCTCGCCGCGAGCTTGTCTGCGGTGCAGGCTTACCTTGAACGCCGCCATCTGTCTGCCGATGAAGCCAAGGCTTCCGCCGGTAAGCCGGCGACCCAGGAGTAAAGCCGATGAAGCGTTTCTATGTGATCCTGGTGCTGGCGATTGCCCTCGCCCTGGCGCTGGCGGTAGGCATCTCGAAACACACCGGCTATGTGCTGATCACCTATCCCCATGTGCTGCATTACGAGTCTGGCCTGTGGTCGACCCTGGTGGCGGTGTTTGTCGTCGGCCTGGCGATCTATCTGCTGCGGGTGCTGCTGGGGCTGGTGACAACCTCTGGTGGCGTGGTCAATCCCTGGTCGCGCCGCAATCGCAGCCGACGGGTGCAGGTCGCCATCGAGCAAGGGCAGATGGACCTGGCGGAAGGCCGCTGGGCAAGCGCCGAGCGACACCTGCACCGTGCTGCAGAAGCCGAGCGCCAGCCGCTGCTGTATTACCTTGGCGCGGCCCGGGCCGCCAACGAGCAGGGGCGTTATGAAGAGTCCGACGGCCTGCTGGAGCGCGCCCTGGAGCGTCAGCCCCAGGCCGAATTGGCCATCGCCTTGAGCCACGCGCAGTTGCAGATGGACCGTGGCGACACCGACGCCGCCCTGGTGACGCTGCAGGCCATGCATGAACGCCATCCGCACAACGCCCAGGTATTGCGTCAACTCCAGCGCTTGCACCAGCAGCGCGGTGACTGGTCTTCGGTGATCCGCCTGTTGCCAGAACTGCGCAAGGACAAAGTGCTGCCTGCCGCCGAACTGGCAGATCTGGAGCGCCGGGCCTGGGGTGAAAACCTGAGCCTGGCGGTCCAGCGTGAAGAGCACGGTGAAGCCGGCCTGCAATCCCTTGAGCGGGCCTGGCAGCAGTTGACCTCGGCCCAGCGCCAGGAGCCCCAACTGGTGCTGGCCTATGCCGAGCAGTTGCGTCAGCTGGGCGCCGATGCCAAGGCCGAAGAGGCGTTGCGTGTGGCGCTCAAGCGCGGTTATGACAGCCACCTGATCCGGTTGTATGGCCTGTTGCGCGGTAGCGATCCGGCACGCCAGCTGAAATTCGCCGAAGGTTGGCTCAAGGATCATCCGGGGGATGCCAGCCTGTTGCTGACCTTGGGTCGGCTCTGCCTGCAAAACAGTTTGTGGGGCAAGGCGCGGGACTATCTGGAAAGCAGCCTGCAAGTGCAGCGCAACCCCGAGGCCTGCGCCGAGTTGGCGCGGTTGCTGGCGCAGTTGGGTGATACCGAGCGCAGTAATCAGCTGTTCCAGGAAGGCCTTGGGCTGCTGGATAGCCGTCTGCTGGCTTCACCGCTGCCGGTGCCTGCACGGGTTTGACGTAGGATTTTTTGAAGGGTTGGCTGGGAAACATCTGGCAGCCAGCCCTTCAAATCCCCTTGGTTAGGGGCGTTTCAGGGGCTGAGGTGGTTTCCCACACTGAGCCACGCAAAGTTACCTACCTTCTGACGGTATATCCCTGCGATCTCACGGAAGCGTCTGCTCCAGCGCGTATTGAAAGGGGTAAGGTCTTTCCTCTACCGTAACTACCTATCTCTTGCGTTGCGGATAAACAATGTCTTCGGCCCCCTCACGCTCCTTGTTCTTCCTGGCGTTCATGGCCGGTGTGCTGACGTTGGGCGCGTCTTTTTATCTGGAATATGGGGCATTGCTGCGACCTTGTTTCCTGTGCCTGATCCAGCGCAGCCTGCTGGCGGTGTTCACCCTGATCAACCTGATAGCGACGCTCCATGGCCCCAGGCGTGTGGGCATTTACCTGTATTGGGCGGCGAGCATGGGCTGTGCATTGCTCGGCGCAGTGACAGCGGTGCGCCAGGTGCTGTTGCAGAATATCCCGCCTGACCAGATGCCCAACTGCTGGCCAAGCCTGGAATACATGATCGAAAACCTGACGCTGGGGCAAGCCCTGCAACTGGCATTCAAGGGCACCGTCGACTGTGTGGAAATCAACTGGACGTTGTTCGACTTGAGCATCCCGGAATGGAGCCTGCTGTTCTTCATTGCCATGCTCATCCTGGGAGGGACGCAGTTTTCACGCCTGTTGTCCGGTCAGGGTTTGCGGTTTGTGAAGCACTGATTGGGGTTATTGGCTCGTAGGATGGGATTAAACACTTGTATGAACTTTCTGGTCTGCGTACCTTGAAGCCATAGTCATGCGGGCATAATCTGGCCCGCACGCGTTATTGAAACAGTTTGTTCGATGCGGCGTTGTCCGGTGCCGCTTTATCCTCGAAGTGTTGCGCGGGCAAAAGCGGCACCGCCCATAAGGGAAGAGATCATCATGTTGGAAAGTTGTCAGAATGCTCAGGAACGCTGGGGTGGTGTGCATAAGCTGATCGACAGCTGGTTGAAGGCACGTCACGAATTGGTTCGAGCCTTTGATGCTCTCGGTGAGAAGCCCGAAGCGCTGGCTGAGAACCGTGGATCTCTGCAGGACTTCTGTGGTGTCTTGGTGGATTACGTCTCGGCAGGTCACTTCGGGGTCTATGAGCAATTGACCAAGGAGGCCGAGGCCTTCGACGACCAGCGTGGACTGGACTTGGCCGAGACTATTTACCCGCGCATTGATGTCATCACCGAAAAACTCCTGGCCTTTAACGACCTTTGCGACAAAGGCAAGTGCGTTGCCGAAAAATTCAAAGAGCTGGGCGGCCTGCTCCATGAGCGCTTCGAACTGGAAGACTGCCTGATCGAAGTGCTGCACAACGCCCACAAGGAAGAGCCTGCAACCCAGGCTTGAGCCTCAGCGGCAAGACAAAAAACGGTGCGCATGGCGCACCGTTTTTCGTTGGGTTCAGCTACCGATTGCGAGCAGCTCAATCTCGAAAACCAGTGGGGTGTAAGGCGCGATCAGCTCACCCGCACCGTCTGCGCCATAAGCTTGGGCCGATGGAATGACCAGGCGCCACTTCGCGCCAACAGGCATCTGTTGCAATGCGCTTTGCCAGCCGCTGATCACGCTGTCCAGGCGAAACCATTGGGGCTGGGCACTCTGGTCGAAAATCGTCCCATCGGGCAATCGCCCCACGTACTTCACTTGGACCCTGTCACGGGCGCCCGGCTTTTTCCCGCTGCCGGCGGCCAGCTCTGTGAGCAAGATGCCGTCGGCCAATTCGCGCACGCCGGTCCGGGCTTTTTCCGTGGCCATGAATTGTTGCTCGGCGGCGAGGGCCTTTTCGCTTTGCGGCACTTGGGCCTCGGCGCTGGCCTGCGCTTCGTGCTGGGCAAGAATTTGTGTGATACGTGCGTCATCCAGGGCCAGGGGCTTGCCTTGATAGGCCTGCTTGAGACCTTCGAGCAAGGCCTGGATCTGCAAGTCGGGGACTTCCTGGCGCAGGCGTTCGCCTAGGCTGGCGCCCAGGCTGTAGGCCAGATCGTGGCTGTCTTTGGACGCCGTCGGCTCACTTGCGTTGGCCACTGAAAGTGACAAACCCAGGATGAAAAAAAGGTAACGCGACATGGGTGTTCTCCAGCCGAAAGTGCGGTGGATTATGCCAGTGTGGATGGGCAAAAACCGGAGCGGTTTTTCGTTATATCAATAAGAATTTTTGTGCGGTGCAACGCAACGCATTCGATACTGTCAACATGCCCTAGCGGCGGTAAGAGCAGAGGGCTAGTATGAGCCGCACCCACGTCAGCCAGGAGGTAAACCATGTCGGCCAAACAGAAGCCTGTTAATACCCCGTTGCACTTGCTCCAACAACTCTCGGGCAGCCTGCTCGAACATTTGGAAAGTGCTTGCTCCCAAGCCTTGGCTGATGCAGAGAAATTGCTCGCCAAGCTGGAAAAACAACGCGGCAAGGCTCAAGAAAAACTGCACAAATCCCGCACTAAACTGCAAGACGCCGCGACCGCCGGCAAAGCCAAGGCGCAAACCAAAGCCAAGGGCGCCGTCAAAGAACTTGAGGACTTGCTCGATGCCCTCAAGGATCGTCAATCCGAAACCCGCACCTACATCCTTCAACTCAAGCGCGATGCCCAAGAGAGCCTGAAACTGGCGCAGGGCGTGGGTCGTGTGAAAGAAGCTGTGGCCAAAGTGTTGAGCACTCGTACACCAGCCAAGGCAGTTGCGGCCAAGGCGCCGGCCAAAGTTGCGGCCAAGCCTGCTGCTAAAAAAGCGCCTGCTAAAGCTGCTGCTGCGAAACCAGCCGCCAAGCCAGTTGCTAAAACTGCTGCTGCAAAACCAGCCGCCAAGCCAGCTGCTAAAACTGCTGCTGCAAAACCAGCCGCCAAGCCAGCTGCTAAAACTGCTGCTGCAAAACCAGCCGCCAAGCCAGCTGCTAAAACTGCTGCTGCGAAACCAGCCGCCAAGCCAGCTGCCAAACCTGCTGCTGCGAAACCAGCCGCCAAGCCAGCTGCTAAAACTGCTGCTGCAAAACCAGCCGCCAAGCCAGCTGCTAAAGCTGCTGCTGCGAAACCAGCCGCCAAGCCAGCTGCTAAAACTGCTGCTGCGAAACCAGCCGCCAAGACAGTTGCTAAAACTGCTGCTGCAAAGCCAGCGGCCAAGCCGGCTGCCAAACCTGCTGCTGCAAAACCAGCGGCCAAGCCAACTGCCAAACCTGCTGCTGCAAAACCAGCGGCCAAGCCAGCTGCCAAACCTGCTGCTGCGAAACCAGCAGCCAAGCCGGTTGCCAAACCTGCAGCTGCCAAACCCGCGCCAGCTCCAGCAGCTGCCAAGCCAGCGGCTCCTGCCGCACCGGCAGCGCCAGCCGCTACCACTGCACCGGCCAGCAGCACGCCTGCCCCGGTAGCACCAGGCACCACCCCAACCAGCGCTTCCTAAGTGCCGGTGGCCGCGGCGCGCAGCTGAAGCAGCGCGTCGTGGTCAAGGTTGGCGGCTTCGGTCGCCAGTCCTTCAAGCCATGTCGGATGCGTGGCGCGTTCTCCCGTTGGCCAAGCCTGTGCCAGCGCTTCCAGACGTAACAGCAACTGCTGTTCGGCTTCCAGTTCCAGGGCCTTGACCCGCTCGCGCAACGCTCCCAGCCCCACATCCTGCTGCGCCATGGCGCGCCATTGCTTGCGCACCCTGCGCAAGGGCTCCACAACGTCTGCCTGCCAGGGACCGGCGATTGCTCGCAGCGCCTGCACGCGTCCAGGTTCAAGTGCCACCCCGCGCTCTTCCAGCCACAGCCCGCACAACAACAGACACACATCCGCCCCTTGCTCCTGCAAGCGCAGGCAGGCATCTTCAGCCCCCGTACGGGCGTAGGTCGAGAGGGCAAAGCTCCACAGGTCAGCGCACATGTTCACACCCAAGCCAGCGGCCAACGAAGCTGGTAGACTCCGCCGCCATTATGATCCGACTTCAAAGCCTAACATTACAGCGTGGCCCGCAACGTCTTCTCGAAGACGCCGAGCTGACCCTGCACGCCGGTCACAAAGCCGGTCTGATCGGTGCCAATGGCGCCGGCAAATCCACGTTGTTCGCCCTGTTGCTTGGTGAGCTGACCCCGGATTCCGGGGACTGCCTGCTGCCAGCCGACTGGCGTATCGCCCATATGCGCCAGGAGATCGACACCCTGGACCGCATCGCGATCGACTACGTGCTCGATGGCGACCTGCGTCTGCGTCAGGTGCAACACGACCTGGCCGAGGCCGAGAAAGCCCAGGACGGTGCCGCCCAGGCCCGCCTGCACTCGGAACTCGACAGTGCCGACGGCTACACCGCCGACGCCCGCGCGCGCAAAATGCTCGCCGGCCTCGGGTTCACCAACGAACAGATGGACCGCCCGGTTGCCGACTTCTCCGGTGGCTGGCGCATGCGCCTGAACCTGGCCCAGGCGCTGATGTGCCCCTCGGACCTGTTGCTGCTCGACGAACCGACCAACCACCTGGATCTGGATGCAATCCTGTGGCTGGAGGATTTCCTCAAGAGTTACCCAGGCACGTTGCTGCTGATCTCCCACGACCGGGATTTCCTCGACGCCGTGGTCGATAACATCGCCCATGTCGAACAGAAGAAAATCACCCTCTATCGCGGTGGCTACACTGCGTTCGAGCGGGCCCGTGCCGAACGCCTGGCCCAGCAACAGCAGGCCTTCGAGAAGCAGCAGGCGCAACGCGCGCATATGGAAAGCTACATCGCCCGGTTCAAGGCCCAGGCCACCAAGGCCCGTCAGGCCCAGAGCCGGATCAAGGCCCTGGAACGCATGGAAGAGCTGTCGGCGGCCCACGTCGATTCGCCGTTCGACTTTGTGTTCCGCGAGTCAGTGAAAATCTCCAGCCCCTTGCTCGACCTCTCGGATGCCCGCCTGGGTTATGGCGACAAGACCATCCTGGAGAAGGTCAAGCTGCAGCTCACCCCGGGCGCGCGCATCGGCTTGCTCGGCCCCAACGGCGCGGGCAAGTCGACGCTGATCAAGAACCTGTCGGGCGAGTTGCAACCCCTGGCCGGGCGCCTGACTCGTGGCGAGAACCTGGTGGTGGGCTACTTCGCCCAGCATCAATTGGACTCCCTCGACGCCAAGGCCAGCCCGCTGTTGCACTTGCAACGCCTGGCGCCGACCGAGCGCGAACAGACCCTGCGCGACTTCCTCGGCGGTTTCGACTTCCGTGGTGCGCGCATCGACGAGCCGGTGCTGAATTTCTCCGGCGGCGAAAAAGCCCGCCTGGCCCTGGCCCTGATCGCCTGGGACCGTCCCAACCTGCTGCTGCTCGACGAACCGACCAACCACCTGGACCTGGAAATGCGCCTGGCGCTGACCATGGCCCTGCAGGAATTCAGTGGCGCTGTGCTGGTGGTGTCTCACGACCGCCACTTGCTCAAGAGCACCACCGACAACTTCCTGCTGGTGGCCGATGGCAAGGTCGAAGAGTTTGATGGCGACCTGGACGACTACGCCCGTTGGTTGACCGACTACCGTCTGCGCAACGCGCCGGTCAGCAACACCCCGGTCAACCCGGACAAGACCGACAAAAAAGCCCAGCGCCAGGCTGCTGCGGCCCTGCGCCAGCAGTTGGCACCGCACAAACGCGAAGCCGACAAGCTTGAAGCCGAATTGGGCAAGGTCCACGAACGCCTGGCCAAGATCGAAACCAGCCTCGGCGACAGCGCGGTGTACGAAGCGGCCCGCAAGGATGAGCTGCGCGACCTGCTGGCCGAACAGGCCAAGCTCAAGGTGCGCGAAGGGCAACTGGAGGAGACCTGGATGGAAGCCCTCGAACTGCTGGAAGGCCTGCAAGCGGAGTTGGAGGCGCTGTCCTGATGGAAGCCTTGCAACTGCCACTGCCGGCGCAATGGATCGAACCGGTGTGGGTCGGCGTGCAAATCCTGCTGATCCTGCTGGCCGGTTACCTGGCCCAGCGCTTCGTCGCCAAGGGCCTGACGCGCCTGGGTGAGCGCTATCCGTTTCCGCCGCAACTGCTGATGCCCCTGCGTGGTGGCCTGCGCTGGCTGATCATGGGCAGTGCGCTGATCTTCGTCCTCGAACGCCTGGGGGTCTCGGCCACCGTGCTGTGGACCGCGCTCTCGGGTTTTGTGGCCGTCGCGGCGGTAGCGTTCTTTGCCATGTGGTCGGTGCTGTCGAACCTGCTGTGCGCGATCCTGATCTTCACCGTTGGGCCGTTTCGCCTGGGTGATGTGGTCGAGTTGGTGGACACCGTCGACAAGCCCGGCGTCAAAGGCCGGGTGATCGCGATTAACCTGCTGTACACCACGTTGATCGAAGTGGCTGAAGCGGGCACCGACAGCGCCGTGGTGCAAGTACCCAACAGCCTGTTCTTCCAGCGCTCGGTACGCCGCTGGCGCGGTAGCGATATCAGCCCTTTACCTTAAAAATTCTCTAGCCAGCCCTCGGCCCTTGGCGTTAGCTTAGTGCTGACAACGAATTTGCTACGAGGTGTGTAATGGCGCTCGACACATGGCTGGCCTTCTTCCTGGCCAGTTGGATCATCAGTCTCTCCCCCGGCGCGGGCGCCATCGCCTCCATGTCCAGCGGCCTGCAATATGGTTTCCTGCGCGGTTACTGGAACGCCATTGGCCTGCAATTGGGCCTGGCGATGCAGATTGCCGTGGTGGCGGGCGGCCTGGGCGCCGTTCTGGCGACGTCCTCAACCGCGTTCTATGCGATCAAATGGTTTGGCGTGGCGTACCTGGTGTACCTGGCCGTCAAGCAATGGCGCGCCCTGCCCATGGACATGAGCGATGACGCGCCAGTCCGCCCGATTGGCAAGCCGCTGGCGATGATGTTCCGTGGTTTTCTGGTTAATGCCAGCAACCCCAAGGCCCTGGTGTTCATGCTGGCGGTGCTGCCGCAGTTCGTGAACCCACAGGCACCGCTGCTGATTCAGTACCTGATCCTCGGTGCGACCATGATCGGCGTGGATATGATCGTGATGGCGGGCTACACCGGGCTGGCATCGAAGGTGCTGCGCCTGTTGCGCACGCCCAAGCAGCAGAAACGCGTGAACCGCACGTTTGCCGGGTTGTTCGTGGGCGCTGCGGGTTTCCTCGCCAGCCTGCATCGCGCCACGGCCTGACTGAACAAGCCCAATCAAAACTGTGGGAGCTGGCTTGCCTGCGATCTCATCACCGCGGTGTATCAGTGACACCGCGGCGCTTGCATCGCAGGCAAGCCAGCTCCCACATTGATGTGTGCTAGCCGAGCCATTGAGCTTCAGTGCAGGATTTTCGGCGCCTCATCCCTTGGCAGGTTGTTGCGCAACGCCGGCTGCCCAGGCTCCTGGTAGCCACCGCCCAGTTGCTCCTGCAGCTGGCGCGCCACATCTTCACCCAAGGTTTTCGACACTTCCTTCACCACCCGTGGCCGGCTCAGGCTGACGCGCACGTCGCGACTGTTCACCAGCTTGGTGTCCTGGCCCTCACCCATGGCCGTAAACGCCGAGGTGATTTCATAGGTGCGGGTGTTGATCAGGCTGAAGTCCGCCACGACCGCCAGCCCCAGCACTGCTGAATAGCTGTTGGTGCGATCCAGGGCGTTGATGTCCTGGGTGAAGTCGATATCTGACAAAGTACCAAACAGCACATAGTCGGCGCCCTTGAAGTGGCCGGCCTTGATCCGCTTGATCACGTCGTACACATCGCCCTTGGCCTCGCTGGTGTAGGGCGTGCCCTGGACCAACTGGAACTGGCGCGACTTGAGAATCTCACCCTTGATATCGCCGCTGAATTTACGCAGCTCACTCTGTTCGATGTAGCTGTTGCGGCTCTCGAACTCGGTGTAGCTGGACGCACCGCTGGCGTTGTAGGGGCTGGCCTGGAAGTTATTGGTCGCCGTGACGGCGTGGATGTATTCCTCCACGCGCGCCTCGTAGGCCAGGTCCGTCACCGCGATTTTCGGCGCCGCCCAGGCGCCAACGCTGCACAGCAGGGCGATGATGCCGATCCATGGACGCATGGCTTAGCGCTCCGTGGTCTTGCGGATTTCTTTTTCGTCCATCCATTCCGCCAGGCCGCTTTCGACGTCGATCAACTGCAGGCTGAACTTGTAGAACACGTCCTTGTAGTCGGCGCTGCGCTTGACGATGGAGCTGATGGAGCCTTCCAGGCGGTACTTGGCGGCAACCATGTTGCCGGTCTTGCTGACCGTGGATTTCTTGTACAGGCCGCTCTGGTTTTGCAGCTTGAGCTGGTCGACCTGGCTTTGCATATCGGTGTTGTCGCTGGCGAAGCGGGCGGTGCCGGTCTTCATCAGTTGGGTCTTGATCGAGGTGGTGATCTCGCGGGTGTCGATGTACTCGCTGGTCTTGTTCTTCACGTCATACACCTGCACCACCGGGCGGCCCTGGAGGATGCCGGACTGCGCCAGGGAGCGGGTCATGCTTTCGGCGATCATCTGCAGGTCGGTGGAACCGAACTCGTTGGTCACCAGTTCCACGGCCTTGGTGTCGCCGTAGCTGATATTTTTACCGCCGATGACCGGCGAGGTGTTGGCGCAGCCGCTGGCCAGGACGGCGATTACGGCGAGGAACGAAAAGCGTGCAAACATGGGAATGTCTCTCGAAAACTGAATAGGGGGCTGGCTCAAGGCGTCTTGACTTCAAGGCGGAAGTCGGCGGCCTGGGGCAGGTTGGCGATGGCCGGCAGGAAGGTGGCCTGGTTGGCGTAGAGGTTCAGCACTTTCCAGGTTTCTTCGTCACCCACCGGGAAGCCATCGGCGCCCAGCCAGGCGAAGCGGTAATACATCATCTGGTTGCTGCTGGTGATGTTGCTCAGTTGCACCTTGGCCGTCAGGAAACCGTTCTCGCGGGCTACCCGAATGGCGCCGACGGCGATGCCCTTGAACTTGCCCATCACCACGACTTTGCTCGCGGCGCTGCCCGGTTCCGGCGGCGGGGTGGCGCAACCGGCGAGGAAGATCAGCGCCAGGGCGCCGAGGATGAAATGACGCATAGCGTGCTCCTTAAGGTTGTTTGAGGCTGGCGACGGCCTGGGCCGGGTTGCTCGCGACCACATGGGCGGCCACGCCGCTGGTGAAGACCTGGTTGCCGACCACTCGCAAAGTGATCACCTGATGGCGTTGTTCGGCCTTGACCGTCACCAGGGTGCCGCCCAAGGCATTGGGCAGGCTCACCTGGTGCTCACCGTGCTTGAGGCGCAGGCGCGTGACCTGGGTCAGGTCCGGCAGGGTGCGCCAGGTGCGGGTATCGGCGCCTTCGGTGACGGCGGACGCGATGCCCAGCACCAGGCCGGCCATCGGGTTGGTCTGGTTGAGGTTTTTTTGCGTCACGCCGCGGCTGATGGCGCGCACGGTGGTACGCAGGATGATCCCAGGCATGTCGTCGCGCAGGGCGCGGCGCGACATTGCAGTGGTGCTGTTGAGGGGCGTGAGGTTCTGCTGCCGACCATCGATGCCGATCTGCGCAAAGGTGGCGGTCGAAGTGTCTGGCTTGATCACCGGGAACGACAGCGGTGTGATCACCCAATGCCCGTCGATAGGGATCGGCAACGGCAGGCGGATCGAGTCGCGGGCCGGCGCCAGGCCGCTCTGCACTACGATCAGCACGTCGCTTTCGTCAGCTGCCACGCGGGAGGCATCCAGGTCGAGCAGGGCCTGTTCCAGCAACGGTGTATTGGGGCGCAGTTCGGCGGCCTTGCGGTAGCCCGGCGCGGCCAGGTCCTTTTCGCCCAGGGCTTCGTAGATGAAACCGGCCAGGTAATGACTGAACGCGCTCTGGTAGCTGTTCTTCAGGCCCACCACGTCCGGCGCATCGAGACTTTCCACCGGATAGCCGCGCAGATCCTTGAACTGCGTGGCCACGCCCTGGCGCTCGGCTTCGTTTTCGCGCTTGAGGTATTCCTTGTCCCGCAGTTCGGCGATCACCGCTTCGCGTTCGTGGGTTTTCTTGATTTCGGTGCGCGCGCCGTCGAAGTCATTGACGGCCAGCAGGTTCAACGCCATCTGCGTGGTGAGCATGACTTTTTCATAGTCATACCCTTCGTAGCGCCGCACCTTGTCGTTGACCAGGAAGCTACCGAATTGCGCGAGATAGCGCTCGGTGTCGAACTTGACCGACTCTTCCCACTTGTACACCACCAGGTCTGCTCGGTGCCAAGCCGCCTGGCTACCGGTCAGATCGCCCTTGGCCCGCAGCAACTCGCCTTTTTCGAAGTAGTAGAGAAGGTCTTTGTCTTCGCTGCTGTTGTTCTTCTCCAGCAGGGTCAGCGCGCCATCGACATTGCCGCTGGCCAACTGCTGGTTGGTGGCTTGCAGTTCAGTGTCGTAGCTGCGGAACATCGAACAGCCCGACAGCAGCGTGAGTGCCGCGAGGGCAAGGGAGGTAAAGACGCGAGATGCCATTGAGGTGCTGCTTCCCTGAGCGTAATCGGCCGAAGGGGCTGGTCGGGCCAAATAACCAAGCGCAGGAAAAACCTTTTCCCACACATCCCTCATAAAAAGAGGAGCCTAAATGCCGTTTCGCGATAACGAAGGCGGCGCATTATAGGCCTCGTTACTGGCAAAACAATGGCTTTTCCGCTGCTTTCTTTGAGGGTTGGCCCCTACCTGAGCGAGTCATTTCAGCGGCCAAAGCACTAACGTCTTGAGTCAAACCGATTAACATTCGACAATGTGTTACTTCTTGTTTCCATTTGGGATTCATTCATGACTGCCCCCTCCCGTTTTCTCGCCTGGCTGTTGCTGCCGGCGTTGGTGTCGTGCAGCTTCAATCTGCTGGCTGCTACCGCAGAGGGTGCGCCCCAGGCCCTGCATTTACTGGACTACATTGGCGCTGACTATCCGCCGACGGTGGAGGCGGGCAAGGTGGTCGACGACTCCGAATACCGCGAACAGGTGGAGTTTCTCGGCGTGTTGCAGGGGCTGGTGGCAGAGCTGCCCGACAAGCCCGAGCGTGCGAGCCTGGTCAAAGGCGTCGATGAGCTGCTGGCCGCTGTCACTAACCGCCAGGATGGCAACGCGGTAGCGCGCCAGGCGCGTCAACTGGGTGCGCAACTGGCGGCCGCCTATGAGGTCAGCCAGGCGCCGGCCATTACCCCGGACCCTACGCGCGGTGCGCCGCTGTACGCCCAGCACTGTTCGGTGTGCCACGGTGACGCCGGTGCGGGCGATGGCCCGGCCGGTGTCGGTATGGCCCCACCGCCGGCCAACCTGCGCGATGCCCAGCGTCTGGACCGCCTGAGCCTCTACGGCATCTACAACACCCTGGGCCTGGGCGTCGAAGGCACCGACATGCCGTCGTTCGCCGACCAGTTGGATGACCGGCAGCGCTGGGACCTGGCCACCTACATCGCCGGCTTTACTGCCGACCCGGCCGCCGCGAAAAGCGAAAAATCCTTCAACCTGGCCGACCTGGCACGCCAGACCCCGGAAGAAGTGCTGGCCGCCGAGGGGCCGGACGCGGTCCGGGTGTTCCGCGCCCAGCGCGCCCAGCCGCCCCAGGTCCAGCGTGGCCCGGCGCAGTTGCTGGAGTACACCGCTGCCACCTTGGACAAGAGCCTGGCAGCGTTCCGCAGCGGTGAGCACGAACAGGCCTACGACCTGTCGGTAGCGGCGTACCTGGAAGGCTTCGAGCTGGTGGAAAGCTCCCTGGACAACGTCGATGCCAACGTGCGCAAGGACACCGAGAAAGCCCTGATGGCGTATCGGCAGTCGTTGCAGGATGGCTTGCCGATCGAGCAGGTCCAGCAGCGCCTGGACGTGGCCAAGGGCAAACTCACTGAAGCGGCCGGCCTGTTGGGCGGCGACGGCCTGAGCTGGTCGTTGAGCTACATCTCGGGCTTGCTGATTCTGCTGCGTGAAGGGTTGGAAGCGATTCTGGTGCTGGCGGCAATCCTGGCCTTTTTGCGTAACACCGGCCAGCAATCGGCGGTGCGCAGTGTCAACGTCGGTTGGGCCCTGGCGTTGGTCGCCGGTGCGGCGACCTGGGCCCTGGCGGCGTATGTGATTGACGTCAGCGGCGCCCAGCGTGAACTGCTCGAAGGCTGTACGGCGCTGTTTGCCAGCGTGATGGTGCTGTGGCTCGGGGTGTGGATGCACGACCGGCGCCACGCGGCGGCCTGGCAGGACTACATCAAGAGCAGCCTGGTCGGCGGTGGTGGGCGTTTTGGGTTTGCGGTCCTGGCGTTCTTCTCGGTGTACCGCGAACTGTTCGAAGTGATCCTGTTCTACGAAACCCTGTGGCTGCAAGCCGGTCCTGCCGGGCATAACGCGGTACTGGCCGGTGGCGCCACGGCGCTGGTGCTGTTGATGGGCTTGGCGTGGATCATCCTGCGCGGCTCGGCGAAGCTGCCGTTGGCGCTGTTCTTCGGGATTAACGCGGCGTTGCTGTGCGCGCTGTCGGTGGTATTTGCCGGGCATGGCGTGAAGGCGTTGCAGGAAGCCGGCATCTTCGGCACCCGGCCGGTGGCGTTCTTTGACTTCGACTGGCTGGGCATCCATGCCGATGCGTATTCGTTGAGTGCCCAGGCCGTGGCGATCATTGCGATTGTGGTGCTGTACAGCCGCAGCCGGTTGGCCGATAAGCGCCGGGTGGCGGCTTCCTGAAGGTCCTGGCGGTCAAATCGTGGGAGCTGGCTTGTGTGGGCGCTGGCTCCCACACAAGCCAGCTCCCACATTTTTAATCGGTGTCGCCCATTCAGTCGCTCTCGTGGGTCAGCTCCAGCACCCGGTCCACCAGCTTGTTGATCCCCGATGCCACTTCGCTGATGTTTTTGCCCAGCATATAGGCCGGCGTGCTCACCAGCTTGCGCGCCTTGTCTTCGACGATTTCGTCTACCGCGCATTCCTGGTGGGTGGCGCCCATCTTGTCCAGGGCGGCCGCGGTGTCGGCGTCGTTGCCGATGGTGCAGGTCACGCCTGGGCCGTAGATTTTTGCCGCCAGGGCCGGCGAGATGCAGATCAGCCCCACGGGCTTGCCTGCTTCGGCAAAGGCTTCGGCCAGTGCCAGTACGTCCGGGTTGACGCTGCAACCGGCGCCTTCGATGGCAAAGTTCGACAGGTTCTTCGCCGCGCCAAAACCGCCGGGCACGACCAGCGCATCGAACTCTTCCACGCGGGCCTCGCGAATGTCTTTCACCTCGCCTCGGGCGATGCGCGCCGACTCCACCAATACATTGCGCGACTCGGGCATTTCTTCGCCCGTGAGGTGATTGATCACATGCAGCTGCGCGATGTCCGGGGCAAAGCACTGAACCTGAGCGCCGCGCTGATCCAGGCGCAGCAGCGTGATAACACTTTCATGGATTTCAGCGCCGTCGTACACGCCACAGCCGGAAAGGATCACTGCAATCTTTTTGCTCATGGGCATTTCTCCTGATTTATGGCGTTAAATGTCTACTTATTTGTCTCGCATTGCCATTGGGATATCCGGTCACTGGCCTAACCTTGATGTAACAATAATTGACCGGACTGGCCCATGGACTTCGTCCCTTACGCGGTACCGTTTTTCATTGCCTTGATTGTGGTCGAACTGTTGGCTGACCGTTGGCGCGGCGAGCGCAACTACCGGGTGGCCGACGCCATCAACAGCTTGAGCACCGGTGTATTGTCCACCACCACTGGGCTGCTGACCAAAGGCGTGGGCCTGCTGACCTACGCCTTCGCCCTCAAGCATTTGGCACTGTTCGAGCTGCCAGCCCAGAGCGCCTGGACCTGGGTGTTCGCCTTTGTCCTCTACGACTTCTGCTACTACTGGCTGCATCGCTGCGGCCACGAGCGCAATATTCTGTGGGCGGCGCACTCGGTGCATCACCAGAGCGAGGACTATAACCTCACCACCGCCTTGCGCCAGACCAGCACGGGCTTTTTGCTGAGCTGGATCTTCTATCTGCCACTGGCTGTCGTCGGCGTGCCGCTGCTGGTGTTTATCAGCGTGGCGTCGCTCAACCTGTTGTATCAATTCTGGGTGCATACCCGCCATGTGCCCAAGCTCGGTTGGTTTGAGTGGTTTTTCGTCACCCCGTCCAATCATCGGGCCCACCATGCACAGAACGCTCTCTACATGGATCGCAACTACGGCGGGGTGTTCATTATTTGGGACCGTTTGTTTGGCTCGTTCCAGGAAGAAGACGAAAACGAGCCGGTGATCTTTGGCGTGACCACGCCTCTGGCCAGTTGGAATCCGCTGTGGGCCAACCTGCAGTTCTATGCCCAGCTGTGGAGTGATGCCCGACGTACCGAAAGTGGGTGGGACAAACTGCGCATCTGGTTCATGCGCACCGGCTGGCGCCCGGCGGACGTCAAGGCCAAGTACCCACTGGCCAAGCCGGACTTGAGCCAGTTCCGTAAATTCGAGGTGCCCCTGGACGCGCGCCAGCAGATTTACATCGCCCTGCAATTTGCCGCGTATGTGGGTTTGGGCAGCTATCTGATGAATGTTGGCGAGGGCATGCCGACGGCTGCGCTGGTGCTGGGTTGGAGTGTGATGGCGCTGGGCCTGTTTACCCTGGGCGTGGCCCTGGAAAATCGCCCGTGGGCCTTGAAGGCCGAGCTGCTGCGGTTGGGGCTGAATGTGCCGCTGGTGTGGCTGGCGCCGCTGGTCGGGTTGTGGCCGGCCAGTGCGTTGGGCTGGCCGGGGCTGGCCAGCTATAGCCTGCTCAGTGTCATCGGCCTCTACTGTTGCAGGGGCCGGCTTACTCGATGGGTGTCGTAGGCTCGGGCTTTTTCGGCTCGGCCAGTTGCTCCTGCTCCAGCCGGGCTTTTTCGGCCGCGCAGTTTTCCCGGGTCAGGCGGGCGTTGCGGATGCGCCGGCGCAGCCACAAGCCCAGGCCGAGTACCAGCAAGGCACCCAGCACCCACAGCTCATATTTCTTGACGCTACCCAGCATGCCTTCGAGCACGGCGCCGAAGTGGTAGGCCGCCGCGCCCAGTGCTGCTGCCCAGATCGCCGCGCCGATGCCGTTGAGCAACAGGTAGCGCCCCGGCGGGTAGCCGGACAAGCCAATGGCCACGGGCATGACCGTGCGCAGGCCATAGACGAAGCGGAAACTCAGAACCCAGATATCGGGGTGTCGGCGGATATGCTCCAGTGCCCGATCGCCCAGCAGTTGCCAGCGTGGCCTGCGCGCCAACAATTTGCGCCCATGCTTGCGGCCCATGAAGTACCAGAGCTGGTCGCCGGCGTAGCTGCCGAAGAACGCCACCACCACCACCACGTTGATATCCATGTATCCGCGGAACGCAAGGAAGCCTGCGAGAACCAGGATGGTCTCACCTTCAAAGAACGTCCCCAGGAAGAGGGCAAAGTAGCCAAAGTCATTCAGAAATTGTTGGAGCATTGTCTGGGTGCTGGCGAAATGAACGCGCAGCCTACGCCTTCGTGAACATTCATGAAAGTATCGAGATGTGTCACGAAGTGAACATTTCCTACGGAAAGCATGAATGCGACTACAGGTCACATGCCGGTCGTATGAGTAAGCACAACTGTCATTCCTTCGTCATAATGGCCGCTTATAACTGTCACGCTCGCCCGTCAAGCCGGGCTCAGGAGTCTGCCGTGAGCTTTACCCCCGCCCAACGCCTGTTTCCCGCTACCCGCCTGCGCCGCAACCGTCGTGATGATTTTTCCCGTCGTCTGGTGCGTGAAAACGTCCTGACGGTGAATGATCTGATCCTGCCGGTGTTTGTGCTCGACGGTGAAAATCGTCGGGAAGCGGTGGCGTCGATGCCGGGTGTCGAGCGTTTGACCATTGATCTGCTGCTGCAAGAGGCGGCGCAGTGGGTTGAACTGGGTATCCCGGCGCTGGCGCTGTTCCCGGTCACACCCGCCGGGCTCAAGTCCCTGGACGCCGCCGAGGCCTGGAACCCCGAAGGCATTGCCCAGCGTGCGACCCGCGCCCTGCGCGAGCGTTTCCCGGAGCTTGGGGTGATTACCGACGTGGCGCTGGACCCGTTTACCACCCACGGGCAGGATGGCATCCTGGATGAAGAAGGCTATGTGCAGAACGACATCACCGTCGACGCACTGGTCAAGCAGGCGCTGTCCCATGCCGCTGCGGGCGCCCAGGTGGTGGCCCCGTCAGACATGATGGACGGCCGGATCCAGGCGATCCGCGAGGCGTTGGAACTGGCCGGGCACGTCAATGTGCGGATCATGGCCTATTCAGCCAAGTACGCCAGCGCCTACTACGGCCCGTTCCGCGATGCGGTCGGCTCGGCGCTGAACCTGGGCAAGGCCAACAAGGCCTCGTACCAGATGGACCCGGCCAACAGCCACGAAGCCCTGCACGAAGTGGCGGCGGACCTGGCTGAAGGCGCTGATATGGTGATGGTCAAGCCCGGTATGCCATACCTGGACATCCTTTATCGGGTCAAGGAGGAATTCAAGGTGCCGACCTTTGTCTATCAGGTCAGTGGTGAATACGCCATGCACATGGCTGCGATTCAAAATGGCTGGTTGAGTGAAGGCGTCATCCTGGAATCCCTTACCGCCTTTAAACGTGCGGGTGCCGATGGCATCCTGACTTACTTTGCCGCCCGTGCCGCCCAATTGCTTAGAGAGCAACAATAGCCCTCACAGGAACACTCGATGAATACCGAAGGACTCACAGAAGTTGCCGTAAAAGATGCGCACCCGGTAGTTGAACAGGTCGCCGAAACCCCGCCGGAGCTTGCGCCTGAGCAGCCTGCCGTGGTCGCGGAGCCGGTGGTGGTGGCACCGCCTATCGTGATTCCGAACCTGGATGACAGCAGCCTGTACATCCATCGCGAGCTGTCGCAACTGCAATTCAACATCCGCGTGTTGGAACAGGCGCTGGATGAGTCCTATCCGTTGCTGGAGCGTTTGAAGTTCCTGCTGATCTTCTCCAGCAACCTGGACGAGTTCTTCGAGATTCGTGTCGCCGGCCTCAAGAAACAGATCACCTTTGCCCGTGAACAGGCGGGCGCCGACGGCCTGCAGCCGCACCAGGCCCTGGCGCGCATCAGCGAGCTGGTGCATGGCCATGTGGATCGCCAATACGCCATCCTCAACGACATCCTGCTGCCGGAGCTGGAAAAGCACCAAGTGCGCTTCATCCGTCGCCGCAACTGGACCGTCAAGCTCAAGACCTGGGTCCGTCGCTATTTCCGTGACGAGATCGCGCCGATCATCACCCCGATTGGCCTGGACCCGACGCACCCGTTCCCGCTGCTGGTGAACAAGAGCCTGAACTTTATCGTCGAGCTCGAAGGGATCGATGCCTTCGGCCGTGATTCGGGCCTGGCGATCATCCCCGCACCGCGCCTGTTGCCACGCATCATCAAGGTACCGGAAGAGGTCGGGGGGGCTGGCGATAACTATGTATTCCTTTCGTCGATGATCCACGCCCACGCCGATGACCTGTTCCAGGGCATGAAGGTCAAGGGTTGCTACCAGTTCCGCCTGACCCGAAACGCCGACCTGGCGGTAGACACCGAAGACGTCGAAGACCTGGCCCGCGCCCTGCGTGGCGAGCTGTTCTCGCGGCGCTACGGTGACGCGGTGCGCCTGGAAGTGGCGGATACCTGCCCCAAACATTTGTCGGACTACCTGCTCAAGCAATTCAACCTGGCCGAGACCGAGCTGTACCAGGTCAACGGCCCGGTGAACCTGACGCGCCTGTTCAGCATCACCAGCCTGGACAGCCATCCGGAGCTGCAATACACGCCGTTCACCCCGCAGATTCCGAAACTGCTGCAAAACAGCGAAAACATCTTCAGCGTGGTCAGCAAGCAAGACATTCTGCTGCTGCACCCGTTCGAGTCGTTCACCCCGGTGGTCGATCTGTTGCGTCAGGCCGCCAAGGACCCCCATGTCCTGGCCGTGCGCCAGACCCTCTACCGCAGCGGTGCCAACTCGGAAATCGTCGATGCGCTGGTGGACGCCGCGCGTAACGGCAAGGAAGTCACGGTGGTGATCGAGCTGCGTGCGCGGTTCGACGAAGAGTCCAACCTGCAACTGGCCAGCCGCCTGCAAGCGGCCGGTGCGGTAGTGATCTATGGCGTGGTGGGCTTCAAGACCCACGCCAAGATGATGCTGATCCTGCGCCGCGAGGCCGGTGAGATCGTGCGTTACGCGCACCTGGGCACCGGTAACTATCACGCCGGCAACGCTAAGCTCTACACCGACTACAGCTTGCTGACTTCCGACGACGCGCTGTGCGAAGACGTCGGCAAACTGTTCAGCCAGTTGATCGGCATGGGCAAGACGCTGCGCATGAAAAAGCTGCTGCATGCGCCGTTCACCCTGAAGAAGGGCATGCTCGACATGATTGCCCGCGAGACCCAGTTCGCCCTCGACGGCAAGCCGGCGCACATCATCGCCAAGTTCAACTCGCTGACCGATCCGAAGATCATCCGCGCGCTGTACAAGGCCAGCCAGTCCGGCGTGCGTATCGACCTCGTGGTGCGTGGCATGTGCTGCCTGCGCCCGGGCATTGCCGGGGTGTCCCACAATATCCACGTGCGTTCGATCATCGGCCGCTTCCTGGAGCACACGCGGGTGTTCTACTTCCTCAATGGCGGTGAAGAGCAGATGTTCCTCTCCAGCGCCGACTGGATGGAGCGCAACCTCGACAAGCGTGTGGAGACCTGCTTCCCGGTGGAAGGCAAGAAGCTGATCATGCGGGTCAAGAAAGAGTTGGAGAGTTATCTGACCGATAACACCCACAGCTGGAGCCTGCAGTCCGATGGGCGCTACGTGCGCAACACCCCGACGGGCAACCAGAACCCGCGCAGTGCCCAGGCCACGTTGCTGGAGCGGTTGGGCAGCCCGTTGCTGGCGGTTCGCTGATATCGACTAGACCTACATCCCTCACTGGGAAATCGGACAGGACCGTCAGATTTCCCAGGTTGGGGATCCCATGCTCCCGTTCCTAGACTGACCTTGGGCTATCAGACGATAGCCTGTACAGGGCAGTTAAGGAGTTTTCGATGGTGGGATCAGGCATAGGTATCGGGTTCGGAACTGCGGGGCTATTCGAGGCGCTGGCCTTGCCGCCGAAGGGCTACCGCAGTGCACAGGCCATGGCGTCCGATATGGCTGGGGCGGTAGTCACTTCAGAGTCCCTGGTGCGGGACTCATTAAAAAGTATTGCCAACATCGATCAGGGTCTGCAGGGCGGCAATGCCTTTGTGCAGGTTAACCCCGATGCGCGTGAACAGGCTCGGGCGCGTGACCAGGAGCGAGCCAGCGGTACCGTGCGCGGTTTTTTGCACGGCGTGCCGATTGCCCTGAAAGATGTCTTCGAAACCAGTGGGAAAATGCACACCAGTGCCGGTTCCCGTGCGCTGGTCGGCTCACCGACGAGCAAAAACGCCAAGGTTGTGGATAACTTGCTCAAGGCCGGGGCCGTGATCGTGGGCAAGACCAATATGAGCGAACTGTCCAACTTCCGCTCCAGCGTGCCGGTGGATGGCTGGAGCTCCCGTGGTGGGCAAACGCTTAACCCCCATCGGCTGGGAGGGCAGGTGGCAGGGTCCAGTTCGGGATCGGCGGTGGCGGTCGCCCAGGGGCTTGTGCCGCTGGCATTGGGCATCGAGACCAATGGCTCGGTGATTGCTCCGGCGGCCTACAACGGCGTGGTCGGTTTGAAAACCACGGCCGGGCTGGTGAGTACCGAAGGGGTGATGACCAGTTCAAAACTGGACGCGGTGGGCACCTTTACGCGCAACGTGCGCGATGCTGGCGAAGCACTCAATGCCATGACCGAAACAACGGCCTACACCGCCGGGCTCACACCGGATGCCTTGCAGGGCAAGCGCATTGGCTACACGCCGCTGCCGGTGCTGTCGCCTGAAGACGCCAGGGACCCGGCCCTGCGTGCGGACCGGAAGCACTTCGAAGACGCGATCGCGATGCTCAGGGTCAAGGGGGCAGTCATGGTGCCGATAGGCAGGCTGGACGCGGGTGTCTCACGTGAGGCTTACGATCAATACAGTGACGCGCTGCTGGCCGGGATCAAGCAAAACCTGGACAGCTACCTGGCCGCCCGGGAAGGGCTGCCAGTGAAGTCGCTGGCTGAACTGATTGCCTTCAACGAGCGCGACAAGCAAGCCGGGGAACCGGACCAGGCGTTGCTGGAGCACATCAACAGCCTGGACGTGACGGATGAGCAGCGCGAGCAACTGTGGGCGGCCGTTCTGCCGATTTTCAAAGGCACCCTCGACAAGCCGCTGAGCGAACACCGCCTCGATGCCATCGTGTCGAACTTTCGCGCCGACAGTTACTACTTTGCCGCCGCCGCCGGTTACCCCGGCATCTCGGTGCCCTCGGGCATGGATGATGAGGGTATGCCGACCGCGCTGCACTTTTACGGTACGGGCAACAGTGAAGCCACACTGCTCTCGGTCGCCTATGGTTATGAACAGGCCACGCAGGCTATTCGTGAGCCGGCGTTCCTGCCGGGGGCGCCGGTGCCGTCCGAGAGCGTCTAGGGGTTAGTGCACATTCAGGCTGAAGCCCACTCGCGTCAGCCACTCGGCTTCCTGGGCGAAATCCGCCTGGGTCAGTTGGTTCTCATCCAGCCAGCCTTTAGGGAACACCACATCCAGGCTGTCGCCGTTGGCGCGCAGGGTGACTTGCGGCATCTGCTGAGTGCCGCGAATGTGGTGGAACAGGATCGCAAAGCGCAGCAGGGCACACAGGCGAATCAGCTTGATGCCCTCGGCGCCGAATTCGGCGAACTTGTCCCTGGGGATGTTACGGCGATGGCCGCGCACCAGCAGCGCCAGCATCTGCTGGTCCTCGCGGGAAAACCCTGCCAGGTCGGAGTGCTCGATCAGGTACGCACCGTGTTTGTGGTAATGGTAGTGGGCGATATCCAGCCCTACTTCATGGACCTTGGCGGCCCAGCCCAGCAGTTCACGCCAGACCCCGTCTTCCAGTTCCCAATCTGCAGCGACCTGGTCGAAGGCATGCAACGCTTTGCGCTCGACCCGCGCCGCCTGTTCCAGGTCGACGTGGTAACGCTCCATCAGCGAGCCCAGGGTGCGTTCACGCACGTCTTCGTGGTGATGGCGACCCAGCAGGTCGTAGAGCACGCCTTCACGCAGGGCGCCATCGCAATGGTCCATGCGTTGCAGTTCGAGGGCGTCGAAGATGGCTTCGAGGATTGCCAGGCCTGCAGGGAAGATGGCCCGGCGGTCGGGCTTGATGCCGTCGAAGTCGATTTTTTCGGCATCCCCGAGCTTGAACAGTTTGCGCTTGAGCCAGGCCAGGCCTTCGGCATTCACCTCACCGGTGCCATGGCCGCCGGCCTTCAGGGCCAGGCCGATGGCGCGGATAGTGCCGGATGAGCCGATGGCTTCATCCCAGGTCAGGCGGTGCAGGGCGTGTTCGATGCTCATGATCTCCAGCCGCGCCGCCGTGTACGCCTGGGCGTAGCGGGCCGGGGTGATCTTGCCGTCCTTGAAATAGCGCTGGGTGTAGCTGACGCAGCCCATTTGCAGGCTTTCGCGCAGCAACGGCTCGAAGCGCTGGCCGATGATGAACTCGGTGCTGCCGCCGCCAATGTCGGCCACCAGGCGCTTACCGGGGGTATCGGCCAGGGTGTGGGAGACGCCGAGGTAGATCAGGCGTGCTTCTTCACGGCCGGAAATCACTTCTACCGGGTGCCCGAGGATCTCCTCGGCGCGGCGGATGAATTCGCCGCGGTTACGCGCTTCGCGCAACGCGTTGGTGCCAACGATGCGCACGGCGCCCTGGGGCATGCCGTTGATCAGTTGGGCAAAACGCTTGAGGCAATCGAGCCCGCGCTGCATGGATTCTTCGTTGAGCTTGCGCTCGTCGTCGATTCCGGCAGCCAGTTGTACCTTTTCGCCGAGCCGCTCAAGGATGCGGATCTCACCGTTCTGGGCCTTGGCCACGACCATGTGAAAGCTGTTGGAGCCCAGGTCGATGGCGGCGATCAGGGACAGATTCTTGGCTTGGGATTGCGGCATGGGTAGGGGATCTCGGTCGATAACCTCGCCATCGTGCCACGATCAAACGCTGACGCCAACGCGTAGTGCGCAGAGGAGTTCTCCTACGGAGGTTCGGGACACAGGTTTGTAGGGAATGTAGGGGGGCTCCATTGGTTCCTTGTAATTATTCCGTAGGATCTATGGGAAACAGTAGAATTTCAAAGTTTGGAAACTTCTCTTGATTTAACCTACATCTTAAGATCAGTTATACCCATTGGTTATTTGTTTGGTACTACTCTTGAGTTGGGTTAAGGCGACGATTGTTTTTTATTGTTCTGACAGTAATCAGGGTATTGTCTTATTCTTTAGTGGGGTGCATGCGGGAGAGACTGTCACTCGGCAATTCTGCCTTGGTGTTATTTATTTACAGCTCATTTGTCACGGATGGCGGGATGTTGGGCAATGCAATTGCCCGGGTAGGAATAAAGGCACCTGATAACTTCTAGTGACAGGTTCAGCATGAAAAAAATATCTGGTTTGGTAATGGGTGTTGTCTGTTTGGCCGCAAGCGTGGTTGCACACGCCGATACAAGTGGTTCGGGGAACTTGAGGGTCATTGGTACTATCAAGCCAG
Organism: Pseudomonas sp. WS 5411; assembly: GCF_012985595.1. NCBI lineage: Bacteria > Pseudomonadati > Pseudomonadota > Gammaproteobacteria > Pseudomonadales > Pseudomonadaceae > Pseudomonas > Pseudomonas sp. WS 5411. Next base: position 178,370 of record NZ_JAARMC010000003.1, read on the forward strand.
CGCCCTGCACTGTCAGTATCAGCAGCGGCGTCATTGATTATGGTCAGATCAGTGCAGCTTCTATCTTGCCAAATGCTTTCAACCCCTTGCAGGAGAAAACCCTGCCGCTGTCCGTGAACTGCGGCACCGCGGCTACGCAGATGGCGCTGTCGGTATCTGACACGCAGGCGGCCAGCACCGTTGCGGGTATCCTGGGAACCGGCTTCGCTGAATCCCAGAACTTTGGCCTGGGTGCGGTGGATGGCCGGCGTACCGGTGGCTATTCGGTCAGGCTTTCGAACCTGTCCAGCGCCGGTGCCAGCCTGCTACCGCTCAAAAGGACCAGCTCTGTCGCAGCCTGGATGTATAGCGCCGATGGCCGGGTCGACAAGTTCCCGTACCAGCACTCCTGGAGCCGCACCACCAGCCCGGTTCCAGCACTGGTCAACGTTGTCAGCGGCACGATCAACGTCAAGGCCGTCATCAACCGGGGCAGCGCCCTGGACCTGAGCAAGGATGTTCCTTTGAACGGCCTTGCCACCTTAGTCGTTACTCGTATCTAAACAGGTAGTAAATCCGCACTGCAGTCGTAACTAGCTGTTGCGACTGCGTGCGGGCTGCTTACAGTTCTGGGTGTATTGACGGTCTCTTAAATTGTGTGTGGGTAGAACTTGATGAGTTTTCTTTTCAATACAGTTGCTGCCCTGCTAGGGGGCGTAAGTCTTTCTCTGCTACTACATGGCAACGTACTGGCTGACGGTATGGAGCCTGAAACATCTGTTGTAATTCTTTATGAAGAAAATGGCGAAGCGACTATTAATGTCAAGAATACCGATGCCGGTCCGGCTTTATTACATTCGGTCATTCAAAATCTTGCTGAAGACCCGGAACCATTATTGATTGTTACGCCGCCGATTGCGCGCGTGGAACCTGGCGAAACACAACTAGTGCGCTTTATCGCAACACTCAAGGAACCACTCAAGACTCAACGCTTGAAGCGGGTCACTTTTGAAGGGATTCCCCAGGCCAGGGCCGAAGGGCGTGCGACCATTGGTATCACCATTCGCCAGGACCTGCCGCTGATCCTGCACCCCCAGGGTTTGCCGCGGCTTGAAGATCCCTGGAAGTTGCTCAAGTGGACCCTGCAAGGCAATCGCCTGGCCGTGCAGAACGACAGTGCCTACGTTGTCCGCTTGGGTTTACAGGTGCAGCTGCTGCCGGCCAAGCGCCCGGCAATATTGTCGCGCACCTATGTGCTGCCTGGCGAAACGCTTTGGACCACGGTCGAGGGCAATGTCGCAGGGGTCAATGCCGTCGAGATTCAACCGGCGACGGTCTACGGCTATTCGACCTCCGTCTACCAGGCTCCCGTTGTTGTCGAGGCGGGTTGATCGAGCTATGAGAACTGTCGACAAAGCCGGTTGTTTCAATCAGTCCGCATCGTTCTTCCGGGCCCCGGGCTCCCTGGCGTATGGCTCGGGCATTGTCATCGGGCTGGCCTCACTGTGCAGCGGGCCTGCCCATGCCTTGGAGCTGGGAGAGGGGTTTGATCTTGCCGTACTCTCTGCGAACGGTATTGACCCGAAGGTTGCCCATTATTTTCGCAGTGCGGCGCGCTTTCGCGAGGGCGTCCATGTGGTCGGGTTGAGGGTCAACGGCAACCCACTGGGCTTGGTGGAAGCGCGTTTCGACTATGAAGGGCAGCTGTGTTTCACCCCCGGCCTGCTGGAAAAGGCCGGGCTGCGCGTCCCGGCGACCGTCACTCGGCAGGGCATCGCGCGCGATCAGGCGTGCCATGATTTTGTCGGTGAGTACCCGGCGACCCTTGTGCGGCTGAGCCCTGGTAGCGATGAAGTCTCCCTGGTGGTGCCCACCCAGTCGATGCGCGAATTTGAATGGGGCGGGGGCAATGCTTCCCAGGGTGGCATGGCGGCCTTGTTCAACTACGACGTGCAGGGTTTTGAGGATCATTTCAACAGTGGCTCTTCTCGCTCCGTCTCCGCCTATACCGAGGCGGGGTTCAACCTGGGCAACTGGATTGTGCGCAGTCGCCAGTTTTATATCTCCGATAATGGCAAGGCCAGCAGCGAGCATGTGAACGCCTACGCCCAGCGTGATTTCGCGGGCCTGCGCTCGACCTTCCAGGTGGGTCAGATCTCCAGCAACAACCCGGTGTTCGGCGGGCTGCAGCTCTCCGGCCTGCAACTGTTCCCCGATGGGCAGTCGCGCGCGGCCGGCGGCAGCGCGGTGGTGGTCGAAGGGCTGGCTCGCAGCCCGTCCAGGGTTGAGGTGCGCCAGTCAGGGGTGTTGATCCATACCACCCTGGTACCGGAAGGCCCTTTTTCCCTGACTGACCTGCCGTTGCTCAATGGCACCAGCGACCTGGAGGTAAACGTGATTGGCACCCGTGGCGGTGGGCACAGCTTCAGGGTACCAGCGGCGTCCTTTGGCGCGAGTGTGCCGGTGGTGCCGGGCTACTTCTTTTCCATGGGCAAGGTGCGGGGCGCAACGCTGGACGAGCGGGAGCCCCCGGTGGTGGCGATGGCCAGTGGTACCTGGGGCCTTGGGCGCAGTTCTTCGCTGGGTTTTGGCCTATTGAGCACTGACGAGTACCAGGCCGCGGGCGGAACATGGAGCAGCGTTTTTTTCCAGCGGCTGGCAGTGGGCGGGCGTCACAACCTGTCTCGCGATGGTTCAGGCAATGTCAGCGGCGCTCGCAGCTCCATTTCATTGAGTAGCCCGCTGTCTGCCAGCCTTGAGGCCAACCTCAGCGCTACACGCCAGACGCGGGGGTATCGCGAAGTCACGGAGGCCGGGCTGTCGAGCGCCCGCGGCGACCTGGACGCGCGCTTCAAGAACCAATACACCCTGGGCCTGAGCTGGGCTGACCCGCTGCTGGGTGGCTTCTCCATCAGCTACTCGCACAGTGCGCAATTTGACGGGCAATCGGCTGAACATGTCTTTGCCTCCTGGAACCGAGACTTCAGTGGCACCCAGGTGTCGTTGATCGCCGACTCCCGGGTGGGTGGGGCTCGACCGCGCAAGGAGCGGAATATCCGCCGCCACGAGCGCAATGATGCTCTCGAGACAGGGCTGTCGCTGCGATTGCAAGTCACCATGCCATTTGGCGGCGAACGTCGTGTCACTTCCTATGCCAGCCGGCGCGGGGGCGAGGTGGAGTTCGGCAGCGCGTTCAGTGATCGGGTGAACGACTATGTGAATTATGAGGTGGGTGTTGCCCGGGAGCAGACGAGTGGTGATCAGTCGGTTCAAGGCCGGGTAAATGCCATACCGCGTTACACCCAGGTTGGCTTGGGCATGCGTCGCGACTCTTTCAGTACCAGCTACACCGGGCAATTGCAGGGCGGCGTGGTGGCCCATGAACGCGGTGTGACGTTCTCGCCCTACGCCGTCCAGGACACCTTTGGCATCGTCTCGGTGGGCGATGTTGGCGCGGTCAAGGTCGCGACCCCCCAGGGCCCGGTCTGGACCGATTATCGCGGGCAGGCGGTGATCGCCGGTTTGCCGGCCTACCTCAACAGTAACGTTGAGGTGCAGACCCGCTCCCTGCCCAGACGTGTCGACCTGAAAAACGGCACCAAGGCACTCACGGCGGGTCGTGGATCCTTCAATACCGTTGATTTCGAGGTGGTGAAAGTGCGCCGCCTGCTGCTGGAAGTGCGTGACGAGCAAGGGCGCCCCTTGCCTCAAGGGGCCTCGGTATTCGGCCCGGACAATGCCTTCCTGACCAGCGTGGTGGGTGAGGGCATGGTGTTCCTGAACAATCTGGACGAGTCGCAAACCCTGAGCGTCTCCCTGCCGGATTCAACCTCCTGTGTATTGCAACTCAACCCTGAGCCAGAAACCGATGACGACAAACTCTACGAAACAGGTTCGGCAGTCTGCCGTGCGCAGTGAATCCCTGAACCGCCTTGGGCCTGGCCTCGCTCTGTGCAGCGTGCTGCTGTGGGCGGGGCTGATGCCGGGGGAAGCGCTGGCGGGTGAATGCCGTATGTCCTTGAGCCAGCCCCGGGTCGACTACGGTTTGATCCGCAGCGCGGAGCGGGCGGGAGACCAGTTGGCCCTGGGGAAACGCACGTTGCAACTGAACATCGCCTGTGCCGAGTCGGCACCCATGGCCCTGCGTTTCACGGGGGTGTCTGCCGGGTCGAAAGGCTTTCGGTTCGGCCGCCAAGGCTATTTCACCCTGAGCCTGCAGCATCCTCAGGTGGATGGGCAGGCGGTGGAGTTGCGGGTGTCGGGAGAGCCGCCAAGCGGACAGTTGTTGCCCGGCCAGACGCTGGTCGCACGGGCAGGCGGCGCCCCGATACACGGGCGCCGATTTACAGCGCTGGTGAATATCGAGACCTTTGTGCCAGCGGTCGGGCTGGCAGTGCGTGACGAAACGGCCTTCGAGGGGCAGGGCAGTTTCGAATGGGTACCCGGCGCCTGAAGCCTCAGCCTGGTTGTTCCACCGAGCCTATAAAGTTAGCCAATTCGGGCGTGCGCGGTTGGGCAAACAGGACGTTCGGGTCGCCGACTTCATGCACCTTGCCCTGATGCATGAACACCAGCTTGTCGCCGACCTCACGGGCAAAGCGCATTTCATGGGTGACCATGATCAGGGTCATGCCGTCCTTGGCCAGTTGGCGCACCACGCTGAGGACTTCATTGACCAGTTCAGGGTCCAGCGCCGAGGTGATTTCATCGCACAGCAACACCTTGGGCGACATCGCCAGCGCGCGGGCGATCGCCACCCGTTGCTGCTGGCCGCCGGACAGGCGATCGGGGAATGCATCGAACTTTTCCCCCAGGCCGACCCGTTCCAACATCTGCCGGGCCAGCTCCGCAGCCTTGGCCTTGGCGACTTTTTGCACGACCTGGGGCGCGAGCATGACGTTTTCACCCACGGTCAAATGGGGGAACAGGTTGAATTGCTGGAACACCATGCCGACTTTTTGCCGCAGGCTGCGCAGGTCGGCGCGGGCCGCGTCGAGGTATTCGCCGTCGACCTCAATCACCCCGTCATTGATCGACTCCAGGCCGTTGAGGGTGCGCAGCAGCGTGGATTTTCCCGAGCCGCTGCGGCCGATGATTGCCACCACCTGGCCTTCCTCGATACTCAAGTCGATGCCCTTGAGCACATGGTGATCGCCGTAATACTTATGCAGCGCGGATATTCTAAGCAGAGGCATGCAGTCTCCTTTCCAGGTAGCGGGCACTGAGGGACAAGGGGTAGCAGAGCAGGAAGTAACCGAGCGCCACCAGGCCGTAGACCATGAAGGGCTCGAAGGTGGCATTGGCGAGCATGCCGCCGGTCTTGGTCAGTTCGGTGAAGCCGATGATCGAGGTCACCGCTGTGCCCTTGACCACCTGCACCGAGAACCCCACCGTCGGCGCCACGGCAATTCGCAGGGCCTGGGGCAATATCACGTAGCGCAGTTGCTCATAAGGGTTGAGGGCCAGGCTGGCGGAGGCTTCCCACTGCCCGTGGGCGATGGAGTCGACACAGCCGCGCCAGATCTCGGCCAGGTAGGCACTGGTAAACAGGGTCAGGGCAATCGCGGCGGCCAGCCACGGCGAGATATCAATCCCCAGCAAGGCGATGCCGAAAAACACCAGGAACAGTTGCATCAGCAGCGGTGTGCCCTGGAACAGTTCGATATAGGTCCGGGCAATATTGCGCGGTAGCGCCTTTTTGCTGATGCGCAGGGTCATTACCAGCAGGCCAATCAGCCCGCCGCCGACAAACGCCACCAGCGACAGCAGCAGGGTCCATTGCAGGCCGGTCAGCAGGTTGCGCACGATGTCCCAGAACGAAAAATCACTCATCGACTGTTCCTCATCACATAGCGGCGACCGATCCAATTGAGCAACTGGCGGATCATCAACGCCATGCACAGGTACACCAGCGTGGTCAGGGCATAGGTTTCAAAGGCGCGGAAATTGCGCGATTGAATAAAGTTGGCGGCAAAACTCAACTCTTCAGTGGCGATCTGCGAGCACACCGCCGAGCCGAGCATCACGATGATGATCTGGCTGCTCAGGGCCGGCCAGACCTTGCCCAGCGCCGGCAGCAGCACCACATGGCGGAACGCTTCGAAGCGGGTCATCGCCAGCGCTGCCGCGGCCTCCAGCTGCCCACGAGGGATCGCCTGGATCCCGGCGCGGATGATCTCCGTGGAATAGGCCCCCAGGTTGATCACCATCGCCAGTACTGCGGCCTGCCATTCGGAAATCTGTACTCCCAGTGAAGGCAGGCCGAAGAAGATAAAGAACAACTGCACCAGAAACGGCGTGTTGCGAATCAACTCGACATACACCCCGAAGAGCCAGCAGAACGGCTGGATTTTCCATGCCCGCACCACGGCGCCGACGATGCCCAGGGCCACGCCGAGGAGGGCGCCGATGGCTGTCAGCTCCAGGGTGAACAGCGCGCCGCGCAACAACAGGTCGGTATTGGCCAGCACCGGCACAAAGTCGAATTGATAGGCCATCAATCAGCTCCGCTTCAGAGATCGGCAGGCAATGGTTCTTTGAGCCACTGCAGCGCGTTCTTTTGCAGGCTGCCGTCAGCCTTGGCGGCGACCAGGATCTGGTTGACCTTCTCCAGCAGTGCCGGCTCGTTTTTGTTCACGCCGACATACACCGGCGAATCCTTGAGTTTGACTTTCAACGCCGGCACCCGCTTGGGGTTGCGCTCGCTGATCGCCACCATCACCACGTTGCCACTGGCGATCAGGTCCACCTGGCCGGCGAGGTAGGCGGCGATGGTCGAGTTGTTATCCTCGAAGCGCTTGATCGTGGCTTCCTTGGGGGCGACGGCGCTCAACTCGATATCTTCGATGGCACCGCGGGTCACGCTGATGGTCTTGCCCTTGAGATCGTCCAGGGTCGCAATCGCCGCCTCAGGCGGGCCGAACACGGCGAGATAGAACGGCGCGTAGGCCTTGGAGAAGTCGATGACCTTCTCGCGATCCGGGTTCTTGCCCAGGCTGGAAATCACCAGGTCCACTTTGCCGGTGGTCAGGAACGGGATGCGGTTGGTGCTGTTGACCGGGGTCAGTTCCAGTTTGACCTTGAGCTGCTCGGCCAGCAGTTTTGCGGTGTCGATGTCCAGGCCGCGCGGCTTCATATCGGGGCCGACCGAGCCGAAGGGCGGGAAGTCCTGGGGCACTGCGACCTTGAGGGTGCCACGGGCGACGATATCGTCCAGGCCATTGGCCTGGGCTGGCGTCTGGCTGAGCATCAGGCTGGCAAACAAGGCAGTGAGCAGGGTGCTGCAATGCTTGGTCATGGCAACTCTCCGAAAAGGGCGAAGGGATTTTCTGAGTTTTGCCAGTGCACAGCCCATGCCATGCCGCGCCAAAGCGGCTGCAAGGCAGGGTTTTACAGGTGTACAGCGGTCTTACTGGTCTGAACAGTCAGAAGCGATTGCGCACCCTTTTCGAGCGCCCGCAAAACCCGGCGAGCCCCTTTGGGGCGTGGCTTGCCGGCCAGCGAGAATAGATTTAAAACTAGCCTCACTGTTGACCGAAATCTTGAGTTTTTTATGAATTCCATCGCCCAAGCCGTACCGGAAGCGGCTTTGCAAGCCATCCGCAAACTGATCAAGCAACGGGGCTTCGGGCCAGGTGATGCACTGCCTTCCCAGCGCGACCTGGCATTGCAGTTGGGGGTCAGTCGGGCCTCGTTGCGCGAGGCCTTGTCTTCGCTCAGTGCACTGGGGCTGGTCAGCGTGCAGCCGGGCAAAGGCGTGTTTGTGCAAGCGCCACCGACGGCCGACATGAGCGGGGTGGCCTGGCCCTTTACGGCGCAGGCCAGCCCCCTGGATATCTTCCAATTGCGTTATGCCCTGGAGGGCTTTGCGGCGGGGCTGGCGGCCATGACCCTGACCACCGAGGAACTGGATGGGCTCGAAGACAATGTCCAGGCCATGCGCCGGGAACTCAAGGCCGGGGATTTCGAGGCCGCTGCGCGGCTGGACTTCGCGTTCCACCAGCGTATCCTGTTGGCCAGTGGCAATCAGGCGATGATGAGCATCCTCAGCGCCAGTGCCGAGGTGTTTCTGGAAAGTCAGAAGCTACCGTTCATCCGACCGGAACGGGCGATGGAAACCTGGCAGGAGCATCGCAAGATCCTCCGGGCCCTGGCCCGGCGCAGCAGCGCGGCGGCGCACAAAGCTATGCAGGAACACGTGCGTAACGCTGCGTTGCGCACGGGAATAGCCTTTGTGACTCCGACGGCCTCTTGAACCCGCCATATCCAAAATGATGACGCTCCATAGCAAGAGTCAATCAGCAGCGGCTTCCTGAACGCAGGAAGGGCGGCTATGATGGGCAACGTTTTTTTTGCTTACAACCCGGAGACATCCATGAGCAACGATCTTATCAAGCACGTCACCGACGCGACCTTTGAGGCCGAAGTACTGCAGGCCCAGGGCCCGGTGCTGGTTGACTACTGGGCTGAGTGGTGCGGTCCTTGCAAAATGATCGCTCCGGTCCTGGACGACATCGCAACCACCTACGAAGGCAAACTGACCATTGCCAAGCTGAACATCGACGAGAACCAGGAAACCCCGGCCAAGCATGGCGTGCGTGGTATCCCGACGCTGATGCTGTTCAAGAACGGCAACGTCGAAGCGACCAAGGTCGGCGCACTGTCCAAGTCGCAATTGGCTGCATTCCTCGACGCCAACATCTAAGCGTCGTCAAAAAGCCCCGCAAATTGCGGGGCTTTTTCGTAAAGCAGGGCTAGACGCTCTGAAATTCAGGTGGTACATTCGGCCCCGCACTGGTTTCTCCACTGCCCCCTGCAAGCCGTCGCCGACGCATTCCTTTCGATTAGTACGCGATCCTGTCGCCTTCTCTGCGGCGCGGCCTCATTAAGCCAAAAGCTTAATTCCCCCCCTCTATAAATGATTACGTCATTCCTATATGAATCTGACTGAACTCAAGCAAAAGCCGATTACCGACCTGCTCCAACTGGCCGAAGAAATGGGCATAGAAAATATGGCCCGTTCGCGCAAGCAGGACGTGATTTTCTCCCTGCTGAAAAAGCACGCGAAAAGCGGCGAGGAAATCTCCGGTGATGGCGTGCTGGAGATTCTCCAGGACGGCTTCGGCTTCCTTCGCTCTGCAGACGCGTCCTATCTCGCCGGCCCAGACGATATCTACGTCTCGCCGAGCCAGATCCGTCGCTTCAACTTGCGCACCGGTGACACCATCGTTGGCAAGATCCGTCCTCCAAAGGAAGGCGAGCGTTATTTCGCCCTGCTCAAGGTCGACACGATCAACTTCGATCGTCCTGAGAACGCGAAGAACAAGATTCTCTTCGAGAACCTGACGCCGCTGTTCCCGACCGTGCGCATGAAGATGGAAGCCGGTAACGGTTCCACCGAAGACCTGACCGGTCGTGTGATCGACCTGTGCGCCCCGATCGGCAAAGGCCAGCGTGGCCTGATCGTCGCACCGCCGAAAGCCGGTAAGACCATCATGCTGCAGAACATTGCAGCGAACATCGCGCGTAACAATCCTGAAGTTCACCTGATCGTGCTGCTGATCGATGAGCGTCCGGAAGAAGTCACCGAAATGCAGCGCACCGTGCGCGGCGAAGTGGTTGCCTCGACGTTCGATGAACCGCCAACCCGCCACGTGCAGGTTGCCGAAATGGTGATCGAGAAGGCCAAGCGCCTGGTCGAACACAAGAAGGACGTGGTGATCCTGCTCGACTCCATCACCCGTCTGGCCCGTGCCTACAACACCGTGATCCCGAGCTCCGGCAAGGTATTGACCGGTGGTGTCGATGCCCACGCCCTGGAGAAGCCGAAACGTTTCTTCGGTGCCGCGCGTAACATCGAAGAAGGCGGCTCGCTGACCATTATCGCCACCGCGCTGGTTGAAACCGGCTCGAAGATGGACGAAGTGATCTACGAAGAGTTCAAGGGTACCGGCAACATGGAACTGCCTTTGGACCGTCGCATCGCTGAAAAGCGTGTGTTCCCGGCCATCAACATCAACCGTTCCGGCACCCGCCGCGAAGAGTTGCTGACCGCCGACGACGAACTGCAGCGCATGTGGATCCTGCGCAAGCTGCTGCACCCGATGGACGAAGTGGCAGCCATCGAGTTCCTGATCGACAAGCTGAAAACCACCAAGACCAACGACGAGTTCTTCCTGTCGATGAAACGTAAGTAATACGACGTTTCAGGTCCGAAAGAATGGCGCCCCCAGGGGCGCCATTTTTTTTGCCTGAAATCTTTAACCACAGCTGGTGGGCAATTGCGCCGTCGATAGGGCTGCCAGCCGCCCTCAGAGCAGGTACGATGTACGCCTATTTTACGGGTGGCATGGTTAATGAAATTCAAGGATCTTCGGGATTTCGTGCAGCAACTTGAGCAGCGCGGAGAGTTGAAACGTATTCAGGTGCCGGTTTCCCCGGTCCTGGAAATGACTGAGATTTGCGACCGCACCCTGCGTAACAAGGGGCCGGCGCTGCTGTTCGAAAACCCCACAGGCTTTGATATCCCCGTGCTGGGCAACCTGTTCGGCACGCCCGACCGGGTGGCGTTCGGCATGGGGGCCGAGTCGGTCAGCGAACTGCGCGAGATCGGCAAGCTGCTGGCCTTCCTCAAGGAGCCCGAGCCGCCCAAAGGCCTGAAGGACGCGTGGTCGAAGCTGCCGATCTTCCGCAAGATCATTGCCATGGCGCCCAAGGTGGTCAAGGACGCGGTCTGCCAGGAAGTGGTCATCGAAGGTGATGATGTCGACCTGGCGATGCTCCCGGTGCAGACCTGCTGGCCCGGCGACGTCGGCCCGCTGATCACCTGGGGCCTGACCGTCACCAAAGGCCCGAACAAGGACCGCCAGAACCTGGGGATCTACCGTCAGCAAGTGATTGGCCGCAACAAGGTGATCATGCGCTGGCTGAGCCACCGTGGCGGCGCCCTCGACTTCCGTGAGTGGTGCGAGAAGCACCCCGGCCAGCCGTTCCCGGTTTCCGTGGCCCTGGGGGCCGACCCGGCCACCATCCTCGGCGCCGTGACGCCGGTGCCCGACAGCCTGTCCGAATACGCCTTCGCCGGCCTGTTGCGCGGCAATCGCACCGAACTGGTGAAATGCCGTGGCAACGACCTGCAAGTGCCGGCCACCGCCGAAATCATCCTCGAAGGCGTGATTCATCCGGGCGAGATGGCCGATGAAGGCCCTTACGGCGATCACACCGGCTACTACAATGAAGTCGACAGCTTCCCGGTGTTCACCGTCGAGCGCATCACCCACCGGGTCAAACCGATCTACCACAGCACCTACACCGGCCGGCCGCCGGATGAGCCGGCGATTCTCGGCGTGGCGCTGAACGAGGTATTCGTACCGATCCTGCAGAAGCAGTTCCCGGAAATCACCGACTTCTACCTGCCGCCCGAGGGCTGCTCGTACCGCATGGCCATCGTGACCATGAAGAAGTCGTATCCGGGCCATGCCAAGCGCGTGATGCTCGGTGTGTGGTCGTTTTTGCGACAGTTCATGTACACCAAGTTCGTTATTGTCACCGACGACGACATCAACGCCCGGGACTGGAACGACGTGATCTGGGCGATTACCACGCGCATGGACCCCAAGCGCGATACGGTGATGATTGATAACACACCCATCGACTACCTCGACTTCGCCTCGCCGGTGTCGGGCCTGGGTTCGAAGATGGGCCTGGATGCCACCCATAAATGGCCGGGTGAAACCACCCGTGAGTGGGGCCGGGTGATCGTCAAGGATGAAGCCGTGACGGCGCGTGTCGATGCGATGTGGAAAGAATTGGGAATAGATTGATGCGTGTAACCCTGCAACCTTCCGGCGCGGTCCTCGACTTGCAGCCGGGCGAGCGGATTCTTGAAGGTGCGCGGCGCCTGGGCTACGACTGCCCGCAGGCGTGCCGTAACGGTGTGTGCCATGTGTGCGCGGCGCTGTTGGTCGAGGGCCGGGTGCAACAGGCCGGCGAGGTGCGTGACCATGGCGAGTTCTACACCTGCATCGCCGAGCCGCTGGAGGATTGCATCGTGCTGTGGGATGGCGTGCTGGCGCCGGGGGAGTTGCCGGTGCGCACGCTGGCCTGCCAGTTGAGCGAGTGCGTGGAGCTGGGTGGCGATGTGTGGCGCGTGCGCCTGCGGGCCCCGGCCGGCAAAGCGGTGCGTTACCACGCTGGCCAGTACCTGATGATCGAGCGCGAAAACGGCGAGAAGTCGGCGTTTTCCCTGGCCTCGGCGCCCCACGCCGGGCGCGAGCTGGAATTGCATGTGCTGGTACGCGAAGACAGCGCCCGCAGCCTGATCGAGCAGTTGCAGCGTAACCAGATGGCGCGGGTCGAGCTGCCGTTTGGCGATACCCACCTGGCCGAGCTACCCGACGGCCCGCTGGTACTGATCGCGGCCGGCACCGGCATGGCGCAGATGCACAGCCTGATCGAACATTGCCGGGCCACGGGGTTCAAGTATCCGGTGCATCTGTACTGGGGCGTGCGTCGTCCTGAGGATTTTTACCAGGTTGAACATTGGGAACAATGGCAGCAATTGCCCAATCTGTTCCTGCACAAAGTGGTCAGCGACCTGTGTGGTTGGGAAGGGCGCTGTGGCTTGTTGCACGAGGCGGTGTGCGAAGACATAACCGACCTCAAGGCCGTGCATGTGTATGCCAGCGGATCGCCGGCGATGATCTACGGCACGCTGGACGCGCTGGTGAATGCCGGGATGGATGCGCACCAGATGCGCGCTGACGTATTTGCCTACGCCCCTCGCTCCTGACCGCTACGAAAACATTCTCGTAAGCCGATCAAACTGTGGGAGCGGGCTTGCCCGCGATAGCGGAGTGTCAGCCAACAAATCTGGCACTGTTACACCGCCATCGCGGGCAAGCCCGCTCCCACATTGAACTGTGTCTACTCAGGTGTGCGGCGTCAGAACCGCACGCCCGTGGTCACCATCGCCGCATTGAACCCCAGCAACACAAACTCCGCCGCCACCGGCCCGTAGTGCGCACCCACCGACGGAATGATCACCGGTGCCACGCCGTAGCGGTTCAGCGGGATCTTGTCGCGGTACTTGCCGCGATAGCCCTGGATCGCCCCGCCGGTCAGTTTCAGATACACCGGATAGTCGGCCATGTCGAAGCGCTTGCCGGCGTAGGCGTAGTACGAGCGTTGGCGAAACGAGTTGCGAAAGGTCGCACCGCCATACACCCACCCCGCAGCGTCATTGCGCTCCAGGCCGATCAGGTCTTGATGGTTATTGTGCTCGGGGTCCGGCGCAAAGTGCCGGGTGTAGACGCTGGTCTGGGCGTACCAGAAGCCTTTGTCGTCGTTGGCCGGCGCTTCGGCGGCCAGGGCGGTGGTGGCCTGCGCCAGGAGCAGCAGGCCGGAAAGTCGGTTTTTCATGGTGCGACCTCGATAGTCGGTGAATGCGCGGCTAAGTGGGTCGTGACGTGACGCTATTTTGAGGTCCCGTCGGGCATAAAGGCTGAACGGGCGCTGAAAATAGCGCGGTTTTGCGCGGCAAACCTGACGAATGGGGCCTATTGCTCATGCTTTTTCATATTTTTAAAAGGTATTGATTGCAAGGGGAGCGGTATGGGGAGCGGTCGACATAGTGAAATGCTGCGCGAGGGTGCGTCGGCCCGCTACGGGTCTGACGCGGTGGCCGGGGTGATCAACCGCCAGCAGTGGCGGCAACCTGGCCCATAGTACTTTTTCGCCTTACGGTTACAGCGGTGCGTTCTATTACGGTAAAGTCACCTATAACTGGTAGTACACAGGAGACCTAAGCGATCTGCCATGACCGTTCTCGAATCCGAACTTCTGCAATTGGCTTACCCGCCGCGGCTTGATCTGGGGCCGCAACTCACTCACGAACAATTGATGAGCTCGATGCAGGCCACCATGGGTCTGCACAAGGGTGGGCCGGTCTGGCTGTTTGCCTATGGCTCGCTGATCTGGCGCCCTGAGTGTTCGGCAACCCAGCGCCTGCGCGCCCGGGTCCATGGCTATCATCGAGGCCTGTACCTGTGGTCCCACGAGCACCGGGGTACGCCGGAGTTACCGGGGCTGGTGTTTGGCCTGGATCGCGGCGGCTCGTGCAGCGGCTTTGCTTACCGCCTGCCGGAAGATCAACTGGAGGCCTCGCTCTATGCCTTGTGGCAGCGCGAGATGCCTTACCCATCCTATCGGCCACACTGGCTCAGTTGCCGGCTTGAAGACGGCAATCAGGTGCAGGCATTGGGTTTTGTGCTGGAGCGACACCTGCCCAGCTATGCCGGTAACTTGCCCGACAGTGTGCTGAACCAGGTGTTTGCCAGCGCTTGCGGGCGTTACGGTACCACTCGCGATTATGTCGAGCAGACCGTCAACGCCCTGCGTAGCCACGCCATGCCAGACAAGAATCTGGAGGCGCGGCTCAAGCGATGTGCCAAAGGCATCGCGGCGATTAACGTGCCGAGCTGACGCTATTGGTGTGCCACAGGGTTGGGATCAGGAACGCGATGGCCAGCAGGCACGCGCCGATCAGCAGCACAAAGCCGCCGTCCCAGCCGAAGTGGTCCACGGTGTAGCCCATGGCTGCACTGGCTGCTACCGATCCACCCAGGTAACCGAACAGGCCGGTAAAACCTGCGGCTGTACCTGCGGCTTTCTTCGGCGCCAGTTCCAGGGCCTGCAGGCCGATCAGCATCACCGGGCCGTAGATCAAAAAGCCAATGGAGAACAGCGCGATCATGTCGACCATCGGGTTGCCTGGCGGGTTGAGCCAGTACACCAGGGTCGCCACGGTCACCAGAGCCATGAACACAATGCCGGTCAGGCCACGGTTGCCACGGAAGATCTTGTCCGACATCCAGCCGCACAGCAGCGTACCGGGGATCCCCGCCCACTCGTAGAAGAAGTACGCCCAGGACGACTTGTCGACGGTGAAGTGCTTGGCTTCCTTGAGGTAGGTCGGTGCCCAGTCCAGCACGCCGTAGCGCAGCAGGTAGACGAACACGTTGGCGAAGGCGATGTACCACAGCATTTTGTTGCGCAGCACATACTTGACGAAGATTTCCTTGGCGCTGAATTCGTCTTCGTGGCTGGCGTCGTAGCCTTCCGGGTAGTCGTTCTTGTACTTCTCGATCGGCGGCAGGCCCACCGATTGCGGGGTGTCGCGCATGGTGATGAAGGCAAACGCCGCCACTGCCAAGGCCACGGTGGCCGGGACGTAGAACGCTGCGTGCCAGTCGTTGAACCAGGCCATGCCCAGCAGGAACAGCGGGCCGATCAGACCGCCGCCGACGTTATGCGCCACGTTCCACACCGACACCACGCCGCCGCGTTCTTTCTGCGACCACCAGTGCACCATGGTCCGCCCACTTGGCGGCCAGCCCATGCCCTGGGCCCAGCCGTTGATGAACAACAGAATGAACATCATGGTCACGCTGGAGGTTGCCCAAGGCGCGAAACCGAAAATGAACATCACCCCGGCCGATACCAGCAAGCCAAACGGCAGGAAGTAGCGCGGGTTGGAGCGGTCGGACACCAGGCCCATGAGGAACTTGGACAGGCCGTAGGCAATGGCGATTGCCGACATGGCCAGGCCCAGTTGACCACGGGTATAACCCTCGTCGATCAGGTACGGCATGGCCAGGGAGAAGTTTTTGCGCAGCAGGTAGTAACCCGCGTAGCCAAAGAAAATACCGGCGAAGATCTGCCAGCGCAGTCGTCGGTAGGTACTGTCGATCTTTTCTTCAGGCAGGGGTGCCTGGTGGGGGGCAGGACGAAAGAAAGCAAACATTCAAGAGCTCCAAATTTCTTGTTTTGACTGCGGATGCGAATGTTACAGTTTCGTTACCGAAAATAGCATCGCCTCTTATCTGCAAACACAGGAAACGGGAGTAATTGCATGTTCTTTTACGAACATGTCGCGAATAGATAAGTATAGGGCGTGATCAGATTCCTCACGGCACTTGAGATCAAATGTGGGAGCTGGCTTGCCTGCGATGGCGGTGGACCAGTTACCAAAGACGTAGCTGACCCACCGCCATCGCAGGCAAGCCAGCTCCTACACTAATTGCATTTCAAATCACTGGCGGACCTGCACGACCACCTTGCCCACTGCCTTGCGCTGCCCCAGGTCATTGATCGCCTGCGCCGCGTTGTCCAGCGGATACACCTGCGACACCAGCGGCTTCAACTTCCCCTCGGCATACCAACCAAACAGCTGCTGGAAATTCGCCGCGTTATCCTGCGGCTGGCGCTGGGCAAACGAGCCCCAGAACACCCCGACCACCGCTGCGCCCTTGAGCAGCGCCAGGTTCACCGGCAGGTCGGGGATACGCCCGCTGGCAAACCCCACCACCAACAGACGGCCGTTCCAGGCAATGGCGCGGATGGCCTGGTCAAACAGGTCGCCCCCTACCGGGTCATAGATCACATCGGCACCGTTGCCATCGGTCAGGCGCTTGATCTCATCCTTGAGGTTGCTTTCGCTGTAGTTGATCAACTCATCGGCGCCCGCCGCCTTGGCCACGGCCAGCTTGTCGGCACTGCTGGCGGCGGCAATCACCCGGGCACCCATGGCCTTGCCGATCTCCACGGCAGCCAGGCCCACGCCACCGGACGCGCCCAGTACCAGCAGGGTCTCGCCAGCGGCCAGGTGGCCACGCTGCTTGAGGGCGTGCATCGAGGTGCCGTAGGTCATGCTGAAGGCGGCAGCGGTGTTGAAATCCATGCTCGGCGGAATCGGCAGCACGTTATAGCCCGGTACCGCGACCTGCTCGGCAAAGCTGCCCCAGCCGGTCAGCGCCATGACCCGGTCGCCGACCTTCAGGTGGCTGACCTTTTCCCCGACTTCGCTGACCACCCCAGCCGCTTCGCCGCCCGGCGAGAACGGGAAGGGCGGTTTGAACTGGTACTTGCCCTCGATGATCAGCGTGTCCGGGAAATTCACCCCGGCGGCATGGACGTCCAGCAGGATCTCGTTCTTCTTGATCGCCGGGCTTTCGACGTCTTCCAACACCAGGGTTTCGGCAGGGCCGAAGGCTTTGCACAGCACGGCTTTCATCGGACTATTCCTTTTGGCGTATTGGCCGATAAGTGTAGGTGGGTAAGGTCACGGGTCAACGAGCATGCCCCGGCCTGATAAGTCGCCATAAGCTTGTGCTCTGCCTTGCTAGCGTTATGCTACTGGCAACCGAATGTGAGGAATGAACTGTGAAAGCGTGGATCCTGTTGATGCTGGCCCTGACGTTGCCGATGGCAGCCCATGCCGAAGAAGCCAAGGAAGGCGAAGCGCCGAAGGTCAGCTATTACAGCCTGACGCCGCCTTTTGTGGGCAACTATGCCCTGGATGGCGGCCCGAAACTTCGGGTGTACAAAGCGGATGTGGCCCTGCGCGTGACCGGCCCCGAAGCGGCGGCGGCGATCAAGGCCAATGAGCCATTGATCCGCAACCAACTGGTGGCGTTGTTTACCCAGCAGACTGTCGAGAGCATGGGCAGTGTCGAGGGTAAGGAAAAGTTGCGTCAGGAAGCGTTGAAGCAGACGCAGCAAGTGATGAATGACGAGACGGGCAAGCCGGTGGTTGAAGATTTGTTGTTTAACAATCTGATTATCCAGTAACGCCCATCCTGTGGGCGTCGGCTTGTTGGCGATGGGGCCTTGAAGCTATCGACGCTCACAAGACCGTCACCGTCAGCAACCCGAACTTTGGCGCCAACCTCAGGAGGGGTAACGCCTCTGCACGATGATGATAAAGATTCAGAGGCTCGGTTGGTTTCTATTGTGGAGGTTTTTCTATCGCAAACGTTATGCTTTTGGAGACGGAAATTGTGGGGCCTCCGCCTGATCCAGGATTATCGAATATAAAAGTAAAACGATAAGTTGTTCCTTTTGAAATATGGGTATCCTCGGAGGATATCCAGCTGTGCCAATTACCGCCCTTTATAGGTACTCTTGCCAGTACCACCCCACTGGGGCATATAACTTCAAATATCGGATTTCTGCTTTGGTTGAGTCCACTAAATTTATACTGGATCGTGGAGACAAGTCCGGATGGGCGGGAGTTCAATGAGTTTGGAAAACCAGCAACTAAGTTGCTGGTTATAATAGGGCTTATATATAGATTTTCACTCTTTTTCTATCCGTTCGCCATACCCCATCGGGGGGCGCGTCGAAGACAAAGTAGAACTCGAATGTGTCTACTGTGTTAGATGTTGTGTATTTTGTTGACGACCCCCAAACGCGCCATTGGCCATCTTGTGGAGGGTGGACTGCTAGTATCGGGCCGCCGAAGGTAACAGAGTGAATCTCGAAACGCGGGTTTTTTCCCGTCACCGCACCTCGCTCAAACATATAGCGGAGCGCATGTATGATGTAAATGCCATTACTCCAAGTGGCTTCAACCTCGATTGCTCCTTTGTATCCATGTAATGAATATTCCCCTCTCACTGTTGTTACGCTGGTGGGGTTATTTCGGTCGACCTTAATCTCTATTGTTTCTGAGGGGGCTTCGTCGCTGGAGCCCTTCTTGTCTGAGTCTGATATGTCGCTCATTTTTTGCTCTCCCGAGAGTCTCGATGCAATGAATTTGCGGTCGATTGTTATAGTTAATAACGAGAGATAAACGCCGGCTACTGTCAGAATTGACAGTTTTTCATTTTGTTTTTTAATAAGCTCAGTGATTTTTATAAGTGAAAGTTCAAGAGGCCAGACTCTTCCTGAACCGCGCCAACGCCACCGCAAAAAACAACAAGCCAATCCCCGCCAGCGCCAGCAAATCCGGCCACACCACGCTCACCCCCGCATCGCGAAACAGAATCGCCGCACTCAAACTCACAAAATGTGTGGATGGCGAGCCCTGCATCACCCATTGCAACCATTCGGGCATGCTGTCCAGCGGCGTACTGCCGCCTGACAACAGCAGCATCGGAATAATCACCGGGATCGCCAGCAAGCCAAACTGCGGCGTCGAGCGGGCGAGGGTAGCGAGGAAGATGCCCAGGGCAGTGCTGGCAAACAGATACAGCGCGGTTACCAGCAGGAACAGACTCAATGAGCCGGCCAGCGGCACGCCGAGCATGCCCTTGACCACCACTTCCAGTGACAGCCAGGTACACAGCACCACCACCAGCATGTTGCTCCAGATTTTTGCCAGCATGATTTCCAGGGCGGTCAGCGGCAGCACCAGCAAATGGTCGAGGGTGCCATGTTCGCGTTCGCGCAGCAGCGCGGTGCCGGTCAGGACGATGGCGAGGATGGTGATGTTGTTGACGATCTGGATCACCGCCAGGAACCAGCCGCCTTCCAGGTTGGTGTTGAACAATGCCCGGGTGGTGAGGGTCGCCGGTGCGCGCTGGCTGGTGTCGGCCTGGCCGCTGTAGGTCAGCAATTCACGCTGGAAGATCCGCCCGATATAGCCCGCGCCCATAAAGGCCTGGCTCATCGCCGTGGCATCCAC
Source organism: Pseudomonas sp. WS 5411 (assembly GCF_012985595.1). Lineage (NCBI taxonomy): Bacteria > Pseudomonadati > Pseudomonadota > Gammaproteobacteria > Pseudomonadales > Pseudomonadaceae > Pseudomonas > Pseudomonas sp. WS 5411. The sequence goes on from NZ_JAARMC010000003.1 coordinate 197,814, forward strand.
ATTGACCTGCACGCTCGGCTGGCGGCCGGCCAGCAGGTCGGCCTGGAAATTGGCCGGCACGTTGATCACGAAAGTGTACTGGCCGCTGTCCATGACCCTATCCAACTGGTCGTAGGCCAGTGGCACGGCGGGCTGGAATTCCGGTGGTTGCAGGGCTTCGGCCAACTGGCGTGACAATTGGCCATGGTCTTCATCGACAAAGGCCACGCTGGCGTTATGCACGCCAATCACTGAACCGGCCGCTGGCATATAAATGGCGACGGTGAAGGCGTAGAACAGAAACAGCAGCAACACGCTGTCGTGGCGCAGGCTGGTGAGCTCTTTGATTCCCAGGCGCAGGATATGGGCGAACTTATGCATCAGGCCTCCTGCTTCTTGAGCATCACCAGGCTCAGCCCGGTGAACCCCAGGAAAAACCCGAACAGCGCCAGGCACTGTGGCCACAGCTGGCGCAGGTCCAGGGCTTTGGTAAAGGTGCCGACGGCGACATCCAGGAAGTAGCCGGCGGGAAACAGCATGCCCATCAGCGCGGCCGCCCCTTCCAGCGAGGAGCGCGGCACGATCAGCCCGGAGAACTGGATGGTCGGCAGGCTGGTGATGATCATGGTGCCGAGAATCGCCGCGATCTGGGTGCGGGTGAACGCAGAAATCAGCAGGCCCATGCTGGTGGTGGCCAGCACATACAGCAGGCCGCCAAACGCCAGGGTCACGCCACTGCCCTTGAACGGCACGCCGAACAGCCAGCGGTTCATCGCCACCAGCAGCGCCAGGTTGATCAGGCTGATAACCAGATACGGCGCCTGCTTGCCGAGGAGAAACTCCAGGCGGGTCAGCGGTGTGGCGTAGAAGTTAGTGATCGACCCCAGCTCCTTCTCGCGCACGATGCCCAGGGCGGTGAGCATGGCCGGGATAAACGCCAGGATCAGTGCCATCACGCCGGGGCCGATGGCATTTACGCTGACCACGTCCTGGTTATAGCGAAAGCGCGTCTCCAGTCTGGCGGCGGCGGGCTGGGCTCGCGGGGAGCTGTTGAGTTCCGCCAACTGCTGCAGATTGGCCTGGTGTACCGCTTCGACATAGTTGCGGCTGGTCTCGGCGCGAAACGGCATGCCGCCATCCAGCCAGGCGGCCACTGCCGGTTGGCGCCCGGCGTACAGGTCGCGGCCAAATCCGGGAGGAATCTCCAAGGCGAGTTTGATTTCCGAGCGTTGCAGGCGCCGGTGCAGCTCGGCCGAATCGCTGATCGGCGGCTGTTCGGCGAAGTAGCGCGAACTGCGAAAGGCCTCCAGGTAGGCGCGGCTTTGTGGGGTCTGGTCCTGGTCATACACGGCGAAGGCGAGCTTCTCCACGTCCAGGGAAATGCCGTAGCCGAAGATCACCATCATGAAAATCGCCCCGAGCAGGGCAAAGGCCATGCGCACTTTGTCGCGCAACAACTCCTTGCCTTCGCGACTGGCCACTGCCAGCAGGCGGACCAGGCTGAAGCCGCGCTTGCTGACCGGCGGCGTGGTCGGTGTGCTGACGGTTGCGCTGGGCGCGGCGGCCTCTGGGGCTTCCTGGGCTTGTTCCAGACAGGTGACAAATGCGGCTTCCAGGGTCTCGCCGTGGAAGTGTTGCTGCAGGGCGTCCGGAGTGTCGCAGGCCAGCACCTTGCCGGCGTGCATCAACGAGATGCGGTCGCAGCGCTGGGCTTCGTTCATAAAGTGGGTGGAGAGAAAAATCGTCACCCCTTGCTCGCGGGACAACTCCACCAGCAAACGCCAGAAATCGTCGCGCGCAGCGGGGTCCACACCGGACGTGGGTTCGTCGAGGATCAGCACTTCCGGGCGATGCAACACCGCCACGGCCAGGGACAGGCGCTGGCGCAAACCCAGGGGCAGCTCGCCGGAGGGTTGTTCGGCGACACTGCCCAGGTCAAAACGCTGAATCAATTCTTCGATGCGCGGGCCGCTGTCGGCCTTGGGCAGGTCGAACAGCTGTGCGTGCAGCACCAGGTTCTGGCGCACGCTGAGCTCACCGTACAGCGAGAAGCTCTGGGACATAAAGCCCACGCGTTTGCGGGTCGCCAGGTCCTTGGCATTTACCGGGTTGCCCAGCAGTGTGGCGCTGCCTTCACTGGCCGGCATCAGCCCGGTGAGGACTTTCATGGTGGTGGTCTTGCCGCAGCCGTTGGAGCCGAGAAAGCCGAAGATCTCGCCACGGCCAATGGCGAAGCTGACCTTGTTGACTGCCGTAAAGTCGCCAAAGCGCAGGGTCAGGTCGTGGGCTTCGATGGCGATGTCGGTGTTGTCGTTTGCCCGAGGAGGGATCACCAGCGGCTGGTTGTTGTGCGCGCTGTCGCCCTGGAAATGGGTGAAGGCCTCATCCAGCTTGCCGCTGGGCGTGACCGCAGCCAGTTCGCGGCTCAGGCCATCGGCGATCAGCTTGCCGCGGTCGAGCATCAGGCAGTGCTCGAACTGCTCGGCTTCTTCCATGTAGGCCGTGGCCACCAGCAGCGTCAGTTGCGGGCGTTCGCTGCGTACGGTTTCTACCAGTTCCCAGAAGCGCCGGCGTGACAAAGGGTCGACGCCGGTGGTGGGTTCATCGAGGATCAGCAAGTCCGGGTCGTGGATCAGCGCGCAGCACAGCCCCAGTTTTTGCTTCATCCCGCCCGACAGTTTGCCCGCCGGCCGGTCGGCGAAGCGTGCCAGGTCGGTGGCCAGCAGCAGGTTGTGCATGCGCTGCTCGCAATCGGCTTTGGACAGGCCAAACAGGGTGGCGAAAAAACGGATGTTCTCGCTGATGGACAGCTCGGGGTAGAGGTTGCCGCCCAGGCCCTGGGGCATAAACGCGATCAACGGGTACAGGCTGTTGCGGTGGCGGCGGTCTTCGATGGAGCCGCCCAGCACCTGCAAGTCACCGTCCTGCAGTTTTTTCACGCCGGCGATCAAGCCCAGCAGGCTCGACTTGCCCGCGCCATCCGGGCCGATCAACCCGCAGCGGGTACCGGCCGGCAGGCTGAAGGCGATGTCGATCAGCGCCTGTTGCTTGCCGTAGCGGTGGTTGATGCCCGTGGCCTGCAGCGCCAGCCCGGTCATTGCAGGTTGGCCGGCCAGTCCAGGTCGGCGGTGCGCACATAGCCGGCGCCGGGCATGCCGGGCTTGGCCTGGGGCACGGCGCTCGGTTGAGTCAGGCGCAGTTTGACGCGGAACACCAGTTTCTGGCGCTCGTCGCGGGTTTCCACTTCTTTGGGGGTGAACTGCGACTTGGCGGCGACAAAGCTGATCTTCGCTGGCAGGGGTTGATCCGGCAGCGCATCGAGCACGATCCGCGCTTCACTGCCCACGGTCAGGCGACCGGTGACGGAGGCGGGCAGGTAGAGGTTCATGTACTGGTCATTCGGATCTATCAGCAGCAACACGCGCCCGCCGGCACCGAGCACTTCGCCAGGTTCGGCCAGGCGCAACTGGATGATGCCGTCGATGGGCGCGCGCAGGCTGCTGTCTTCGATCTCGCTGGTCAGTTGTGCCACTTGGGCCTGGGCCGCACCGATGGCGGCCTTGACCGCATTGACCTGGGCCTGGGCTGCCGTCACCGCCGCATTGCCGGTGTTCTGCCGTGCCTGTTGCTGGTCGATCAGCTGTGCGCTGGCGAAGCCGCGGCGGTACAGCTCCTGGGTGCGCTTGAGTTCCTGGCTGGCCAGCAGGTTTTCGCTCTGGCGCAATTGCACGTTGGCTTCGGCGGCGGCGAAGTTCTCCTTGGCGCGCAGCACTTCGGCCTCGGCCTGGGAACGCTGGGCTTCGAGGGTGCGGGTGTCGATACGCGCCAGCAGTTGGCCCTTGAGCACTTTGTCGCCTTCATCGACCCGCACTTCAGCCAGGCGGCCGGGGATCTTGGTGGCGATCTGCACTTCGGTGGATTCCAGCCGGCCATTGCCCATGTTCAAACCTTCCGGCAGGCGGTCCAGGGTGGACTTCCAATAGCCGAAGCCACCGGCGGCCACCAGCAATAGAATCAGGAGAAAGGCAAAGAAGTGCGAACTGCGATGTGACGTCGACATGGGTGCATCCTGCGGTGTTAGCGTCCTAGTTTGCCGGGATCGTAACCGATAGCCGTTGATACCGGTCAAATGAATACCGTTAGGCGTTAACGCAGGGCCATTACCGCCGCCCATTGCTGGGCCGTCACCGGCATCACCGACAAACGACTGCCTTTTTGCACCAGCGGCAGTTCGGCCAGGGCCGTCTGTTGTTTGAGGTAGCCCAGCCCGAGAACGTTGGGGAAGGTCTCGACATGCGCCACTGTAATGGCGCTCCATGGATTTTTTTCCGGGGTGGCCTTGGCATCGAAGTAATGGCTGTCAGCTTCCAGCGCTGTCGGGTCCGGATAAGCCGCCTCAATGATTTTCCCTACGCCGGCAATCCCCGGTTCGGGGCAACTGGAGTGGTAAAAGAAGAACGCGTCACCCACGGCCATGGCCCGCAGGAAGTTGCGTGCCTGGTAATTGCGCACGCCATCCCAGCGCGCCTCGCCGAGTTTCTCCAGGCCCTTGATGGACAGCTCATCGGGCTCGGACTTCATCAGCCAATAGGCCATGGTTTTGCTCCTTTGCAGGGGATTGGGCAGGTTGTCTGTCAATTTCATGACAAACCGACGGTCGGTTGACGTCAAGGTTTGCGTGTTGGTTCACGTTACCGCAGAATGCCGGGATTTTAAGCTTGACGCAGCTGGAACGGACTACTTTGGAACGTTGCTGTCATCGTGTGTGATAGGCCTGAAGGGGGGCAATCGATGAAACGCAAACCGGATTTACTATGGATTTTGGTTATTTTGTTCGGTCTGGGCGTCGTGACCACCGGGTATGCGCAAAGCCTGTGGTCGAACAAGACCGAAGCCCCGGTTGAATTTGCACAGCAGCAGCCACAAACCTTCAAGCGTTGATGCTATTTCGGCGCCGTTGATTCCAGCGGCGTCCCCTCTGCGATATACCACTTCTTATCGGTAACGGTGCCATTCAATGGCACGTCCCAGCTGGCCTGCGCCAGTCGTTTGACTTTCTGGCACTCATGGGCCAGGCCCAGCAGCGTCGGCTTGCGCCACGACGAGCGGCGCGCCAGGTACGCCAGGCTGCGATCGTAAAAGCCGCCGCCCATGCCCAGCCGCCCGCCCGCATCATCGAAACCCACCAATGGCAGCAGCACCAGGTCCAGGGCCCAGACCTTGCGCTGGCGCCCGATATTGACCCGTGGCTCAAGAATGCCGAAGCGATTGGGCGCAAGTTTTTCCCGGGGACGTACCCGTTGGAACACCATCTTGGTCCGTGGCCAGGCGCTGAGCACCGGCAGGTAGGTGGCCTTGCCCCGGCGCTGGGCAGCGCGCAGCAGCAAGCGCGGATCGATTTCGCCATCCGTTGGTAGGTATAAAGCAATATGTTTGGCCCGGCGAAACAGCGGGTGCTGTGCCAGTTGCCGATACAGGCCAAGAGCTGCCTGGCGCTGCTCGCCCGGCGTCAGGGCGCGGCGGGCATTGCGCAACATGCGTCGAAGTTGCGGACGGGAAAGCGGCGCAGGTTCGGTCATGGTGTTCGGCTCATAAAACAATGCCAGTCCGGGGACTGGCATTGAGTTTGGGAATTCAGGCTCCCCGACAGAACCGCTGTCGACTAAGCCCTTGAACCCGAAAGTTCAAGGTGGAAGAAGCAGTAGGCTTTAAGGCTTTCCGTCTAGCGGACATGCACACCAGCCCAACGTGCAACTTCCAGGGTAGTGCGAATCGGCTCCGGGACATCGCCGACTGGCAAGCACGCCAGGGAGTGGGGCGAGTATACCCCAAACAGACTCGGCAATCAGCCCTTGGGTGCGTCTGAATCGCTGGAAAGCACCAGATCCACACGTTCCAGCAGGTCACGCACCTGCTCGCGTGTCGAGCCGCTGGCCTGTACGTCAGGGCGCTCCTGCTTATGCAGCAAGTCGTGGGTAATGTTCAGGGCGGCCATCACGGCGATACGGTCGGCACCGATGACTTTGCCGCTGCTGCGGATTTCACGCATCTTGCCATCCAGGTAGCGGGCGGCGCTCACCAGGTTGCTGCGCTCTTCCTGGGGGCAGATGATCGAATACTCTTTGTCGAGAATCTGCACGGTGACGCTATTGCTTGAACTCATGAGTCTTGCTCCAGGGCCTTCAGGCGCGAAATCATCGACTCGACCTTACGCCGGGCGATTTCGTTTTTTTCAATGAGGTGAGCGCGTTCCTCGCGCCAGGTCTTTTCCTGAGCTAATAGGAGTCCGTTTTGACTCTTTAGTTGCTCGACCCGGGTAATTAGCAATTCGAGTCTGGCCATCAGCGCTTGCAAGTCGGCGTCTTCCATAGGGTTCCACTGGATTTGTCTGATGAATGGCAACTGCAGGATAAACGATCTGACGCCCTTGATAGTCGGGTGCGTCTGCCGGTGCTAGGATACAGCGCTTCATTCTAGACATCGCGCCGCCTGGCGCCTAGCTCATCATGCCTATTCAGAATTCCCCGTACGACGCTTTTTCCAAACTGCTGAGCTCCAGCGGTCACCCTTGCTCGCCTGCCGAACTGCATGGCGTGCTGCTGGGCCGTAGCTGCACCGGTGTCGGCTTTGACGCCGACAACTGGCTGGCCGACGTCGCCGAGCTGCTGGAAACCGAGCCTACCGAAAACGTGCGCAACGCGTTGATCGGCTTGCAAGAAATGGTTAAAGGCGAGCTGACCGGTGATGACGTCACCGTAGTCCTGCTGCTGCCAACCGATGATGCGCCGCTCACCGAGCGTGCTGCTGCACTGGGTCAATGGTGCCAGGGCTTCCTCCATGGCTTTGGCGTGAACGCCGGCGGCCTGGAGCTGAGCACCGACGCCAAGGAAGTGTTGCAGGACCTGGCAGCCATCTCCCAGGTGCAAGACGCCCTGGAAGAGTCCGAAGACGGCGAAGGCGACTATATGGAAGTCATGGAATACCTGCGCGTCGCGCCGCTGCTGCTGTTCACCGAGACCAAAAAGTCTGCTGAACCCGCAGCAGTCAAGCCGTCGCTGCACTAAGAGAGGGAACCCACCTGCCCATGATCCATATCCCCAAAGCGGAATACACCCGCCGCCGCAAGGCGCTCATGGCGCAGATGGAACCCAACAGCATCGCGATCCTGCCGGCCGCCGCCGTGGCGATCCGCAACCGTGATGTCGAACACGTCTACCGCCAGGACAGCGACTTCCAGTACCTGAGCGGCTTCCCCGAGCCCCAGGCAGTGATTGTGTTGATGCCTGGGCGCATTCACGGCGAGTACGTGCTGTTCTGCCGTGAACGCAATGCCGAGCGCGAATTGTGGGACGGCCTGCGCGCCGGTACCGAAGGCGCGATTCGCGAATACGGCGCCGACGATGCCTTCCCGATCACCGATATCGACGACATCCTGCCCGGCCTGATCGAAGGTCGCGACCGGGTGTATTCGGCCATGGGCAGCAATGCCGAGTTCGACCGGCACCTGATGGAGTGGATCAACGTGATCCGCTCCAAGGCGCACCTCGGTGCGCAGCCGCCGAACGAATTCGTTGCCCTGGATCATCTGCTGCACGACATGCGCCTGTATAAATCCGCCGCAGAAGTGAAGGTCATGCGCGAAGCCGCACGGATTTCCTGCGCGGCCCATATCCGGGCAATGCAGGCCAGCCGCCCGGGGTTGCATGAATTCAGCCTGGAAGCCGAGCTGGACTACGAGTTCCGCCGGGGCGGGGCGAAGATGCCGGCCTATGGCTCCATCGTCGCTTCGGGGCGCAACAGCTGCATCCTGCACTACCAGCAGAATGATGCGGTGCTCAAGGACGGTGACCTGGTGCTGATCGACGCCGGTTGTGAAATCGACTGCTATGCCAGCGATATCACCCGTACCTGGCCGGTCAACGGCAAGTTTTCCGCCGAGCAGAAGGCGATCTACGAAGTGGTGCTGGCCTCCCAGGAAGCCGCCTTTGCGCAGATCGCGCCGAACAAACACTGGAACCAGGCCCATGAGGCGACGGTGCACGTCATCACCGCCGGGCTGGTGAAGCTGGGCTTGTTGCAAGGTGACGTGGACGAGTTGATCGCCAGCGAAGCCTACAAGGCGTTCTATATGCACCGCGCCGGGCACTGGCTGGGCATGGATGTGCATGATGTGGGCGAGTACAAGGTCGGCGGCGAGTGGCGGGTGCTGGAAGTGGGCATGGCCCTGACCGTGGAGCCGGGCATCTACATTGCCCCGGATAACCAGAACGTGGCAAAGAAATGGCGTGGCATAGGCGTGCGCATCGAGGATGACGTGGTGGTGACCAAGCAAGGCTGTGAAATTCTGACCGGTGGTGTGCCCAAGACCGTGGACGAGATTGAAGCACTGATGGCGGCCGCCCGATGAGCCGGGTCAACCTGGCGATTATCGGTGGCGGCCTGGTGGGCGCCAGTTTGGCGCTGGCGTTGCAGGCCGGGGCCAAGGCTCGCGGTTGGAAGATCGTGCTGATCGAGCCCTTTGCCCCCGGCGACAGCTACCAGCCGAGCTACGACGCACGTTCCTCGGCGCTGTCCTTTGGCGCGCGACAGATCTACCAGCGCCTGGGTGTGTGGCAAGACATTTCCCGGCGCGCCGAGCCGATCAAGCAGATCCATGTTTCCGACCGTGGGCGCTTCTCTACCGCGCGCTTGTCGGCGCTCGAAGAGGGCGTACCGGCCCTGGGCTATGTGGTGGAAAACGCCTGGCTCGGGCAGTGCCTGTGGCAAGGCCTGGACAAGGACGTGATCAGTTGGCGTTGCCCTGCAGAAGTCAGCCGCATGGAACCGCTGGCCGACGGCTACCGCCTGACCCTCAACGATGAAACTGTCATCGAGTGTGATCTCGTGGTACTGGCCGATGGTGGCCGCTCCGGCCTGCGCGAACAGTTGGGTATTGGCGTCAAGCAACGGCCTTACAACCAGAGCGCCCTGATCGCCAACATCACCCCCAGCGAAGCCCATAACGGCGAGGCTTTCGAGCGTTTCACCGACGAAGGCCCGATGGCCTTGCTGCCGCTGGCAGACAACCGTTGCGCACTGGTCTGGACCCGCGTCGGCATGGACGCCCAGCGCTTGGCGCAACTGGATGAACGCAGTTTTCTCAGCGAGTTGCAGGGCGTGTTTGGTTATCGCCTGGGCACCTTGAAACAGGTTGGCGCGCGGCACTTGTATCCGCTGACCCTGGTGGAGGCCGAGGAGCAAGTGCGCTCGCACCTGGTGATCCTCGGCAATGCCGCCCACAGCTTGCACCCGATTGCCGGCCAGGGTTTCAACCTGTCGCTGCGCGATGCCTATGCGCTGGCCGAGGCCCTGTTGGCCGGGCCGCAAGTGCCGGGCGACCTGGCGACCTTGCAGGCCTACCGCGAACGCCAGCGCCTGGACCAGCAATTGACCGTGGGCTTCTCCGACCAGGTCACCCGCCTGTTTGGCAGCGGCCAGCCGCTGGTCGCCATGGGTCGCAACCTCGGCCTGTTGGGCCTGGACCTGTTGCCGCCGGCCAAGCGCTGGTTCGCCCGGCAGGCCATGGGCCTGGGCACGCGTCCCGATGCGTAAGTGGCTGACGGAGCGCCTGGGCAAGGCACGGTTGTTGCGCTGGATCATGACCCTGTATCCGCCGTATCTGGGCGCAGGCGTCCGTGTGCAGCACATGAGCGCTGATTTTCGTCAGGTGAAGGTGCGCATGGGCCTGGGCTGGTACAACCGCAATTACGTCGGTACGCAATTTGGCGGCAGCCTGTACTCGATGGTCGACCCGTTCTACATGCTGATGCTGATGGAGAACCTGGGGCGCGACTACATCGTCTGGGACAAGGCCGCGACCATTGATTTCATCTCGCCGGGCAAAGGCCCGGTGTTTGCCGAATTCTCCATCGACCAGGCCTTGCTCGATGAGGTGCGACGGCAGACCGAGGGCGGCGAGAAATACTTGCCGCACCTCAAGGTGCAGATTCACGACGGCTCCGGCACCCTGGTGGCGCGAGTCGACAAAACCCTTTACGTGCGGCGCAAGCCGCCAGCGAGACAGGCATAAAGCATGGACATGCGCGCAGATGTGCTGATTGTCGGGGCCGGAATGGTCGGAAGCGCCCTGGCGCTGGCGTTGCAGGGCAGTGGCCTGCAGGTGCTGCTGCTCGACGGCAGCCCAATGAGCGTCAAGCCATTCGACGCCGATGCGCCGTTTGAACCGCGGGTGAGCGCCTTGTCGGCCGCCAGCCAGCGCATCCTCGACCGCCTGGGTGTGTGGGATGGCATCGCCAGCCGCCGCGCCAGCCCCTACGGCGAGATGCAGGTGTGGGATGGCAGCGGCACCGGGCAGATCCACTTTTCGGCGGCCAGTGTGCATGCCGAGGTGCTGGGGCATATCGTCGAAAACCGCGTGGTCCAGGACGCCCTGCTTGAGCGCCTGCACGACTGCGACCTGGGCCTGCTGGCCAATGCACGCCTGGAGCAGATGCGCCGCTCCGGCGATGACTGGCTGCTGACCCTGGCCGATGGCCGCACTTTGCGCGCGCCGCTGGTGATCGCCGCCGACGGCGCCAACTCGGCTGTGCGCCGCCTGACCGGCACCGCCACCCGCGAATGGGATTACCTGCACCACGCCATCGTCACCAGCGTACGCAGCAGCCAGCCGCACCAGCGTACCGCCTGGCAGCGCTTCACCGACCATGGTCCGCTGGCGTTCCTGCCGCTGGTACGCGATGGCCAGGAAGATTGGTGCTCGATCGTCTGGTCGACCACGCCAAGTGAGTCCGAACGCCTGATGGCCCTGGACGACGACAGCTTCTGCCGCGAACTGGAGCGCGCTTTTGAAGGGCGCCTCGGCAGCGTGGTCAGCGCCGACCCGCGTCTGTGCGTACCGCTGCGCCAGCGCCACGCCAAGCGCTACGTCGCCGAAGGTCTGGCGCTGATTGGTGATGCTGCCCACGTTATCCACCCATTGGCGGGGCAGGGGGTGAATCTGGGGTTCCTCGATGCCGCCGTGTTGGCCGAGGTGCTGCTAAAGGCGTGCGAGCGCGGTGAGCGCTTGGCGGATGTGAAGGTGCTCAGTCGCTACGAGCGTCGGCGCATGCCGCACAACCTGGCGCTGATGGCGGCGATGGAGGGCTTTGAACGGTTGTTCCAGGCTGACCAGTTGCCATTGCGCTGGTTGCGCAATGCGGGGCTGAAGATGGTCGACCAGATGCCCGAGGCCAAGGCGCTGTTTGTGCGCCAGGCATTGGGCTTGACCGGAGACCTGCCGGATCTGGCCAAGGCCTGAGGCCATCTGTCGCACCTTAAATGGCACTCGTGCAACATCTCGTAACTCCTCCGGCCAGTGTTCGGTTGAGATGCTAAATGTGAGTCCTTATCATTTGCGCTCACTTTTCCTACGAGAGACCGCACCTATGTTGGCACCCAAGCGCCTCCTGACTGCCCTGGCACTCACCCTTATCGCCAGCACCACCGCCCAGGCGGCTGACGAAGTGGTGGTCTACTCCTCTCGTATCGACGAGTTGATCAAGCCGGTGTTCGACGCCTACACCAAGAAAACCGGGGTGCAGGTGAAGTTCATCACCGACAAGGAAGCGCCGCTGATGCAGCGCATCAAGGCCGAAGGCCAGAACGCCACCGCCGACCTGCTGCTGACCGTCGATGCTGGCAACCTCTGGCAAGCCGAGCAGATGGGCATCCTGCAGCCGTTCACTTCCAAGGTGATCGACGCCAACATCCCCGCGCAATATCGCGCTTCCAGCCACGCCTGGACCGGCTTGAGCCTGCGGGCGCGGACCATCGCGTACTCCACCGACCGCGTGAAGCCGGCAGAGCTGACCACCTACGAAGCCCTGGCTGACAAGCAATGGGAAGGCCGCCTGTGCCTGCGCACCGCGAAAAAGGTCTACAACCAGTCGCTGACCGCCACCCTGATCGAGACCCATGGCGCAGAAAAGACCGAAGAACTCATCAAGGGCTGGGTCAATAACCTGTCCACCGATGTCTTCTCCGATGACGTCGCGGTATTGCAGGCAATCAACGCCGGGCAGTGCGACGTGGGGATCGTCAACACTTACTACTACGGCCGCCTGCACAAGCAGGACCCGAAGCTGGCAGTCAAATTGTTCTGGCCGAACCAGGGCGACCGTGGCGTGCACGTCAACCTGTCGGGCATTGGCCTGACCAAGTACGCCCCGCACCCGGAAGCCGCCAAGGCTCTGGTGGAGTGGATGACTACGCCTGAGGCGCAGAAGATCTTTGCCGACGTCAACCAGGAGTTCCCGGCCAACCCGGCGGTAGAACCCTCGGCTGAAGTGGCGAGCTGGGGCAAGTTCAAGGCTGACACCCTGCCGGTGGAAGTGGCGGGCAAGCGCCAGGCCGAGGCGATTCGCCTGATGGATCGTGCGGGCTGGAACTGAGTACAATTTGTAGGACGCCGCAGTTCTAGTGTGGGAGCGGCTTGTGTGGGAGCTGGCTTGCCTGCGATAGCATCACCCCGGTATCGCTGATAAACCGAGGTGTCTGCATCGCAGGCAAGCCAGCTCCCACACAAGCCCGCTCCCACAGTGCTTTGTGCAGGTTTCCACATCATCCACTGCTTGAGAATTCCTTTTGGCCCACCCCGCCCAACGCCGCTGGTACCTGCCAGTCTTCACTGTCGCCGCCCTGGTGCTGCTGCCGTTGAGCGTGTTGTTGCTGTCCTGGCAAAGCATCGACACGCAAATCTGGTCGCACCTGTGGGACACCCAGATGCCGCGTCTGCTGGGCAACACCTTGACCCTGGTGCTGGGCGTCGGGGTCGGTGTAACGGTGCTGGGCGTGAGCCTGGCGTGGCTGACCAGCCTCTGTGAGTTCCCCGGCCGGCGTTGGCTGGACTGGGCGTTGATGCTGCCGTTTGCCATCCCGGCCTATGTCCTGGCGTTTGTCTTCGTCGGCCTGCTGGACTTCTCCGGGCCGGTACAAACCCTGCTGCGCGAGTGGTTCGGCACGGGCCTGCGCCTGCCGCGCGTGCGCTCCACCAGTGGCGTGATCATCGTGCTGGTGCTGGTGTTCTATCCCTACGTCTACCTGCTGGCGCGCACCGCCTTTCTGGCCCAGGGCAAGGGGTTGATGGAAGCGGCGCGGGTGTTGGGCCAATCACCCTGGCAGGCATTCTGGCGGGTGGCCCTGCCCATGGCGCGCCCGGCCATCGGCGCCGGCGTGGCCCTGGCGTTGATGGAAACCCTGGCGGATTTCGGCGCAGTGTCAGTGTTCAATTTCGACACGTTCACCACCGCCATCTACAAGACCTGGTATGGCTTTTTCAGCCTGTCCAGCGCCGCGCAACTGGCGAGCCTGCTGCTGTTGGTGGTGATGCTGGTGCTCTACGGCGAGCGCCGGGCCCGTGGCGCCAGCCGCCCGAGCAACGAGCGACCGCGGGGCAAGGCGCTGTATCACCTGAGTGGCTTCAAGGCCGCCGCCGCCACTGGCTGGTGCGCCCTGGTGTTTGCCTGCGCCTTTGTCATCCCGATGCTTCAACTGCTGGCCTGGTTCTGGCAGCGCGGGCGTTTCGATCTCGACGAGCGCTACGCCGGGCTGATCGTGCATACCCTTTACCTGGGTGGCATGGCCGCGTTGATCACCGTCAGCGTGGCGTTGCTGCTGGCGTTTGCCAACCGCCTGGCGCCGACCCGCGCCATCCGCGCCGGGGTCAGCCTGGGCAACCTGGGCTATGCCTTGCCGGGTTCGGTATTGGCGGTGTCGATCATGCTGGCGTTCAGCTATTTGGATCGCGAGTTGGTGATCCCTGTGTCCAGTTGGTTGGGCGGTGCTGGCAAGCCGTTGCTGTTGGGCAGCCTGTCGGCGCTGCTGATGGCCTATCTGGTGCGCTTCCTGGCCGTGGCCTACGGCCCATTGGAAAACAGCCTGGCGCGCATCCGCCCGTCCTTGCCGGAAGCAGCGCGCAGCCTGGGGGTCAGTGGGCCACGACTGTTTTGCAAAGTGTATCTGCCACTTTTGTTGCCCGGCACCTTGAGCGCCGCGCTGCTGGTGTTTGTCGATGTGCTCAAGGAAATGCCCGCGACCCTGCTGATGCGCCCGTTCGGCTGGGATACGCTGGCGGTACGCATCTTTGAGATGACCAGCGAAGGCGAGTGGGCGCGTGCCTCCTTGCCCGCCCTGACCCTGGTGTTGGTCGGCCTGTTGCCGGTCATCGGCTTGATCCGACGTTCGGCGCGACGAATCGGTTAGGTGTCAGTCCTACGGCTTGAGGCTACAATGCGCGGCATTCGGTGCGGCCCGTCTTTCGGGTTGGGTTGCTGATTGTGGCTGCAAGCCTTGTATTTCAAGGTGTGTAGCCCGAACAGCAACCGTCCGCACCTTCGCCACGCCCGGAAGGAGAAACCCATGGGACAGCGTACGCCTCTGTATGACCTGCATCTCGCCCTTGGCGCGAAAATGGTCGATTTTGGCGGTTGGGATATGCCTCTGCACTACGGCTCGCAAGTCGAGGAGCACCATCAGGTGCGCCGTGACTGCGGGGTGTTTGATGTTTCCCACATGACCGTGATCGATATCTCGGGCCTGCAGGCCAGGGAATGGCTGCAGTACCTGTTGGCCAATGATGTCGATCGTTTGCATGGCTGCGGCCATGCGCTGTACAGCGCCATGCTCAACGAGCAGGGCGGGGTGGTGGACGACATGATTGTCTACCGCACCGAAGAGGGTTACCGGCTGGTGGTCAATGCGGCCACCCGCGACCAGGATATCGCCTGGATGCAGAGCCAGTTGGGCAGCTACCAGGTGCTGATGCGCGAACGCCCGGACCTGGCCATGCTGGCGATCCAGGGCCCCCAGGCCCGGCACAAGATTGCCGAGTTGGTCACCCAGTCTCGCGGCGTGTTGATCCAACAGCTCAAGCCTTTCGAGGGGCGTGCCGACGGTGACTGGTTTATCGCGCGCACGGGCTATACCGGCGAAGATGGCCTGGAAATCGTCCTGCCTGCCGATCAGGCCCCGGGGTTTTTCAACGACCTGGTAGGCGCGGGCATCTCGCCCATCGGCCTCGGTGCTCGCGATACCCTGCGCCTGGAGGCCGGCATGAACCTCTACGGCCAGGATATCCACCTGAATGTGTCACCGTTGGCCGCCAACATGGCCTGGAGCATCGCCTGGGAACCCGTCAGCCGCGATTTCATCGGGCGCGCCGCCCTGGAAGCCGAGCGTGCGGCCGGGGTGCAGCTCAAACTGGTAGGCCTGGTGCTGGAAGAACGCGGGGTTTTGCGCGCTCATCAAGTGGTTCGTATCGCCAATGTTGGCGAAGGAGAGATCACCAGTGGTAGTTTCTCTCCTACGCTAAGCAAATCCATTGCCCTGGCGCGTGTACCGATGGCAACCGCCGACCGTGCCGAGGTAGAAATTCGCGGTAAGTGGTACCCGGTGCGAGTGGTCAAACCGACCTTCGTGCGCCATGGTAAAACCTTGATCTAATCTTTTCCGGGCCAATGGCCGCTGACATTTCTTTTTGAGGACACAGACTATGAGCGATATCCCTGCCGCACTACGTTTTGCCGAAAGCCACGAATGGGCACGCCTGGAAGCTGACGGCAGTGTGACCGTCGGGATCTCCGATCACGCCCAGGAAGCATTGGGTGATGTGGTTTTTGTTGAGTTGGCTGAGGTGGGCAAAGTGTTCGCTGCAGGCGACGCAGCAGGTGTTGTGGAGTCGGTGAAGGCTGCTTCGGATATTTATTCGCCAGTGTCGGGCGAAGTGATTGCGGTCAACGAGGCCTTGGCCGATGCCCCTGAGTCGCTCAATGACAAGCCGTACGAAGCCTGGATCTTCAAGGTCAAGCCAAGCAATGCCGCCGAACTGGACAAGCTGCTGGATGCCGCTGGCTATAAAGCCGCCATCGGCGAGTAACACCGCCCCCTGTAGGAGCCGGCAAGCCGGCTCCTGCAAAGGTCAGGGCTTGAGCGCCTGCTTCACCGCTGCGACAGCACGCTCCACATCCGCCTTGGTCATCGCCGTAAACATCGGCAACGACACAATCAAACGCCCGACTTTTTCCGCTACCGGGAACATGCCTTCCCTGAATCCCTGTGCCCGATACAAACTCAGCAAGTGGATCGGTGGGTAGTGATAGCCGATGCCCACACCCTGAGCCTGCATGCGCTCCATAAACGTGGCGCGGGCCGGCAGGCCATCCCCACGCTCAGGCAGTACCAGTTGGAACAGGTGCCAGTTGCTGTTTTCAAAGTCCGCGGGCGGTAATTGCGCGCCGTACGTTGTCTCGAAGTCGCTGCCAAAACACTCGAAATAATGCCGGGCCAGCGCTTGGCGATGGGCAGTTATCTGCTCGATATGGGCAAACTGGCCCAGGCCAATGGCGGCGGCGATATCGGTCATGTTGAACTTGCCGCCCAATACATCCACGTCCAGGCCATCAAACCCGCTGCGGGTCACGCCTTGCAGGCGGTACTTCTCCGCCAGGCGCGCTTCCTCAGCATTGTTCAAAACCAGGCAACCGCCTTCGGAACAGGTGATGTTCTTGTTCGCCTGGAAACTGAACGAGACAAAATCCCCGGTGGCGCCAATGCGCTGGCCATCCCAACGGGAGCCCAGCGCCTGGGCGGCATCCTCGATGATCCGCAGACCGTACTTGTTGGCCAGCGCGTAAAGCATCGGCATGTCCAGCGGCAGGCCGGCCAGGTACACCGGAATGATCGCCTTGGTGCGCGGCGTAATAGCCGCTTCCAGTCGGGCCAGGTCGATATTGCGGGTCACCGGATCAATATCGGCAAACACCGGCGTGGCGCCCACCTCCAGAATCACATTGGCCGTTGCCACCCAGGAAATCGGCGTGGTGATCACTTCATCCCCCGGCCCGACACCGGCGATGCGCAAGGCAATCTCCATGGTGCAGGTGCCGGAGTTGAAGGTGCGTACCGGCCGGCCGCCAAAATATTCCGACAGCTGCGTTTCGAACGCCTGCACCTTGGGCCCGCTGGTGATCCAGCCGGAACGCAACACATCACCGACCGCCGCGATGGTGGCTTCATCAATGGTAGGCTTTGAAAACGGCAGGAAGGGCAGTTGGCTCATGACGTTGAAGGCATCCGTTTTAAGAAGAACTAAGAATAAAAGCTCATATCAACCCCGGTATCGTCGCACGGGGCAACTGAATATAGCCTGTCGTCCGTGAACGAATCGTCGAACGACGAGCGCAAAAAAGCCGCTTCACAAGCGGCTTTTTTGCGTGTCGTGTATTACTCGGCGGCGATGGCGTTCTTCGCCAGGATGGCGTTGGCCAGTTCCATGTCAGTGGCCTTCAGGCCGGGGTTGTCGGCACGCACTTTCTGCATGGCGGCTTCCAGGTAAGGGCCACGGATGCCGCCGTCGCTGGCGACGAAGCTACCGGCGTCGTCCTGGGCGGCGACTACCAGCTTGTGGTCCTTGAAGGTCAGGTACGTGGAGCCGGTGGTGGCGCCCGATGAGATGACATTACGCCAGAAGCTATCGGCCATGGCCGATCCAACTGGGAGAGAGAGCACGGCGAGGGTGGCGACAGCATATTTGAGACGCATGATGGGTGACTCCGACTGGGTTATCTGAACGGTTTGATTGTAGATAACCCAGCCTAGTTCCATGACTGACTAAACAGTTTCGATCCGTAAAATCACGCCGTCCTGACCAATCACCCGTACTTGAGCCCCTACAGGCGCATCGGGGCCGGTGACCATCCAGACGCCGTCACCGACCTTGATCTTGCCCCGACCGTCGATAATTGCCTGATGCACCACAAAGGTGCGGCCAACCAGCTCCGATCCGCGCATATTCAGCCCTGGCTGGTCGCTGGCCTTGGCACTGCTGCGCTGGCGCTTCCACCAGTACACCGCCGTCAGTATGGACAGCACGGCAAACAGCAGCAGTTGCAGTTCCAGCCCAAGCCCCGGAATCAGGAACTTGAGTACGCCAACGGCCGCCGCCGCGATCCCCATCCACAGCAGATAACCGCCGGCACCAAACACTTCAAGAATCAACAGCACCGTGCCCAGCGCCAGCCAATCCCAGAACGACAGGTGTTGCAGGAATTCCCACATGGTGCCGGCCTCAGGCTTTCTTGTTGTCGAAGGTAGCCTTGACGATTTCGCCGATGCCGCCCACCGCACCGATGACCTGGCTGGCCTCCAGCGGCATCAGAATCACTTTGCTGTTGTTGGCCGAAGCCAGCTTGCCCAGGGCATCAATGTATTTCTGCGCGACAAAGTAGTTGATGGCCTGCACGTTACCGGTGGCAATCGCTTCCGACACGACCTGCGTAGCGCGGGCTTCCGCCTCGGCCTGACGTTCACGGGCTTCGGATTCGAGGAACGCGGCCTGACGACCCCCTTCAGCCTCGAGGATCTGCGCCTGTTTCTTGCCTTCAGCGGTCAGGATTGCAGAAGCCCGCAGGCCTTCGGCTTCGAGGATCTGGGCACGCTTGATCCGCTCGGCCTTCATCTGACCGGACATGGCAGCCATCAAGTCGGCAGGCGGGCTGATGTCCTTGATCTCGATACGGGTGATCTTGATGCCCCAGGGAGCAGTGGCTTCATCGACCGTGCGCAGCAGCTTCTCGTTGATGCCGTCGCGCTGGCTGAGCATGGCGTCCAGCTCCATGGAGCCGAGCACCGTACGGATATTGGTTTGCAGCAGGTTGCGGATCGCATGTTCGAGGTTGTTCACCTCGTACGCCGCCTGGGCGGTGTTCACCACCTGGAAGAAACACACTGCGTCGATCTGCACCGTGGCGTTATCGGCGGTGATCACTTCCTGAGGTGGAATATCCAGCACGCTTTCCATGACGTTGATCTTGCGACCGATGCGGTCCATCACCGGAATGATGATATTCAGGCCCGGCTTAAGCGTATTGGTGTAGCGGCCGAAGCGCTCCACTGTCCACTGGTAGCCCTGGGGTACGACCTTGAAGCCCATGAACAGGATGGCGATGGCCAAGCCTACGAAGAGAAGAAGCACTGTTCCGATCTGCATAACGATTCCTTGTCTGGTGGTGGCGGTAACGCGAGGTCTGTCGATTGTAACGGGCTTGTCGCAGATAAGAACGGTTTACTCGTTCGCAGGCGTGACCCTTAACACTTCTTCCAGGGTGGTCAGCCCCGCCGCAACCTTGTGGGCGCCCGACAATCGCAGGCTGTGCATGCCGCCCTTGAGCGCCTCGCGACGCAATGCCTGCAGATCGGTATCGGCGCTGACCAGGGCCTTCGCCGCGTCATTCATCAGCATGATCTCGTAGACCCCGATGCGTCCACGATAGCCACTTTCCCGACACTCTGCGCATCCGTTGGCCCGGTATACGCTGGCGGGGGGCGGCGTGCAGGACTGGGTGACGCTGCGCCAATCGTCCTGGTTCAGTGCCACCGGGCCTTTACAGTGCGGGCACAACCGGCGCACCAGACGCTGGGCCATGACCCCAATTAATGTGGCCTTGATCAAGTAATGGGGGATGCCCAGTTCCAGCAGGCGACTGATCGCGCTGGGGGCGTCGTTGGTGTGCAGGGTCGACAGCACCAGGTGGCCGGTCAATGCCGCCTGGATCGCCATTTCAGCGGTTTCCAGGTCGCGGATCTCGCCGATCATGATGATGTCCGGATCCTGGCGCATCAGCGCGCGGATGCCGCTGGCAAAGGTCAGGTCGATATTGTGCTGGACCTGCATCTGGTTGAAGGCGGGCTCCACCATCTCGATCGGATCTTCCACCGTACACAGGTTGACCGTGCGGGTCGCCAGCTGTCGCAGGGTGGTATAGAGCGTGCTGGTCTTGCCTGATCCGGTGGGGCCTGTGACCAGGATGATACCGTTGGCCTGGCCGGTCATATGTTGCCAGCGCTGCAGGTCATCGGCCGACAGTCCCAACTGCGGGAAGTCCTGAAGCAGCACCTGGGGATCGAAAATCCGCATCACCAGCTTCTCGCCGAAGGCCGTGGGCAGGGTCGCAAGGCGCAGTTCCACTTCGATACCCGTGGGCGTCTTGGTCTTGACCCGGCCGTCCTGGGGTTTGCGCTTCTCGGCGACATTCATCCGGCCGAGGCTTTTCAGGCGGCTGACCACGGCGGTCGTGACCTGGGGCGGAAACTGATAGACATCGTGCAGCAACCCATCAATACGGAAGCGCACGCGGCCCTGGTCGCCGCCGGGTTCGATATGGATATCGCTGGCGCGCTGGCCAAAGGCAAATTGCAGCAACCAGTCGACAATGTTGACGATGTGCGCATCGTTGGCATCGGGCTCCTGGTCGCCGGCACCCAGGTGCAGCAGTTGTTCGGCAGGGACCGCCGTGGGGGTGGTCTGGTCGGCCCCGCTGACCGACCGGGCCAGCCGGAAGAACTCCTGGGTACAACTGCGGATCGTCTGGGGGTTGGCCAGTACGCGCTTGATCGAGCGTTTCAACACGTGGGCCAGGCCGGCCTCCCACTCTCGCAGGTACGGTTCGGCACTGGCCACCGTCACGCTGTCGCGATCAAGGGCGACGGCAAGGATATGGTGGCGCTGGGCGAAGGCGTGGGACATCAGGGGCACCATGCTTGCTACGTCGATTTTCAGCGGGTCGATGCGCAGATAGGGTTGCCCCACATGACTGGCGAGCCATTGCGTCAGTTGCTCCAGGGACAGCGCCATGCCGGGCCGGGCGGGATCGGGCAGTGACTGGTTGGCAAGCAATTCCAGCGGGTGCAAGCCATTGCCCGGGGTGCGCCGCAAGCGCTCGGCCAGGGCGTTGTCGAGCATGCCGTGGGCGGTGAGGGCGGGCAGCAGTTCGTCGAGGCAAAGCCTGCGATCCTGAAGTTCTGGCGCAGCGGGCATGGTGGTTTCCTGGGCGGTTTCAAGTGGTAGCGCCCAGGCTAGTCCGGTCCTGGTTGCTGTCGCCCCGAGGGTTGTTGCCGCTTTTTACTGCGCCACTGCCTGTACGGTTTGCAGCCTCGTGGATTCAACGGGTTGCAGTTCGAGCGAGCACACGCTGATCAGGTTACGAAGTTTTTCGCCGATCACCTGGGCGCGGTGCCAGCTCAGGCCATCCATCACCACGTCGATGTTCAGCAGGTCTTCGTCGCGTGTCACGCTCACCTGTTGTGGCACCAAAAACTGCAAGGCGAAGTAATTGAGGATCCGACACAGCACATCGGGTTCAGCCTCGGCGAGGATCTGATAGCGCGCCTGGCAATGGCTGTTGCTGACTGCCCAGGCGTCGAGGCGCGTGGCTGGGCTGGCGGGGACTGAATGCATGGCCGTTCTCCGAGTTTGACTGGAGAAATTTTTACATGGGCTGTGGGGTATTTCTTATCTATGTTGGAGTGATATGCCTTATAAATGAATCAGGCAATTCGCAGAATATGGATTGAAAGGTATTTTTATGCACAGTGAGTTGGATATCTACGACCGCCGGATTCTGGCGCTGCTCCAGGAAGACGCATCGCTCTCCAGCGCGCAGATTGCCGAACAGGTCGGCCTGTCGCAGTCGCCCTGCTGGCGACGGATCCAGCGGCTCAAGGAGGAGGGGGTGATTCGAGGCCAGGTGACGTTGCTCGACCGCAAGAAAATCGGCCTTAACACGCAGATCTTTGCCGAGGTCAAACTCAACGCCCACGGGCGTTCCAACTTCACGGAATTCACCGAGGCGATTCGCGGGTTCCCGCAAGTGCTGGAGTGTTATGTGCTGATGGGGTCGGTGGATTTTCTACTGCGCATTGTCACCTCGGATATCGAGGCATATGAGCGTTTCTTCTTCGAGAAACTGTCGATGGTGCCGGGGATACAGGAGGTCAACTCGATTGTGGCACTGTCGGAGATCAAGTCTACTACCAGTCTGCCAGTGTTGCGGTGAGAGGGCGGGTGTCATCGCGGGCAAGCCCACCTTCAAACCGGTCTACTTTAGAAAGCTCGGTCAAATGTGTGTGGGCTTGCCCGCGAAAGCAATCTTACATGCGCAACAAGGTCTTCCAGGCACGGTTCTGATACACCGCAATCACCTGATGCATCCGCGCATCCAGCGACTCATCGGTGATCGGCTGGTTGGCCAGTGCCGCCAACTTGTTCAGTTCACCGTACAAGCGATCCAGTTCTGGAACCTCCAGCAGGTGACGGGCATGGTGCAGCCAGGCCTGCAGACGCTCGATGCGCGGCAGTTGCTCGGCCAGGTCTTCCGGCTGTTGCTGGTAGCGCGGCAGGCGCAGGGCGACGGCTTCGTCGGCCAGCAGACGTGGCAGCCAGTTGGCGACCTGGGCCGCACCTTGGCGGTTGCCGCGCACATTGCGCTCCAGGGTCCAGGTGCGGGCCAGCAGCCAGCGGGACGTGTTCAGTGAGAACAGGCCCCAGCGCACGTCGGTCAATTCTTCGAGGAACTGTTCCGGCGCGGCCTTGCGCACGTCTTCATCGTCTTCACCGGCCTGGACCAGCGGGCGCCAGTCTTCCAGCAGGGCGTCGAGGGCGCTACGCAGTTCGCTGGTGGATTGGCGTGGCGCGGCCTGGCCAAGGCTGCCGATCAGGGCGCGCATTTCGGCGAGGTTGTCTACCCAGTCCTGCAACAGGCGCCAGTGCCCGTTGAAACGGTACTGTTCGGCCAGGCGCTGGCTGCTGCCCAGCAAATGCCAGGTCAGCGCGGCGAAGGCGTCGTCCAGGGGCATTTCTGGTTGCAGTTGCGGGGCCGGCAGGCTCAGGGAATAGCTGTTGGCGTCGAACAGGCGATAACCGCGCTCGGCCTTGCTGATATCGCAGGGCATCAGCGCCAGGGTCTGGGCCAGTTCGGCAGCCAGTTCCAGCAGGGCGGCAGGTTCGCCTTCGCGCAGCTCCAGCTCCAGCTCGCAGATTTCTTCCTTCTGCTTGCCGGCAATCACATGGCCCAGGTCCAGGGCGGCTTCGATCACCACCTTGGCCTTGCCACGGCCCCAGGCGATCTCGGCACGTTCGCGCACGAAGTCGGTGGTGAAGATCGGCTTGAGGGTCTTTTTGTCCAGCTCGGCCAGTTGCTCGGGCCAGCATTCGCCGTCGAGTTTCTTCACGTCGAGCTTGGCCTTGGCCAGTTTCCAGTCGTATTCATTACGCTCCGACAAGCCGGCAACGCTGTGGCCGCGGGTCTTGAGGGTCTGGATCACTTCGTCGCCATCCTTGCGCAGGCGCAGGGCAACCTTGGCCTGGGCCAGGTCGCGCTCGGGGGTGTCGAAGTACTGGTTCATCAACTCACGGCGTTCCCAGCCACTTTTGTTGCGTTTTTTCAGGAGCGGGTGCTCACGCAGCGCGGCGAGGGTCTCGCGGCTGACGCGGAGCTTGATTTCGGTTTCTTTTTGCATGGCCGGAACATCCAGGATCGGGAGTGCAGCCGGGAGAATAGGTGGCTGCCAAGGTCGTGCAGTGTACAGGACTGAGCCGGGCAACGTGCCGCAACGGGTTTATTGTGCAGCGCAGATGGTTCTATGATGGGTTTCATCTGTGGAAGTTGAGAGACAGCGCATGCCTTTACCGTCCATGAAAGAACAATTTGCCGCCCTGATTGCCGCGCCCTCTGTCAGTTGTACCCAAGCGTCTCTCGACCAGACCAACCGCCCGGTGATCGACTTGCTTGCCACCTGGCTCGGCGACCTGGGTTTTGCCTGCGATATCCAGCAAGTCAGCCCCGGCAAATTCAATCTGTTGGCCAGCTTCGGCAGCGGCCCCGGTGGCCTGGTGCTGGCGGGGCACAGCGATACGGTGCCGTACGACGAAGCGCTGTGGCAGACCGATCCGCTGAAGCTGACGGAAGTCGACGGCCGTTGGGTAGGGCTGGGTAGTTGCGACATGAAGGGGTTTTTCGCGCTGGCCATCGAAGCGGTCCTGCCGCTGTTGGATCAACCGTTCAAGCAGCCGCTGCTGATTCTCGCCACCTGTGATGAAGAAAGCTCCATGGCCGGCGCCCGCGCCCTGGCTGCAGCCGGACGCCCGCTGGGGCGTGCCGCGGTGATTGGCGAGCCCACAGGCCTCAAGCCGATCCGCCTGCACAAAGGCGTGATGATGGAACGCATTGATATCCTCGGCCGCAGCGGCCATTCGTCGGACCCGAGCCTGGGCCACAGCGCCCTCGAAGCCATGCATGACGCCATGGGCGAGCTGCGCGGCCTGCGCCTGGCCTGGCAACGGGAGTACCGCAACCCACAGTTCAGTGTGCCCCAGCCGACCTTGAATTTCGGCTGCATCCACGGTGGCGATAACCCCAATCGCATTTGCGGCCAGTGCTCCCTGGAGTTCGACCTGCGGCCCTTGCCCGGCATGGATCCCCAGGTGTTGCGCGAGGCTATCCGCCAGAAACTGCGGCCCATCGCCGAGCGCCATCAGGTGCAGATCGACTACGCGCCGCTGTTCCCCGAAGTGCCGCCCTTCGAGCAGCCTGAAGACGCCGAACTGGTGCGGGTCGCGGAACGATTGACCGGTCATCGTGCCGAAGCAGTAGCGTTCGGCACTGAAGCGCCTTATCTTCAGCGCCTTGGTTGTGAAACCCTGGTACTCGGCCCTGGGGACATCGCCTGCGCCCACCAGCCGGGCGAGTACCTTGAAATGTCACGCTTGACGCCTACAGTGCGTCTATTGCGGGAATTGATTGAACATTACTGCCTCAAGCCTGCATAAATTAACCCCATTGCATCCCGTACTTAAAAGGAGAGCGAGCGTGTCGCCAAGCCTGTTCCGACGATAACCATCAGCCCGCTGTGCGTTTAGCGATTCATCCTTTTTTGGCTGCTTTTTATTACAGGCCCAGGTTTTATGCCCGAATACGTCAATTGGCTTCGTCACGCTTCGCCCTACATCAATGCCCACCGTGACTGCACCTTTGTGGTCATGCTGCCGGGTGATGGTGTGGATCACCCCAACTTCGGCAATATCGTCCATGACCTGGTGCTGCTGCACAGCCTCGGCGTGCGCCTGGTACTGGTGCATGGTTCGCGCCCGCAAATCGAAACCCGCCTCGCCGCTCGCGGCCTGACCCCGCATTACCACGATGGGATGCGCATCACCGATGCCGCGACCCTGGAGTGCGTGATCGACGCGGTCGGCCACCTGCGTATCGCTATCGAAGCGCGGCTGTCCATGGACATGGCGTCCTCGCCGATGCAGGGCTCGCGCCTGCGGGTGGCCAGCGGCAACCTGGTGACCGCGCGGCCTATCGGCGTGCTGGACGGCATCGACTACCACCATACCGGCGAAGTGCGCCGGGTCGACCGCAAGGGTATCAATCGCCTGCTCGACGAACGCTCCATCGTCGTTCTTTCGCCCCTGGGCTATTCGCCGACCGGGGAGATTTTCAACCTGGCCTGTGAAGATGTGGCCACCCGCGCTGCCATCGACCTGGGCGCCGACAAGTTGCTGCTGTTTGGCGCAGACCTGGGCCTGATCGACGAAAACGGCCGGCTGGTCCGCGAACTGCGTCCCCAACAAGTACCGGCGCACCTGCAGCGCCTGGGCAACAATTACCAGGCCGAACTGCTGGATGCGGCGGCCGAGGCCTGTCGTGGGGGCGTAGGGCGCAGCCATATCGTCAGTTATGTCGAGGACGGTGCGCTGTTGACCGAGCTTTTTACCCGCGACGGCGGCGGTACCCTCGTGGCCCAGGAGCAGTTCGAACTGGTGCGTGAGGCGGCGATTGAAGATGTCGGCGGCTTGCTGGACCTGATCAGCCCACTGGAAGAACAGGGCATTCTGGTACGCCGCTCCCGGGAAGTGCTGGAGCGGGAAATCGAGCAATTCAGCGTAGTGGAACGCGAAGGCATGATCATCGCCTGCGCTGCGCTGTACCCGATTGCCGACTCGGATGCTGGCGAACTGGCGTGCCTGGCGGTCAATCCGGAGTATCGCCATGGCGGCCGTGGCGATGAGCTGTTGGAGCGCATCGAAACCCGCGCCCGCACCCAAGGCTTGAAGACCTTGTTCGTGCTGACGACCCGCACCGCCCACTGGTTCCGCGAGCGCGGCTTTGTGCCGAGCAGCGTGGATCGCCTGCCGTCGGCGCGGGCCTCGTTGTACAACTTCCAGCGTAACTCGAAGATCTTCGAAAAGACCCTGTAAACACGGTATTCGGTACACCCAATACCTAATGTGGGAGCGGGCAAGCCCGCTCCCACATTCTTTGTCCGGGTTTATTCTTTGATGAATTTTCCGGTCACATAGGCCGAATAGTCCGGTAACACGGTCTCTACTTTCCCTTGTTGCTTAAGAAACTTCGCCGTCTCCCCAATGGCCTTGGCTGTCCCACCATTGAGCAAGGCGTCGGTTCGCTGCGCCTGTGCATCGGGGAAGGTGCTGCCTTCCAGCAGTTCGGGGATGTCTGCGGCGTTTGCGCCGGTCAACCGGGCGATCTTTTGCACCGGGGCGGAATCCACCGTCCAGCTGCTTTTATTGGCTGCATAGTCGGCAAACGAATCCAGGGTGATCTTGGCAAACTTGGCCACGACCTCCGGATGTTTCTCGGCAAAGTCCTTGCGCACTACCCACACCTCGAACGTCGGCGCGCCCCATTGGCCCACCTCGGTGGCGTCGGTCAACGTCTTGCCGGTCTTGCGGATTTCTCCCAGGGCCGGCGACCAGACAAAGGCGCCGTCGATATCCCCGCGTTTCCAGGCTGCGGCAATTTGCGCCGGTTGCAGGTTCACCACTTTCACCTGGCGGGTGTCCAGGCCCCAGTGTTTCAAGGCCCCGAGCAGGCTGTAGTGGGATGTGGAGACAAAAGGAGTGGCAATGGTTTTGCCGATCAGGTCCTTGGGTGCGTCAATTTGGCTACCGTTACGCACTACCAAAGCTTCAGAACTATTGATTTGAGCCGATACGATGAACGCCACAATGGGTAGATTACGGGATGCGGCGGCCGCCAACGGGCTGGAGCCGAGATTGCCGATCTGCACATCGCCTGAGGCAATCGCGGTGATGACTTCCGGGCCACTGTTGAAGCGGCGCCAGTCGATTTTCTCGCCAATGGCTTGTTCGTAAAGGCCATCGGCCTGGGGCACTTTGCTCGGATCGATGCCGGTCTGGTAGCCGATGGTGAGGTTGGCTGCCTGCACGCCAATAGAAAGTGTAAGCGATAGTAAAACTGTAACAAATTGACTAGAGGATGCGCGTTTGGCCATGATGGCGTCGCCTTTTTGATCGTGAGTGACGTGTGCGGGATTCTGCTCACACTAAACGATCTAAAAAATGGCCAACAAATACCCTTTAGGAATTAGCTTATGGAGCGACACCCCACTGCGGGCTGGTTGCTCCATGGAAGGTGTTATTCCTGAATGGTATGAAAAAGGATGAAATAATTCTTTTTGGGTGTATGAAAAACTCATTACCCTGCAAGGACCAAATCAACTGCGGTTAGACGAAAGTAGTAGACACACAAGGTTACGATTGACTTGTCAGTCACTATCTGGCGCTAATCGCGCATCTGTGGATCGAGGGCGTCAGACCCGAGACCAAAGAACTACAAAAATTAGAAACGAGAGGAGCGGTACATGAAGAAGTCCACATTGGCGTTCGCCATCGCGGCTGGGGTTTTGGCTCAGCAAGCAGGCGCCGCTGGTTTTGTTGAAGATACCAAGGCATCCGTCAGTTCTCGGACCCTGTATTTTGATAACGATCAACGCGAAGGCGGTGCTGACCAGCGCGAAACGGCCACTGGCCTGAAGTTCAACGTCCAGTCTGGTTTCACTGAGGGCACAGTTGGCTTTGGTATCGATGCCCAGGCATTGGTCGGCTTTCACCTGGACGGTGGCCGTGGTCACCACCCAGACAGCAACTCCTTTGTTCCAAGCGACACCGACGGTTCGGCCGTGAGCAGTTGGAGCAGCGCAAGCGCCAACGTAAAAGCTCGCTTCTCCAAGACCGAAGCCCACCTGGGTGGCGCTCTGGCGCCAAACCTGCCGGTCGTGATCGCAAGCGATGGTCGTCTGCTGCCACAAACCTTTGACGGTGGCACTATCACCTCCAAAGAAATCGACAATGTAACGTTCAACGCCGGTCAGCTTGAGCACGCTACCGGGCGTGCTTCGACCAACAGCACGGGCCTGTCTGTTGCCGGTGCTAGTCAGGAAAGCAACCAGTTCCGTTATGGTGGTGCTGACTGGAAGGTCACCAAAGACCTGACCTTGCAGTACTACTACGCCAACCTGGAAGACTTCTATAAGCAGCACTTCCTGGGTCTGGTTCACGTCTACCCGATCACCGAAGGCCAGTCGTTCAAAACCGACGTGCGCTACTTCGATAGCAGCTCCGACGGTAAGAACGGTCAGGCTGGCTACCAGTTCAACAACAATGGTGGTTACGCGAAGGATGCTGGCGAGGTTAATAACAAAACCTGGAGCGCCATGTTCACCTACTCCCTGGGTGGCAGCGCGTTCATGGTCGGTCACCAGCGTGTCAACGATGACGGCGGTTTCGTTTGGTTGAACCAGGGCGGTGTGGTTGACGGCAATGGCCGTAACGAAGGTGCCGGGGGTTCCAGTTTCTACCTCTTCACCGACAGCATGATCAACTCCTTCGTGCGTGCGGGTGAAAACACCACCTTCGGCCAGTACTCCTATGACTTCGCTGCATTGGGCGTTCCAGGTTTGAAAACCTCGATTGCTTACCTGCATGGCGACAACATCAAAGCCAAGAACGGTGGCAGCGATCAGTCCGAGTGGGAACGCGATATGCGTGTCGACTACACCATTCAACAGGGCGCGCTGAAAGGTTTCGGTACTACGCTGCGTCATGGTGTCTACCGCGGTAGCGGTACCGGCATTCAGGATCAGGATCAGACTCGTCTGATCTTTAACTACACTTACAGCTTCCTGTAAGCCAAGTTAAGAAAAAAACCTCGCGATAAACGCGAGGTTTTTTTTTGCTCGTTTTGCACAAGTCAGGCTCACCCCCGCAAGCCCTTCCTGAATCCCTCTTTTTTACAGCGTCTCAAGGCCTTCTCGAACCTTGGGTGCATGTTGGTCTACGCCTCTGCCGCGGTCCAGTGAACAGACTTTTAATATTCCTTTATCGTCTAGATAAATTGATATTTATTCTTTTTAAAAATCCTTCAGCGCAGGCACAGTGGTTCCCATAAGCACTCATCAGGAGCCACACCATGAGCCTCAGACTGGGCGATATCGCCCCCGACTTTGAACAGGATTCCAGCGCTGGCAAGATTCGTTTCCACGAGTGGCTGGGCGACAGCTGGGGTGTGTTGTTTTCCCACCCGGCGGACTTCACCCCGGTGTGCACCACCGAGCTGGGTTTTACCGCCAAGCTCAAGGACGAGTTCGCCAACCGTGGGGTCAAGGCTATTGCCCTGTCGGTGGATCCGGTGGACTCCCACCACAAGTGGATCGAGGACATCAACGAGACCCAGCACACCGTCGTCAACTTCCCGATCCTGGCCGATGCCGACCGCAAGGTCTCGGACCTGTACGACCTGATCCATCCCAATGCCAATGACACGCTTACTGTGCGTTCGCTGTTCGTGATCGACCCGAACAAAAAGATTCGCCTGACCATCACCTACCCGGCCAGCACCGGGCGTAATTTTCACGAAATCCTGCGGGTCATTGACTCGCTGCAGCTGACCGACAACTACAAGGTCGCGACGCCGGCCAACTGGCAGGACGGTGATGAGGTGGTGATCGTGCCTTCGCTCAAGGATGAGGAAGAGATCAAGAAACGCTTTCCCAAGGGCTATCGTGCGGTTAAGCCCTATCTGCGGCTGACCCCACAGCCCAACCGGTAACCCGAATCCAATGTGGGAGCGGGCTTGCTCGCGAATGCGGTGGTTCAGCAAGAAATCTGCTGACTGATACGCCGCAATCGCGAGCAAGCCCGCTCCCACAAGTTAATCGCATTTCAGGACTCACATAGCAGGGGTTTTCAGGCCGTTTCGACGGCCTTTTTTTTCGCCCGCCGAATGCTCTTTCTCATATGCAATTTAAGAATAAACAAATGAATAAATAAGATTTATAGATATATAAATCTGCTGATATGGTCTGTTCCATCTTGGCGCCATCGCTGCACTGCGAACCGCCGACACTTGCTCAAGGAAACTCCAGATGCTGGTCGTAACACTTGGTGGCAGTCCCAGTCAGCGTTCCCGCTCCGGGGTGTTGCTGGATCATTCCCGGCGCTGGTTGCAGCAGCAAGGTGTGGAAGTGGTGAGTTATCAGGTGCGGGACTTCCCGGCCGAAGATTTGCTGTATGCCCGCTTTGACAGCCCGAAGGTGCTCGACCTGCTGGCCCAAGTGGCCAATGCCGATGGTCTGGTGATTGCCACGCCGGTGTACAAGGCCTCGTTTTCCGGCGCGTTGAAAACCGTCCTCGACCTGCTGCCGGAACGGGCCCTGGCCCACAAAGTGGTGTTGCCCATGGCCACCGGCGGCAGCATTGCCCACATGCTGGCAGTGGATTACGCCTTGAAACCGGTGCTGTCGGCGCTGAAAGCTCAGGAGCTGCTGCATGGGATTTTTGCCGAAGACAGCCAAATTGCCTACGGCGAAGGCAGTGCCCAGGCGCAGTTGGTGCCGATCCTTGAACAACGCTTGAGCGAAGCCCTGGAGCAGTTCTACAGCGCCATGGCTCGCCGCCCGCAACCGCTGGACCCCCATGTGTTGAATGAACGTTTGTTGAGTGCTCGCTGGAGCATCTAAGCCGAACCCGAATACCAGAAACCCTCACCTTACTCAGCCGCCAACGGCCAAGCAGGTGCAGCCACAACCCTCATCGTCAATTTGGAGAGCGCCATGCGCACTGTCATCTTGCGTCGGGGCCTGGTCGCACTGTTTGCTGCGGCTGTGTCCTTCGGCGCCATTGTTCAAGCCCAAGCCGCAGAAACCCTGCGGATCGGTTATCAGAAGTACGGCACCCTGGTGCTGCTCAAAGCCAAGGGCACCCTGGAAAAACGCCTGGCGGACCAGGGCGTGAACGTGCAGTGGACCGAATTTCCCGGCGGCCCGCAGTTGCTTGAAGGGCTGAATGTGGGCTCCATCGACTTTGGCGTCACCGGCGAGACTCCGCCGGTGTTCGCCCAGGCCGCCGGTGCCGATCTGCTCTATGTGGCCTACGAACCGCCAGCGCCGACCAGCGAAGCCATCCTGGTACCCAAGGACTCGCCGATCACATCGGTGGCCGAGCTCAAGGGCAAGAAAGTCGTGCTCAATAAGGGCTCCAACGTGCATTACCTGCTGGTGCGCGCCCTGGAAGACGCGGGCCTGAAATACACCGACGTACAGACCGTGTTCCTGCCACCCGCCGACGCCCGTGCCGCCTTCGAGCGTGGCAGTGTCGACGCCTGGGTCATCTGGGACCCGTACCAGGCGGCTGCCGAGAAGCAACTGCAAGCCCGCACCCTGCGTGACGCCACCGGCATTGCCGATAACCACCAGTTCTACCTGGCCACCAAGCCTTACACCGAAAAACACCCCGAGGTGATCAAGGCGCTGATTGAGGAAGTGCGCGCCGTGGGCGAATGGTCCAAGGCCAACCCTCAGGAAGTCACTGAGCAAGTCGCACCGCTGCTCGGCCTGCCGGCGGACATCACCCTGACTTCGGTGAAGCGCCAAGGCTACGGCGCGCTGTTCCTGACCCCGGCAGTGGTCGCCGCCCAGCAGAAAATCGCCGACAGCTTCTACCAACTCAAATTGATTCCCAAGCCCTTGAGCATCAAGGACGTGATCTGGACGCCACCTGCGAGCGTTGCCAAAGCGCCGTAATCCGATTTCTTCAGGAGACAACTCCATGAGCCTCACTATTTTCTGGTTCCTGCCTACCCATGGCGACGGCCATTATCTGGGCACCGCTGAAGGCGCTCGTGCCGTGGATCACGGCTATCTGCAACAGGTGGCCCAGGCCGCCGATCGCCTGGGCTTTGGCGGGGTGTTGATCCCTACCGGACGCTCCTGCGAAGACTCGTGGCTGGTGGCCGCCTCGTTGATCCCGGTGACCCAGCGTTTGAAGTTTCTTGTCGCTCTGCGCCCCGGGATCATTTCCCCGACGGTGGCGGCGCGGCAGGCGGCGACCCTGGACCGGCTGTCCGGTGGCCGGGCGCTGTTCAACCTGGTGACCGGCGGTGATCCGGAGGAGTTGGCCGGCGACGGTCTGTTCCTCAGCCATGAGGAGCGTTACCAGGCCTCGGTGGAATTCACCCGCATCTGGCGTCGCGTGCTGGAAGGCGAAACCGTGGACTACGACGGCCAGCACATCAGCGTCAAAGGCGCCAAGCTGCTGTACCCGCCGATCCAGCAACCTCGGCCGCCGCTGTATTTCGGCGGATCTTCCGAAGCCGCCCAGGACCTGGCAGCCGAACAAGTGGAAATGGTCCTGACCTGGGGCGAACCGCCGGCTGCGGTGGCGGAGAAAATCGAACAGGTGCGGGCCAAGGCGGCCAAGCTCGGGCGCACTGTGCGCTTCGGTATTCGCTTGCATGTGATCGTGCGTGAAACCAACGAGGAGGCATGGAAAGCCGCCGACAAACTGATCTCCCATCTGGACGACGACACCATTGCGCGGGCCCAGGCATCCCTGGCGCGCTTTGATTCGGTGGGCCAGCAACGCATGGCCGCCCTGCATGGTGGCAGTCGCGACAACCTCGAAGTCAGCCCCAACCTGTGGGCCGGCGTCGGCCTGGTACGCGGCGGTGCCGGCACGGCGCTGGTGGGCGACGGCCCGACCGTGGCGGCGCGGGTCAAGGAGTACGCGGACCTGGGCATCGACACTTTTATCTTCTCCGGCTATCCCCACCTGGAAGAGTCGTACCGGGTCGCGGAGCTGCTGTTCCCGCACCTGGATATCGAACGTCCCGAGCTGCCGAAAAGCGCCGGCTACGTCAGCCCGTTTGGCGAAATGGTGGCCAACGACATTCTTCCCAAAGCCGCGTCACAGAGCTGAGGCGCCGTCATGAACAGTCAACGGATTTTGCATCGACTGGCACCCTGGGCGCTGCCGATCCTGTTGCTGGCGGTGTGGCAGTTGTCGGTGTCGGCGGGCTGGTTGTCGACACGGATTCTGCCGGCCCCCAGCGCGGTGATTGCAGCCGGGGTGCACCTGGTCAGCAGCGGTGAAATCTGGACGCACCTGGCCATCAGCGGCTGGCGCGCCGGCCTCGGTTTTGTGATCGGCGGCGGCATCGGCCTGGCCCTGGGGTTTATCACCGGCCTGTCGAAATGGGGTGAGCGCCTGCTGGACAGCTCGGTGCAGATGATTCGCAACGTGCCGCACCTGGCGCTGATCCCGCTGGTGATTCTGTGGTTTGGCATTGATGAAACGGCGAAGATTTTCCTGGTCGCCCTCGGCACGCTGTTCCCGATCTACCTCAACACCTATCACGGTATCCGCAACGTCGACCCGGCGCTGGTGGAGATGGCACGCAGTTATGGCTTATCGGGCTTCAGCCTGTTTCGCCAGGTGATCCTGCCCGGGGCCCTGCCCTCGATCCTGGTGGGGGTGCGTTTTGCCCTGGGTTTTATGTGGCTGACGCTGATCGTTGCGGAAACCATCTCTGCCAGTTCCGGTATTGGCTACCTGGCGATGAATGCCCGGGAGTTCCTGCAAACTGACGTGGTGGTGCTGGCGATTGTGCTGTACGCGGTACTCGGCAAGTTGGCGGACCTTGCCGCGCGTGGCCTGGAGCGGGTTTGGCTACGCTGGCATCCGGCCTATCAAGTGCATAAAGGAGGTGCGGCATGACCGCCCAACAACCTCCACGTCTGCTGCGGGGCATCCCGCTGGCAGTGCGCACGTTGCGCAAGGCATTTGGCGCGCGGGAAGTGCTCAAGGGCATCGACCTGCATATTCCGGCGGGTCAATTTGTCGCCGTGGTCGGGCGCAGTGGCTGCGGCAAAAGTACCTTGCTGCGCCTGCTGGCCGGCCTGGATGAAGCCAGCAGCGGCGAGTTGCTGGCCGGCTCTGCAGCGTTGAGCGAAGCCCTGGAAGACACGCGGCTGATGTTCCAGGAAGCGCGCCTGCTGCCGTGGAAAAAGATCATTGATAACGTCGGCCTGGGCCTTAAGGGCAACTGGCGACCCCAGGCCCTGGAGGCGTTGGAAGCGGTCGGCCTGGCCGAGCGTGCCGATGAATGGCCAGCGGCGTTGTCCGGTGGCCAGAAACAACGGGTGGCCCTGGCCCGCGCCTTGATTCACCAACCGCGCCTGTTGCTGCTGGATGAGCCCTTGGGCGCGCTGGATGCCCTGACCCGGATCGAGATGCAGCAACTGATCGAGAACCTGTGGCGCAAACACGGGTTTACCGTGTTGCTGGTGACCCATGACGTCAGCGAAGCCGTGGCCATTGCCGATCGGGTGATCCTGATCGAAGACGGCGAAATCGGCCTCGACCTGCACGTCGAACTACCGCGCCCGCGGGTCCGTGGCTCCCATCGCCTGGCGGCCCTGGAAACCGAAGTGCTTAACCGTGTGTTGTCACTGCCCGGCACGCCGCCTGAGCCGGAACCTGTTTCACCGTTGCCTACGCAGTTGCGTTGGGCGCACTAACTCACTTGTCCCTTGAGGAATAACACCATGACTATCAAAGCGATCAACGTGCGTAACCAGTTCAAAGGCACCATCAAGGAAATCGTCGAAGGCGACGTACTGTCGGAAATCGACGTGCAGACCGCGTCCGGCATCGTCACGTCGGTGATCACCACCCGCTCGGTGAAAGAGCTGGAGCTGGTGATTGGCAGTGAAGTGATTGCCTTTGTGAAATCCACCGAGGTGTCGATCGCTAAACTGTGATGATCGCTCCCACGCTCCGCGTGGGAATGCACCCCGTGACGCTCTGCTTCACAAGAGCGGACGCAGAGCGTCCTATGAGGCGTTCCCACGCAGAGCGTGGGAACGATCATTGAGGGCGCTTGGGCAAAAACACCGGCAAATAAAGCCCCACATACGCATCAAACACCCGCATCCCTTCCTCCGCCATGCGCGGGGTGATCTGCCCATGCTGATGCACCGAGCGTGCATACACGCGGTCGCTCAGCTCCAGCGCCAGGGCAAACACGTCCACATCCGCCGGCAGCACCGGCACTTCAAAGTGGCGGTTGAACACTTGCTGCATCAAGTCCCCCAACTCCAGGTCATGCTGGCGGTCGGCCTGGGTCACTTCGGTGAGGCCGTGCTGGGCGAGGATCAGTTGGCGGGCGGCGGCGTCCTTGCTGTAGATCGCCAGCATGCGCAACTCCACCAGGCGCGACAGGTCGCGCCAGTGGTGCAGGCTGTCGTGGTCGATCGGCGCTTGCAGCGCGGCGCGGAAGGCGGCGTGAATGTCAGCGGTCAGGGCTTCGAGCAAGGCCGGGACGCTGGCGAAAAAGTGATACACCGATGACGGCGGAATCTGCGCCCGTTCGGCCACGCTGTAGATCGACAGACTGGCCACGCCTTCGGCGGCCAGCAAGGTGCGGGCAGCATCGAGGATCGCGTCGATCCGGGCCTGGCTGCGGGCGCGGGGTTTGCGAGGGGCGGCGGGGCGGGTCATGGATGTCTCCTACAGGGCAGCGGGCATTGTACGCGACCTTGATCGTTCCCACGCTCTGCGTGGGCACGCCTCTTAGGACGCTCTGCGTCCGCTGTTGTGACGCAGAGCGTCACGGGCTGCATTCCCACGCAGAGCGTGGGAACGAGATAGCAGGCCATAAAAAACGCCGCAGGCCATAAGCCTGCAGCGTTCATTTGTTGCAGCATCCGCTTACACGGTATGCAGGTACCAGTTGTACTCAAGGTCGGAGATGGAGTGTTCAAACTCCTCCAGCTCACTTTCCTTACAGGCGACGAAGATATCGATGTATTTCGGGTCGATGTACTTGGCCATCACCTCGCTGTCGTCCAACTCGCGCAGGGCATCGCGCAGGTTATTCGGCAGGCTTTGCTCGTTCTGCTCGTAGCTGTTGCCTTCCACCGGTGCGCCAGGTTCGATCTTGTTGGTCAGACCGTGGTGCACGCCCGCCAGGACCGAAGCCATCAGCAGGTAAGGGTTGGCATCGGCGCCGGCCACACGGTGTTCGATACGGACGGCGTCGGACGAGCCGGTCGGTACGCGAATCGCCACGGTGCGGTTGTCCAGGCCCCAGCACGGCGAGTTCGGCACGTAGAACTGTGCGCCGAAACGACGGTAGGAGTTGACGTTGGGGCACAGGAAGGCCATTTGTGCAGGCAGGGTCTCCAGCACACCGCCGATCGCGTGACGCAATGCGGCGTTCTGCTCGGGATCCTCGCTGGCAAAGATGTTCTTGCCGTCTTTGTCCAGGATCGAAATATGCACGTGCAAACCATTGCCGGCCTGGCCTGGGTAAGGCTTGGCCATGAAGGTGGTGTCCATCTCATGGTCGTAGGCAATGTTCTTGATCAAACGCTTGAGCAGTACCGCGTAGTCGCACGCCTTGATCGGGTCGGCGACGTGGTGCAGGTTCACTTCGAACTGCGCCGGGGCACTTTCCTTGACGATGGCGTCAGCCGGGATGCCTTGCTCTTTGGCACCTTCCAGAATGTCCTGGAGGCAGTCGACGTATTCGTCGAGGTCGTCGATCAGGTAGACCTGTGTCGAGTGCGGGCGTTTGCCGGAAATCGGCGAGCGGGGAGGTTGTGGCCGGCCGTTCACGTTCTCCTGGTCGATCAGGTAGAACTCAAGCTCAAAGGCGGCGCAGATGGTCAGGCCCATGTCGTCAAACTTGGTTACAACTTGGCGGAGCACTTCGCGCGGATCGGCGAAGAAAGGTTCACCTTCAAGTTCGTGCATGGTCATCAGCAGTTGCGCGGTAGGGCGCTTTTGCCAGGGTTCATTGCACAGGGTGTCGGGGATTGGATAACAGATTCGGTCAGCATCACCGATGTCCAGACCCAGGCCGGTGCTTTCCACCGTTGAGCCATTGATATCCAGGGCAAATAAAGAGGCCGGCAAGTTGATGCCTTTCTCGTAAACCTTGTGGAGGCTGGTGCGTTCGATGCGCTTACCGCGCACCACACCATTCATATCCGCAATTAGAAGGTCTACGTACAGAACCTCAGGATGATCCTTAAGGAACGCGTTCGCTTCGTTAAGCTGAACGGCACGCGGGGGTACCGACATGATGCAACACCTTTGTTGTTAAAAATATCAATCATTGATCTTTTCTGGTTTCAGTCAACCCGAACGGCTTGCCGAAGTCAAGCGAGGCCTTTTTTGCCCTAAAAAAGCGCCTTGAGGGGTTTTTTGCGGCTTTTTTGGGCAGTTTTGCCAGTTTGACCGGCTTGGGACTAGCAGGCTTGAGCGGGCCGTGTTGTATTTTTTACGGGGGTGTTGTGTAAAAAAATGAACAAGGCTAAGCTCGATTCAAACCCATAACAGCAATAATACCGGGGTGCTTCATGTCTGGCCTGCCGTTAATCGGCGTCACCGCCTGCTCCAAACAGGTTGGTCTGCATGCTTATCACATCAGTGGCGACAAATACGTCCGCGCCGTGGCAGTCGCTGCCAAGGGCCTGCCATTGATTATTCCGTCCCTGGCGGAGCTGTTCGAACCGGCCAATATTCTTGACGGTCTGGATGGCATTCTCTTTACCGGCTCCCCTTCCAATATCGAACCCTTTCATTACGACGGTCCGGCCAGCGCGCCCGGGACTGCTCATGATCCTGCACGGGACCAGAGCACCCTGCCGCTGATTCGCGCTGCGATTGCCGCAGGCGTACCGGTGCTGGGGATCTGCCGGGGCTTCCAGGAAATGAACGTGGCCCTGGGCGGCAGCCTGCACCAGAAGGTTCATGAGTTGCCGGGTATGCTTGATCATCGCGAAGACGATACCCAGCCGCTGGATATCCAGTACGGCCCGGCGCACGCCGTGGCGATCACGCCGGGCGGGGTATTGGCGGGCCTGGGCTTGCCGGCCACGATCCAGGTCAATTCGATCCACAGCCAGGGCGTTGAGCGCCTGGCGCCCGGCCTGCAGGTCGAAGCGACCGCGCCGGACGGCCTGATCGAGGCTTTTTCGCTCAAACAGGGCAAGGCATTTGCAGACGCTTTTGCATTAGGAGTGCAATGGCACCCCGAATGGCAGGTAAGCTCCAACCCGTACTACCTCGCGATCTTCCAGGCATTTGGCGATGCCTGCCGAACGAGGGCGAAACAAAGAGACGCACACGCGTCAAACAACGCCTGACCTTTAATGGATGTCAGGAAACCCAGCCTAGAGGCATTTATGAGTAACAACCTCGACCAGCTCACCGATTGGTTGAAAGACCACAAGATCACAGAAGTCGAATGCATGATTGGCGACCTCACGGGGATCACCCGGGGCAAGATCTCGCCGACCAACAAGTTCATTGCCGAAAAAGGCATGCGCCTGCCCGAGAGCGTTCTGTTGCAGACCGTGACCGGCGACTATGTCGAAGACGACATCTATTACGAATTGCTCGACCCGGCCGACATCGACATGATCTGCCGTCCCGACCAGAACGCGGTGTTCCTGGTGCCCTGGGCCATCGAGCCCACCGCTCAGGTGATCCACGACACCTACGACAAGCAAGGCAACCCGATCGAGCTGTCGCCGCGCAACGTGCTCAAGAAAGTCCTCAAGCTCTACGCCGACAAAGGCTGGCAGCCCATTGTGGCGCCGGAGATGGAGTTCTACCTGACCAAGCGCTGCGAAGACCCGGACTTCCCGTTGCAACCGCCGATTGGCCGTTCCGGCCGCCCGGAAACCGGTCGCCAGTCCTTCTCTATAGAAGCGGCCAACGAATTCGACCCACTGTTCGAAGACGTCTACGACTGGTGCGAGCTGCAGGAGCTGGACCTGGACACCCTGATCCACGAGGACGGCACGGCGCAGATGGAAATCAACTTCCGTCACGGCGATGCCCTGTCCCTGGCCGACCAGATCCTGGTGTTCAAGCGCACCATGCGTGAAGCCGCGCTCAAGCACAACGTGGCCGCCACCTTTATGGCCAAGCCGATGACCGGCGAGCCCGGCAGCGCCATGCACCTGCACCAGAGCATTATTGATATCGCCACCGGCAAGAACGTGTTCTCCAATGAGGACGGCTCCAAGAGCGAGCTGTTTCTGCACCACATCGGTGGCCTGCAGAAGTTCATCCCCGAGCTGTTGCCGCTGTTTGCGCCCAACGTCAACTCGTTCCGCCGCTTCCTGCCCGACACCTCGGCGCCGGTGAACGTGGAGTGGGGTGAAGAGAACCGCACCGTGGGCCTGCGCGTGCCGGATGCCGGCCCGCAGAACCGCCGCGTGGAAAACCGCCTGCCGGGCGCCGATGCCAACCCGTACCTGGCCATCGCCGCCAGCCTGCTGTGCGGTTATATCGGCATGGTCGAAGGCATCAGCCCGAGCGCCCCGGTGGTCGGTCGTGGCTACGAGCGACGCAACCTGCGCCTGCCGTTGACCATCGAAGATGCACTGGAACGCATGGAAAACAGCAAGACCATCGAGAAATACCTGGGTCACAAATTCATCACTGGCTACGTCGCGGTCAAGCGGGCCGAGCATGAAAACTTCAAGCGCGTGATCAGTTCGTGGGAGCGGGAATTCCTGCTCTTCGCCGTCTGATGCGCCGGGTGCGGCCAGGATGGGCCGCACCTTCACCTACTTTTTGGAGATTGGTATGTCCAGCAACAACCCGCAAACCCGTGAATGGCAAGCCCTGAGCAACGATCATCACCTGGCGCCGTTCAGCGACTTCAAGCAGTTGAAAGAGAAAGGCCCGCGCATCATCACCAACGCCAAGGGCGTTTACCTGTGGGACAGCGAAGGCAACAAGATCCTCGACGGCATGGCCGGCCTGTGGTGTGTGGCCATCGGTTATGGCCGCGATGAGCTGGCTGACGCCGCCGCCAAGCAGATGAAACAACTGCCTTACTACAACCTGTTCTTCCAGACTGCCCACCCGCCGGTGCTGGAACTGGCCAAGGCCATCGCCGATATCGCCCCGGCCGGCATGAACCACGTGTTCTTCACCGGCTCCGGCTCCGAAGGCAACGACACCATGTTGCGCATGGTCCGCCACTACTGGGCGATCAAGGGCCAGCCGAACAAGAAAACCATCATCAGCCGCAAGAATGGCTACCACGGTTCCACCGTGGCCGGCGCCAGCCTGGGCGGCATGACTTATATGCATGAGCAGGGCGACTTGCCGATCCCGGGCATCGTGCATATCGCCCAGCCGTACTGGTTCGGCGAAGGCGGCGACATGAGCCCTGAAGAGTTCGGGGTGTGGGCCGCCAACCAACTGGAAGAGAAAATTCTGGAACTCGGCGTGGACAACGTCGGTGCCTTTATTGCCGAGCCGATCCAGGGCGCCGGCGGTGTGATCGTGCCGCCAGCCAGCTACTGGCCGCGCATCAAGGAAATCCTCGCCAAGTACGACATCCTGTTTGTCGCCGACGAAGTGATCTGTGGCTTTGGCCGCACCGGTGAGTGGTTCGGTAGCGATTTCTACGATCTCAAGCCGGACATGATGACCATCGCCAAGGGCCTGACCTCGGGCTATATCCCCATGGGCGGCCTGATTGTGCGCGACGAAGTGGTGGCGGTGCTCAACGAAGGCGGCGATTTCAACCACGGCTTCACCTATTCCGGGCACCCGGTGGCTGCTGCGGTGGCCCTGGAAAACATCCGCATCATGCGCGATGAAAAAATTGTCAGCCGCGTCCATGACGAAACGGCACCGTATTTGCAGAAGCGTCTACGCGAGCTGGCGGATCATCCGCTGGTGGGCGAAGTGCGCGGTGTCGGCATGTTGGGTGCGATCGAGCTGGTCCAGGACAAGGCCACGCGCAAGCGTTATGAAGGAAAGGGCGTGGGTATGATCTGCCGCACCTTCTGCTTCGAAAATGGCCTGATCATGCGCGCCGTGGGCGACACCATGATCATTTCGCCGCCGCTGGTGATCAGCAAGGCCGAGATTGACGAGCTGGTGACCAAGGCTCGCCATTGCCTGGACCTGACTTTGGCGGCATTGCAGGGCTAAGTGCTAGGCTCAGGATGCAGCGGCTGCGGCTGTTGCATTCGGGTAATGATAAATGCGGGGCTTTGGTTGAAAGCCGGCCCCTGAACTTGCCAGACTGTCGCCCTGTTTTGTCGCCCTTCGACGGGCCATGAAACGTAGAAAAATGTGGCCCAAAAAAGAAAAATTGGAGCATGACCGAATGAAGGCATTAGGTTTGAAGAACGCCGGCAAGACCCTCCTGGCCTTGTCCCTGATGGGCGCAATGGCAGGCACGGCCCAGGCTGCCGACAAAGTGCTGCACGTCTACAACTGGTCCGACTACATTGCACCGGACACCGTAGCCAACTTTGAGAAAGAGTCCGGCATCAAGGTGGTGTACGACGTTTTCGACAGCAACGAAACCCTGGAAGCCAAGCTGCTGGCGGGCAAGTCCGGCTACGACATCGTCGTACCGTCGAACAACTTCCTGGCCAAGCAGATCAAGGCCGGTGTGTATCAGGAGCTGGACAAGTCCAAGCTGCCAAACTGGAAGAACCTCGACACCGACCTGCTCAAGGCCGTGGGTGATGCCAGCGACAAAGGCAACCTGCACGCATTCCCGTACATGTGGGGCACCATCGGCATCGGCTACAACCCGGACAAGGTCAAGGCTGCGCTGGGCGTCGACAAGATCGATTCGTGGGATGTGCTGTTCAAGCCCGAGAACATCGAAAAACTCAAAAGCTGTGGCGTGAGCTTCCTCGACTCGCCAACCGAAATGATCCCGGTGGCCCTGCACTACCTGGGCTACCCGACCGACAGCCAGGACAAGAAGCAACTGGCTGAAGCCGAAGCGCTGTTCCTCAAGATCCGTCCTTCGGTGGGTTACTTCCACTCCTCCAAGTACATCTCGGACCTGGCCAACGGCAACATCTGCGTGGCCGTGGGTTACTCGGGTGACCTGGAACAGTCCAAATCCCGCGCGGCTGAAGCCGGTGGCAAGGTTAAAGTTTCCTACGCCATTCCCAAGGAAGGCGCAGGCAGCTTCTACGACATGGTCGCCATCCCCAAAGATGCCGAGAACCTGGACGCCGCCTACCAGTTCATGAACTACCTGCTCAAACCTGAAGTCATGGCTGAAATCACCAACAGCGTACGTTTCCCGAACGGTAACAAGGCTGCCACGCCGCTGGTGAGCAAGGATATCTCGGGTGACCCGAGCATCTACCCGTCGGATGCAGTGAAGGCCAAGCTGTATGCAATCAGCGATCTGCCGGCCGCTACCCAGCGCCTGCTGACGCGCAGCTGGACCAAGATCAAGTCGGGTAAATAAGCCTTGATAGGTGTGGGAGGGGGGGTTGGATGGGAGCGGGCTTGCTCGCGAAAGCGGCGTGTCAGTAGAGGCATATGCAGGCTGACACGCCGCCTTCGCGAGCAAGCTCGCTCCCACACAAGCCCGCTCCCACCCATTAAATGACAGAAAGCTTTGCCGGATCGGTTTATCGAAGGTAAGTTGCGCGCCGGTTTTGTTGTCGGGCAACAACTTTGGGCCCAACTATTTAAGAGGACCTCCACTTGCCAATTTCTTTATTTCGCAAAGCCTTGCTGGTAGGGGCGGGTCTCACGTTGGCAGTCAGCGTGCAGGCGGCTTCGACTGTGCATGTTTATAACTGGTCGGACTATATCGGCCCCGACACCCTGGCCAACTTTGAAAAGGCCACCGGCATCAAGCCCGTCTACGACGTGTTCGATTCCAACGAAACCCTGGAAGGCAAATTGCTGGCCGGGCGCACCGGGTATGACGTGGTGGTGCCGTCCAACCACTTCCTGGGCAAGCAGATCAAGGCGGGCGCGTTCCAGAAAATCGACAAGGCGCAGTTGAGCAACTACGCCAACCTCGACCCGGCGCTGCTCAAGCGCCTGGAAAAGAACGACCCGGGTAACCAATACGCCGTGCCTTACCTGTGGGGCACCAACGGCATTGGCTACAACGTCGACAAAGTCAAAGAAGTGCTGGGTGTCGACAAAATCGACTCCTGGGCCGTGCTGTTCGAGCCGGAAAACATGAAGAAGCTGGCCAGTTGCGGCGTGTCCTTTATGGACTCGGCGGATGAAATGCTGCCAGCGGTGCTCAACTACATGGGCCTGGACCCCAACAGTACCAACCCGGCCGACTACAAAAAGGCTGAGGAAAAACTCCTGAAAGTGCGTCCCTACGTGACCTACTTCCACTCATCCAAATACATCTCGGACCTGGCCAACGGCAATATCTGCGTGGCCGCCGGGTTCTCCGGCGATGTGTTCCAGGCCAAGGCCCGCGCCAGCGAGGCAGGCAAGGGCGTAAACATCGCCTACGCGATTCCGAAAGAAGGCGGCAACCTGTGGTTTGACGTGCTGGCGATCCCCAAGGACTCGACCAACGTCAAGGAGGCCCACGCCTTCATCAACTATTTAC
Organism: Pseudomonas sp. WS 5411; assembly: GCF_012985595.1. Lineage (NCBI taxonomy): Bacteria > Pseudomonadati > Pseudomonadota > Gammaproteobacteria > Pseudomonadales > Pseudomonadaceae > Pseudomonas > Pseudomonas sp. WS 5411. The sequence continues at coordinate 241,151 of NZ_JAARMC010000003.1, forward strand.
TGCAACCTGAAGTGATCGCTCAGGTCAGTGATTACGTCGGCTACGCCAACCCTAACCCTGGGTCGGATACGTTGATGGAGCAATCAATACGCACCGACGAAGCGGTTTACCCACCGCAGGCGGTTCTCGACCGGACGTTTGTCAACTTCGAGCTACCCCCGAAAGTGCAACGCTTGATGACCCGTAGCTGGACCAAGGTCAAGACGGGCAAGTAAGGCTCACACTATCTAAGGTTCGTCTGTATTGGACGTTCTGCACTCTTTTTTTCTGGGAGTTTCGTAAATGGCAGTTGCCTCCGGCGCCTATAAGAAAGCCCTCGAGGGCGACCAGACACCGAAAAAGGTGTTGGTCAAAATCGACCGGGTCACGAAGAAGTTCGACGAGACGATTGCCGTGGACGATGTGTCCCTGGAAATCAAGAAAGGCGAGATCTTCGCCTTGCTCGGCGGATCGGGTTCGGGCAAATCCACCTTGCTGCGCATGCTCGCAGGTTTCGAGCGCCCGACCGAAGGGCGGATTTTCCTCGACGGTGTTGATATCACCGATATGCCGCCCTACGAGCGGCCGATCAACATGATGTTCCAGTCCTACGCCTTGTTCCCCCACATGACCGTGGCGCAGAACATCGCCTTCGGCCTGCAACAGGACAAGATCCCCAAGGCCGAAGTCGAGGCCCGCGTGGCCGAGATGCTCAAGCTGGTACAGATGAGCCAGTACGCCAAGCGCAAGCCGCACCAGTTGTCTGGCGGCCAGCGTCAGCGAGTGGCCCTGGCCCGTTCCCTGGCCAAACGCCCGAAACTGCTGCTGCTCGATGAGCCGATGGGCGCCCTGGACAAGAAGCTGCGTTCGCAGATGCAGCTTGAACTCGTCGAAATCATCGAGCGCGTCGGCGTGACCTGCGTGATGGTGACCCACGACCAGGAAGAGGCCATGACCATGGCCGAGCGCATCGCGATCATGCACCTGGGCTGGATCGCGCAGATCGGCAGCCCGATCGACATCTACGAAACCCCCACCAGCCGCCTGGTGTGCGAGTTCATCGGCAACGTCAACATCTTCGACACCGTGGTGGTGGATGACGCCGAAGGCCACGCAGTGCTCAAGTGCGCCGACCTCGACCGCGATATCTACGTGGGTTATGGCATCGCCACGTCGGTGGAAGACAAGTCGGTGACCTACGCGATCCGCCCGGAAAAGCTGCTGGTCACCACCGAGATGCCGACCTGCGAGCACAACTGGTCCAGCGGCAAGGTGCATGACATCGCCTACCTGGGCGGCCATTCGGTGTTCTACGTCGAGCTGCCGAGCGGCAAGCTGGTGCAGTCCTTCGTCGCCAACGCCGAACGCCGTGGCGCGCGGCCGACCTGGGGTGACCAGGTCTACGTGTGGTGGGAAGACGACAGCGGCGTGGTACTTCGCTCATGAACATGAAGAAATTCAAACGGCGATTGCACCGAATAATTCCCAGCGGCAAGCAGGTGGTCATCGGGATTCCGTTCCTGTGGCTGTTCCTGTTCTTCATGCTGCCGTTCTTCATCGTCCTGAAGATCAGCTTTGCCGAAGCCGACGTGGCGATCCCGCCCTACACCGAGATCTACACCTACATCGAGCAGAAGCTGGAGGTGGTGCTCAACCTGGCCAACTACAGCCTGCTGGCCGGCGACGAGCTGTACATCGCGGCCTACCTGGGCTCGTTGAAGATGGCGTTTTTCAGCACGGCCTTGTGCCTGCTGATCGGCTACCCGATGGCCTACGCCATTGCCAGTGCGCGCAAAGAGATGCAGACCGTGCTGGTGCTGCTGATCATGATGCCGACCTGGACCGCGATCCTGATCCGCGTGTATGCGTGGATGGGCATCCTCAGCAACAACGGCTTGCTCAATGGCTTCCTGATGTCCATGGGCCTGATCAACGAGCCATTGCAGATCCTCAACACCAATATCGCGGTGTATATCGGCGTGGTCTATTCGTACCTGCCGTTTATGATCCTGCCGCTGTACGCCAACCTGGTGAAGCACGACCAGAGCCTGCTGGAGGCCGCGTCGGACCTGGGTTCGAGCACCTTCAACAGTTTCTGGAAAATCACCGTGCCGCTGTCCAAGAACGGCATCATCGCCGGCTGCATGCTGGTATTCATCCCGGTGGTGGGCGAGTTCGTGATCCCGGAACTGCTGGGCGGCCCGGAAACCCTGATGATCGGTAAAGTGTTGTGGCAAGAGTTCTTCAACAACCGTGACTGGCCGGTGGCTTCTGCGCTGGCGGTGGTGATGCTGGCGATCCTGATTGTGCCGATCATTCTGTTTAACCGCAGCCAAGCCAAAGAGATGGAGGGCAAGGTATGAAGCGCTTCAGTTTCTCCAGCTTCATGCTGGTCGTAGGGCTGCTGTTCATCTACCTGCCGATGCTGATCCTGGTGATCTATTCGTTCAACGAATCGAAGCTGGTGACGGTGTGGGGCGGTTGGTCGATCAAGTGGTACGTGGGCCTGTTGGACAACACCCAGTTGATGGGCTCGGTGGCGCGCTCCCTGGAAATCGCCTGCTACACGGCGGTGGCCGCGGTGGCGCTGGGTACGTTGGCAGCGTTCGTGCTGACCCGTATCAGCCAGTTCAAGGGCCGCACGCTGTTTGGCGGCCTGGTGACCGCGCCACTGGTGATGCCGGAAGTGATCACCGGTCTGTCGCTGTTGCTGCTGTTCGTGGCCATGGCGCAGATGATCGGCTGGCCCCAGGAGCGTGGCATCGTCACCATCTGGATCGCCCACACCACGTTCTGTGCGGCGTATGTGGCGGTGGTGGTGTCGGCGCGCTTGCGTGAGCTGGACCTGTCGATCGAAGAGGCGGCCATGGACCTCGGTGCGCGGCCGTGGAAGGTGTTCTTCCTGATCACCATCCCGATGATCGCGCCGTCGCTGGCGGCGGGCGGCATGATGTCCTTCGCGTTGTCCCTGGACGACCTGGTACTGGCCAGCTTCGTCTCGGGCCCGGGTTCGACCACCTTGCCGATGGAAGTGTTCTCGGCGGTGCGCCTTGGGGTCAAACCCGAGATCAACGCCGTGGCCAGCCTGATTTTGCTGGCGGTGTCGCTGGTGACGTTCCTGGTGTGGTTCTTCAGCCGCCGTGCTGAAGAGCGGCGCAAGAAGGCCATCCAGCAAGCCATCGAAGAAGCGGCAGCGGATGGCTGGAAACAGCCGGATGTACGCCGGGCGCCAGCACCGGTCTAAACGCCGGAACAGGCTCAAAATGTGGGAGCTGGCTTGCCTGCGATAGCAGAGGGTCAGTCACTGAAGATGTGACTGAACCACCGCTATCGCAGGCAAGTCAGCTCCCACATTTGATTGCATTTCAAGTTGATTAAGCCGTCCACGGCGACTGGCGAATCACTTCGACAAAGTTCATCGGCTTGAACCCCGGCTCCTGATCCACCAGCACATCGGTCTTCACGTTGCCAAACGTGGTCTGCGGGCGATGGCGCAAACCGTCGGCAAACGCGCAGATGATGCACTCCTTGAACCCTTCACCCCGTGGATGCGCATGCACCACCGCCTCGCGCTGCACGTGGGTAAACGCGGCGTAGTCCATGCCCAGCACGTCCATCTCCACGCCAGCGGTCACCAGGGCGACGGTAGGGCGCAGGTGCTTGGGCACGCCTGGCGTGGTGTGCAGGGCGATGGACAGCCACACTTGCTCGATATCGTCATCGCTCAAGCCATAGGGCTTGAGAAAGGCGGCGGCCGCGTTGGCGCCGTCCACTTCAAAACGCTCGTCATCGCTGCGGTGCCCGTCCATCAGGCCCAGGTCATGGAACATCGCGCCGACGTACAGCAGTTCCGGGTTATAGGCCATCTGCTTGCGCTCGCCGCTCAAGGCGCCAAACAGGAACACCCGGCGGGAGTGGTGGTAGAGCAGGTCGGATTCAATGTCGCGGATATATTCGGTGGTGGCCTTGGCCAGGGCGCTGTCGGGGATTTGGATGCCGGCGATGGTGGTGCTCATGGTCATGATCCTCAAGAAAGCGCGGGGTTGGCGCTGATGAGTGCAGTCTGATCGCCCAGTTGCCAGGCAACCACCGCCGCAGGGGCGCGATCCCGGCCAATGTGCCTTCATATCGTGCCATGGTTGTACACGATCCAATGTGGGAGCTGGCCTGCCTGCGATAGCATCGCCTCGGTACATCAGGTATACCCAGGTGATGCCATCGCAGACAAGCCAGCTCCCACAGGGTTTTGCGACAGTCCAGAGGAAGGTTTACCCATGCACAAGACCGTCGCGATCCTGATCTTTCCCGGCGTCCAGTCACTGGATGTGACCGGTCCCATGGATGTGTTCTGCGAGGCCAATCGCTTCCTGGCGCCGGAGGATCATTACCAGCTCGAAGTCATCGGCCAGGTCCAGGGCCAGATCGCCTGTTCCAACGGCCTGTCATTGCAGGCCCACACCCATTACAGCGAAGCCCTGCAAGCCTATGACCTGCTGTTGGTCGCTGGCGGCCCGCAGTTGCCCTTCGAGGATTTCGGTCTGGCGTTCAATCAATGGCTGCAGGACGCCAGCGCCAGGGCCCGGCGCTTCGGTTCGATCTGTAACGGCGCCTTCATGCTGGCCCGGGCCGGATTGCTGGATGGCAAAACCGTTACCACCCACTGGAGCGACGCGGCTGATCTGGCGCGCCTGTGCCCCTCGACTCAGGTCGACGCCGACCGCCTCTACGTGCAGGACGGTAACCTCTACACGTCGGCCGGGGTCACGGCGGGTATCGACCTGTCGTTGTACCTGCTGGCCCAGGACCACGGCCCGGAAGTGGCCCTGAGCGTGGCCAAGCGCCTGGTGGTGTTTACCCAGCGCAGCGGCGGCCAATCGCAGTTCAGCCCGTTTCTCACGCCCCACGCCGAAGCCACCTCGGCCGTGGCACAGGTGCAGTTGTATGTGCTGGCGAACCTGACCGGCGACCTGGGCATTGCTGACCTGGCCCGCGCGGCCAATATGAGTGCGCGTAATTTCTCGCGGGTATTTGCCCGTGAAGCGCAGATCACCCCGGCGGAGTTTGTCGAGCGGGCGCGGGTGGATGCGGCGCGGGTGCTACTGGAAAGCGGCACGGCGCCGCTGAAGACCGTGGCCTACCAATGCGGCTTTCGCGACGCCCAGCACCTGCGCAGTGTGTTCAATCGCCGGCTGGGGGTGACGCCGCAGCAGTTCCGACTCAACTTTGCGGCGCCGGTTTGAGCTCCCGCATTTTTAGTGTGTTTCTTCAGGGCTGTTGTGGGGGGCGGGCGGGCAACAGTTTGAGGGTGCCACGGGTATTGGCCTGGACCTCTTCTTCATCAAAATGCGCCTGTTCGTACCCGCCTTCGATATAGGTCTCGGCCTGATCGGCATAGTGCTTGTCGAATGGCACGCCGCTTTGGCCCACCGGGTTGATGGTCAGGGCGTGAGCGGCGTCGGCGAAGTCCACCAGGCGTCGGGTGGACGGGCCGTAAGTCACCGGCCACGGTGCCGGGCCAATGATTGCCGACAGGTTGTTCGGCACTTCGTGGCTGCCCGGTGCGGCAAACGGCCCGACATTGACGATCTGGTCCAGCGGCTGCTTGACCCCCAGCGGATGGCCGTGGGTCAGGGTATGGGCCTTGCCCCACTGCCATTGTGCCGGGTCGTCGCCGAAGGTGCTTTTCAGATGGGCCAGGCTGTTGTCCCAGGCGCGCTTGACGGTCGCGGCGCGCTGCCCGTTCCACCACGGCGAATCGGCAGCGGCGGCCAGACGCGGCAAGGCGGCGTCGACCACACGGGTGGTGATCAGGGTCTTGAACATCTCGTCACCCAGCTTTGGACGAAAGGCCGCGTCGGTCAGGTCGTATAACAGTTGGTTGAACAGCGTGGCCGGGATCGACTCCACCGGGTAATCACCTTTCCACGCGGCCAACTGTTCCAGCAACTTGAGTTCGGCGGGATCCTTGACCACCTCGCGCAGCACCGGCAACAGCGGCGCCAGCAGGCGTGGCCCGTAGGCGGTGGTGGTGCCCAGTTGCAGGGCCTGGCTGTTGTCCAGGTCCCATTTGACCTGGTTGTCGCTCAATTGCGCGTTCAACTGTTGGCCACGGTCCGCCAGGTTGTAGTAGCCGGGGATCTGCATGCCAGTAGGCGACACCGGCTGGGCATTGGCCGAGACCACGTAGCCACGGGCCGGGTTTTCTTCCTGGGGGTTGGCGCTGAAAGGGTAGAAGCCCAGCTTGTCGGCCTGGGCGGTGCTGCCATCGAGGATGAATCCGGCGTTGGCCCCGGCCGGGCGGATCGGCAACTGCGCTGCAGCCCACCAGCCAATATCGCCCTTGGCATTGGCCCACACGATATTCAGCCCCGGCGCATGCACCTTGGCCACTGCCATGCGGGCCTTGGCCAGGGTGTCGGCGCGGTTGAGCTGGTAGAAACCATCGAGGATCGGGTTTTCGGTATCGAGGAACGCCCACCACATGGCAATCGGCGTGGTGCCGGCATTGGCGCCGAGCACGTCGTTGATGATCGGGCCGTGGGGCGACTGGCGCAGGGTCAGCGTCACCGGGGCCTGGCCCTTGACCGCGATCTGTTGCTCGCTGGTCGTCATGTCGACCCACTGGTCGTGGTAGCGCACCTGGTTGGGGTTGTCCGGGTTGACCTGCTCGGCGATCAGGTCGAGGTCATCGTTCTGGAACATCGTCAGGCTCCAGCCGAACGCTTTGTTGTGGCCCAGGAACGCCACCGGCACCAGGGCGTTGTGATAACCGTAGAGTTCAAAGCCGGGCGCCGACAGGTGCGCCTCGTACCACACCGACGGCACCGAGAAACGGATATGCGGGTCGCCCGCCAGCAACGGCTTGCCGCTCTTGGTGCGGTTGCCGCTGATGGCCCAGGCGTTGCTGCCTTCGAACTGCGGCAGGCCATTGTCGGCCAGGGCCTGCTCGCTGAGGCGGGCGATGGCACTCAAGCCCTGCCAGTCGGCGGCGGCCAGGCTCAGGTCGCCCTTGGGTTTCCAGTCGAGGTCAAACACCTTCAGGTAGTCGCTGCCCAGTTGGTCGCGCACGTAGGTCAGCAAGGGCTCTGTGCGAAAAGCTGCGGCAAAGCTGTAGGCCAGGTAGCCGGCGATGCTGATGGTGTCTTCGGCGGTGAACGGCCGCTTGGGGATGCCCAGCACGTCAAACTCCATGGGGCTGGCGTGGCGGTCCTGATATTGGTTGATCCCGTCCAGATAGGCTTGCAGGGCCTTCCAGTGCGGTGACTGGCGGTCCATCTGCGCCGCGTAGGTGGTGGCGCGCTCGCGGATGCGCAGGCTGCGGAACAGTTTGTCGGTGTCGAGCAACTTGGCGCCGAGCACCTCGGCCAGCTCACCGCGCGCCAGGCGGCGCATGATTTCCATCTGGAACAGGCGGTCCTGGGCGTGCACATACCCCAGGGCGCGATACAGGTCGGCCTCGTTCTCGGCGCGGATATGTGGCACCCCACGGTCGTCGTAGCGCACCGTCACCGAGCCTTGCAGGTTGGCCAGCTCCACCGTGCCCTGGCGGGTCGGTTGCTTGCTGTAGACGTACCAGCCAGCCCCGAGGGCAATCAACACCAGCAGGGCCGCGAGACCCGACAAGACGCGCTTCATGAACGATCCTTATTATTAGAAGTTGGGCTAGGAGCCTTTTGGCCAGGAACAATAGCAGCCCACCGCCAGGGTGTGGGTCGCATTCACCGCGCGGCCGCCGTTGAGCGCCTGCAGGATCGGTTCGATAAAGCTGTTGCTCGAATTACAGGTCAGGCCCTCGCTGTACGGGCCGAAATACGCCAGTTTGCCGTTGCGGTCCCAGATGCCTACCGCTGGGCTGGCGGGCACCTGGTCGGCGCCGGGCAGGGCGGTGATGATTTTCATCGCGCCGAGGTTCTCGGGCAGTTGGCCGTGGCTGCCGGCTTTTTGCAGGGCATAGAACTCCACGCCCTGGGGCGCGTATTGCTCGATCAGTTCGCTCAGGTGCTGCTGGTTGCCGACATTGCACGGGCAGGCTGGGTCCCAGAAGTGCACCAGGCGGATCGGGCCGGGCCCGGCGAGGTCGTCGGGCAGGCGCAGCAGGTCGCCGGAGAACACCGCCGTATGTTCGCTGAATGCCCGCAGGTAGCGGCCCTGGAACCAGTCATACGCGGCCCACAGCACGGCGGCGCAGATCAGCAGGATCAGGCTGGCGAGCAGGGTAGAGCGGTAGGGTTTTCGCATTCAGAACAATCCTCGACGGTGGCGTAGCTTGCCATGCTTGCCCTGACAGATGAATATCGCGACTCGATATTCATCTGTTCACTGCTGTGAAGCCCTAGTCTGGAAGTACTTATGCCCGTTACCTTTGACCCCGATCATCTGCGCGAAAGCTTGCGGCCCCTGGTGGACGCGCAGCCGCTTTCGGCTGAGGCCAGGGTCTACCAGCGCTTCTACGGGCTGGATCTGGCCGCGCGCAAAACCCTGGTGGCCAGCCGCCTGGGGCGCTTCGAAGTGGAGGGGTTCGAGGTGGTCAGCCAGGTCTGGTGGCCGGCGCAACCTGTGGCAACACTGTTTATGTTCCACGGTTTTTACGACCACATGGGGTTGTACCGCAGCGTGGTGGAGTGGGGCCTGGACCAGGGCTTCGTGGTGATTGCCTGCGATTTGCCGGGCCATGGCCTGTCCAGCGGTGAGCGCGCCAGTATCGACGACTTCGCGGTGTACCAGCATGTGGTGCAGGGCTTGTTCGCACAGGCCGACGCGCTGCAGTTGCCCAAGCCCTGGCATCTGTTCGGGCAAAGCACTGGCGGGGCGATTGTGGTGGACCATCTGCTCAACCAGGGCGCCAGCAGCCCGGCGCAAGGCCAGACCTTCCTGTTGTCGCCACTGGTGCGGCCGCGTGCCTGGGGTTGGTCGCAACTGAGCTATTACCTGCTCAAGCCGTTCGTCAAAGGCATCGCCCGACGTTTCAGCGATAACAGCAATGACCCGGCGTTCCGTCCGTTCCTCGAAGCCGATCCGCTACAGCCCCGGCAGTTGCCGACCGCCTGGGTGGGCGCGCTGGCGCGCTGGATCAAACGCATCGAGGCTGCGCCGCGCAGCACGCGACGGCCCCTGATCGTGCAGGGCGAGGAGGATATGACGGTGGATTGGCAGCACAATCTGCAGGTGCTGCGCGGCAAGTTTGATCAGCCGCAGATCCTGATGTTGCCCAAGGGCCGGCATCATCTGGCCAATGAACTGCCGCAAATTCGCGAGGAATACTTCAAGTTTCTCAGCGACCATCTGACCTGACGCAATCAAATCTGGGAGCAGGCAAACCCGCTCGCAGATTGTTACGGCGCCAGGCTTGAAGTGCTTTGCCCCACCGCCAGCCCGGCGCGGATCGCCGCCAGTGCCGCCTGGTAGTAAGCCTTGCCTTCTGGCGATTCGGCAAAGGTGGCGAACTCTTCCAGCTCCGGGTCCGACAGATCCCGATAGACGTACAGCAAAGTGTTGTTCAGGTCGTTGCCGATCTGCTGCATCAAGCGCTCGCGCTGGCCGTTGAGCATGCTTTGCGCCTGACCGCCGCCCAACAGGCCGGGGATCATCTGGCTCAGGCTGTCTGCGGCCACGCCGGCAATCGCCAGGCTGACCTCGGCCCCGGCTTCGCGGGCGGGCAGGGCCTGGGCCAGGTGACCGATGATCAGGCTGCGGGTGGCGTCGGCCTGGATCTGCGGCAAGCCCTGGGCGTTCTTGGCCAACTGGTCACGGCGGGTCGCCAGCAACTCGGCGGCGACAATCTTGCGCCCCAGCGGCGATTGGAAAAACGCCAGCGCCGGTTTGGGGTCCGCCAGGTTCTGGCGCAACTGGGCTTCGGCGCGCTGATCCATGGCCTTGGGGGCGAAGCGTTTATTGCTGTTGTCCACCAGCGCCTGGTACACCGCCGGCGGCAAGCTGTTGCGGTAGCGCTGCTGGGCAGCACTCAAGGCGTCATTAAAATGCGCGCGTTGTTCCGGCCAGCCGGCGACCGCATACAACTGGTCATGGCTGTCTGCCCAGGCGGGCAATACGCAGAACATCAGCAAGGATAAAAACAAACGACGCATAGGGACTCCTGTCAGTCGGCCACTATTGTCCGTGTCGGGCGTAGGATTTGTCGAGAAGTCCTATCAGTCACCTGACTAAAGTGTGTTTAGGCGCTAGGCGGCGCTGTCGGTTTGCCAGGCGTATGGATACTATGCGCGCCATGCAAATATCCCCTGATGACCCGCTGCTGCTACGCATTGTCGACGACCTGGCCGTGAAGGGCTGGTCGCAGCAGAACATCTTCCTGCCAGAGGCTCTGACCCTGGAACTGGCGGCTGAGTGCCATAAACGTGCCGCTGAAGGTGAATTGGCACCGGCCGCTGTCGGACGCGGCCCGGCCCAGGAGATTCGCGAGGGGATCCGTGGCGACCATATCCAGTGGCTGGAGCCCGGCCAGGCAGCTATCTGTGACCGCTATCTGGCGTTGATGGACAGCCTGCGGCTGGCGATGAACCGTGGGCTGTTCCTCGGCCTGGAAGAGTTCGAATGCCACTTCGCCATGTACCCGCCGGGGGCGTTTTACCTCAAGCACCTCGACCGTTTTCGCGACGATGACCGGCGCATGGTCTCGGCGGTGGTCTACCTGAACCAGGACTGGCTGCCCGAGCACGGCGGCCAGTTACGCATGTACCTCAAGGACGGCGTTGAACACGATGTGGACCCTACCGGCGGTTGCCTGGTGGTGTTCCTGTCGGGGGAAGTGCCCCATGAAGTCCTGCCTGCCCACCGCGAGCGCTTGTCCCTGACCGGCTGGTTTCGCCGGCGGGGCAACGAGCCGTTTTGAGCATGCAAAAGATTCTGGTCAGCCGCTGCCTGCTGGGGCATCGCGTACGTTACGACGGTGGGGCCAGCGGGCCGTTTGACCAACTGGCGACCTGGCAAGCCGAGGGCCGAGTGGTCGCGGTGTGTCCGGAAGTGGCCGGTGGCCTGCCTACCCCACGGCCATCTGCCGAGATTCCGGGCGGGCAGGGCATGGATGTGTGGGAAGGCCGCGCCCAAGTGTTGACCGCCAATGGCGAGGACTTCAGCGAAGCCTTCCTTGACGGCGCGCGCCAGGCCCTGGCTTTGGTGCAGCTTCATGGCATCCGCATCGCCGTACTCAAGGCCAACAGCCCGTCATGCGGCAACCTGCTGACGTATGACGGCACCTTCAGTGGGGTGAAAGTCACGGGCGAAGGCGTGACGGCGGCGTTGCTCAAGCGCCATGGGGTACTGGTGTTCAGCGAGCTGGAGCTGGTTGAGGCGGCTGCCGCCCTGGCCCAGCTCTCAAACCCCGCTTAAATCCCATGTAGGACCAGCCTTTTGTGGGAGCGGGCTTGCTCGCGAATGCGGTTTATCAGTGCCAGATTTGTTGACTGACACACCGCTTTCGCGAGCAAGCCCGCTCCCACACAAGCCCGCTCTCACACAAACCTGGCCCCACATTGGTTATTTGGCGGGTTTGCTGGTATCTGCCTCAAACCACTTTTCCGACAGCGCCGTCAGCCGCCCATCGGCCTTGATCCGCTCCAGTGCCTTGTCCAGGCTCGATTTGAACGCCGGGTTGCCCTTCTGGAAGGGGATGGCCAGGGTCAACGTGGCCTTGGCATCGACACGGCTGCGCAAATCCAAGCCCGCGGTGGGCTTGGCGGCAAATTGACTGCTGGTGAGTGTATTCAGGCCGCTCAACAGGGGTTTTTGCTGCTTGTTAGCAAGCATCTGGGCATTGGCATAGCTATACGGCGCGCTGAAATCGAAACGATCCTGCAGTTCAGGAGTCACAGCGATGTGGTTGATCGCCACGTCGTACTTGCCGCTTTCCACGCCGGGCAGCAAGTCGCTGTCGTCGGTGGTGATAAAGGAGGCGCGTACGTCCATTTCCCGAGCCAGTAACTCACCCAGTTCCACTTCAAAACCGGTGAGTTTGTCGCCTTCCTTGAAGTTGAAGGGCGGCGTGTCCGCTTCCAGGGCAATGCGCAGCTCCCCACGGTCAAACACGTCGTCGAACAGTTCGGCGTGAGCCAGGGGGCTCAGCAAAGGCAGCACAAGTAACAGGCCAGGCAGAAAACGCATGGTCACTCCTAAAGAATTCGAAGGTGCGAGACGCGGTTAAGGCTCGCTTTGCTATGGTGTCGAGTGCCTTGGACAACGTTTCGTCACTAAGTTGTCATAACCCTACAGATTTCACAGAAAAACTGGAGAAGTTAATGAAAGCCATTTTGTCTCGTGCAACCCTGGCCAGCCTGCTGCTGGGGGCTTCAATGCTGGCGTCTGCCGCAGATATCCCACGTACACCGGCGCCAAAGGGTGCTGAAGTGTTCATTGTTTCACCCAAGGATGGTGCTACGGTCGATAAGACCTTCACCGTCGAGTTCGGCATCAAAGGCATGGACCTGGAACCCATCGACAAACAGGTGCCAGGCGCAGGCCATCACCACCTGCTGGTCGACCAGACCCAATTGCCTGACCCAAGCCAGCCGATTCCGGCCACCGATACCGTGATCCACTTCGGCAAGGCGCAAACCAAGACCGAGCTGACCCTGGCCCCAGGCAAGCACACCCTGCAACTGGTGGCGGGCGATAACCTGCATCGTCAGTTCGAGCCTACTGTAGCCTCAAAAGTGATCACCGTTACCGTCAAGTAAGATTTGTTCAGACGAAAAAAAGGGAGCCCCGAGGGGCTCCCTTTTTCGTACACGCTTGAAACCTTAGAACAACACGCGGCTACGAATAGTGCCGCTGATGTGCTGCAGCTTCTCTTGCGCCAGGTCCGAGTACTCGGCGTCGACGTCGATCACCACGTAGCCGACCTTCTCGTTGGTCTGCAGGAACTGACCGGAGATGTTGATGCCGTTTTCCGCGAAAACCTTGTTGATCTCCATCATCACACCCGGGATGTTCTGGTGGATGTGCAGCAGGCGGTGCTTGCCAGGGTGAGCCGGCAGGGCCACTTCCGGGAAGTTGACCGAGGACACCGACGTACCGTTGTCGCTGTACTTGACCAGCTTCTCTGCCACTTCCAGGCCGATGTTGGCCTGGGCTTCAGCGGTGGAGCCGCCGATGTGCGGGGTCAGGATCACGTTGTCCAGGCCGCGCAGCGGGCTTTCGAAGATGTCGTCGTTGGAGCGTGGCTCCACCGGGAACACGTCGATGGCGGCGCCGATCAGGTGCTTGTCCTTGATCGCGTCGGCCAGGGCATCCAGCTCGACCACGGTGCCGCGTGCGGCGTTGATCAGGATCCCGCCCTTCTTGATGGCGCGGATTTCTTTCTCGCCGATCATCCACTGGGTCTCAGCGGTTTCCGGCACGTGCAGGGTAACGATGTCGGACATGCCCAGCAGTTCGGTCAGGCTCGACACCTGGGTGGCGTTGCCCAACGGCAGCTTGGTCAGGGTGTCGTAGAAGAACACCTGCATGCCCAGGCCTTCAGCCAGTACCGACAGTTGGGTACCAATGGAGCCGTAACCGACGATACCCAGCTTCTTGCCGCGGATTTCGAAGGAGTTGGCCGCGCTCTTGATCCAGCCGCCACGGTGGCAGGAAGCGTTCTTCTCAGGGATACCGCGCAACAGCAGGATGGCTTCCGCCAACACCAGCTCCGCCACGGAACGGGTGTTCGAGTACGGGGCGTTGAACACTGCGATACCGCGCTCGCGCGCTGCATTGAGGTCGACCTGGTTGGTGCCGATGCAGAAACAGCCGACCGCCACCAACTTCTTGGCGTGGTCGAAGATCTCTTCGGTCAACTGGGTGCGGGAGCGAATGCCGATAAAGTGCGCGTCGGCGATCTTTTCCTTGAGCTGGGATTCCGGCAGAGAACTGGTGATGTACTCAATGCTGGTGTACCCGGCGGCCTTTAGGACGTCGACGGCCGATGGGTGGACGCCTTCCAGAAGAAGGAACTTGATCTTGCTCTTATCGAGAGAAGTCTTGCTCATCTGCGTAAACCTGTATCCCGGAGAAAAATGGCAGGGAATCGGATCGCTTAAGCTGACCCGGACGGCAGGAAAGCCGTCACCGCAGAAACGCCCTTGGGCTCTGTCCTGCGGGGGCGGTATGCTAGCATACGCGCCCCGCTAAACACTCATTCCTGCGACGTGAAGCGTTCTCAGGATGACCATGAATTGTTCGAGAGTTCTGTCGATGACCCATCCTGCCCTGATTGATGAGCTAAAGACCCTGGTTGAGCCCGGCAAAGTGCTGACCGATGCCGACTCCCTGGAGGCTTACGGCAAGGATTGGACCAAGCACTTCGCCCCCGCCCCGACCGCTATCGTCTTCCCCAAGACCATTGAACAGGTGCAGGCCATTGTCCGCTGGGCCAACACGCACAAGGTGGCGCTGGTGCCATCCGGTGGGCGTACCGGTCTGTCGGCGGCCGCCGTGGCGGCCAATGGCGAAGTGGTGGTGTCGTTCGACTATATGAACCAGATCCTCGATGTGAACCTCACCGATCGCACCGCCGTGTGCCAGCCGGGTGTGGTCACCAAGCAGTTGCAGAACGTCGCCGAAGAAAACGGGTTGTACTACCCGGTGGACTTCGCCTCGTCCGGTTCCAGTCAGATTGGCGGCAATATCGGCACCAATGCCGGCGGGATCAAGGTCATTCGCTACGGCATGACCCGCAACTGGGTGGCGGGCATGAAGGTCGTCACCGGCAAGGGCGATGTGCTGGAACTGAACCGCGATTTGATCAAGAACGCCACCGGCTATGACATGCGCCAGCTGTTTATCGGCGCCGAAGGCACTCTGGGCTTTGTGGTCGAAGCCACCATGCGCCTGGACCGGGCGCCGAAAAACCTCACCGCCATGGTGTTGGGCACTGCTGACTTCGACTCGATCATGCCGGTACTGCACGCGTTCCAGAGCAAGCTGGACCTGACCGCCTTTGAGTTCTTTTCCGACAAGGCATTGGCCAAAGTCCTCGGCCGTGGCGATGTGCCGGCACCGTTCGACACCGAGTGCCCGTTCTACGCCCTGCTGGAATTCGAAGCCACTACCGAAGAAGTGGCCAACCACGCCCTGGAAACCTTCGAACACTGCGTCGAGCAGGGCTGGGTGCTGGATGGCGTGATGAGCCAGAGCGAAACCCAGTTGCACAACCTGTGGAAGCTGCGCGAGTACATCTCCGAGACCATCTCCCACTGGACGCCGTACAAGAACGACATCTCGGTCACCGTGTCGAAAGTGCCGGCATTTCTCAAGGAAATCGACGCGATCGTCGGCGAACACTACCCAGACTTCGAAATTGTCTGGTTCGGCCATATCGGTGACGGCAACTTGCACTTGAACATCCTCAAGCCGCAAAACCTGTCCAAGGACGAGTTCTTCGCCAAGTGCGCCACCGTCAACAAGTGGGTGTTCGAGACCGTCGAGAAGTACAACGGCTCGATCTCCGCCGAGCATGGCGTGGGCATGACCAAGCGCGACTACCTGACGTACAGCCGTTCCCCGGTTGAAATCGAATATATGAAGGCAGTGAAAGCGGTGTTCGACCCGAACGGGATCATGAACCCGGGCAAGATCTTCGCTGTTTAACCATCACGAAAGAGGAAGCGGGCCATGAGCTATCAGCACAAGTACGTCGACGGCACCAACATCCACTTTCCACTGGGTAAAGTGGTCTGCATCGGGCGCAACTACGCCGAACACGCGAAGGAACTGGATAACCCGGTGCCGACCGAGCCTCTGCTGTTTATCAAACCGGGCAGTTGCGTGGTGCCGTTGGAAGGCGGCTTTGCCATTCCAGCCGAGCGCGGTTCGGTGCATTACGAAGCGGAAATCGCGGTGCTGATCGGCAAACCCCTGTCGAAAACCCCGAGCCGTGAAGAAGTGCTGGACGCCATCTCCGGCTTCGCCCCGGCCCTGGACCTGACCTTGCGCGACAAGCAGGCCGAACTCAAGGCCAAGGGCCTACCGTGGGAAATCGCCAAGTCCTTCGACGGCGCGGCGGTCATTGCCCCGTTCGTGGTGGGCAGCACCTTCCCGGACTTTACCGATATCGGCATTCGCCTGACCATCAATGGCCAGGTGCGCCAGGACGGTAACAGCGCGCAGATGCTCAACCCGATCGTGCCGATGATCCAGCACATGGCCGGTTGCTTCTCGTTGCAGGCCGGGGATGTGATCCTGACCGGCACCCCTGTGGGCGTGGGCCCGCTGCAAGTGGGTGACGAACTGGTGCTGGAACTGCCGGGTGTCAGTCGCTTCGAAAGCGCCGTACGCTAACCCCATCCCTCTGTAAGAGCCGGCTTGTGTGGGAGCTGGCTTGCCTGCGATAGCATCCCCGCGGTGTGCCTGATACACCACGGTGCTTGCATCGCTGGCAAGCCCGGCTCCCACACAAGCCCGTACACAGATTATTTGTGCGTGCTGCGCACATCGGGGTTTTGCATTTTTTTCACACGCCATCCGGATAATCCTCGGCCATATGGCACCCAGGCGCTCTGAGCCCTGGGCCATCACCGACAGCCGATTATCTGGAATGCCTCCATGGCCGTACCCCTTTCTTCTGCGAATCCCACCCCGCGCCCGCGCCTGAATATGCGCTGGTACTCCTGGCTGTTGCTGGCCGGGGTGATCATGTATGGGGTTTCCTGGTTGATGCACTGGGATGACCGGGGCGCGTTATGGGTGTTGGAGCGCTTTGAAAGCCCGGTCGAACGCCGAGAAAGCGTCTGGCTTCCGGATTACCAGGCGGTGATCGACGCCAAACCATTGCCCGGCATGGAAAAGGACGAAGCGTCGGACCTGGCCTACAACCCGCAGACCAAAACCTTATTCGCAGTGATGGGTCGCAATCCGTTCCTGGTAGAACTCAGCCTGCAGGGCGATGTGCTGCGCAAGATTCCCCTGGTGGGCTGGAGCAACCCGGAAGGCGTGACGGTCATGGAAAACGGCGTGCTGGGCATCGTGGATGAGCGCAGGCACAACGTGACGCTGGTCAAGGTGGATGCCGACACGCGCCAACTGGCTTTCGCCGACTTCCCAAGCTACGACCTGGGCCCCTCCGAGAACCAGAACAAGGCATTCGAGGCCATCACCTGGGACAAACGCAATCAACAGCTGGTGCTGGGTATCGAGCGTCCGGCGCAGTTGTTTACCTGGGCCAGCGACGGCGGCCAGATCCTGGCGGGCGACAAGCAGAAGTTGCCCAGCTCCGAACTGGATATCCGCAACCTCTCGGCCTTGAGTGTCGATCCGCGTACCGGCCACCTGTTGGTGCTGTCCGCCGACTCTCATCTGCTGCTGGAGCTGGACGAAAAGGGTCAACAGGTCAGCTTCATGACCGTGCTGGGCGGCTTCAATGGCCTGAAAAACACGATCCCTCGTGCCGAAGGCGTGACCATGGACGAAAACGGCACGCTGTACATGGTCAGCGAGCCCAATCTGTTTTATCGGTTCGATAAGCAGAAATAGCCGACTAATACGTCGGACTCTTCTCTATGCGCGGCATTCCCCAGACATTGAGCTGCGTTTAAGTTTAAATTCAGACGGCTGTGATATTCATTTGCCAGTTTTGACTTTGAGCCAGCCCCCATGCGCCGATTTGCCCGCCCTAAACCTGCCCTTCTTATTCTGTTGCTGATCGCCCTGGTTGCCGTGGGCGTGGTCGCCCAGCAGTTTCGATTATTCGAGCGCGCCTGGTTCAACTGGCAGACCTGGCGCCAGCCGCTGGATGAACGCTCCATTGGCCTGGCGGACTATGAGGTGGTGCTGGAAGCCCAGGTGATTGAGGGCCTGGATGATGATGTCTCGGCTTTGACCTACGACCCGGTGCGCAAGAGCCTGTTTACCGTGACCAATCAAAACGCCGAACTGGTTGAACTGTCCCTGGACGGCAAGATCCTGCGGCGTATCAACCTGGTGGGGTTTGGCGATGCCGAAGCGGTGGAGTTCATCAGCGAGAACACCTATGTGGTCAGCGATGAGCGTCAGCAGCGGCTGATCAAGATTCACCTGGAGGACGACACGCAGTTTCTCGACGCGGCCGAGGCCGAGCAGATGACCCTGGGTGTGCACCTGAAGGGCAATAAAGGCTTTGAAGGGCTGGCGTATGACTCGGTGGGCAAGCGCCTGTTTGTCGCCAAGGAGCGGGACCCGATGTTGATCTACGAAGTGCACGGCTTTCCCCATTTCAAACCGGAAAAAACCTACTCGGTCCATGTAGTCAACAACCCCCGACGCGATGCCGGGCTGTTTGTACGCGACCTGTCCAGCCTGCAATACGACGAGCGCAGCGGCCATTTACTGGCGCTGTCCGATGAGTCGTACCTGGTGCTGGAACTGGATATCGACGGTCGCCCCTTGAGCAGCTTGTCGCTGCTCAAGGGGCGCAATGGCTTGAAAAAACGTGTGCCCCAAGCCGAGGGTATCGCCATGGATGACGATGGCACGTTGTACCTGGTGAGTGAGCCGAACCTGTTCTATGTCTTCAAGAAAAAGCCCGAGCAGCGGTAGGCGCGGGTCAGAACATCCACTGCACACCCAGCGAATAGCCGGTCTGGCTGCCTTCGGCATGGCCCAGGCGGCCGTTCACTTCGGCGTACACCCCAAGCTGTGGGGTGATCGCCAATTGGCTGCCGACCTGCGCGCGGCCGAAACTCTTGTCCACTGAACCCAGGCGTGCGGTGCGGGCCTGGCCGTCGGCGCGGGCGGTCAGGTCGAGGTCGTCGAGGCGGCCGTCGGCCAATTCCTTGACCCAGGCGATGTCGCCGTAGGGCATCAGGCTCAGGCTGTAAGGCAGGGCCACGGCACCGCGCACACGCCAGCCGAGGCTGGCTTCCAGGGAATCGAAGGATTGCTCTTCATATTCAAGGGCGGTGCGCAGGTTCTGCTTCTCGTGGAACTTGTCGATGCGCGAGTGGCTGTAATCGAGCCCGGCAAACGGCCCGGTCTTGATCGCGCCCAGATCGAAGTCATAACCGCCGAGCACTCGGGCACCCAGGGACAGGGCGTCGGTCTCGCCAGTCAGTTGCTGGTTAAGCAGCACGGGGCCACCATTGGCCTGGATCAGCAGGTTGCGTTTTGAGTCGAAGCTGCTGTGGCCCACGCTCAGGTCGCCGGCCAGCCAGGTCGGGCCGCCATCGTTCAACAGGGCGTAGACCGCAGCTTGCCAGGTGTCGCTTTGCAGCTTGCCACGGTGTTCCAGCTTGTCGCGGCCGTTGAGGTAGCTGAGGCTGGCGCCGATGTTCAGGCTGCTGCTCAGTTGATAGTCGCCCAGGGCATGCAGGCCCAGGCGCCGGGCCTCGGGGTTGGGGGCGGTGTCGAAGCCGCTGTCCGGGTTGTATTCGCCGTCTACGCCGATCTCGCCATCGAAACTGCCCACTTCACGGCTGACCGATTGCAGGGTCAGCCAGCGCCGGTCATGCAGGCGCACCATGGCCTGGTGCTGGCGCTGCAGGTTGTCCTGCATATTGCGCGCAACCGCGCCGCCCGAGCTGGTGGAAGCCATCAAGTCGGCATTGGTCAGCTCCAGCACCAGGCGGCTGAGCAGGCGCGAATAGTCGCGCAGGCGCTGGTCGATGCGTTCCTGGCCGAAGGCGTTGGTCAGGACCGTCTTGTTGTCTTCGGTGGGGTCGTGCCAGGTCGAGCCGCCGGGGATCGCCGGGTTGTCGGTCTGGGTGTAGCCGTCCAGGGCACCCAGTTCCCAGTTGGTGGCTTCCACATACAGGATTGGGATATTGAGCCCCTCGAAGGCTTCGCCGTCACTGCAACAGCCAGTGCCGGCGGGGTATTGCGCGTCCAGGCCGGGGTTGGTGAACAGGTTGATGTTCAGCTCCTTGGCGATCTGGAAGGTGTGCTCGCGCAATGAGGCGAGGGCCGGGTTGGCGGTGCTGTTCTGGCCGGCGTGGGCGTACATCATGTCGCCGGTGATCAGGCTGTCGAGGTTGATCATGGCCAGCATATTGGCGCGCTGGCTGGCGCTCAACGAATCGACAAACGCCTTGGAGCCACGCAAGCCTTCCTCTTCGGCGCCGAAGCCGACGATCTGCAAGCCGTTTTCCAGTTGCAGGCCGCCAAGGTTCTTCGCTACTTCGGTCAGCACGCTGGCGCCGGAACCGTTGTCGTCCAGGCCTTGCAGGGCCGGGCGGCCGAAGTAGGTATCGAAGTGCGCGCCAATCACCACGTACTGCGGTTTGGTGCCGGCGGCGTAGGCCACCACGTTCTGCGAGGCGCGGCTGCCGCCATTCCAGGTGAAATCCTGGCGGCTGATGTCATAGGCGCTGCCCATCTGGCTCTGCATCCAGTCGGCGGCCCCGGCGAAGTTGGCCGTGCCGCGATAGCGGCCGGGGTAGTCGGTGATCAGCTTTTCCAGGGTGACATTGGCGTGCTCGCCATAGTCGTAGGCATGGGATTGAGTCGACAGCAGGGCACAGGCAACGCTGACAGCGAGGGCTAGGGGCTTGATCACAAGGTCTTCCTTGAGGTGGTTGAGGGAGTGGCTCGGCGGGACCGATTGCACAATGCGCGCCTCATTCCATGGGGCAAGCGCGAATTGGCGCGTTGTTGGAAGTGGGGGTCGCCTGGCTATAAGTTGTAACGGATTTGATACCAGATGCGGCGGGGGCTGCCGTGACCTGGCGCACAGATTGGGGCAAGCGGGGGAGGGGTTGCTGCGAAAAGTAGCGTTTTTGTTACATGTCCATCGGATGGAGCGCGGTCAAAAATGTGGGAGCGGGCTTGCTCGCGAATGCGGTGTGTCAGCTAGCAAAATCGGTGACTGGCACACCGTATTCGCGAGCAAACCCGCTCCCACAGGGGTTCTGTGTGTACTTAGGCCTTGAGGGTCTTCACGCCTTCACGGGTCCCCAGCAGCAGCACATCCGCAGGCCGTGCCGCAAACAAGCCATTGGTGACCACACCGACGATGGCATTGATCTGGGTCTCCAGCTCCACCGGGTTGGTGATCTGCATGTTGAACACGTCGAGGATGATGTTGCCGTTATCGGTCAGCACACCTTCGCGGTACACCGGGTCGCCGCCCAGTTTCACCAGCTCGCGAGCCACGTGGCTGCGGGCCATGGGGATCACTTCGACGGGCAGCGGGAAGTTGCCCAGTACCGGCACCAGCTTGCTGGCGTCGGCGATGCAGATAAAGGTCTTGGCCACGGCCGCGACGATTTTCTCGCGGGTCAGGGCTGCGCCGCCGCCCTTGATCAGGTTCAGGTGCTCGTCGCTTTCATCGGCGCCGTCGACGTAGAACTCCAGGTCGCTCACGGTATTGAGTTCGTACACCGGAATGCCATGGCCCTTGAGGCGCGCGGCGGTGGCTTCGGAGCTGGCCACGGCGCCGTCGAATGCGCCCTTGTGCAAGGCCAGCGCGTCAATGAAGCAATTGGCGGTGGAGCCGGTGCCGACGCCGACGATGCTTTTATCGTCGAGTTTAGGAAGGATTAAATCGACGGCGGCCTGGGCCACTGCCTGTTTGAGTTGATCCTGGGTCATGCGGGCTCCGGAACGGGCGGGGAGTAAAGAGGGGCGCGAGTATAACCCAACAAAACCTCTGGATTCGTGTGGTCGTCCGGCCAAAAGGCGGGTTAGACTCCTCGGCCCTGCCCAACCCGCCCAGTGATGCTTTCCGATGCTCGAACAGTACGTCAAAAAGATCCTCACCTCGCGCGTTTACGACGTTGCCGTGGAAACCCCGTTGCAGACCGCCCGCCAGCTCTCCGAGCGCCTGGGCAACAAGGTCTGGCTCAAGCGCGAAGACTTGCAGCCGGTGTTTTCCTTCAAGATTCGCGGCGCCTACAACAAGTTGACCCAACTGACGGCCGAAGAACGCGCCCGTGGCGTGGTCACCGCCTCGGCGGGTAACCATGCCCAGGGCCTGGCCCTGGCGGCCAAGGTGCTGGGGGTCAAGGCCACGATCGTGATGCCCAAGACCACCCCGGAAATCAAAGTCGAAGGCGTACGCTCCCGTGGCGGCAAAGTGGTGCTGCATGGCGACTCCTTTCCGGAAGCGCTGGCGTATTCGCTGAAGCTGGTCGACGAAAAAGGCTACGTCTACATTCACCCCTACGATGATCCACACACCATTGCCGGGCAGGGCACCGTGGCGATGGAGATCCTGCGCCAGCACCCGGGGCCGCTGGACGCGATTTTCGTCCCGGTGGGCGGTGGTGGCCTGATTGCCGGTATCGCGGCGTATGTGAAGTACCTGCGCCCGGAGATCAAGATCATCGGTGTCGAGCCGGACGACTCCAACTGCCTGCAGGCTGCCATGGCCGCGGGCGAGCGCGTGGTGCTGCCGGCCGTGGGGATCTTTGCCGATGGCGTGGCGGTGGCGCAGATCGGCCAGCACACCTTCGATATCTGCAAGGACTATGTGGATGAAGTGATCACCGTCAGCACCGATGAAATCTGCGCGGCGATCAAGGATATCTACGACGACACCCGCTCCATCACCGAGCCTGCAGGGGCATTGGGCGTGGCGGGGATCAAGAAGTATGTAGAAACCCGTGGTGTCAGTGGCCAGACCTTTGTCGCCATAGATTCCGGGGCCAACGTCAACTTCGACCGCCTGCGCCATGTGGCCGAGCGCGCCGAGTTGGGTGAAGGTCGCGAGGCGATCATTGCCGTGACCATTCCCGAGCGCCCGGGCAGCTTCAAGGCCTTCTGCGAGGCTGTGGGCAAGCGCCAGATCACCGAATTCAACTACCGCTACCATTCCGGCAGCGAAGCGCACATTTTTGTCGGGGTGCAGACCCACCCGGAAACCGACCCGCGCAGCGCGCTGATTGCCAGCCTGAGCGAGCAGGGTTTCCCGGTGCTGGACCTGACCGAGAACGAACTGGCCAAGTTGCACATCCGCCATATGGTCGGCGGCCACGCGGCGCACGTCAGCAATGAGCTGGTGTTCCGCTTCGAGTTCCCGGAGCGTCCGGGGGCCTTGTTCAACTTTCTTAACAAATTGGGCGGGCGCTGGAACATCTCGATGTTCCACTATCGCAACCACGGCGCGGCCGACGGCCGTGTGGTCGCCGGGCTGCAAGTGCCGGCCAACGAG
This sequence comes from Pseudomonas sp. WS 5411, assembly GCF_012985595.1. Lineage (NCBI taxonomy): Bacteria > Pseudomonadati > Pseudomonadota > Gammaproteobacteria > Pseudomonadales > Pseudomonadaceae > Pseudomonas > Pseudomonas sp. WS 5411. Next base: position 264,183 of record NZ_JAARMC010000003.1, read on the forward strand.
CGCCATCTGGTGCCGGCGGCGTTGGCAGCGATTGGTTACCCGTATTGGGATGAAAGCGACAACCCGGCCTATCAGCTGTTCCTCGGTTGAGCGACTACGCTGATTGGGCGGCCTTTAAGGAATCGAGAGCATGGAATATCTGACAACCCTCAAGACGATCCACATGGTGGCAACGGTGCTGCTGTTGGCCAGTGGCCTGGCCCTGGCCGTGCTGAGCTGGCGCAAGCGCGCCGCTGGCCCGGCGGTTACGTTGCATCGGCCATGGCTGTTTGTCTGGTTGTTGATGGGCGTAAGCCTGGTGAGCATGCCGTTTACCGGCTGGTGGCTGGTGCACCTGGTCGGCTGGCCGTTGGGGCAGACGTGGATCCTGGGTTCCAGCGTGATCTACAGCGTCGCGGCGCTGGCCTGGTTCTGGCTGGTGGTGCGCCTCAATCGCCTGCGGCTGGGCGGTACGGGCAGTGCGAAGTTCACCCTGGCCCTGGCGATTGTCAGCCTGGTGGGGTTTGTGGCGATTGCCGGGTTGATGGGCGCCAAACCCGTTTAAGGCTTGAAACCGGGTCGCCTTCATTCGCGAGCAAGCCCGCTCCCACATTCGATTGCATTCCAGAGGTGGAACCCGATCAAATGTGGGAGCGGGCTTGCTCGCGAAAGCTTTATCAGCCGCGCAGGCTAATCACCGGCCAACCACGCTTCTGGGCCTTGGCCCGCAGATTCGCATCCGGATCCACCGCCACCGGATGAGTCACCTGCTCCAGCAGCGGCAGGTCATTCATCGAATCGCTGTAAAAATAGCTGTCTTGCAGGCTAAAGCCGGTTTCTTCCAGCCACCGATTCAAGCGCGTCACCTTGCCCTCACGGAAGCACGGTACATCGGTGCTGCGCCCGGTGTAGCGGCCATCGGCCATCTCGCATTCGGTGGCGATCAGGGTTTCAACCCCCAACCGTGCGGCAATCGGCGCGGTGACAAAGCGGTTGGTGGCGGTGATGATCACCAGCGTGTCACCGGCGGCGCGGTGTTTGGCCAGCAGTTCCACGGCCTGGGGCAGGATGATCGGCTCGATGCAGTCGCGCATGAAGTCGCGGTGCCATTCGTCGAGCTGGGCCATCTCGGTGCTGCCGAGGATTTCCAGGCTGAAGTTCAGGTACGCGGCGTTATCCAGCTTGCCGGCCAGGTAATCCTGGTAGAACTCGTCGTTGCGGGTCTTGTAGGCAACGGCATCGAGGATGCCGCGTTCACACAGGTAATCACCCCAGGCGTGGTCACTGTCGCCGCCCAAAAGCGTGTTGTCCAAGTCGAATAAAGCCAGGCGCATTGCGGTTACTCGCTGAAAAGTCTGTAAAAAGGCGTCCAGAATACGGTCTTTTCACAAGAGTGCACATAAGGTAAGCAGCCTCGTTGCCGCTGCAACAAGCTTTGTGGAACAATGCGGCGACATGCGTTTGCGAGGTTGTTGCCGTGATCGACCCCGATGGTTTCCGTCCAAATGTCGGGATTATTCTTACGAATGATGCCGGACAGGTGCTATGGGCTCGCCGAATCAACCAAGATGCCTGGCAGTTTCCCCAGGGTGGGATCAACCCCGACGAAACCCCTGAAGACGCCCTGTACCGTGAGTTGAACGAAGAAGTCGGCCTGGAGCGCGAAGATGTGCAAATTCTGGCCTGTACCCGAGGCTGGTTGCGCTATCGTTTGCCGCAACGCCTGGTGCGTACCCACAGCCAACCGCTGTGCATCGGCCAGAAGCAAAAGTGGTTTCTCCTGCGCCTGATCTCCAACGAGCAGCGGGTGCGGATGGATTTGACCGGTAAACCGGAGTTCGATGGCTGGCGCTGGGTCAGTTATTGGTATCCGTTGGGCCAGGTGGTGACATTCAAGCGCGAGGTTTATCGTCGCGCTCTCAAAGAGCTTGCCCCGCGCCTTTTATCGCGCGACTGACGACGGAGTTCGACCCCGAGCCATGCTCAATACGCTGCGCAAGATCGTCCAGGAAGTTAACTCCGCCAAGGATCTCAAGGCGGCGTTGGGGATTATTGTGTTGCGCGTCAAGGAAGCCATGGGCAGCCAGGTCTGCTCGGTTTACCTGCTGGACCCCGAGACCAACCGTTTTGTGCTGATGGCCACGGAGGGCTTGAACAAGCGCTCCATCGGCAAGGTCAGCATGGCGCCCAATGAAGGTCTGGTGGGCCTGGTGGGGACGCGTGAAGAACCCCTGAACCTTGAAAACGCGGCCGATCACCCGCGTTATCGCTACTTTGCCGAAACCGGTGAAGAGCGCTACGCCTCATTCCTCGGCGCACCGATCATCCACCACCGCCGCGTTGTCGGCGTATTGGTCATCCAGCAGAAAGAGCGCCGCCAGTTCGATGAAGGTGAAGAAGCCTTCCTCGTGACCATGAGTGCGCAGTTGGCCGGGGTGATCGCCCATGCCGAAGCCACCGGCTCGATTCGCGGCCTGGGGCGCCAGGGCAAGGGGATCCAGGAAGCCAAGTTCGTCGGCGTGCCGGGTTCACCGGGCGCGGCGGTCGGTACTGCGGTGGTCATGCTGCCCCCGGCCGACCTGGACGTGGTGCCGGACAAGTCCGTCGATGACATCGACGCAGAAATCAAACTGTTCAAGACCGCCCTGGAAGGCGTGCGCGCCGACATGCGCAACCTGTCGACCAAGCTGGCCACCCAGCTGCGCCCCGAAGAACGGGCGCTGTTCGACGTGTACCAGATGATGCTCGACGACGCGTCCCTGGGTAACGAAGTCAAGACCGTGATCAAGACCGGCCAGTGGGCCCAGGGCGCGCTGCGCCAGGTGGTCACCGATCACGTCAACCGCTTTGAACTGATGGACGACGCCTACCTGCGCGAGCGCGCCTCGGATGTGCGCGACCTCGGTCGGCGCCTGCTGGCCTACCTGCAGGAAGACCGCACCACCAACCTGGTCTACCCCGACAACACCATCCTGATCAGTGAAGAGCTGACTGCCACCATGCTCGGCGAAGTGCCGGAAGGCAAACTGGTGGGCCTGGTCTCGGTGTTGGGCTCGGGCAACTCCCACGTGGCGATCCTGGCCCGGGCCATGGGCATCCCGACGGTGATGGGCCTGGTGGACCTGCCGTATTCCAAGGTCGACGGCATCTCGATGATCGTCGACGGGCACCGTGGTGAGGTGTATACCAACCCCAGCGAAGTGCTGCGCAAGCAATACGCCGAAATCGTCGAGGAGGAGCGCCAGCTGTCCCAGGGGCTCGATGCCCTGCGCGAACTGCCCTGCGTGACCCTCGACGGCCACCGTGTACCGCTGCTGGTCAATACGGGCCTGCTGGCGGACGTGGCGCGTGCGCAACAACGTGGCGCTGAAGGGGTGGGCCTGTACCGCACCGAAGTGCCGTTCATGATCAACCAACGTTTCCCGAGCGAGAAGGAGCAGCTGGCGATTTATCGCGAGCAACTGTCCGCCTTCCATCCGTTACCGGTGACGATGCGCAGCCTGGATATCGGCGGCGACAAGTCACTGTCTTATTTCCCCATCAAGGAAGACAACCCCTTCCTTGGCTGGCGCGGTATCCGCGTTACCCTCGACCACCCCGAAATTTTCCTCGTCCAGACCCGCGCCATGCTCAAGGCCAGCGAAGGCCTGAACAACCTGCGCATCCTCCTTCCGATGATCTCCGGCACCCACGAGCTTGAAGAAGCCCTGCACCTGATCCACCGGGCCTGGGGCGAAGTGCGCGACGAAGGCGCCGACGTGCCGATGCCGCCGGTTGGCGTGATGATCGAAATCCCGGCAGCGGTGTACCAGGCCAAGGAATTGGCACGGCAGGTGGACTTCCTGTCGGTGGGCTCCAACGACCTGACCCAATACCTGCTGGCCGTGGACCGCAACAACCCACGGGTGGCCGACCTCTACGACTACCTGCACCCGGCGGTGCTGCAAGCCTTGCAGAACGTGGTGCGCGATGCCCATGCCGAAGGCAAGCCGGTGAGTATCTGTGGGGAAATGGCCGGTGATCCGGCGGCGGCGGTGCTGTTGATGGCCATGGGCTTTGACAGCCTGTCGATGAACGCCACCAACCTGCCGAAGGTCAAGTGGATGCTGCGCCAGATCAACCTGAGCAAGGCCAAGGATCTGCTGGCGGAATTGATGACCATCGACAACCCGCAAGTTATCCACAGCTCGCTGCAGTTGGCCCTGAAAAGCCTGGGGTTGGCGCGGATGATCAATCCGTCTGCGACAAAAACCCTCTAGACCGAGGGGGGGCCATCGCAGGCAAGCCAGCTCCCACACTTGGAATGTATTTCAAACGGTGGGAGCTGGCTTGCCTGCGATGACGGTGGCCCAGTCTCCACTAAATCCTCAGTTCCACCTCGCCCAGCCGCCCGCCATGGGGCCCAAAGCTGCGCTCGACCATGTGCCGCAGCCCATCGGCATGCACAATCAGCGCGGTACTCGCTCGCGTCCCGTAACTGGGGCTGGCGATAAACACACTCGATAACAGACTTTCCGTGGCCAACCCGACACCGGTATCCGGCAGTTCGGCAAAGGGTGCGGATCATCCAGCACTTGGGCCAGTGCTGCCTTGGCCTTGAGCAGCTTTGGCCAGGGCGTATCCAGCCCGGCATTGGATAAGCCATAGATCCCGGCCGTCAGTTGGGTAGGCGTCGACTCATTGGCGTTGTAGTGCCACAGCTCTTGCGGCGTGCCAATCAGCAGGTTGAAGCCGGCATATTCAATTGATCTGCCGTTAACATCGGCTAAATAGTGGTCAATCGGCAGGGAACCGTGGAGAAAACGCGCCACCAACTCGCCCCGGGACTTGCGCGCCGGTGGCTGGTGCGGGTCACGGATATTGGTCAGCGCGGCAAACCGTCCGTCGGCGCCGATCCCCAGCCAGGTGCCCCCGGCTTCCTGGTCGCGACCGGCATACACCTGCGGTGTATCGGGCCACTGGGCCAAGGGCAGGCTGGGCCGGGCGTAGAATTCGTCACGGTTGGCCGCGACGATCAGGGGCTGGGCATGGCCCGGCCGCCAGGCGAAAACAATCAGGCACATAAGGCGATCCTTTTGTGTTTTGCTCACTCTACCCATAGAACCGCCGGCTATCCATCGTATCCAAGTTGGGCCAGATGCCTCCCATCCGTTAACATGCCAGGCTGCTTGGCGCGGGTGCGAACTTCTTCATTTGATCGAGCCGCTGTAACGCAGGCTTAATCGTCCTCCGGCAAGGTCCGTGCGCAATAACGAATGATTTAACGAGGAGTCGCAATGCTGCCTTACCCGCAGATCGACCCGGTGGCCCTGGCCATCGGTCCGCTGAAAATCCACTGGTACGGGTTGATGTACCTGATCGGCATCGGCGGCGCCTGGCTGTTGGCTTCCCGACGCCTGAACCGCTTTGATCCGACCTGGACCAAGGAGAAGCTCTCCGACATGGTGTTCTGGATGTCGATGGGCGTGATTGTCGGCGGGCGCCTGGGTTATGTGTTGTTCTACGACCTGAGCGCGTACCTGGCCAACCCTACCCTGATTTTCGAGGTGTGGAAGGGCGGCATGGCGTTCCACGGCGGTTTTATCGGCGTGATGCTCGCGGCCTGGTGGTTTGGCCGACGCAATGGCAAGTCATTCTTCCAACTGATGGACTTTATCGCGCCGATGGTGCCGATTGGCCTGGGTGCCGGGCGTATCGGTAACTTCATCAACGCCGAATTGTGGGGCAAGCCGACCGACGTGCCGTGGGCCATGGTGTTCCCGCCGTTCAGCGACCCGGCGCAGTTGGCGCGCCATCCGTCGCAGTTGTACCAGTTCGCCCTGGAAGGCGTGGCGCTGTTCCTGATCCTCTACATCTACTCGCGCAAACCCCGCCCAACCATGGCGGTTTCGGGGATGTTCGCCCTGTTCTACGGGATTTTCCGTTTCATCGTCGAGTTCGTGCGGGTGCCGGATGCGCAGTTGGGCTACCTGGCGTTCGGCTGGCTGACCATGGGTCAGGTTCTCAGCATTCCGATGATTCTTGCTGGCCTGGGCCTGCTCTGGTGGGCTTACAACCGCCCACAGGCGATCAAGACCAGCGCGCTATAAATTCGAACGCCGGGGCCTGAGGGCCTCGGCTTCACCGATACAGGTAATGTCATGAAGCAATATCTCGAGCTGGTTTCCCACGTCATCAACAACGGCACCAAGCAGGCCAACCGCACTGGCGTGAACACCATCAGCTTCCCCGGTGCGATGTTGCGCTTTGATCTGCAGGAAGGTTTCCCAGCCATCACCACCCGCAAAATGGCCTTCAAGTCGGCGATTGGCGAGATGTGTGGCTTTTTGCGTGGGGTGAATAACGCCGCCGAATTCCGCGCCCTGGGCTGCAAGGTGTGGGACCAGAACGCTAACGAAAACGCGCAGTGGCTGGCCAACCCGTTCCGCCAGGGCGAGGACGACCTGGGCGAGATCTACGGTGTGCAATGGCGCAAATGGCCGGCGTACAAGCAGATCCCGTTGAGCAACCAGGCCGCTATCGAGCAGACCCTGGCCCAGGGCTATCGCCAGATCGCCGAAGGCGAGGAAGACGGTCAGGCCTACGTGGTGCTGTACAAGGCCATCGACCAGATCCGCCAGTGCGTCGACACCATCATCAATGACCCGGGCAGCCGGCGCATCCTGTTCCACGGCTGGAACTGCGCCCAGCTCGATGAAATGGCCTTGCCGCCGTGTCACCTGCTGTACCAGTTCCACCCGAATGTCGAGACCAGGGAGATTTCCCTGACCCTCTACATCCGCTCCAACGACCTGGGCCTGGGCACGCCGTTCAACCTCACCGAAGGCGCCGCACTGCTGAGCCTGATCGGTCGCCTGACTGGCTACACACCGCGCTGGTTCACCTATTTCATCGGTGACGCGCACGTCTACGAAAACCACCTGGACATGCTCAACGAACAGCTCAAGCGCGAGCCTTTCGCCGCGCCGAAGCTGGTGATCAGCGAGCGCGTGCCGGAGTTTGCCAAGACCGGGGTGTACCAGCCGGAGTGGCTGGAGCTGATCGAACCGAGCGATTTCTCGCTGGAAGGCTATGAGCACCATGCGCCGATGACGGCGCCGATGGCGGTCTAGTCGAGACCGCATCGTCTGCATCGCAGGCAAGCCAGCTCCCACATGTGACCGAGTACTCAGGCACATGTGGGAGTTGGCTTGCCTGCGATGGCGTCAACTCAGTCACCCCATTATCTAATGCCCGTGACTACGACCCACATGTGAATGCTCCGCCTCACTGGCCGCCACGCTCCCACTGACCTCCAACCGCTGCAAAATCCCACACTGGTCGATCTCCGGCCCTTCGCCACAGCGCTGGCGCAGGTCGATCAGCTGTTTCTGCAAGGCCAGCAACCCATCAATCCGCGCCTTGACGTGATGGATATGCTCGTCGATCAGCGCATTTACATTTTCACACTGGTCCTGGGGGCTGTCGCGCAGGCCCAGCAGGCTGCGGATTTCCTCCAGGGTCATGTCCAGGCTGCGGCAGTTGCGGATAAACGTCAGGCGCTCGGTGTGGGCCTGGGTGTACAGGCGGTAGTTGCCCTCGCTGCGCGCCGGTGGCGGCAGCAGGCCTTCCTTCTCGTAATAACGGATGGTCTCCACCGGGCAGTCGGTCAGTTTGGCCAATTCACCGATCTTCATCGCAGCAATCTCCAAAAGGGTGCTTGACCCTATAGTGGCTACAGGGTCTTTACTTGGCAACAGGCACCTTCATGGACGCGACACAATGAGCGAATCCCTGCGCACCCCGCACAAGCACGACCACAGCCACGATCATGATCACGACCATGATCATAGCCATCACGACCACGGCCATGATCATGACCACAGCCATCATGATCACGCGCAAAAGCTTGCCCCTGTGAAAGAGCATGATCATGGCGGCGGCTCCTGCTGTTCCGGCGCGGCAGCCCCCTCGTTGGTGACATTGACGCAAACAACCAGCGCCAACGCGCGGCTGAGCACTTTCCGCATCGAGGCCATGGACTGCCCCACCGAGCAAACGCTGATCCAGAACAAACTGGGCAAGATGGCCGGTGTGCAGCAGCTGGAATTCAACCTGATCAACCGCATCCTCGGTGTCACCCACGACCTGACGAGCACCGCGCCGATCGTCGAGGCCATCAAGTCCCTGGGCATGCAGGCCGATCCGATCGAGGAGGGCGTGCCGGCCGCCGCACCACCGGCCAAGAAGCACTGGTGGCCGCTGGCCCTGTCCGGCTTTTGCGCCCTGGCGGCGGAGGTGATCCATTTCACCGACGCGGCTCCGACCTGGGTGGTGGCGCTGGTGGCGCTGGTGTCGATCCTCAGTGGCGGCCTCACCACCTACAAAAAGGGCTGGATTGCCCTGAAAAACCTCAACCTGAACATCAACGCGCTGATGAGCATCGCCGTGACCGGTGCGATCCTGATCGGCCAGTGGCCGGAAGCGGCGATGGTGATGTTCCTGTTTACCGTGGCCGAGTTGATCGAGGCCAAGTCCCTGGACCGTGCGCGCAATGCCATCAGTGGCTTGATGCAAATGACCCCGGAGCAGGCCACGGTGCGTCAGGCTGACGGTAGTTGGGTCGAGCAAGAGGTCAAGACCATTGAACTGGGTGCCATCGTGCGGGTACGCCCCGGCGAGCGCATTGGTCTGGATGGTGAAGTCACCGCCGGCCAGTCCACCATCGACCAGGCGCCGATCACCGGCGAAAGCCTGCCGATCGAGAAAACCGTGGGCGATAAAGTCTTCGCCGGCACCATCAACCAGGCCGGTTCCCTGGAATACCGGGTGACCGCTGCCGCCAATAACTCGACCCTGGCACGCATCATCCACGCAGTGGAGCAGGCCCAGGGCTCGCGGGCGCCGACCCAGCGCTTCGTGGACAGCTTCTCGAAAATCTACACCCCGGCGGTGTTCCTGTTTGCCCTCGGCGTGGCCGTGATCCCACCGCTGTTCATGGGCGCGGTGTGGTTCGACTGGATCTACCGCGCCCTGGTGCTGTTGGTGGTCGCGTGCCCTTGTGCCTTGGTGATTTCCACCCCGGTGACCATCGTCAGCGGCCTTGCGGCGGCGGCGCGCAAAGGCATCCTGATCAAGGGCGGCGTGTACCTGGAGGCCGGCTACAAGCTCGACTACCTGGCCCTGGACAAGACCGGCACTATCACCCACGGCAAGCCGGTGCAGACCGACTACCTGGCGTTGTTCCCCAATGTAGAAGACAACGCGCCGGCCCTGGCCGCCAGCCTGGCCGCGCGTTCCGACCACCCAGTGTCGCTGGCGATCGCCAATGCCGCTGTGGATAAAAAACTCCCGCTGCAGGTTGTGGATAACTTCGAGGCCCTGGCCGGGCGCGGGGTCCGTGGCGAGATCAACGGTGAGGTCTATCACCTGGGCAACCACCGCCTGGTGGAAGAGCTGGGCCTGTGCTCGCCGGCCCTTGAAGAAAAACTCTTCGCCCTGGAAAAACAAGGCAAGTCCGTGGTGCTGCTGCTCGACAAATCCGGCCCGCTGGCGCTGTTCGCCGTGGCCGATACGGTCAAGGACAGCAGTCGCGAAGCCATCCAGCAGTTGCACGACCTGGGCATCAAGACCCTGATGCTCACCGGCGACAACACCCACACCGCCCAGGCAATTGCCGCCCAGGTGGGCATCGATCAGGCCCAGGGCGATCTGTTGCCCACCGACAAGCTCAAGGCTATCGAGGACCTGTACGGGAAAAACCACCGGGTCGGCATGGTCGGCGACGGCATCAACGACGCCCCGGCCCTGGCCCGCGCCGAGATTGGCTTTGCCATGGCCGCAGCAGGCACCGACACGGCCATCGAGACCGCCGACGTGGCGCTGATGGACGACGATTTGCGCAAGATTCCGGCATTCATACGCTTGTCGCGACAAACGTCGAGTATCCTCAAGCAGAACATCGCCCTGGCGCTGGTGATCAAGGCGATCTTCCTGGCCGTCACCTTCATGGGCATGGCCACCATGTGGATGGCGGTGTTTGCTGACATGGGCGTGAGCCTGCTGGTGGTATTCAATGGTCTGCGCCTGTTGCGCAAATAGTCGATGAGAGGGTGGTGTGCTGAGTGCCGAGTTGAAGGCGTTTTACATGGTCGCCCGCCTGGGCAGCATTACCCAGGCGGCGAAAAAACTCGGCCTGAGCCAACCCACGGTGACCACCCAGATCCGCCATCTGGAAAGCCAGTACTCGGTTGAGCTGTTCTATCGCGGTGGCCGCCGCCTCACCGTCAGCGACGAAGGGGCGCGGCTGTTGCCGATGGTCAAGGCGCTGTTGCAGCAGGAAGCGGATATCGAGTTTTTCCTGCGCAACAGCGGCCAGGTCCAGGGCACGTTGCGCATCGCCGCGACCGCGCCCTATTACATCCTCGACCTGGTGAAAACCTTCCGCGAACGCTTGCCCCACGTGGAAGTGGCAGTGGAAATCGGCAACTCCCAACAGGTCCTCGAAGCGCTGGATGATTACCGGGTGGACGTCGCCGCCTCCTCGCAATTGCTGGAAGACCCGCGCCTGATCCGCCGGGTGCTGGGCACCGACCCGCTGGTGCTGGCGGTGCATCGCAATCATCCGCTGGCCGTGCTGGAGCATGTGCCGCTCAGTGCGCTGGCGGGGCATACCCTGTTGATGCGCGAGGCAGGCTCGACCACCCGGCGCTTGACCGAAGAGATGCTCAAAGGCGCTGGCGTGGGTTATGGGCCGCTGCTGGAAATCGGCAGCCGTGAGTCGATCCGCGAGGCGGTGCTGCGCAATATCGGCATCAGCATCATCGCCCGCCAGGAAGTGCCCCATGACCCGCAACTGCGGGTGCTGACCATCGAGAATGCGCCGCAGATTCCTGAATACCTGTACTGCCTCAAGGAGCGTAAAGGTGCGCGGTTGCCGGCGGCGTTTCTGGGGTTGGCGCAGGAAATGTCGCCGCTCTGAAAGATTTTGGGTGGTTTTGAAATCGCCATCGCAGGCAAGCCAGCTCCCAAATGTGAAGGTATTCACAGCTCCAAATGTGGGAGCTGGCTTGCCTGCGATAGCGGTAGACCCAACACCCCATGGCTCTGCCCCTACCCAAATCCACCAATACCACTATCACCCGCTTTTGCCTTCCTGCCACACCAGGGACGCATTTGCTGCCTAGCATGGCCTTCATCAGTTTGATGAGGTGCCACCATGAACACAGCCCAGCTCAACCCCGGCGCGCCGATGACGGTGCGTGGTATCCAGAAGCGCTTTGGCGCCTTTACTGCCCTGGACCATGTGTCCCTGGACGTCGCCGCCGGTGAACTGGTGTGCCTGCTCGGCCCCTCGGGCTGCGGCAAGACCACCTTGCTGCGTTGCATCGCCGGCCTGGAGCGCCAGGACAGCGGCGAGTTGTACCTGGGTGATCGTGACGTTTCCCTACTGGCACCCCAGGCGCGGGACTACGGCATTCTGTTCCAGTCCTACGCGCTGTTCCCCAACCTCAGCGTCGAGGCCAATATTGGCTATGGCTTGGCTGGCAGCGGTCGCGATGAAGTGCGCAAACGCGTGGCGCAGATGCTGGAGCTGGTGGGCCTGACCGGCAGCGAAAAGAAATACCCCGGCCAACTGTCCGGCGGCCAGCAGCAACGGGTCGCCCTGGCCCGTGCCCTGGCGCCGGCCCCGTCGCTGTTGCTGCTGGATGAGCCGATGTCGGCCCTCGATGCCCGGGTGCGCGAGCACCTGTGCACCGAGTTGCGCCAGCTGCAACGCCGCCTGGGCATCACCACCCTGATGGTCACCCACAACCAAGACGAGGCCATGCTGATGGCGGACCGCATCGCCGTGATGAACAACGGCAAGGTCGAGCAGTACGCCACCCCTCAAGAGATCTACGACCGCCCGGCCACCCCGTTCGTGGCCGAGTTTGTCGGCCAGGGCAACTGGCTGCCCTTCAGCCGCAACAGCGCCAGCCACGCCCAGGTTGGCGGGATGAATGTGCGCCTGGCCGAAGACAGCGGCAAGGCCGCGTCGGGCCGCCTGTTCTGCCGTCCGGAAGCGATCAGCGTCAACCCGCCCGTACACGAAGAAAACCTGTTCCCGGCCAAGGTCCGCGAGATCACCTTCCTCGGCAACCGTTGCCGCATGAGCTTTGAACTGGACCAGTTACCCGGCCATCCGCTGCTGGCCGAACTGGCGCCGGAAGCCATGCCACGCCTGGGCGCCCAGGATATCTGGGTGGCGCTGCCGCCGCGCAGCCTGCAGGTGTTTGCCTGAGATGGCCACTGATATGACCCTGCCAGTACCCGGCCGTGTGGCGCGTCAGGCTTCCCGTGCGCAAATCGGCGACCGTATCTTCGTACTGGGAGGCAAGTTACTGCTGCTGTGCCTGTTGGGCCTCGCCGTACTGCTGCCGCTGCTGGCGATCTTCTGGCGCGGTTTCAGCGCCGAAGACGGCCAGGGCGGCGGGCTGGTGGCGGCGCGTGAGCTGCTGACCAGCGCCAACTTCCACTGGCTGCTGGGCAACAGCCTGAAGGTTTCCCTGAGCGTCGCGATCATTGTCGTACCCCTGGCCTACCTGTTTGCCTACGCCTTGCAACGCACGCTGATCCCCGGCAAGACCCTCTGGCGCGGCCTTTCGTTGCTGCCGCTGATGGCGCCGTCGATGCTGCCGGGCATCGCCCTGGTGTACCTGTTCGGCAACCAGGGCATGTTGCGCGGCCTACTGTCCGACAACATCTACGGCTTCTGGGGGATTGTCCTCGGTGAAGTGATCTACACCTTTCCCCATGCGCTGATGATCCTGCTGTCGGCGCTGTCCCTAGCGGATGCGCGGTTGTTCGATGCCGCCTCGAGCATGGGCGCCAGCCCGGCCCGGGCGTTTCGCAGCATCACCTGGCCGGCGACGCGCCAGGCCGTGTTCGCCGCGTTCTGCCTGGTGTTCACCCTGACCATCACGGACTTCGGCGTACCGGTGGTGGTGGGTGGTGACTATCAAGTGCTGGCGCTGGAGGCCTACAAGGCCGTGGTTGGCCAACAGCAGTTCGGTCGCGGCGCCTTGATCGGCATGGTGCTGCTGCTGCCGGCGTTGCTCAGTTTCGCGGTGGATACCTGGCTGCGCCGGCGCCACGGCGACTCCATGAGCGGCCGCGCCCAGGTGTTCCAGCCGGCGCCATCGCGTCTGCGTGATGGCTGCTACCTGGCGATTGTGCTGCTGATCTGCGCGGTGCTGCTGTTGGTGTTCGGCATGGCGGTGTACTCGTCGCTGGTGAAGTTCTGGCCGTACAACCTGTCGCTGTCGCTCAACCACTACCAGTTCAACGACACCGCTGGCGGCGGCTGGCTGGCCTATCGCAACAGCCTGACCATGGCGATCTGCACCGCACTGATTGGCAGCGTGCTGATCTTCACCGGCGCTTACCTGATGGAAAAGACCAAGGGGCAGAAGGGCTTGAACCTGGCGCTGCGCATGCTCAGCTTTGTGCCGATGGCGGTGCCTGGCCTGGTGCTGGGCCTGGGCTACGTGTTCTTTTTCAACCTCAACGGCAACCCGCTGCATGTGCTCTACGGGACCATGACGCTGCTGGTGGTGTGCACCATTGCTCACTATTTGACCACCGCGCAAATGACCGCCACCACCGCCCTGCGCCAACTCGACGCCGAGTTCGAAGCCGCCGCGCTGTCGCTCAAGGCGCCGCTGTACCGCCACTTTATGCGGGTCACCGTGCCGATCTGCCTGCCGGCGCTGTTGGACATCCTGCGCTACCTGTTTGTCTCGGCGATGACCACCGTATCGGCCGCGATCTTTCTCTACAGCCCCGACACCATCCTTGCGGCGGTGGCGGTGCTGAACATGGACGACGCCGGCAACGTGGGCGGCGCGGCGGCCATGTCGACCCTGATTCTGTTCACCTCAGCCGGCGTCTCGCTGCTGCTGGCGTGGGCCTCACGCGGCTTGTTGCGCCGCTCCCAGGCCTGGCGCCAAACCGCGCCCGGTCAATAACTCTGCCCCACACAAGGAAACGCACCATGTTCAAGCCCCTGGCCCTCGCCGCTGCTGTGCTCACCGCGTTCAGCCTGAATGCCTTTGCTGCCAAGACCGAGTTGACCGTGTACACGGCCCTTGAAGCCGAGCAGTTGAAGACCTACAAGAAAGCCTTCGAAGCGGCCAACCCGGACGTCGAGATCAAGTGGGTGCGCGACTCCACCGGCATCATCACCGCCAAGCTGCTGGCAGAAAAAGCCCGCCCACAAGCCGATGCAGTGTGGGGCCTGGCGGCCTCCAGCCTGGCGATTCTCGATCAGCAAGGCATGCTGCAAAGCTACGCGCCGAAGGATCTGGACAAAATTGGCAAGAACTACCGCGACGCCGCCAACCCACCGGCCTGGGTCGGCATGGACGTGTGGGCTGCGACCATTTGCTTCAACACTGTCGAAGCCGAGAAACAGGGCCTGAGCAAGCCGATCAGCTGGCAAGACCTGACCAAGCCTGAGTACAAGGGCAAGATCGTCATGCCTAACCCGGCCTCGTCCGGCACCGGTTTTCTCGACGTCAGCGCCTGGTTGCAGACCTTCGGCGAGAAGCAGGGCTGGCAGTACATGGATGACCTGCACCAGAACATCGGCCAGTACGTGCACTCCGGTTCCAAGCCATGCAAGTTGGCGGCTTCCGGTGAGTTCCCAATCGGCATTTCCTTCGAATACCCGGCGGTGCAGCTCAAGCGCCAGGGTGCGCCACTGGATATCGTATTGCCCAAGGAAGGCCTGGGCTGGGACATCGAAGCCACTGCGGTGATCAAGGGCACGGCCCACCCGGAAGCGGCACAGAAGCTCGCCGATTTCTCTGCAAGCCCAGCGGCGATGGAGCTGTACAAGGAAAACTTCGCCGTGCTGGCCCAGCCGGGCATTGCCAAGCCGCAGACAGAATTGCCGGCGGACTATGAGCAGCGCCTGATCAAGAATGACTTTGCCTGGGCCTCGAAAAACCGCGATAACATCCTGGCTGAATGGCGTAAGCGCTATGACGGCAAGTCGGAGAAAGTGGCAGGTCAATAATATTCGTTGGGGCTGATGGCCTCGTCGCCGGCAAGCCAGCTCCCACATTTGAAGGTGTTCACAATTCACCCTGTGGGAGCTGGCTTGCCGGCGATGGCGGCCTCAAATTCAGGACATCACTTAATGACACACCACAGCGATCTGCTGATCATCGGCGCCGGCATCCTCGGCCTGTCCCATGCCTACGCCGCCGCCAAACGCGGCCTCAAGGTCACGGTGTTCGAGCGCACGGCCACGCCCCTGGGCGCCTCGGTGCGCAACTTCGGCCAGGCCCTGGTCACCGGCCAACCGCCGGGGCAGATGCTCGACCTGGCCCGGCAAAGCCGCGAGATCTGGGGCCAGTGGGCGCAACAGGCGAACCTGCAGCTCAAGCGCAATGGCTCTTACCTGTTTGCCCGCACCGAAGCCGAAGAGCATCTGCTGGAGGCTTTTTGCGCCGGGCGCGCCAAGGCGCATGGCTACCGCGTCAACCTGTTGCAAGGCGCAGCGCTGAACGACTTGTATGGCGGCCAGTTCCGCCATCACCGCGCCGCGCTGCACGGCCTGGACGATCAGCAACTGTATTCCCGTGAGGCGCTGCCGGCGCTGATCGAGTACCTGCGCCGCGACCTCAAGGTGGAGTTCCACTTCTCCACCCTGGTACGTGACATCGAACCGGGCCAGGTGTACAGCACCGCCGGCAGCTTTCGTGGCAAGCAGATCATCGTGTGCTCCGGCCACGACTACCAAACCCTGCTGGCCGAACAGATCGCCGCACTCCAGCCGCAAATCTGCCAACTGCAAATGCTGCGCGCCCGGCCCAAGGTGGAGCTGAACCTGCAACACGCGCTGCTGACCGGCCTGAGCTGCGTGCACTACGGCGCCTTTGCCGACTTGCCGGAAGCGGCGCCGGTGCAGGCGCAGATCCTGCGTGACACACCGCACCTGCATGAACATGGCATCCACCTGCTGATCAGCCCGACGCCCCATGGCGAGTTGATCATCGGGGACTCCCACCATTACGGCAGCGATCCTTCGCCATTCAACGCCGAACAGGTGGACAACTGGATGATCGAACTGGCCGAGCAGACCCTGGGCTGTCAGATTCAGGTCGTCGAGCGCTGGCAAGGGGTCTATGGTTCCCGTGGGCCGGGGCCGTTTTCGTTCCTGCGCGCCGCCGAAGGGGTCAGCGTGGCGTTGATGCACACCGGCGTGGGCATGAGCGTGGGGCCGGCGCTGGCCGAGCGCAATATCACTGAACTGTGGGGGCAGGCGTAATGAACGCTGAGCAGGTGGTCGCTGAAGTCTTTGGCCTGTACGAGCAGCACGGCGCTGCCGATTACATTGGCGAGCCGGTGTCGCAGATCGAGCATATGTCCCAGGCCGCGCAACTGGCCATGGCTGAAGGCTTTGACGATGAAGTGGTGCTGGCGGCGTTCTTCCACGATATCGGGCACATCTGCGGCCAGGGTGAGGAGAACATGGGCGGCTACGGCGTGGTCAGTCACGAACGCCTGGGCGCCGATTACTTGCGGCGTGCCGGGTTCAGCGAGCGCCTGGCGAAACTGGTGGAGTATCACGTGCAGGCCAAGCGTTACCTGACCTTCAGCCAGCCGGACTACTATGCGCGCTTGAGCGAGGCCAGCCGCCGCACCCTGGGTTACCAGGGCGGGGTGATGACGGCCGACGAGGCCCGTGTGTTTGAGCAGGACCCGCTGTGTGCGGTGAGCCTGCGCATGCGCCACTGGGATGAGCAGGCCAAGGCAATGCACGTGCCGGTGCTCGACCTTGAGGTGTTGAAGGCCAAGGCCCGGCACCTGCTGGCGGCTTAAGCCTCGTCCAGGCGCTGGGCCAGGGCTTCGATCTGTTCCTGGCGCTCGGCCTGGCTCAACCGTGCATGGGGGTTGAGCGATGACCATTGCGGATGGGCACGCGCCTTGTGCAGGGCCTCGGGCAGTTTGCCTTCGCGCCAGCTCTTGTCCTGCGGGGTGTCGACCTTGATGCTGTGCATCGCCGCATGCCCCCGCAGGTTCAGGGCCTTGAGCAACTGGCGCTGGCGCAGGGCCAACAGGCGCAACACGCTGTCATCCACGGTCAGCTCGCGCTGGCCCTTGATCTTGCCCAGCAAACGGCTGCCGTAGCTGCGCGCGGTTTGCAGGGCGCCCCCGGCAATCGCCCCGGCCAGGGCGGCGGCGCCCAGGGTCAGGCCGCCGACCAGCAAGTCCACGCCGGCACCGGCCGCAGCTCCCGCGGCAATCCCGCCGCCGACCCGCACCCCCAGTTGCTTGAGGGTTTCGGGGTTGAACAAATCATCGCCCCAACGTCCGTCCAGCAGCGGCAAGTCGCTGGCAGCGGCGTCTTGCGCACGGAAGCCGTAGAGTTTGAGCAAGGCCTCGACGCAACGCTGTTCGCGCTGGCGCACGGCTTTGCGCAGATCGCTGACGGCTTGCTGTTCATCCTCGATGACCACGCTGCGCCGGCACGCGGCGCAGTCGATCAGCAGCTCGGCGATCAGGCGTGCGGCGCTTTGCTGGCGTGCCTGGCGTTGGGCCTCCTGGTCGAGAATCAGCCGCTCCAACTGTGGCCGTGAGCTTTCCAGCAACAGGGCCAGGCTTTCATACAGCCGCCGCTCGCCATCTTCTGGGGGCGCGACGCTGTCAAAGCGCACCAGCGCATGCAGGCCCAGGCGGGCCAGGGCTTCGCGCCAGTCCGGCTCGCGGTGTTCGGCGCTGCTGACAAAGTTGAGCACCGGCAGCAGCGGTTTGCCGCAACTGGCCAGCACTTGCAGCTCGTCGCGGTACTTGGCCAGCACCGGTTCCCGGGCGTCAATCACGTACAGGCCGGCGTCGGACGCCAATAACTGGCGCAGCACCTTGGCCTCCTGCTCAAAGCGCTGGCGGGCTTCGCTGCCTTCGAGGAAGCGCGCCAGGCGGGCCGGGCCATCCAGGCGTTCGCCGGGGCGGTCGAGGCGCTCCAGGTAATCGAGCAGGGCGATGGCATCTTCCAGGCCCGGCGTGTCGTACAGCTCCAGCAAGGCTTCGCCGTCCACCGACAGGCGTGCGCCTTCGACATGCCGGGTGGTGCTGGGGCGATGGGACACTTCGCCAAAGCCCACGTCCCGGGTCAGGGTGCGCAGCAACGAGGTCTTGCCGACGTTGGTGTGGCCGACCACGGCCAGTTTCAGGGGTTTAGTCATGGCCCGTCTCCAGCCAGGTGAGCGGCGCGCAGTCGGCGAAGGGGAGGTCCAGTTGCTGCAAGGCCGTGTGCCAATCGCCGAGGCGCTCGGCATCCAGCGCCTGGCCCGGTGGCGCTTGCAACAGCCAGACCCGGGTGGCGCTGGCGCTGCGGGCCAGCTCGCCAATCAGCGCGAGGCTGCCGCGATCCGGCGAGCGGCGCGGGTCGCAGGCGATCACCAGGCGTGCGGGCGGGAAGCGGGTCAGTTGCTCCAGCAGTTTGTGGCGAGACTCACGGCTGTCGAGGATGCCGGCGTCCTTGACCATGGCCGGAAGTTTGGGCGGCCAGGGGTGCTGGTCGTCGAGTTCGATGGCCACCAGCAGGGCGCCATCGCTGTGCAGTTCGCTGGCACCGCCGCTGACGTGGTGCAACTGCTCAGGCGCGGCATCGCTGACGCCAAGGCGTTCGCTGCTGGGCATCAAGGCATCGCGCAAGTGGCTGTAGCCGGGCAGGTTGAGGTCCAGGCCCAAGGCCGCGCGCCCGCGTTTCCAGCGCCATAGGCACAACAGGGCGAGAATCAACCGGGGCAGCAGGCCATAGACCAGCAACACCCCCACCAGCCACGCAGCCCAGGCCTGGCGGGCGCTTTCGATAGTCAGCGCCGAGTCGCCGCTGGTGCGGATCATCTCCACGCTGGGCATGCTGAAGCCGAGCAGTGCGGGCAGGCTGCCCAGGGCCTGGGTCACGCTGACAAAGGTGTCGGCCCCGAGAATGGTGGTTTCCCAGACAAACCCGTAGCGTCGGGTGGCCATCAAGGTCAGCAGGATCACCAGCGCGCTGCACAGCGCCAGCAGCCACAGGCCATTGACCAGCACGCCGACCGCCCAGCGGTTGAGCTTCTGGCGTTGCAGCAGCAACAACAGCGCCGGCGCCAGTTGTGCGGCCTTGGCATCGCGGGCAAGTTTTTCGCTGAGCCACAACCACAGACGGCCGAGGCTGGCGCTGTGTTCGCCGGCAAACAACAGGCCCAGGGCCCAGCTCAGCAGCAGGATCAGGTTCAAGCCCAGCAGGCTGCCCAGGGCCCAGAACACATTGACCGGGGCCTGGCCGTTGCCCAGGGCGGCGAAGGCCAGGCCGGCGCCGCTGACGATGGCCAGCACCATCAGCACCATCAGCGCCAGGCGTGCGCCTTGCAGCCAGTGGAGCAGGGCGGCGCGCAGGCCGTCACGTTCGGCCAGCCACAGTGCGCGGTTTTGAATGCGCGTCGGCAGATCGCCGCCGTGGCTGCGGGCCAGGCGATTGGCTTCCTGGTCTTCCAGGGGGCCAGCGTGTTCTTCACGCAGGCGCATGGTTTCCGTCAGCCAGAGTGTGTGCAGAGGTGTAAGTGCAGTCACGCGCCATCCTGTTGTGTCAGTGAGCCTGGAGCATAACCGCTGGCCCGCGCCTCTGGTATTCTCGTCGCCATGAAAAAAACTCTCCCTTTAAGCCTGATCGCAGCCCTCGGTGAAAACCGCGTGATCGGCGTCGACAACAGCATGCCCTGGCATTTGCCGGGGGATTTCAAATATTTCAAGGCCACCACCCTGGGCAAGCCGATCATCATGGGGCGCAAGACCTGGGATTCCCTGGGTCGACCGTTGCCGGGTCGCTTAAACATTGTGGTCAGCCGTCAGACCGATTTGGTGCTCGAAGGTGCGGAAGTTTTTCCGTCCCTCGATGCAGCCGTTGCGCGGGCCGAGGCCTGGGCGTTGGAGCAGGGCGTGGATGAGCTGATGCTGATCGGCGGCGCGCAGCTGTATACGCAGGGGCTGGAGCAGGCGGATCGCCTGTATTTGACGCGGGTGGAGTTGAGCCCGCAAGGGGATGCGTGGTTTCCGCAGTTTGATACCCGCCAATGGAAGCTGGTGTCGAATGTGCAGAATCCGGCTGAAGGTGACAAGCCGGCCTATAACTTCGAAGTTTGGGAAAAAGCCTAAAAGCATCGCGGGCAAGCCCACTCCCACAGTTGACCGATTTTTACTGAAGAAACCGGTTCAACTGTGGGAGCGGGCTTGCCCGCGATAGCGGTCTATCAGGCCTGCGCCAACTCAGCATGCTCATCGGCATTGAGCAGCTCTTTATCCGTCTGCTGCATGATCTGGCTGGTAATCGCCCCCGCCGTCATCGAACCATTCACGTTCAACGCCGTACGGCCCATGTCGATCAGCGGCTCCACGGAAATCAGCAGCGCCACCAACGCCACCGGCAAGCCCATGGCCGGCAGCACGATCAGCGCGGCAAACGTCGCACCGCCGCCCACGCCCGCTACACCGGCCGAGCTCAGGGTCACAATCGCCACCAGGGTGGCGATCCACAGCGGGTCCAGGGGGTTGATGCCCACGGTTGGCGCCACCATCACGGCCAGCATCGCCGGGTACAGGCCGGCACAGCCGTTCTGGCCAATCGTCGCGCCAAACGAGGCGGCGAAGCTGGCGATGGACTGCGGGATGCCCAGGCGGCGGGTCTGCGCTTCGATGCTCAGCGGGATGCTCGCCGCGCTGGAGCGGCTGGTGAAGGCAAAGGTCAGCACCGGCCATACCTTGCGGAAGAAGCGCAGCGGGTTGATCCCGGCCAGGGACAGCAGCAGGCCGTGGACCACGAACATCAGCCCCAGCGCCAGGTAGGACACCAGCACGAAGCTGCCGAGCTTGATGATGTCTTGCAGGTTGGAACTGGCGACCACTTTGGTCATCAGCGCCAGTACGCCGTAAGGGGTCAGCTTCATCACCAGGCGCACCAGGCGCATCACCCAGGCTTGCAGGGTGTCGATGGCGTTGATCACTTTCTGACCTTTTTCCACGTCGTCCTTGAGCAGTTGCAGCGCGGCAACCCCCAGGAACGCGGCGAAGATCACCACACTGATAATCGACGTCGGCTTGGCCCGGGCCAGGTCGGCGAACGGGTTTTGCGGGATAAACGACAGCAGCAACTGCGGGATATTCAGGTCGGCGACCTTGCCTGCGTAGTCACTCTGGATCACCTGCAGGCGCGCCAGCTCCTGGGTGCCGGCCACCAGGCCTTCGGCGGTGAGGCCAAACAGGTTGGTCAGGCCGATACCGATCAGCGCCGCAATGGCGGTGGTGAACAGCAGCGTGCCGATGGTCAGGAAACTGATCTTGCCCAGGGACGCGGCGTTATGCAGGCGGGCCACGGCGCTGAGGATCGAGGCGAACACCAGCGGGATCACGATCATCTGCAACAGTTGCACATAACCATTGCCCACCAGGTCGAACCAACTGATCGAGGCCTTGAGTACCGGGTGACCAGCACCATAAATGGTGTGCAGGATCACACCAAAAACCACCCCGAGCACCAGTGCCAGCAGGACCTTCTTGGCCAGGCTCCAGTGGGTGCGACGGGTTTGGGCCAGGCCTAGCAGTAACGCCAGGAACACCAGCAAATTGAGAATCAGCGGCAGATTCATTGAAGCTCCAATTAAATGGCTGCCAGTCGCCTGAGCGTGCGACTGCGAACCGGAAAGCCTAACAGCTTGAAATATATTGATTTAATACCTTTATGGAATGACTACTGTCGTTTTTGGAATAAGGCTTTGGCGCCCAGACGTACGCCGGTGGCGGTATCAGGACGCAGACGGTCGCGCTGGCGCCGGGAACGGTCATAAGGATTTGTTAGCGTTTATGCCTTTCACTCAGGGAGAAAACGCACATGAAGCTCGCGCCGAGACTGTTTGCCGCCGCGCTATGCCTGGGGCTTGTCAGCCAGGTCATGGCCGCCACCGAGTTGAAACACTGGCCGGCACCCGCCGCCAAGCAACTCAACGAAATGATTGCCGCCAACGCCAACAAGGGCAATTACGCGGTGTTCGACATGGACAACACCAGCTACCGCTTCGACCTCGAAGAGTCACTGTTGCCGTACATGGAAAACAAGGGCCTGATCACCCGCGACAGTCTCGATCCGTCGCTCAAACTTATGCCGTTCAAAGACACCGCTGACCATAAGGAAAGTCTGTTCAGTTACTACTATCGCCTGTGCGAAGTGGACGACATGGTCTGCTACCCGTGGGTTGCCCAGGTGTTTTCAGGCTTTACCCTCAAGGAACTCAAGGGCTACGTCGATGAGCTGATGGCCTCCGGTAAACCGGTGCCGGTCACCTACTTCGAAGGCGACGTGGTGAAGAACATGGAGGTGCAGCCGCCGAAAATCTTCACCGGCCAGACCGAGCTGTACAACAAGCTGATGGAAAACGGCATCGACGTGTACGTGATGACCGCTGCCTCTGAAGAGCTGGTGCGCATGGTCGCCTCGGATCCGAAGTACGGCTACAACGTCAAGCCGCAGAACGTCATTGGCGTCAGCCTGTTGCTCAAGGACCGCAAGACTGGCGAGCTGACCACCGCCCGCAAGCAGATCAGCGCCGGCAAATACGACGAAAAGGCCAACCTCGGCCTGGAACTGACCCCCTACCTGTGGACCCCGGCAACCTGGATGGCCGGCAAGCATGCGGCGATCCTAACCTACATCGACGAGTGGAAAAAACCGGTGCTGGTCGGCGGCGACACCCCCACCAGCGACGGCTACATGCTGTTTCACGATGTGGACGTGGCCAAGGGTGGCATCCACTTGTGGATCAACCGCAAGGACAAGTACATGACCCAGATTAACGGCATGATGGCCAAGCATGCGGCGGCCCAGGCCAAGGAAGGGTTGGCGGTGACGGCGGATAAAAACTGGGTGATCGTCAAGCCGGAGGCGATTCAATAAGGCTCCGCCACAGAGTTGCCAGGCTTTACCGTTGGGTGTAGAAAGGACCATCACGCTTTAATGCATTGTATGCAGTGCATTTGAGTGATTTTTCATGTTTTGCATTGTATAGGATGCAATTGAGCGTGGATGAATTAGGTCTTTTAATCAAACAACTGCGTAAAGCCGCTGGCCTCTCACAGACCCAGCTTGCGCAACGGCACGGGATGAGTCGTGCAACCATCTCTGGGATCGAGAACAACAGCATCCCGGAAGTGGGGATTCGCAAGGTTGCCGCGATCCTTGAGGGCTTGGGATACGAATTGACCGCGACTCCCAGGCGTCGGCGCATGACGCTCGATGAGCTGAAATCAGGACGCATCCATGACCAGGCACAATGACCGACTGTCCATCGGCACTGGTGGTGTGGTGGCAGGAACACTCGGCCGGAGCGAAGAAAACAGGCACGATTCGGTTTTCTCGTATAACGATGCGGTGGCCGAAGAGAATGCCGTCTCCTTGACGATGCCGGTGCGCCTGGAGAGTTACAACTGGGAGTACGGCATCCATCCGCTGTTCGAGATGCACCTTCCCGAGGGGTATCTCAAAGACGAGCTCGTGCGGCGTTTCAGCAAGTCAGTACGCGGCTTCGACGACCTGGCATTGCTGGGTATCGTTGGGCCACACCAGCTTGGCCGAATCAGCATTGTCCACGCTGGC
Organism: Pseudomonas sp. WS 5411; assembly: GCF_012985595.1. Taxonomy (NCBI): domain Bacteria; kingdom Pseudomonadati; phylum Pseudomonadota; class Gammaproteobacteria; order Pseudomonadales; family Pseudomonadaceae; genus Pseudomonas; species Pseudomonas sp. WS 5411. The sequence goes on from NZ_JAARMC010000003.1 coordinate 287,818, forward strand.
GGTGAGGCATCGCTGCCGCAGATCAACCTGTCTGAACTGTTGGTCCATGACGGGGCAAACGATCTCTTCAGTGACCTATTGAGAACCTACGCCGCCTACTCCGGGGTTTCGGGCGTTCAGCCGAAAGTGCTGGTGCGCGATATTGACGAGATGGCGCCTGATATGGCGCGGTTTACCCACCGGGGTGTCACGCACCTGGTGAAGGCGTTCAATGAACAAGACTTCCCTCAGTTGGCGGCCAACGAGTTTTTTTGCATGCGGGCGGCATTGCACTGCGGCCTTGAAGTGCCGGTTTTTCAACTGAGCAAAAACGCGAAATTTCTTGTTGTGCAACGGTTCGACGTCAGCGATGGCGCCTACCTCGGGTTTGAGGATATGTGCGTTCTGTCAGGGTTGGCGACGCGCAGGAAGTACGACGGGACTTACCAGGGATGCGCCAGGCTGATCAAGTCTTATGTCACGCCAAGCCGGGTAACCAAGGCGCTGGAAGATTTTTTCATGATGGTGGCGCTCTCTGCCGGTATCCAGAATGGTGACGGGCACCTGAAAAACTTCGGTGTGCTTTATGAGAACTGTGCCGAAGAGGCTGACATCTGGCTCGCGCCGGCCTACGACCTGGTGACCACCACGGTCTACCAGGGCAGCGACATCATGGCCCTCTTGCTGGACGGTTCTAAGGCCTGGCCCAAACGCAAGATGCTGGTCCAGTTCGGTCGCCGTTCGTGCAATCTGACAGAGGCGCGCTGCAATGAGTTGCTCGCCAGGGTGCAGGATGGCATGAGCCGCGCAATGACGGAGCTTTTGGCCTATCGAAGTACTCATCCCGCGTTTGAAGGGGTGGCAGACAAGATGGTTGCTGCATGGTCGGCAGGTTTGGCCAGGAGTATCGCCCCGGGGTAATTTGCGCGATTTCTTCGGCGCAAAAAAATGCCCCGCACTTGGCGGGGCATTTTTATGGGTGGGGCTTACAGGCCGTCGAGCATGGCCTTGTTACGCACCGCACCCTTGTCGGCACTGGTGGCCAGCAGGGCGTAGGCCTTCAGGGCGGTGGTGACTTTGCGCGGACGCTTCTCCACCGGCTTCCAGCCTTTCTTGTCCTGCTCGACCCGGCGTGCCGCCAGTTCTTCATCGCTGATCAACAGGTTGATCGAGCGGTTCGGAATGTCGATCAGCACCTTGTCGCCATCCTGCACCAGGCCAATCGCGCCACCGGCAGCGGCTTCTGGCGAAGCGTGGCCGATGGACAGGCCCGAAGTACCGCCGGAGAAACGCCCGTCGGTCAGCAGCGCACAGGCTTTGCCCAGGCCCTTGGACTTCAGGTACGAGGTCGGGTAGAGCATTTCCTGCATACCCGGGCCGCCTTTCGGGCCTTCGTAGCGGATGATTACGATGTCGCCTTCTTTCACTTCGTCGGCGAGGATGCCGCGCACCGAGCTGTCCTGACTTTCGTAGATCTTGGCGCGACCTTCGAACACATGGATCGACTCATCCACGCCAGCGGTCTTCACCACGCAGCCGTCGAGGGCGATGTTGCCGTACAGCACAGCCAGGCCGCCTTCTTTGGAGTAGGCGTGTTCGACACTGCGGATGCAGCCGTTTTCACGGTCGTCGTCCAGGGTGTCCCAACGGGTCGACTGGCTGAAGGCCGTCTGGGTCGGGATACCGGCCGGGCCTGCCTTGAAGAAGGTGTGCACGGCTTCGTCGTCAGTCAGGGTGATGTCCCACTTGGCGATGCCCTCGGCCAGGGATTTGCTGTGCACGGTCGGCAGGTCGGTGTGCAACAGGCCGCCACGGGCCAGGGAGCCTAAGATCGAGAAGATCCCGCCGGCGCGGTGCACGTCTTCCATGTGGTACTTCTGGATGTTCGGCGCGACCTTGCACAACTGCGGCACGTGGCGGGACAGGCGGTCGATGTCGCGCAGGTCGAAGTCGATCTCGGCTTCTTGCGCTGCGGCCAGCAAGTGCAGGATGGTGTTGGTGGAACCGCCCATGGCGATATCCAGGGTCATGGCGTTTTCGAACGCCTTGAAGTTGGCGATATTGCGCGGCAACACCGACTCATCGTTCTCGGTGTAGTAACGCTTGCACAGCTCGACGATGGTGCGGCCGGCCTGCAGGAACAACTGCTCGCGGTCGCTGTGGGTGGCCAGGGTCGAACCGTTGCCCGGCAAGGCCAGGCCCAGGGCTTCCACCAGGCAGTTCATCGAGTTGGCGGTGAACATGCCGGAGCACGAACCGCAGGTCGGGCAGGCGCTGCGCTCGTATTCCGCGACCTTCTCGTCAGAAGCGCTGGAATCGGCGGCGATGACCATGGCGTCAACCAGGTCCAGGCCGTGGGAGGCGAGCTTGGTTTTGCCGGCTTCCATCGGGCCGCCAGAGACGAAAATCACCGGGATGTTCAGGCGCAGGGCGGCCATCAGCATGCCAGGGGTGATCTTGTCGCAGTTGGAGATGCAGACGATGGCGTCGGCGCAGTGGGCGTTGACCATGTATTCCACGGAGTCGGCGATGATCTCGCGGCTCGGCAGGGAATACAGCATGCCGTCATGGCCCATGGCAATGCCGTCATCCACGGCGATGGTGTTGAATTCTTTTGCTACGCCGCCAGCACGTTCGATCTCGCGGGCGACCAGTTGGCCCAGGTCCTTGAGGTGGACGTGGCCCGGTACGAATTGGGTGAACGAGTTGGCAATCGCGATGATCGGCTTCTTGAAGTCGTCATCTTTCATCCCCGTGGCACGCCACAGTGCGCGGGCGCCGGCCATGTTGCGGCCATGGGTGGATGTTTTCGAGCGGTAATCTGGCATTGGAGCACTCCGGGCGGCTAATCAAGTACTAAAGGGGAGTGAGCTTCTAATTGACGACTGGAACACCCGAAAAATGGCCGTGTGTCCGGAAGTTGCCACTCGCGTCGCGGGATCGCCGCTTGCTTGGGCCTCGAGCTCATAAACCCGCCGGGGGATGACTGGCGATGAATAGGGTCGATTCTACACCGCTGGCGTCGGGAGGGAATGGCGAGAAGCATGTCCCGGGGCTTTATCGCCCGACCCTCGTATTTGTCAGCCAGCCCCAGAGGCTGAAGGCGATGAAGCTTGCGGCAATGGTCATCAGCAAATGCGTTCCGGTTTGCGCAAGGGCGGCGCTGCTGATCGCGGCCGTGAGGAACATGATGCTGTTGCCCGCCGAGGCGGCCGTGCCCGCGCTGCTTGAGAACAACAGCATCGCCGCCGAAATCGCCGCCGGGCGCACCAGGGTCACGGCCAGGGCGCTGATCAGCATCGGGATCAGCAGGGTTATGGTGGTGATGGCGTCAAGGCTGACGATCAGCATCAGTAGCACACCGGCCACCAGCAGTAACCCCAGGCCGATATTGATTTGCCGGGACAGCGAGATGCGTTTTTGCAGAAACGAGGCCACCACGCCGCCCAGCAGGTAGGCCACGCCGTAGACCATCAGCACCAGGGCGTACTGGTATTCGGAGAGTTTCAGCCCATCCATGAACATCAGGGGGGTGACACTGATCAAGGCGAAGTAGCAGGCGAACACCAGTGCGGCGATCCACCAGTAGCGCAGGAAGTCCCGGTTGCCGGCCACGGCTTTCAAGGTGGCGATGATCGACACCGGTGCGCGATGGGGGCTGGCGGACTTGGACGGCAGGATGCACAGCGCATGGATCAACATGCCCAATGCCATCACTGCGAACCCGTAGAAGCTGCCTTGCCAGTCAAAGGTGGTTTGCAGCCAGGAGCCGATCAGCGGCGAAAGGGCGACGAACGAGCCGCTCAGGGTCATGTAATACAGGCGCACGCGAGCCCGGTCCTGCTCCTCGAACAGGTCTTCCACCAGGGCGTGGCCCAGCACGAAGAAGCCACAGCCCATGGCCTGCACGCTGCGAAACAGCAGGAAGGTCAGGTAGTCCGATGCCAGCGTGCAGCCTATCGCCCCCAGGATCGACAGTGTGATGCAGCCAAGCAGGACTTCCTTGCGCCCCCATTTATCCGAGAGTGGGCCGGCGATCAGTTGGGAGACCGAAAAAACCAGGGTAAACAGGCTGATGGACAGCGCGACATTGGCGCTGGGCGTGTCGAACCTAGCGGCGAGGGCCGGAAATGAAGGCAGCAGGATATTGATCGGGAAGAAGCTGATCAGGGCAATGCAGGTGATGAGGATGAAGCGGGAAAGATACTGGCGTTTGGCTGGGCCATCGAGGACGGGCGAGCAGGTGGAATCAGACATTGTTTTTGTTTTCCGCAGTGAAGCCAGAAACCGATACTAGTCTGCAAAAAGTGGAATTCAATCAAAACCTTTGAAGGAAATTTCCTGGGGGGCGCGTGGCTGGCGACGGTAGGAAAAATCTTTCTGACACTGCACAAAAAAAGGTGGGAGCTGGCAAGCCCACTCCCACCTTTGATCTGCATGTTACTTAGCTATTGGGCAACAACCGGCACGTAATGCTCTTGATATAGCGCGTCTCGGCAATCGCCGGGTGTACCGGGTGGTCCGGGCCCTGGCCACCACGCTCCAGCATCTGGATATTACGGTCCAGGTGGCGGGCGCTGGTCAGCAGGATGTTTTGCAGGTCGTCTTCCGGCAGGTGCATGGAGCACGAGGCGCTGACCAGGATGCCGTCCTTGCTGAGCAGGCGCATGGCTTGCTCATTGAGGCGGCGGTAAGCGCCTTCGCCGTTTTTCATGTCTTTTTTGCGTTTGATGAAGGCGGGTGGGTCGGCGACGATCACGTCGAAGCGCTCTTCGCTGGCTTTCAATTCTTTCAACGCTTCAAACACGTCGCCTTCGATGCAGGTCATCTTCTCGGCAACGCCGTTCAGCGCGGCGTTGCGCTCTACGCCATCCAGAGCAAAGGCCGAGGCATCGACGCAGAACACTTCACTGGCGCCAAACGCGGCAGCTTGCACGCCCCAGCCGCCGATGTAGCTGTACAGATCGAGAACGCGCTTGCCTTTGGCATACGGGGCCAGGCGTGCACGGTTCATGCGGTGGTCGTAGAACCAACCGGTCTTCTGGCCCTGGATCACCGGGGCTTCGAATTGCACGCCGTTTTCTTCCAGGGCAACCCATTCAGGGACCAGGCCGAACACGGTTTCGACGTAGCGGTTGAGGCCTTCGGCGTCGCGCGCGGCGGAATCGTTCTTGAACAGGATGCCGCTGGGCTTGAGCACTTGGGTCAGCGCGGCGATCACGTCTTCTTTATGGGCTTCCATGGTCGCCGAAGCGATCTGCACCACCAGGATATCGCCGAAACGGTCGACCACCAGGCCCGGCAGCAGGTCGGAGTCGCCGTAGACCAGGCGGTAGAACGGCTTGTCGAACAGGCGGTCGCGCAGGGACAGGGCGACGTTGATGCGATGCACCAGCAGCGACTTGTCCAGCGGCAACTTGATGTCGCGCGACAGCAGGCGCGCGCAGATCAGGTTGTTCGGGCTCATGGCCACGATGCCCAGGGTCTTGCCGCCGGCCGCTTCGAGGATGGCCTGGTCGCCTGCCTGGAAGCCGTGGAGTGGGGTGGCGGCCACGTCGATTTCGTTGCTGTAGACCCACAGGTGGCCGTTGCGCAAACGACGATCGGCGTTGGCTTTGAGACGCAGGCTTGGCAGGGACATGACGTCGCTCCGGAAAAAAGAGCGGGAGTATACCCTTTGCGCGCCCGTTCATGTGGGAGCTGGCTTGCCTGCGATGCAGACGGCGCGGTGTATCTGACGTACGGCGGTGATGCAATCGCAGGCGAGCCAGCTCCCCTATTGGATCGGGGTTCGGTTCGGGTTTTTGAGGTGTCGGTCAGCTTTGCTTAGAGGTTAGAATTCGCGCCTAGTCCAGAGTATGTACCTATGTCCCAAGAGCTTTCCGCCGAACAGATCCAACAGGCCCTGCAAGGCATCAGCGTGCCGCCCCAACCGCAAATCATGGTGGATTTGCAGATGGAGCAGTACATGCCCGATCCGGACCTGGAGGTGATTGCGCGGCTGATCTCCCAGGACCCGGGCCTCTCCGGCTCGTTGCTGAAAATCGTCAACTCGCCGTATTACGGCCTGAGCAACAAGATTGCCTCGATCCAACGCGCGGTGAACCTGTTGGGCAGCCGCTCGATCGTCAACCTGATCAACGCCCAGTCGATCAAGGGCGAGATGAGCGATGACACCATCGTCACCCTCAACCGGTTCTGGGACACCGCCCAGGATGTGGCGATGACCTGCCTGACCCTGGCCAAGCGCACCGGCTCCCAGGCGGTGGACGAAGCCTATGCCCTGGGGCTGTTCCACGATTGTGGCGTGCCGCTGATGCTCAAGCGTTTCCCGGACTACATGAGCGTGCTGGAAGATTCCTACGCCAAGGCGGGGCCCGATTGTCGGGTGGTCGACACCGAGAACAGTGCGTTCCACACCAACCATGCGGTGGTGGGCTATTACACCGCCAAGTCCTGGCGCCTGCCGGAGCATGTGACCAACGCCATCGCCAACCACCACAATGCCTTGGCGATTTTCAGCGATGAGTCGGCGCGTAACAGCCCGCTGAAAAACCTGCTGGCGATCCTGAAGATGGCCGAGCATATCTGCGCGTCCTATCGGGTACTGGGCAACCAGACGGTGGACCATGAATGGGACAGCATCGGCCACCTGGTGCTGGATTACGTGGGCCTGTCGGACTACGACTTCGAGAACCTGAAGTTGTCGATCCGCGAGTTGGGCGCGCACTAACCTTTCTATCGCGAGACGAATATGCCTGAGCTGCCAGAAGTCGAAACCACCCGGCGCGGAATTGCGCCGCACCTGGAAGGCCAGCGGGTCAGCCGCGTGGTGGTGCGTGAACGGCGCCTGCGCTGGCCGATCCCCGAAGACCTGGATGTGCGCCTGTCCGGGCAGCGCATCGTGCTGGTGGAGCGGCGGGCCAAGTACCTGCTGATTAACGCCGAAGTCGGCACCTTGATCAGCCACTTGGGTATGTCGGGCAATTTGCGCCTGGTGGAAGTCGGTCTACCGGCAGCCAAGCATGAGCATGTGGACATCGAGCTGGAGTCGGGCCTGGCCCTGCGCTACACCGACCCCCGGCGCTTTGGCGCGATGCTCTGGAGCCAGGACCCGCACAACCACGAACTGCTGCTGCGCCTGGGGCCGGAGCCGTTGACCGACCTGTTTGATGGCGAGCGCCTGTTCCAGCTGTCCCGTGGGCGCTCGATGGCGGTCAAGCCGTTCATCATGGACAACGCGGTGGTGGTGGGGGTGGGCAATATCTACGCGACCGAGGCGCTGTTTGCCGCCGGGATCGACCCGCGCCGGGAGGCCAAGGGCATTTCCCGTGTGCGTTACCTGAAGCTGGCGATCGAGATCAAACGCATCCTAGCGGCCGCCATCGAGCGCGGCGGTACGACATTGCGCGACTTTATAGGTGGCGATGGGCAGCCGGGGTATTTCCAGCAGGAACTGTTTGTCTACGGCCGGGGTGGCGAGGCGTGCAAGGTCTGCGGGAGCGAATTGCGCAATGTGATGCTGGGGCAGCGGGCGAGTGTGTTTTGCCCCAAGTGCCAGAGCTGATTGAGTGTGACGGCGGCTGCCGTCATCGCGGGCAAGCCCGCTCCCACATTTTGCTTTGTGAACACCTTCAAGTGTGGGAGCTGGCTTGCCTGCGATGAGGCCCGCCCAGCCACCACAAGGTCTCAGGCCTTGCCGGTAATCAACCGGTACTTCTCCATCAACTGCTCTTCAGTCTCAGGGTGTGCCTCATCCAGCGGGATGCAATCGACCGGGCACACTTGCTGGCACTGGGGTTCGTCGTAGTGGCCGACACACTGGGTGCACAGGTTGGGGTCGATCACGTAGATCTCTTCACCCTGGGAAATGGCAGCGTTCGGGCACTCGGGTTCGCAGACGTCGCAGTTGATGCAATCGTCGGTGATGATCAGGGACATGGAAACTCCTGCCAGGGCACTCTGCCAAGGCATCTGAAAAACTAATGCGCGCAATTGTGCCGCATTGGCGCCCGCAGTGCGAGCGGGCGCCGGTCGAGCGGTCTTACTTCTTGAAGCGCAGCGTCAGCGCATCGGCGACCGCAGGGTGCACAAACTTGGTGATATCACCGCCCAATGCCGCGATTTCCCGGACCAGGGTCGAAGAAATGAACGAATAACGTTCCGACGGCGTAAGAAACAGGCTCTCAACGTCCGGCGCCAGTTGGCGGTTCATATTGGCCAGCTGGAATTCATACTCGAAGTCCGACACCGCCCGCAGCCCGCGCAGGAATACATTGGCGTTCTGCTCCTTGGCGAAGTGTGCCAGCAGCGTCGAAAAGCCCACCACTTCCACGTTAGGCAGGTGCTTGGTGACCTCACGGGCCAGCTCCACGCGCTGTTCCAGGGGAAACAGCGGGTTTTTCTTGGGGCTGGCCGCGACCGCGATGATTACATGGTCGAACAAGCGCGAGGCGCGTTCGACCAGATCGCCATGGCCTTTGGTAATCGGGTCGAAGGTACCTGGGTACAACACTCGGTTCATCGCGTCGTCCTGGCGGAGTCCGTTGGGGAACCGGATGGTATCGCAGCCATCCCGGTCGGCCAAGTCAACTTATTCAGAAGAAAGCACTATAGACACCGCGAATACCTGGTTTTTTCATGCTGTTTTCAGACGTTCGGCCAGCGCCGTCGCCAGTTGCGCGGTCAGGCCGTACACCGAAAGCTGGGGGTTGGCGCCGATACTGGTGGGGAACAGCGAGCCATCGTGGATCGACAGGTTGCGCAGTTGGTGATGCCGGCCAAGGCTGTCGGCCACGGCATTTTTCGGCTCTTCACCCATGGCGCAACCGCCCATCACATGGGCGCTGCCCAGACAGGTGCGATGCAGCTCCAGGTTCAGGCCGTCGATCAGGCTGCGGGCCTCAGCCAGTGTGCTGACGTAGCGCGCATCGTGGTGCAGTGGCTTGACCGACTTGGCGCCGGCGGCGAACTGGATCTCGGCCATGCTATGAAACGCCCGGCGCAGGCCGTCCCAGGCGTAGGGCGAGACCTCATAGTCGAGCACCGGCGTGCCATCGCCGCGCAGGCCGACGCTGCCGCCCTGGCTGTCGGGGTGGAAGCCGTCCCGCAGCAGCGCCAGCATCGCGTGGGTCTTGGGCAACTGGCTCATGTCCAGGGCGTTTTGCGTGCCATACCCCCCGAACAACGTGCTGGCCAGCGCCGGGTGCAAGGGTGGCGCTTCGAGCTTGTAGGACATTTTACCGGTGGTGCCGTCCTGCCATTGGAAGTGGTCGGAGTAGATCGACTGCGGCGCGCCGTAGAACGGGTTGATCACCTCATCGAACAGCCCCGCGGAAAAATTCACCAGATGCAGGAAGGTGCGCTTGCCCAGGCGCGAATGCGGGTCGGGTGCGTCCGAGCGCATCAACAGCGCCGGGCTGTTGATGCCGCCGCCGGCCAGCACGTAATGCTTGGCTTTGACCGTGATCTTGCGGCCGGTGGGCGCGACGCAACGGGAGTCCATGGCCACGCATTCGAGGCTGGTGATGGTATCGCCACTGAACTTCAAGCGCTCGGCGCGGGCCAGGTAGAGCAACTCGCCGCCTTGCTCCAGGGTCGAGGGAATGGTGGTCACCAGCATTGATTGCTTGGCGTTGACCGGGCAGCCCATGCCGCAATAGCCCAGGTTGAAGCAGCCGCGCACGTTGCGCGGGATCACATGCCAGCTGTAGCCGAGCTTTTCGCAGCCTTTGCGGATCACATCGTTGTTGGGGTTGGGCGGCAGGGCCCAGGGTGCGATGCCCAGGCGCTGCTCCATCTTTTCAAACCACGGCGCCATCTCGGCGCTGCTGTGGCCCTTGACCGCGTACTCGCTGGCCCAGTGAGCCAGGGTCGGGTCGGGCGTGCGAAAGCTCGAGGTCCAGTTGATCAGCGTGGTGCCGCCCACGGCGCGGCCCTGCAGGATGGTGATGGCGCCGTCCTTGCTCATGCGCCCGATGCCTTCCTGATACAGGCTGGCGTAGGCCTCGTCTTCCAGCAGCTTGAAATCGCTGCTGGTCTTGAGCGGGCCTTCTTCGATCAGCAGCACTTTGTAGCCAGCGGCGCTGAGGATTTCTGCGGTGGTGCCACCGCCTGCGCCGCTGCCGATGATCGCGACATCGGCCTCCAGCACCAGGTCCTGGTCGAGGGCGGCGCCGTTATGGGTCTTCCAGCCGCGGGCCATGCCATCGCGGAACACATCAGGTACGGGCATCAGCTTGTTCTCTTATTGTTATGGCTACGGAGTGGCTATCAACGTGGGTTACCCAGGCTAGATCCTCGGTGGCCCGGGGTACCCGCAATGGGCCCAGGACTCGGGCCGGAAGTACCAGGCCATGATCACCAGCTTGAGCAGCGAGCCTTGGCCCATGCGCAGCAGGTTGAGGAAGCTGTTTTCCCAGCGATGCAGGAAGTTGCGGATCTGCTCGCTGCTGGCGTTTTCCCAACTGCCCCAGATGCCGGTCAGCGGGCCACGGGTGACGGCCATGCCCAGTACGTCGAACAACTGCTGGGTCAGCTTGAACATCTCCGGCGACAGGTGCTGCAGGCTGTAATCGAGTTTTTTCAGGGTGTCTTCAATGCCTGCCGCCACCACCTCGGCGCTGGCCGCGCCTTCGAGCAACACCGGGATCACTGCGCGCAAAAACGGCAGGTCGCTGTTGCGCAGCATGGCAAAGCCGCTGGCGGGGGTACTGCTGGAGCAGCCGCTGAGGCTGGCGCCAAGGCCGGCGGTGGCCAGGAAGGCGCTGGCGCACAGGCCGATTTTCAAGACGCCGCGCCGCGACAGCGTGGGTGATTCAGTCAGGCTAGGGTTCATTTTTATTGTTGTCCCGGTGGTAACGGTTTTAGCGCACGAACAGCTTCTGGATCAGTTTCTGGATGGCTTTGCCATATGGCGGGTAAATCAGCTTCGCCGCATTCAGGCGCTGTTTGATCAGCACCCCCTTGGCCTTGCTGAAGGTGAGAAAACCCTCATGCCCATGGTAGTGGCCCATACCCGACGGGCCGATGCCGCCAAACGGCATATCGTCTTGGGCCACATGCAGCAGGGTGTCGTTCAGGCACACGCCGCCGGAATGGGTTTCGTGGAGTACGCGATTCTGTTCGGCCTTGTTGTAGCCGAAGTAATACAACGCCAGCGGGCGCGGGCGCTGGTTGATGTAGGCAAAGGCCTGGTCGATGCCGCGATAGGGCACGATGGGCAGCACCGGGCCGAAAATCTCGTCCTGCATTACGGTCATCTCATCGCTGACATTCAGCAGCAGGCTATGGGCCATGCGCCGGGCCTGGCCCTGGTCGTAGAGCGGCAACAGGGTCGCGCCCTTGTCGGTGGCGTCCTTGATGTAGGCATTGAGCCGGGCGAGTTGTCGCTCGTTGATGATTGCGGTGTAGTCCGGGTTGTCGGCCAGGGTCGGATAAAACCCGCGTACCGCCTGGGTGTAGGCCTCGACGAAACCGTCCACCCGGTCTTCGGGAACCAGCACGTAGTCTGGCGCCACACAGGTTTGCCCGGCATTCAGCGCCTTGCCGAATGCGATCCGTTCGGCGGCGTCCTTGAGTGGCACATCGGCCGAGACAATGGCTGGGGATTTGCCGCCCAGCTCCAGGGTGACTGGGGTCAGGTGCTCGGCGGCGGCGCGCATCACATGCTTGCCGATGCTGGTGGCCCCGGTGAACAGCAGGTGATCGAACGGCAGCTTGGAGAACGCCATGCCCACTTCGGCTTCGCCGAGCACCACGCACACCAGGTCTTCGGGGAAAATTTGCGCCAGCAGGGTCTTGAGCAGTTGGCCGGTGGCGGGGGTAGATTCGCTGAGCTTGAGCATCACCCGGTTACCCGCCGCCAGCGCGCCGACCAACGGCCCTATGGCCAGGTACAGCGGGTAGTTCCAGGGCACGATCACCCCGATAACGCCCAGGGGCTGATAGATCACTTTGGCAGATGCCGGCTGGAAGGCTATACCTACAGCGCGGCGCGATGGTTTCATCCAGCCTTTGAGGTGTTTGCTGGCGTAGTGAATGCCGTGCAGGCTGGGCATCAGTTCGGCGAATAGGGTTTCATCGGCGCTGCGATGGCTGAAATCGTTGCTGATGGCCTCGATCAGCGCCTGGCGCTCATCGCTGAGCAGGTCACGCAATGCCTTGAGCCACTGCTGGCGCTGCGCCGCTGGCGGCATCGGGTTGGCCGCGTAGGCGCGGCGCTGGGCAGCGAACAGGTCCTGGAGCTGGTCCAGCGCCTGGGAATCTTGCAGGTAGGCAACATTGGCAGACATGGCGCAGTTCCCGAATATTATTGGAGTACCTGGGTTTTTAGAGTCATTGCTCTAATTTGTCAAATGCCTTCGCAGTAACATGCAGTTTTATCCTGGCAAGGATAGACCGTAAGATGTTTGCATCAGGATTCAAGAAGCCGATACCCCATGGCACCACGAGTAAAGACCAGCGAACGCATCGTGCAAACCAGCCTGGAGTTGTTCAACCAGCAGGGCGAGCGCAGCATCAGCACCAACCATATTGCCGCCCATATGGAAATATCCCCGGGCAACCTGTACTACCACTTCCCGAACAAGCAGGCGATTATCGCGGTGCTGTTTCGCGAGTATGAAGCCCTGGTGGACAGCTTCCTGCGCCCGCCCCAGGGGCGCGCCATGGTGGTCGAAGACAAGCGTTTCTACCTGCAGGCGGTACTGGCCGGCATGTGGCGCTACCGTTTTTTGCACCGTGACCTTGAACATCTGCTGGAGAGCGACCCGGAGCTGGCCACCGGCTACCGGCGTTTTTCCCAGCGCTGCCTGATTCAGGGCGGCGCGATTTACCGGGGGTTTGTCGAGGCCGGGATCCTGAACATGGACCCGGTGCAGACCGAAGCCCTGACCCTCAATGCCTGGATTATCCTCACCTCCTGGGTGCGCTTTTTGTGCACCACCAACGAGAACTCCGCACACCTGAGCGCCGAGGCGATCAAGCGCGGGGTGTACCAGGTGCTGGTGCTGGAGGCGGGGTTTATCACGCCACAGGCCAAAGAAGCCGTGGACGCGCTGTTCAAGGAATTTTACGTGCCGTTAAGTCAGGCACTGGAAGAAGTGAAGTAGGCCCTTTCCCGAACGTATTTCCAGGAGTCCGTTATGCCGCTTGCACAACTGATCAGCCCGCAACAACTGGCCGAGCGCCAGCAGCACGCAGGCTTAGTCATCCTCGATTGCCGGTTTGCCCTGGAAGACCCGGATTACGGGCGTTGCAGCTATGCCGAAGGGCATATCGAGGGGGCACAGTATGCCGATCTGGAACGCCACCTCAGCGGGCCGGTGACTAAAGGCGTGACTGGACGCCATCCGCTGCCGGCACCCGAGGCGCTGGTCCAGCAGTTGCGGGCCTGGGGCATCCATGCCGACAGCGAAATCGTGCTGTATGACGATGGTCCTGGCGCGTATGCCGCCCGTGCCTGGTGGCTGCTGGCCTGGTTGGGCAAGCGCGACGGGGTGTCGATCCTCGATGGTGGCCTGAAGGCCTGGCACAGCGCCGGTTTCCCTTTGAGCCTGGATGCGCCGGGCACCGAGCCGGGGACCTTTACTGGCACTGCCGACTACGACCTGCTACTGGACGCAGAGCACCTGCAAAAACGCCTGGGCCAGCCGGGCCTGACACTGATCGACGCCCGGGCCTTGCCGCGCTTTCGCGGTGAGGTGGAACCCATCGACCCGATTGCCGGGCATATTCCCGGCGCGCAATGTGCGGCGTTCAGCGAGAACCTGGGCAGTGACGGGCGCTTCTTGCCGGTGGAGCAGCTCAAGCAGCGGTTTGCCGACAAGCTGCAAGGTCGTTCGCCGAATGAGTTGGTGGCGTATTGCGGCTCGGGCGTGACGGCATGTCACAACCTGTTTGCCCTGAGCCTGGCGGGGTATCCGTTGGGCAAGTTGTATGCGGGGTCGTGGAGTGAGTGGATCAATGATCCGCAGCGGGCAATTGCTACTGGCGACTGATTTCACCAGGCAAGCCAGCCACATTATTTATCGAGTTGAGACAGCAGCCATTGCGGGATCCGCCGCTCCAGGTAGTACCCGGGCTGTTTCAGCGAACCATCGACAAACCCCACGTGCCCGCCCTTGGCCTGCAATTCAAACTCGATGCAGTCCGACAGTTCATTGGCCTGGGGCAGGCTGTGGGCAAACACAAAAGGATCATCTGCCGCCTGGATGATCAGCGTCGGTGTGCGAATCGCCCCGAGGAAGTAACGGCTCGACGCCCGCCGGTAATAGTCCTCGGCACTCAGGTAGCCATGCAGTGGCGCAGTGACGCGCCCATCGAAATCCCAGAACGTGCGCATCTTTTCCAGGGAGCCCAGCTCGGCCAGGGTTTTCAGTGCTTCTTCGCGACCATCCTGTAGGAATTGGCGCTGCTTGACCCGGATATAGCCGAGCATCTCGCGCATGAAGTGCTTCTGATAGACCCGTGAAAAGCCCAGGCCGATACGGTCGGCGCACTGGTCCAGGCGAAACGGTACCGACACCGCGGCCGCGCCTTTCAGGCCGGAGTTGTCGCCGGTTTCGCCCAAGTGCTTGAGCAGTACATTGCCGCCCAGGGAGTAACCCACGGCATACAGCGGCGCCAATGGTCGCTTGGCCCGCAGGTGTGCGATGGCGGCCGCCAGGTCTTCACTGGCCCCGGAGTGATAACTGCGGGCCAGCAGGTTGGGTTCGCCGGAACAACCACGCCAATTCAACGCGACACTGGCCCAGCCCTGACTGGCCAGGGCTTTTTGCAGGCCGGCGACGTAGGGCGAATTGGACGAGCCGGTCAGCCCATGCAGCACCAGCACCAAGGGCGCATGCGGGTCGTGGGGGCCGTGCCAGTCAAGGTCGAGGAAGTCGCCATCCTCCAGCCATAGGCGCTCGCGTTGGCGTTCGAGGTGGGTGGTGGGGCGCCAGAGCGGGCCCCACAACGTTTGCAGGTGAGGGTTGCCGAGGCCGAAGGCGGGGGTGAAGCGGTGGGAGGGTTGCGGCACGATGGGTGGTCTCGACACTGCTTTAATGTTGGCTGCGTATTTTGTGGCTGTGGCTTGTGGCTATGGGTGTGGCTGTGGCGAGCGGGCTTGCCCGCGTTGGACTGCGCAGCAGTCCCATTTTCTAGGGTCGCTGCGCAACCCAACGCGGGCAAGCCCGCTCGCCACAGTAAAGTGGCTTGCCACGTCATTTAGTCAGCGGTCTGGACCGTACGTTGCCACAACGCGTAATACACCCGCCCGGATTTTTGTTCGCGGTGCAGGCGCCAGTTGCCCGGCAGGCCCAGGGTCGACGGCGCGGTTTCGCTTTCGGTGTAGACCCAGGCGTCATCGGCCAGCCACTGGCGCTCTTCCAGCAGCGCGCAGACGGTTGGCAACAGGTTCTGGTTGAACGGCGGATCGAGGAACACCACGTCGAATGCACTGGCTGGCTGGGTTTCCAGGTAGCGCAGGGCATCGGCGGTTTGGACGTGACCGGTGGTGCAACGCAGGGTGCCCAGGTGTTCGCGCAGGCTGGAAACCGCCACGTTGCTCGCGTCCAGCGCCTGGCCCAGGGCGGCGCCACGGGACAGGGACTCGAGGAACAGCGCGCCGCTGCCGGCGAACGGGTCAAGCACCTTGGCCCCTTCGATATACGGCGCGAGCCAGTTGAACAGGGTCTCGCGGACCCGGTCCGGGGTCGGGCGCAGGCCCACGACATCGGGGAAGCTCAGCTTGCGGCTGCGCCATTGGCCGCCAATGATGCGCAGTTGGCCCACACCGTTATGCACGTTATGGACAGGTTTTTTAGGGCGGGATGGACTAGCCATTAATGCTCCGGAACCCCGAGCGGCTGCTCGGCAGGTTTATCAGTGGGGGGCGGTAGTGGCTTTTGCGCGGTGGTGGGACCAGCGGTCACGATCACCATTTTATCGCTGCTCAAGTGCTTGTTCAGTGCGGCCTTGACCTGTTCGGTAGTCAGGGCCTGGGATTGCTTCATGAAGTCTTCCAGGTAGTTGAGCGGCAGGTTGTAGAAACCCATGGCGCCCAGTTGCCCGACGATATCGGCGTTGCTCGCAGTGGACAGCGGGAAGCTGCCGGCCAGTTCGCGCTTGGCGTCATCCAGTTCTTTTTGCGTCGGCCCGGTCTTGAGGTAGTCGGCCAGTACTTGCTCCACCAGGCGCAAGGTGCCGCCGCTCATCTCGGCGCGGGTCTGCAGGTTGATCATGAACGGACCACGCACCTGCATCGGCGAAAAGCCCGAGTACACGCCATAGGTCAGGCCGCGCTTCTCGCGCACTTCGCTCATCAAGCGGGTGCCAAAGCCACCGCCGCCAAGGATCTGGTTGCCCAGGGACAGGGCCGCGTAGTCCGGATCGGCGCGGTTGATGCCCAGTTGTGCGAACAACAGGTGCGTCTGCTTGGAGGGAAACTCGATATGCCCCAGGCCGGCCTTGGGCTCGGTCGGCTCGGCGATCTTCGCCAGTGCCGGGCCCTTGGGCAGGGATGCGGACACCTTGGCTGCCATGGCTTCGGCGTCAGCACGGGACAGGTCGCCGACCATCGCGATCACCGCGTTACCGGCGGCGTAGGCCTTGGCGTGGAATGCCTTCAGCTGTGCCTGGGTAATGGCCGGAACGCTCTCGGGCGTGCCTTCGCTCGGGTGCGCATAGGGATGATCGCCGTACAGGCGCTTGAACAGCTCGATGCTCGCCAGCTTGCCCGGGTTCTGCTTCTGGTACTCGAAGCTGGCCAGCAACTGGTTCTTGATCCGCGCCAGGGAGTCGGCGGGGAAGGTCGGCTGGCCGATCACCTGGTCAAACAGCGTGAGGGCGGCCTCGCGCTTGTCGGCGGCACTGAGGCTGCGCAGCGACACCAGCGCCATATCGCGGTAGGCACCGTTGCTGAAATCCGCCCCCAGGCCTTCAAAACCGGCGGCAATCTGCCCCACATCCTTGCCCGGCACGCCTTCGTTGAGCATGGCGTTGGTCAGCAGGGCCAGGCCCGGCGTGTTGCCGTCCTGGCTGCTGCCGGCAGCGAACAGGATGCGCATGTCGAACATCGGCAGTTCGTGGGCTTCGACGAACAGCACCTTGGCGCCTTCGGCGGTGTTCCAGGTCTGCACGTTGAGCTGGCGGTTGGTCGGGTTCTTGCCGTCCAGTTCTGCCAGGGATTGCAGGGTCTTGCTGGACTTGGCCTGCTCCAGCGCCGGGCTGGCAACGGAGTCGTCCGGGCGACCGATATACACCGCGACTGCCGCCACCAGAGTCACGACGATCAGGCCAGGCAGCACCAGGCGGTTGTTTTTGCGATCACTCATGAGTGCTCTCCTGTGGCATGACATGGGCGACACTCAGGCGTTCGCGGGTGAAATACGTGCGCGCGGCCTTCTGGATGTCTTCGGGCGTCACGCTTTGCAGTTCGGCAAGCTCGGTGTCCATGAGTTTCCACGACAGGCCGACCGTTTCCAGGGAGCCAATGGCTGTGGCCTGGCTGGTGATGGAGTCACGCTCGTAGACCAACCCGGCAATGACCTGGGCGCGAATACGCTCCAGTTCCTCGGCGGTCGGTGGCTTGGCCTTGAGTTCATCCAGCAGGCGCCAGAGCCCGGCTTCGGCCTGGGCCACGGTTTTCTTCTTCTGCTGGTTGGGGGTGGCACTCAAGGTGAACAGGCTGTCGCCGCGGGTGTAGGCGTCGTAGCTGGTCGAGGCAGCCGACACCAATTCTTCACCGCGTTCCAGCTGGCTCGGGATGCGCGCGCTGTAGCCGCCATCGAGCAGTGCCGAGATCAGGCGCAGGGCGTTGACCGAGCGCTTGTCTTCGGCGGTGGCCAGGCCCGGTACGTTGAAGCCGAGGATGACGCTCGGTAGCTGCGTCTGCACATGCATGGTCAGCAGGCGTTCGCCCGGCTCGGCCAGTTCCAGGGGCTTCTTCGCCGGTGGCACGTCACGCTTGGGGATCGGGCCGAAGTAACGCTGGGCCAGGGTTTTCACCTCGTCCGGGGTCACGTCGCCGACCACCACCAGGGTGGCGTTGTTCGGCACATACCAGGATTGGTACCAGTGGCGCAGTTCCTCGACCTTCATGCGGTCCAGGTCGGCCATCCAGCCGATGGTCGGCGTGTGATAGCCGCTGGCCGGGTAGGCCATGGCCTTGAAGCGTTCGAAGGCCTTGGACATCGGGTTGTCATCGGTGCGCAGGCGGCGCTCCTCCTTGATGACTTCGATCTCGCGGCTGAATTCGTCGGCCGGCAGGCGCAGGGTGGCCATGCGGTCGGCTTCCAGCTCCAGGGCCACGCCCAGGCGGTCGCGGGCCAGCACTTGGTAGTAGGCGGTGTAGTCGTCGCTGGTGAAGGCGTTCTCTTCGGCGCCCAGGTCGCGCAGGATCAACGAGGCTTCGCCGGGGCCGGTCTTGGAGCTGCCCTTGAACATCATGTGTTCCAGGGCGTGGGACAAACCGGTCTGGCCAGGGGTTTCATAGCTGGAGCCGACCTTGTACCAGACCTGCGAGACCACCACCGGGGCGCGATGGTCTTCGCGCACGACGACCTTGAGGCCGTTGTCCAGGGTGAATTCATGGGTGGGTTGTGGGTCGGCAGCCAAGGCTGAAAGGGGCAGACAAACTGTGCTGAGCAGCAGGCCTGCGGCGCGGCGGGCTAGAGCATTCATTCGTTTTTAAACCTGTTGGGCTGCCCGCTTGGTCTTAGCGTCGGCGGGCGAGGAGGTGCTAGGATACTGATCCGTATTAGCGGCGGCCACTGCGGCTGTCATATCGTTTCGGATCCAGTCGTCGTAAAGATGGAGTTATCCGTGGGTTTCCCCGGTTTTAATTCGCTTTTCGCCGATTTTATCGCTTCAGTCCTATATTGAATCGATTTGTTGAGGCTGTATTCACGCCTCACAAAATGCTGCGCATGAACAAGCTGGCTAAAAAACAGTCTGTTGCGCATCGAATATTATTTACCGAGGCGCCTCCTTGGCGCGTCGCTACCGTGAGATAGCCGTCCTCCATGTTTGGTTCCAACGACGACAAGAAGAGCCCAGCTGCGGCTGGCGAGAAAAAAGGCCTGTTCGGATGGCTGCGCAAAAAGCCGCAGGAAACCGTCGTCGAACAGCCGCAAGTCCAACCTGAGCCGGTGCCTGAGCCTGTTCTGCAAGCGGAACCGGCGATTGAGCCCGTGGCCGAGCCTGTCGTCGAGACGCCAGCGCCGGTGGTGCTGCCTATCGCCGAGCCGGTCTTGCAGCCGGAGGTGGAGGCTGCGCCAGAGCCAGAGCCAGAGCATAAGCCGTGGCCGCCATTGCCGGTGGCTGAAGAGCCTGTTGCGTTGGTCGAGGATGTGCAGGCCGAACATGTGACGCCGCCGATCCCTGTGGTGGTGGAGCCGGTCCAGGTCGCCGTCGAGCCCCAGCCCGTTGTCGTTGAGCCGGCGCCGTTGGTGGTCGAGCCAGTGGTTGCCGAGCCCGTTGCGGTGGTTGCCGAACCCGTCGCTGCGCCTGCTGAAACCAGTAAGACCGGCTTCTTCGCCCGCCTCAAGCAAGGCCTGAGCAAGACCAGCGCGAGCATCGGCGAAGGCATGGCCAGCCTGTTCCTGGGCAAGAAGATCATTGATGACGAGTTGCTCGAAGATATCGAGACCCGCCTGCTGACCGCTGACGTGGGCGTCGAAGCCACTGCCGTGATCATCCAGAGCCTGACCCAGAAGGTGGCGCGCAAGCAGCTCACCGACGCCGACGCGCTTTACAAATCATTGCAAGCCGAACTGGCTGCCATGCTCAAGCCGGTGGAAGCGCCGCTGGTGATTACCGAGAAAAAACCCTTTGTGATTCTGGTGGTCGGCGTCAATGGCGCCGGCAAGACCACCACCATCGGCAAGCTGGCGAAGAAGCTGCAACTGGAAGGCAAGAAAGTCATGCTCGCCGCCGGTGACACCTTCCGCGCCGCCGCCGTAGAGCAATTGCAGGTGTGGGGCGAGCGCAACAAGATCCCGGTGATCGCCCAGCACACCGGCGCCGATTCTGCCTCGGTGATCTTCGACGCCGTGCAGGCCGCCAAGGCCCGCAACATCGACGTACTGATTGCCGATACCGCCGGTCGCCTGCATACCAAAGACAACTTGATGGAAGAGTTGAAGAAAGTCCGCCGGGTGATGGGCAAGCTCGACGCCGACGCGCCGCACGAGGTGCTGTTGGTGCTGGACGCCGGTACTGGGCAGAACGCCATCAGCCAGGCCAAGCAATTCAACCAGACAGTCCAACTGACTGGCCTGGCGTTGACTAAGCTCGATGGCACGGCCAAGGGTGGGGTGATTTTCGCCCTGGCTAAACAATTCGGGCTTCCGATTCGTTATATCGGTGTAGGCGAAGGTATTGATGACCTGCGCACGTTTGAGGCCGAACCCTTTGTCCAGGCACTGTTTGCCGAGCGGGAGCGTTCATGATTCGTTTTGAACAGGTGGGCAAGCGCTACGCCAATGGGCATGTCGGCTTGCATGAGCTGAGTTTCCGGGTGCGCCGTGGCGAGTTCTTGTTTGTCACCGGTCATTCCGGGGCCGGCAAAAGTACGTTGCTGCGCCTGCTGCTGGCCATGGAGCGCCCGACCACCGGCAAACTGCTGCTGGCAGGCCAGGATCTGGCCACCATCAGCAATGCGCAGATCCCGTTCCTGCGCCGGCAGATCGGCGTGGTGTTCCAGAACCACCAGTTGCTGTTCGATCGCACGGTGTTCAATAACATCGCCCTGCCATTGCAGATCCTCGGGCTGTCCAAGGCCGAGATCGTCAAACGTGTGGATTCGGCCCTGGAGCGTGTGGCGCTGTCGGACAAGACCGACCTGTACCCCGGCGACCTGTCCACCGGCCAGCAACAGCGCGTCGGCATTGCCCGCGCCATCGTCCATCGCCCGGCCTTGCTGCTGGCGGACGAACCCACCGGTAACCTCGACCCGCGCCTGGCGGCGGAGATCATGGGTGTCTTTGAAGACATCAACCGCCTGGGCACCAGTGTGCTGATTGCCAGTCACGACCTGGCATTGATCGCGCGTATGCGCCATCGCATGTTGACCCTGCAGCGCGGGCGCCTGATCGGTGACGGGGAGGCTGGCGTATGAGTGCCACACGCAGCCCTAAAGTTTCCGAGCGCGTGGCGCCGAAAGCCGCCGACCCGCAACCGCAGAAAAAGAAACGCGACGATGATGACGGTCCTGACTTCAGCACCTTGCTGCACGCCTGGATCGAAAGCCA
Organism: Pseudomonas sp. WS 5411; assembly: GCF_012985595.1. Lineage (NCBI taxonomy): Bacteria > Pseudomonadati > Pseudomonadota > Gammaproteobacteria > Pseudomonadales > Pseudomonadaceae > Pseudomonas > Pseudomonas sp. WS 5411. The sequence goes on from NZ_JAARMC010000003.1 coordinate 309,033, forward strand.
TCGCGCCAGCCTGGTGGACAGCCTGCGCCGCCTGGGCAAGCAGCCGATTGGCAGCTTCTTCACCTGCCTGGTGATGGCCGTGGCGTTGAGCCTGCCGATGGGTTTGTCGTTGCTGCTGAATAATGTCGAGCGCCTGGGCGGTTCCTGGCAGCGCGCGGCGCAGATTTCCCTGTACCTGCAACTGGATGCCAGCGCCACTGAAGGCGAGGCCCTGCGCGAGCAGATCAAGAACCTGCCGGGTGTGGCGGATGCCGAGTACATCAGTCGCGACCAGGCGCTGGAAGAGTTCCAGCAACAGTCCGGCCTGGGTGAGGCGCTCAAGGAGCTGCCGCAGAACCCGCTGCCGGGGGTTGTGCTGGTCACGCCCAATGAAATCGACAAGACGGCCCTTGAAGCATTAAGACAAAAATTGGCTGAACTGCCCAGGGTGCAACAGGCGCAGCTTGATTTAGTGTGGGTCGAGCGTCTGGCGGCGATTCTCAAGCTGGGCGACCGGTTTGTCTTCGGCCTGACGGTGTTGCTGGTTTCTGCATTACTTTTGGTGATAGGCAATACCATTCGTCTTCATATTGAAAACCGCCGCACCGAGATAGAAGTGATTAAACTGGTCGGCGGCACAGACAGCTATGTGCGTCGTCCTTTTCTATATATGGGCGCGCTTTATGGCTTCGGTGCGGGGATTCTGTCCTGGGGCGTCCTGGCGTTTGGCCTGGATTGGCTGAACGACGCGGTAGTCGGCCTGGCCGGATTGTATGGCAGTGACTTTGCCCTGGCTGGCGTACCTGCGGCCGATGGTCTATCACTCTTGCTTGGCGCGGTGTTGTTGGGGTATATCGGTGCTTGGATTGCGGTCGCACGGCATCTACGTGAGCTGGCGCCGAAGTAGTTAATGTCAGATTAATGTGGTTTCGTTTGTATTGACCGTATCAGTGGTTTAGGGAACTTGTCCTACGGTTCCCGGTCAATTTTCGCAGTGCTGAACTGCACGAGTTATGTGAGTCGGAGGTTTTTTCGTATGACCACTTCTTTGCAACCTGCTTATGCTCTGGTCCCGGGTGCGAACCTGGAGGCTTATGTGCACACGGTCAACAGCATTCCATTGCTGACGCCTGAGCAGGAGCGTGAACTGGCCGAGAGTCTCTACTATGAGCAGGATTTGGGGGCGGCTCGGCAGATGGTGCTCGCCCACCTGCGTTTTGTCGTACATATCGCCCGTAGCTATAGCGGCTACGGCCTGGCCCAGGCTGACCTGATCCAGGAAGGCAACGTCGGCCTGATGAAGGCTGTAAAACGCTTCAACCCGGAAATGGGTGTGCGCCTGGTGTCGTTCGCTGTGCACTGGATCAAGGCGGAAATCCACGAGTTCATCCTGCGCAACTGGCGCATCGTGAAAGTGGCGACCACCAAGGCCCAGCGCAAGCTGTTCTTCAACCTGCGCAGCCAGAAGAAACGCCTGGCGTGGCTGAACAACGAGGAAGTCCACCGTGTGGCGGAAAGCCTCGGTGTGGAGCCTCGGGAAGTGCGCGAGATGGAAAGTCGCCTGACCGGCCATGACATGGCCTTCGACCCGGCCGCCGAAGCGGACGACGACAGCGCTTTCCAATCGCCGGCCAACTACCTGGAAGACCACCGGTACGACCCGGCGCGTCAACTGGAAGATGCCGATTGGAGCGACAACTCCAACCACAACCTGCACGAAGCGCTGGAAGTGCTGGACGACCGCAGCCGTGACATCCTCTACCAGCGCTGGCTGGCAGAAGAAAAAGCCACGCTGCACGACCTGGCGCAGAAGTACAACGTGTCGGCCGAGCGTATTCGTCAGCTTGAGAAGAGCGCGATGAATAAGCTGAAACTGTCGATCGCCGCCTAACACGCTGCGAACGACCAAAAAAATGCCCCGATCGAAAGATCGGGGCATTTTTGTTCGTGCCCGAAAAACCTCAAGCCTTACGCGGTCCAGGGTGTAGGCGCTGGCTGGCCTGCGATCGCGGTGGGTCAGCCAGCCCTATTGGGTGGTGTCAGTTGGCCCACGGCGCCTGCCGCGTACTGTTCAGCTCATTCAAATAGCCGGTACCACCCAACTGCCCCATCTGCTGACGAATCCAAGCCGCCCGCCGCGCCACATACGCCGTCGGATGGCTGGCACTCCACACCCGTGGATTAGGCAGTACAGCGGCCAGATAGCTGGCCTGCTGCCGCGAAAGCCCCTTGGCACCCACGCCAAAATGATGCCGCGCCGCCGCCTCTGCGCCAAACACCCCTTCATCCCACTCCACACTGTTGAGGTACACCTCAAGGATCCGCTGCTTGGGCCACAGGATCTCGATCAACCCGGTAAACCAGGCTTCCAGGCCCTTGCGCAAGTAACTGCGGCCGGCCCACAGGAACAGGTTCTTCGATACCTGCTGGCTCAGCGTACTGGCACCGCGAATCGAACCACCGCGCTCGTTATGCAGCAAAGCGGCCTGGATCGCACCAAAGTCAAAGCCCCAATGCTGCGGGAAGCGCTGGTCCTCGCCGGCCATCACCGCGACTTTCAGGTCATCGGAGATCTCATCCCACGGCACCCAGGTCCGTTGCAGGTCAATGGGCTCGCTGTCGATCCAGGATTCGATCTTGCGCTCGACCATCAGTGCGGTGAACGGCGGCGGGACGACACGAAACAGCAGCACCAGCAAAACACTGCCGATGACAAACCATTTCACGACTTTGAGAAAACGACTGAAGAGGACACGCAGCATAGAGATGGCTTGGCCGAACCCGTTGAGCGGGCCATTATACAGACCCTGCCCAATGAGTCTGACTGGAGTTCCTCATGTTGCGTGGCTTTCTGATGCTGGCTGCTTTTTTCGGTTTTACCGGTGTTGCCCTCGGCGCATTTGCCGCCCATGGCCTGAAAAAGAGCCTGAGTGCTGAGTACCTGGCGATTTTCCACACCGGTGTGACCTACCAGTTGGTGCACGCCCTGGCGTTGTTTGGCGTGGCCTTGCTCGCCGCGCATATGCCTGGGCGGCTGGTGCTGTGGGCCGGAGTGTCGTTCAGCATCGGTATCCTGTTGTTCTCCGGCAGCCTGTACCTGTTGACCACCATCGGCATCGGCAAACTGGGAATCATCACGCCGTTTGGCGGCCTGGCGTTCCTGATTGGCTGGCTGTGCCTGGGGCTCGCCGCCTGGCGCCTGCAACTGACCGCCTGACGCTTGTAGCTGACCTTCAGGTCACGATCAGGCTAGAATGCTGGCCCCTAAAAACGATGGCGGCCCGTGGCATGCGCATTCAATTGAACGGCGAATCCTATGAACTGCCCGACGGTGAAACCGTCGCGGCCCTGCTGACCCGTCTGGAACTGACCGGACGTCGCGTCGCAGTGGAGCTCAACCAGGATATCGTCCCGCGTAGCCAGCACACCGAAACCGCCCTCACCGAAGGCGACCAGGTCGAAGTGGTCCACGCCATCGGCGGCGGCTAGGCCCGGGGCAACTACCCGAATTCTGCAGAACCTCACCCCAACTCGAGGATTTCCCATGAGCATCGTTCGTAGCGACAAGCCCTTCGTCCTGGCCGGTCGTACTTACCAGTCGCGTTTGTTGGTAGGCACCGGCAAGTACCGCGACATGGAAGAAACCCGCCTGGCTATCGAAGCCTCGGGCGCCGAAATCGTGACAGTGGCCGTGCGCCGCACCAATATCGGCCAGAACCCGGGCGAACCGAACCTGCTGGATATCCTGCCGCCGGATCGCTACACCATCCTGCCGAACACTGCCGGTTGCTACGACGCCATCGAAGCCGTGCGCACCTGCCGCCTGGCCCGTGAGCTGCTCGACGGCCACAACCTGGTGAAGCTGGAAGTGCTGGCGGACCAGAAAACCCTGTTCCCCAACGTGATCGAAACCCTCAAGGCCGCCGAAACCCTGGTCAAGGAAGGTTTCGACGTGATGGTCTACACCAGCGATGACCCGATCATCGCCCGCCAACTGGCCGAGATCGGCTGCATCGCGGTGATGCCACTGGCCGGCCTGATCGGCACTGGCCTGGGGATCTGCAACCCGTACAACCTGCAGATCATCCTCGAAGAAGCCAAGATCCCGGTGCTGGTGGATGCCGGCGTCGGTACCGCGTCCGATGCCACCATTGCCATGGAGCTGGGCTGCGAAGCGGTGCTGATGAACTCGGCCATCGCCAACGCACAACAGCCGATCATGATGGCCGAAGCCATGAAACACGCGATTGTCGCCGGCCGCCTGGCGTACCTCGCCGGGCGTATGCCGAAAAAACTTTACGCCAGCGCCTCCTCGCCGCTGGATGGTCTGATCAAGTAAGAGCCATTGATGACTGAATCAAACGAAACGCCGAACCCCGTGGAAGAAGGCGACGAGTCCAAGCACCGCCGCATCAAGAGTTTTGTGATGCGTGCCGGGCGCATGACCGAAGGCCAGCAAAAGGGCCTCGACCAGGGCGCGCCGCTGTTCGTCCTGCCCCTGGCTGACGCGCCGGTGGACTTTGACCAGGTGTTTGGCCGTTCTGCCCCGCGCTCCCTGGAGATCGGCTTCGGCATGGGCCATTCCCTGCTGGAAATGGCTGCAGCGTCGCCCGAGCAAGACTTTATCGGTGTGGAAGTGCACCGTCCGGGCGTAGGCGCACTGCTCAACGGCGTGCTGACCCAGGGCCTGAAAAACCTGCGGGTCTATGACTGCGACGCGATCGAAGTGCTCAACCGCTGCATCGCCGATAACAGCCTCGACCGCCTGATGCTGTTTTTCCCGGATCCATGGCACAAGAGCCGTCACCACAAGCGCCGTATCGTCCAGGCGTCCTTCGCGGAGCTGGTGCGCAGCAAACTCAAGGTCGGCGGCATCCTGCACATGGCCACCGATTGGGAACCGTATGCGGAGTACATGCTGGAAGTGATGAACGTCGCCCCTGGCTACCGCAACCTGGCCGAAGATGGTCAGTGCGTACCACGCCCGGCCGAGCGTCCGATCACCAAGTTCGAACGCCGTGGCGAGCGATTGGGGCATGGGGTTTGGGATTTGAAGTTCGAAAAGCTGGCGTAATCAGCTAGCAAGCTGAAATGCGATTAACTGTGGGAGCTGGCTTGCCGGCGATAGCATCACTTCGGTGTCACTGATACACCGAGGTGCTTGCATCGCAGGCAAGCCAGCTCCCACAGTTGTTTTGTGGTGGGCTTTGAGTCAGCGGCGGTCGGCAACCACGCCAATCAACACCAGCACCACCAACAGCACCGGTGCCAGGCTGTAGTTATTGAACTGGCTCAACCCCCGCACAATCCAGGGTGTGGCGTAGATCAGCGCAGCACCGCTGCCGATCATGCACAGCAGGGCCATCAACGGTACGCGCAAGGCGCCGGCGATGTTGCCCAGGCGTGCTTCGACCCAACCCTTGATATCGGCGCCGAATAGCACCAACAGGCAGCCTACCAGCGCCAGGGAGATTTCCGACAGGTTGCTACGGCTCCAGCGGGATACGGTGGCGAGCAGGTCGAGTACCAGATCCATTCGATTTCCTTAGAGCGATCAGCTCAAAAACTTCTGCAGCAGGTCATTGAGAAAGAGTTGCCCACGGTCCGTGGCCGCCAGGCGTGACGGTTCGACCTGCAATAAGCCACTTTGTTCGGCATCCCTGCGGGCTTGTTCCAGGCTGGCCAAGTCCAGGCCGGTGCGCTCGGCATACAGCCTGGCTTCGACGCCCTCGGTCAGGCGCAGGGCGTTCATCAGGAACTCAAAGGGCAACTCTTCATTGCTCAGCTCTTTCGACCCGGCCTGGAAGGTTTTTGCCGGGTTGAGGTAGTCCTTCGGTGCGCGGGTCTTCCAGGTGCGCACGATGCGCCCGTCTGGATGGCTGAGCTTGCCGTGGGCGCCGGCGCCGATGCCGATAAAGTCGCCAAAACTCCAGTAATTGAGGTTATGCCGCGCGGGCCGGCCCGGCTGGGCGTAGGCCGAGACTTCATATTGCGCGTAGCCGTGTTTGGCGAGCAGGGCCTGGCCGGCTTCCTGGATATCCCACAGGGTGTCGTCTTCCGGCAGCGTCGGCGGCTGGTTCCAGAACACAGTGTTGGGTTCCAGGGTCAGTTGGTACCACGACAGATGGGTCGGCTTGAGCGCAATCGCCTGGCGCAGGTCGCCCAGGGCGTCGTCCAGGGATTGGTCGGGCAAACCGTGCATCAGGTCCAGGTTGAAGTTATCGAAGCCGGCCTGGCGTGCCATGCCGGCGGCGCGTACGGCTTCGTCGCCGTTGTGGATGCGGCCCAGGGCCTTGAGCTTGTCCTGCTGGAAGCTCTGGATGCCAATCGACAGGCGATTGATCCCCAGCTTGCGGTAGGCGACGAACTTCTCTTGCTCGAAGGTACCGGGGTTGGCTTCCAGAGTGATCTCGATGTCGCGGGCAAACGGGATACGTTGCTCCACGCCCTCCAGCAACCGGCCCAGCGCCGCAGCACTGAACAGGCTTGGCGTGCCGCCGCCAAAGAAGATCGAACTCAGCTCGCGGCCATACACCGCGTGCAGGTCCTGATCCAGGTCCGCCAGCAACGCGTCGACATACTCTTCTTCCGGCAGCACCTTGCTGGCGGTGTGGGAGTTGAAGTCGCAATAGGGGCATTTACGCACGCACCACGGGATGTGGATGTACAGCGCCAGGGGCGGCAGTACTGGCAGGGCCGCCCGAGGTGTTTGCGCGCCACCGAGGATCAGGGGCTGCGCGGAGGTGTTCTGGGTCATTTCAAGCCCAGACGCTGGCGCAGCAAATCCATTGCGCGGGCGCGGTGGCTGATCTGGTTCTTGTCGGCGGGGCTCAGTTCGGCGCTGGACACATTGCGCTCCGGCACCCAGAACAGCGGGTCATAGCCAAACCCGTGCTCGCCGCTGGCCGCGTGCAGGATGCGCCCGTGCCACAAGCCTTCGCAGAGAATCGGCAGCGGGTCGTCGGCATGTCGCACCAGGGCCAGCACACAGACAAACTGCGCGCCGCGCATCGCGTCCGGCACGTCCTTGAGGGCGTCCAGCAGCTTTGCGTTGTTCGCCGCGTCGCCTTTGCCGTCGGCATAGCGCGCCGAATAGATGCCGGGGGCGCCGCCGAGGAAGTCCACGGCCAGGCCGGAGTCGTCGGCCAGTGCCGGCAGCCCGGAAATGCGCGCGGCATTGCGGGCCTTGAGGATGGCGTTCTCGACGAACGACAGGCCGGTTTCCTCCGGCTCCACCTGGCTGAACTCGCCAATCGAGCGCAATTGCACCGATTCGCCGAGCATGGCCTGGAGTTCCTTGAGTTTGCCGGCGTTATGGCTGGCCAGTACGAGTTGTGTCAGGTTCATTATTCGGCCGGGAACAGTTCTTGGGTGAAACTGAAGCCGTGGGCTTTGCCGCCGGTTTCAACATTGATGGTAAAGGTGCGGAATTCCTGCTGCGGCACCGAGTAGGGGGCGAGGTAGTAGATAGCGCCTTTTTCGGTGATTTGCTTGAAGGTCAGCATTTCACTCTTGCCGGTCAAGTCCTTGATCGTGCCGGTCACTTGGGCCGCCACGGGCTCCACGCCCTTGATCACCGAGACATTGATCATGCCCTTGTTCTTGCTGCGCACCACGCCCACGGCCTGGGCCGTCTCGGGTTGCAGGAAGCTGGAGGTGAAGGTGCTGTAGTGCACGGTGATATCACCAAACGCCTTCTGCCGATTGCTGTCGATAGGGCCGGCAGCCATGGCGCTGGCGCCCAGGCAGGCGGTGAGTAGAAAAATAGCCAGGCGACTCATGATCGTCCTCCTCGAAAATGGTTAGACGGCAATCTGATGATCGGTCAGGCCAGGACTGCTGACCCGATAAATCCCGATTTCACCTAAAAGATTAGGCCATAGCTTACTTGCCCAGCCGTGGCGATGCTGTTGATCGACGGCAAGGCGGTTGATCACCTTGGCTTCGCGCCCGCTGCACAGCGCCTCGAAGTCCTCGAAGGTGCAGAAGTGAATATTGGGCGTGTTGTACCAGGTGTACGGCAGGAAGTCCGATACCGGCATCCGGCCCTTGGTGGCCAGGTACCAGCGGCAGCGCCAGTGGCCGAAGTTGGGGAAGGTGATGATGCACTGGCGGCCGACGCGCAACATTTCGTCGAGGATCCGGTCCGGGTAATGCACAGCCTGCAGGGCCTGGGTCATCACCACGATATCGAAGCTGTTGCTGGCAAAGTTGCCCAGGCCCTTGTCCAGGTCCTGCTCGATTACGTTGATGCCCTTGGCCACGCACTGGGCGATGTTGTCCGGGTCGTTTTCCAGGCCATAGCCGGTGACTTGCTTGTTGTCGCGCAGCCAGCTCAGCAGTTCGCCATCGCCGCAACCCAGGTCGAGCACGCGGCTGCCGGCGGGGATCCAGTCTTGGATGATTTCCAGGTCGGCTCTCATGGCGTTCTCACAAAGTTATGCGGTTCATGTAATTGCTGAAGGCCTGCAGATAGCGCGGGATCGGGATCAGGAAGGCATCGTGGCCCTGCGGTGCGTCGATCTCCAGGTAGCAGACGTCTTTGCGCGCAGCCATCAGCGCATCTACCAGCTCCCGCGAACGGGCCGGCGAGAAGCGCCAGTCGGTGGTGAACGACATCACGCAGAACTTGGCCGTGGCGCCTTCGAAGGTCTTCGCCAGGTCGTCATCAAAGTTTGCCGCCGGGTCGAAGTAGTCCAGGGCCTTGGTCATCAGCAGGTAGGTATTGGCGTCGAAACGCCCGGAAAACTCCTCGCCCTGGTAACGCAGGTAGCTTTCGACCTGGAATTCGACGCTGTGGAAGTCGTAGTTGAGCTTCTCGCTCTTGAGCCCACGGCCGAATTTTTCGCCCATGGAGTCATCCGACAGGTAGGTGATATGTCCGACCATCCGCGCCAGCATCAAGCCGCGCTTGGGGATCACCCCGGCTTCCTGGAATGAACCGCCGTGGAACTCGGGGTCGGTGAGGATCGCCTGGCGCGCCACTTCGTTGAAGGCGATGTTCTGTGCCGACAACTTCGGGGCCGAGGCGATGGCCAGGCAATGGCGCACGCGGTCGGGGTAGGTAATGGTCCATTGCAGGGCCTGCATGCCGCCCAGGCTGCCGCCGATCACCGCTGCCCATTGCTGGATGCCCAGCAGGTCGGCCAAGCGTGCCTGGCTGTGCACCCAGTCTTCCACGGTCAGTACCGGGAAGTCGGCGCCAAACGGCTTGCCGGTTTCCGGGTTGAGGCTGCTGGGGCCGGTGGAACCGTTGCAGCCGCCGAGGTTGTTCAGGCTGACCACAAAGAACTTGTTGGTGTCGATGGGTTTGCCAGGGCCGATGCAGCTGTCCCACCAGCCGGGCTTGCGCTCGTCGGCGCTGTGGTAGCCGGCGGCGTGATGATGGCCCGACAGGGCGTGGCAGATCAGCACGGCATTGCTGGCCGTGGCGTTCAACGCACCGTAGGTTTCATAGATCAGGTCATAGGCCGGCAGCGACCGCCCACAGGCCAGGGCCAGGGGTTCGCTGAAGTGCGCCACTTGGGGCACGACCAGTCCAACAGAATCGGGGGGAAAGGCAGTTGGCATCGACCCTGCTCTCGTTTAAATGAGGCGTAAGTCTAAAGAGCGGGGGGCCTAGCGGCAAGCGAAGGCCTGCATGGATTCACTTCAAGACACAGTTACAAAAATGTGGGGGCTTGCCTGCCCCCACATGTTGTCCTGCGCAGCCCGCAAACAGTCGTCAGATCAGCAAGCGCAGGATGTCCGGCATCATGGTCATTGCCGCCAGGTTGTTGATCACCAGCATGTCCAGGAGCTTGAGCACCATGAACGCGAGGATCGGCGAGATATCCAGGCCGCCGAGGTTCGGCAGGATCTTGCGGAATGGCGCCAGGGCCGGTTCGCAGATCTGGTTGACCAGTTCGGCGCCAGGGTTATGGCTGCCCGGTGCGACCCAGGACAGGATCACGCTGATGATCAGTGCAAAGAAGAAAATCTTCAGGAACAGCGCGGTCACGCCGATCAGGGCCCAGACCAGCAGTTGCAGGAAGTTGCCCATGGTGCCGTAGGTCAGCAGCAGCGTCAGGGCCATCAGCGCCAGTTGCACCAGGATCGCCAGTACCAGCGACGACATGTCCAGGCCGAACAGGCTCGGGATTACCCGACGCAGCGGCTTGAGCAGCGGCTGGGTGGCCTTCACGGCGAATTGGCAGAGCGGGTTGTAGAAGTTGGCGCGTACCAGTTGCAGGACAAAGCGCAACAGCACGATCAGCAGGTAAAGGCTGCCGAGGGTTTGCAGTACATAGACGGCAGCGGTGTTCAAACCAATCATATTGGCTCCTTATTGACCCAGTTGTTCGGCAAGTTCAGCCGAGCGGTGCGCGGCGGCACCCAGTGCTTTTTCGACCAGGGCTTCAAAGCCCCCGGCCTGGAATGATTCGATGGCCGCCTGTGTGGTGCCATTGGGCGAGGTCACGCGACGGCGCAATTCGGCCGCATCCACATCGCTGGAGACCACCATATGTGCGGCGCCGAGGGCGGTTTGCTGGGTCAGTTGCTCAGCGATTTCCCGTGGCAGGCCCAGCTTCACGCCGGCGGCAGTCATGGCTTCGACCAGCAGGAAGAAATATGCCGGGCCACTGCCGGACACAGCGGTGACGGCGTCCAGTTGCTGCTCTTCTTCCAGCCACAGGGCCACACCCACGGCCGACAATAGCTCCTGGGCCTGCTCACGCTGGGCGGCGCTCACTTGGGCGGTGGCGTACAGGCCGCTGACACCCTGGCGCAGCAGCGATGGGGTGTTGGGCATGCAGCGCACGATGGGCTGGGCGCCGAGCCAGTTGTTCATGCTGGCGCAGTTGATACCAGCGGCAATCGACACCACCAGTTGCTGCGGCGCCAGGCTTGGGCGCAAGGCTTCGCACACGGCTTTCATGGCCTGTGGCTTGACCGCCAGTACGATCACGTCGACGCCCTGGATGGCTTCGGCGTTGTCGGCGAAGGTTTCGATACCGTGTTCTGCGCTCACCCGGGCACGGGTCTCGGCGCCCGGATCGCTGGCGCGAATCTGCGAGGCTTGCAGGCCCTTGGCCCGCAGGCCACCGATCAGGCTGGCCGCCATGTTACCGGCGCCGATAAAGGCTATACGCGTGCTGCTCATGACAGGTCCTTACTCAGATGGAAGTCAGCCATTTCATGGCTGGCCGTAGTCGCGGGCACCAAACAGCGCGGTACCGATCCGCACCCAGGTGGCCCCTTGGGCAATGGCCGACTCAAGGTCATGGCTCATACCCATGGAAAGTGTGTCGAGCCCCAGGTCCAGGCTCACTTGCAAGTCACGCACAGCGGCAAACGCCGCATCTTGCTGTGCCCGGTCGTCGGTGGGCTCGGGGATCGCCATCAGGCCACGCAGCTTCAAGCGGGGCAGGGCCTGGATCGCCTCGGCCAGCGCTGGCAGGTCGGCAGGTGTACAGCCGGACTTGCTGGCTTCGCCACTGACATTGACCTGAATGCAGATATTGAGCGGCGGCAGGTCGGCCGGGCGTTGTTCGGACAGGCGTTGGGCAATTTTCAGGCGGTCCACGGAATGCACCCAAGCGAAATTCTCGGCGATAGCGCGCGTCTTGTTCGATTGAATGGGGCCGATGAAGTGCCAACTCAAGGGCAGATCGGTTAAATCGGCCTGTTTGCCCAGGGCTTCCTGCAAGTAGTTCTCGCCGAAGTCGCGCATCCCGGCGGCGTAGGCTTCGCGCACGGCTTGCGCGGGTTTGGTCTTGCTCACGGCCAGCAAGTGCACGCTGGTTTCATCGCGTTGCACGGCCTTGGCCGCGGCACGGATCCGCTCGGTAACCAGGCCGATATTGTCTGCTATGGTCGACATTAAAGTTGCGCCCGCGGATATGGAGTCCGCGGCATTCTACTGGAAATGGATAGCCCTATGGACATCACTGAACTGCTGGCCGCAAGCGTCAGCCAGGGCGCCTCCGACCTGCATCTGTCGGCAGGCTTGGCGCCGAGGATGCGCGTCGATGGCGAGGTACTGCCACTGGATTGGCCGGTGCTGAGTGCTACGCAAGTAGCGGACTTGCTCAGCCCGATCCTCCATAAACACCAGCAAAAGGATTTCGAAACATCTCTTGAAACGGATTTTTCCTTCGATTTGCCTGGCGTCGCGCGCTTTCGCGCCAACGTGTTCTGCCAGCACCGGGGGCTGGGGGCGGTGTTCCGTGCGATCCCCTCTCGGGTCCAGAGCCTGGAAGCCCTGGGGCTGGGGGACATATTCCGGCGCATCGCCGAATTGCCCAGAGGGCTGGTGCTGGTGACCGGTGCCACGGGCTCGGGCAAGTCCACCACCCTGGCGGCGATGGTCGATTACCTCAACAGCACCCGTCAGCAGCACATCCTGACCCTTGAAGACCCTATCGAGTTTGTCCACGAACCGCGTAAAGCGTTGATCAGCCAACGCCAGGTGCACCGCGACACCCACAGTTTCTCGACGGCCCTGCGTTCGGCGTTGCGCGAAGACCCGGATGTGATCCTGGTTGGCGAGTTGCGCGACCTGGAAACCATCCGCCTGGCCCTGACGGCGGCGGAAACCGGGCACTTGGTGTTTGGCACCCTGCACACCAGTTCGGCGGCGAAAACCGTGGATCGGCTGGTGGATGTGTTTCCGGCGGGGGAAAAGGCCATGGTCCGCTCGATGCTCTCGGAATCGCTGCAGGCGGTGGTGTCCCAGGTGTTGCTGAAGAAAGTCGGCGGCGGGCGCGTGGCGGCCCATGAAATCATGCTCGGTACACCGGCGATCCGCAACCTGATCCGTGAGGACAAGGTGGCGCAGTTGTATTCGGCGATTCAGACGGGCGGGGCGCTGGGGATGAAGACGTTGGATATGAGCTTGAAGGGGTTGGTCAGTCAGGGACTGGTCAGGCTTGAAGAGGCCCGGGAGCAGGCGAGGGTGCCCGCAGATATATAGGATGTGGGAGCTGGCTTGCCTGCGATGCAGGCAACTCGGTGTGTCAGTCACACTGAGGTGATGCTATCGCAGGCAAGCCAGCTCCCACACAAGCCAGCATTCACATTTGCATTTACTGTCAGCGCTGCACAATCCGCAGGTTGTTCTGCTCTTTGGGCAGCACGCGCTTGGCAATCACGTAGTTCTTGTTCCAGAACGGCTTTTTCAGGGTGTCGATGCTGACCGACTTGCCACGGCGCGGTGCGTGGATAAAGCGGTCGTTGCCCAGGTAGATGGCAACATGGTTGACCTGGCGGCTCTTGAGCTTGAAGAACAACAGGTCGCCGGGCTTCAGATCCTTGCGATCGACCTTCTGCCCGTGGCCGCTGGCCATGGCGTTGGAGGTGCGTGGCAAATCCACTGCAGCCACATCATTGAAGGCGTATTTCACCAGGCCGCTGCAATCAAAGCCTTTACTTGGGCTACTGCCGCCCCAACGATAAGGGGTACCGAGCACGTTGACGGCACGGCTCAAGACTTTGCTGCTTTGCTGGTTATTGCTCGCTACCAGGCCCGGAACTGCTTTAACGTTGGCCTTGCTCAGCTGAGTCGGGCGCTTGACGGTGAGCTTTGCCGATTTGGCGGAGGTGGTAGTGGCGTGAACTTTAGGGGTAAAACCATTAACGTTCGGAAGTCGTTGCTCACGATTGGTGGCGTGGGCGGCCAGTGGCATCAATAGGCAAATGGTTAGCCATGTCTTTAAAAATGGTCGCATAAGGCAGGCTCTTGTTGGTTTGCGCGCAACTTTATAACAGCTTTTAGTGTCTTTCTCAGGCCGTCTGTCGACTGAACCTTGACGTCAAAATCAGGAAAACCGCGACGAACTGTCGCAATTGTCCTACACAAGTCAGGCGGTATAAGGCTTTGAGGGAAGCGACGATAACATTTGCCGTACGTCGGGTGCCTGTAAAAAAGTCACAAAGAAACCAGAAATATTTATCTATCGAGGCTAAAGAGGTCATTCATGAACACCTATCGACAGGATGTTTCGCAACAGGACACCCATAGCAAGGTGATCGGTTACCTGCTCTGGATCTTCGGTTTTACCGGGGCACACCGCTTTTACTACGGCAAGCCGGTGACCGGGACGATCTGGTTCTTCACCTTTGGTTTGCTGGGTATTGGCTGGCTGATCGACCTGTTCCTGATCCCGGCGATGGACCGTGAAGCCGACCTGCGTTTTACCGCCGGGCCGATCGAGTACAACGTGGCCTGGATTCTTCTGACGTTTCTTGGGGTGTTTGGCTTGCACCGCATGTATCAGGGCAAATGGCTCACCGGTCTGTTGTATCTGGTAACGGGCGGCTTGTTCCTGGTCGGCGTGCTGTATGACTTCTGGACGCTGAATACGCAGGTTTCGATCCGCAATGCCGAGCGGCTGGGCGGGCGCTAAGCCTGGCTAGGCTCATGTGGGCACGGTCAAATGTGGAAGCAGGCTTGCCTGCGATGCGGGCACCTCGGTATGTCAGTGGAACTGAGGTGATGCAATCGCAGGCAAGCCAGCTCCCACACAAGCTGGCTCCTACATTTTTGACCGTGCCCACTTTAGAGCGGATCAGGCCTGGTAGCTGATCCGTCCATCCACCAGGGTGTAGCGCACAGTCGCCGGCAAGCTATGGCCGATGAATGGGCAGTTTTCACCCCGAGACAGCCACTGCTCGCCAGCCACGGTGGAGCTGGCCGGATCAAACAGCACCAGGTCCGCCGCAGAACCCACCGCCAGCTTGCCCGCCGGCAGGCGCAGCGCTTGGGCCGGACCTGAGCTCAGGCGTGCCAGCAGCGTTGGCAAGTCCAGCAACCCATCTTCCACCAGGGTCATCGCCAGCGGCAGCAGCAACTCGACGCTGCTGATCCCAGGCTCTGTCGCGCCAAATGGGGCCAGCTTGGCATCCCGCTCGTGGGGTTGGTGATGGCTGGAGATCGCCGAAACCACCCCGGACTTCACCGCTGCGCGCAAACCGTCGCGGTCGGCGCGGGTGCGCAGTGGCGGTTGCACGTGGTACAGGCTGGAGAAGTCGATCAACGCCTCATCGGTCAGAATCAACTGGTACAACGCCACATCGGCGGTCACCGGCAAGCCGCGGGCCTGGGCCTGGGCGATCAGGGCCACGCCCCGGGCGCTGGTCAGTTGGCTGAAGTGCGCACGCACCCCGCTTTGTTCCACCAGCAGCAGGTCACGGGCCAGGGCTACGGTTTCTGCGGTTTCCGGGATGCCTGCCAGGCCGAGGAAGCTGGCGGTAGGGCCTTCATGGGCCAGGCCGCCTTCAGCCAGGTCGTGGTCCTGGGAGTGGAAGATCACCGTCAGGTCGAAGGTGGCTGCATATTCCAGGGCACGGCACAGGGTGCGGGTGCTGCGGAAGCTTTCCAGGCCATTGCCGAAGGCCACGCAACCCGCGTCGCGCAGGGCAATCAGCTCGGCCAGTTGTTCGCCATCCAGGCCTTTGCTCAGGGCGCCGATGGGGAACACTTTGCAATTGCCGGCTTCGCGGGCACGGTCGAGGATCAGCTCGGCCACGGCCGAGGTGTCCAGCACCGGTTTGGTCTGCGGCGGGCAGCACAGGCTGGTGACACCGCCGGCAGCGGCGGCGCGGGTTTCGCTGGCGATGCTGCCTTTGCGGCTGTAGCCCGGCTCGCGCAGGGCGACGTTCAGGTCTACCAGGCCGGGAGCAGCCACCAGGCCTTTGGCGTCGATGCTCTGAACCGGGCTGAAACCGCTGGGGGCGGCGCCAATGGCAATGATCTTGCCGGCTTCCAGGTGCAGATCAGTGACTTGATCCAGGCCGCTGGCCGGATCGATGACTCGGGCGCCGAGAATGCTGAGCTTCACTGGGCGTTCTCCTGCTCGAATTGACGTTGGGCGGTTTGCCCGCTCATGGCCATGGACAGCACGGCCATGCGTACGGCGATGCCGTAGGTAACCTGGTTGAGAATCACCGAGTGCGGCCCGTCGGCCACCGCCGACTCAATCTCCACCCCGCGGTTGATCGGGCCGGGGTGCATGACAATGGCATCCGGCTTGGCACCGGCCAGGCGCGCGGTGGTCAGGCCGAACAGGCGGTAGAACTCGCCTTCGCTGGGCAGCAGGCCACCGGCCATGCGCTCGCGTTGCAGGCGCAGCATGATCACCACGTCCACATCCTTCAGGCCCGTGGCCATGTCGGTGTAGACCTTCACCCCGTATTGTTCGATGCCTACCGGCAGCAGGGTTTTCGGTGCAATCACGCGGATATCCGGGCAGCCCAGGGTTTTCAGGGCCAGCATGTTCGAGCGCGCTACCCGCGAATGCAGGATATCGCCGACGATGGCCACCGAGAGGTTTTCAAAGCCACCCTTGTGCCGACGGATGGTAAGCATGTCGAGCATGCCCTGGGTCGGGTGGGCGTGGCGGCCATCGCCGCCGTTGATGATCGCCACCTGCGGGCACACGTGCTCGGCGATAAAGTGCGCCGCGCCCGAGTCGCCATGACGCACCACGAACATGTCGGCCGCCATGGCCTCCAGGTTACGCAGGGTGTCGAGCAGGGTTTCGCCCTTGCTCGCCGACGAGGTGGAGACGTTCAGGGTGATCACGTCGGCTGACAGGCGCTGGGCCGCCAGTTCGAAGGTGGTGCGGGTGCGCGTCGAGTTCTCGAAGAACACGTTGCAAATGGTTTTGCCGCGCAGCAGCGGGACTTTCTTCACCGCTCGGCCGCCGACTTCAAGGAACGAGTCGGCAGTGTCGAGGATTTCGGTGAGCAATTCGCGGGGCAGGCCGTCGAGGGACAGGAAGTGTTGCAGCTGGCCCTGAGCGTTGAGCTGCAGCGGGCGCTTGGCATCTAGAGGCGTCATCGCGGGGACTCTTTACAAGGCGGTTTAAAGGGCGAGGTCTTGCAGTTCGAGTTCGAGCGGCGTGGGACCGGACAATTTTACCCGCTGCTGGGCTGAAAGCGACAGGGTCGCGCCCACCACATCCGGGCTGATCGGCAGTTCGCCAGCCTCGAGGTCGAGCAGGCAGACCAGGGTGATGCTGGCCGGGCGGCCGTAGTCGAACAGCTCGTTCATGGCGGCCCGGATGGTGCGGCCGCTCATCAGCACGTCATCAATCAGCACCAGGTGCTGGCCTTCGATCTCGAACGGCAGGGCTGACGGGCGCACTTGCGGGTGCAGGCCGTTCTGGCTGAAGTCATCGCGGTAGAAGGACACGTCCAGGGTGCCCAGGGGCGAGTCATTGCCCAGCTCTTGCAGCAACGCCTGGGCGACCCACACACCGCCGGTGCGGATGCCGATGAAGCGCGGCTCGCTGATGGCGCGGTGTTGCAGATGGGCCTTGAGGCGAATCGCCATCTGGCTGATCAGTTCGGCGGGATTGGGCAGGCTCATGGTGGCTCCTTCAAGGGCTCGGCCAGCGTGACGCTGACAAAGTCCGGGCTCAAACGTAAGAAGACGCGGCAAGCCGCGTCAGTCAGGATTCAAATAAAGCAGTGTTTTCATCCAGCCAGCCCTGCAACAGCAAGGCGGCGGCAATGGCGTCGACCGGGTTGTCGCGGTAGCTGCCTTTCTGCCCGCCACGGTCGCGGCGCTCACCCTTGGCCTCGAAGGTCGTCAGGCGCTCATCGTGGGTATAGAAGGGCAGGTTGTAGCGGCCATTGAGGCGGCGGGCGAACTTTTCGGCACGCAGGCACATGTCGCTGGGGGTGCCGTCCATGTTCAGCGGCAGGCCGACCACCACCGCGTCGGGCTTCCATTCCTTGATCAGGGCTTCGACCTGATTCCAGTCCGGAATGCCGTTTTGCGCCTTCAAGGTACACAGCTCGCGGGCCTGGCCGGTGATGACCTGGCCCACGGCCACGCCGATCTGCTTGGTGCCGTAGTCAAACCCGAGGATCAGTCGCAAGGCCATCAGGCGTGCCCCGCCTGGCTGGTCAGCAGGTTGAGGTTGACCCCCAACTGCTTGGCCGCGGCATTCAGGCGCAGTTCGCTGGCGGTATTGAACAGAATGTCGGCATCGAACGGGCAGGTCAGCCAGGCATTGTTGGCCAGTTCTTCTTCCAGTTGCCCGGCTTCCCAGCCCGCGTAGCCCAGGGTAATCAGGCTCTGCTGCGGGCCGACGCCATCGGCGATGGCAAACAGCACGTCCTGGGAGGTGGACAGGGACACGCCCTCCAGGTCGACAGTGGCCTGGAACGTCGGGCCGCTGGGATGCAGCACGAAACCCCGGTCCGTCTGCACCGGGCCGCCGAAATAGATCGGCACTGCCTGGCAACTGGCGGGCGGGTCGATCTCCGGGCGCAGTTGCTCAAGGATATCTGCCAGGTTCAGGCTTTGCGGGCGGTTGACCACCAGCCCCATGGCGCCATCGGCCGTGTGCTCGACGATATAGGTCAAGGTGTGCGCAAAGTTCGGGTCGGCCATATGGGGCATGGCGATCAGGAATTGGTGCTTGAGGTAAGTCGGGCTGACATTTTTCATGTCCGCTAGTGTGGCGTTGGAGGGGCGAACTGACAAGCTGGGGATGTGTAGGAATACGGTTAGCGGATTTGTTTCCCGTGTAGGCGCGAGCTTGCAGTGGTCAGTTGCTGGAAAGCCGGTCGCCTTTGGCAAAACGCCAGGTGCGGATGATTTCCAGGCGGTCGATATCGTTCAGGTCGCCGGTAAACGGGGCGAACGGTGCAGCCAGGCGCACGATGCGTTGCGCCGCCTGGTCCAGCAATGGCTGGCCGGAGGACTCCAGCACCAGCACTTCATACAGGGAGCCGTCGCGGTTGATCGACACCAGCAGGCGCAAGTTGCCGTAGATCTGCTGGCGACGGGCCTCGTCCGGGTAGTTCAAGTTGCCGATGCGCTCGACCTTCTTGCGCCATTCGTCCTTATACCAGGCGCCTTTGTCGCGCATGGTGGAGGCGGCATTGAGCCGGTAGATGCGCGGGCGCTTGGCGTACAGCTGTTGTTCGTTGGCCAGTTCGGCTTCCAGGCTGGAGATTTCGCTGGAAAGCTGCGAGCTGTCAAATGTGGGGGCGGGTTTGCTTGGCGTAGGCTCGGTCTTCACGGCTTCGCGCTGGGTCACGGCCTTCTGGGGTTTTGGCGCAACGGTGGCGACGGCGGCCTTGGGCGCGGCCTGCTTGACCTCAGGCTTGGCCGCTGGAGGCGGGGTGACCTTATTGATCTTGTTGTCCTGGAAGGGCGCCACTTCGGTTGTCTTGGGCACTGCCTTTTTATCCAGGGTGCCGCTGCCCTGCTGATTGTCCTGGGCCAGGAAGTCAGCCTTTTCGGGCTTTTTTTCACTTTTGAAGGTGGCGAGGGTGATTTCCAGGGTTTTGCTGATCTGTTGGGGTTCGACGAAGGTGAAGCCCAGGCCAAGGATCAACGCCAAATGAATCAGCGCTGCCAGGAACAGGGTAAATCCGAGCCGATCAGCCGGGCGTACGCCGCTATGGGTGAATTGGGGGGGCAGGTCGGACGGAAGCGTCATAACAGGAAAACCAACATCGCGCGTCTCACGGGTGGCGCATGATAGCGCAATGTTGGTTTACATCTGGCTGTTCTATGTCACTTGGCTTGTAGCTTGTCGGCAATCGCTGCCATGAGCATTTCGCCGATATTGGTGCCAAACGCGTTGTCTATTTCGCGGATACAGGTGGGACTGGTCACGTTGATTTCGGTCAGGTGCTCGCCAATTACGTCAAGGCCTACAAACAGCAGGCCCTTTTCCCGCAGGGTCGGGCCAACCTGGGCGGCGATCCAGCGGTCCTTGTCGCTCAGCGGGCGGGCTTCGCCACGACCACCGGCCGCGAGGTTGCCACGGGTCTCGCCGGCCGCCGGGATGCGTGCCAGGCAGTAATCCACCGGCTCGCCGTCGATCATCAGGATGCGCTTGTCGCCGTCCTTGATCGCTGGCAGGTAGGCCTGGCCCATGATCTGCTGGGTGCCGAGGGCGGTCAGGGTCTCAAGGATCACCGACAGGTTCGGGTCGCCCGCGCGGTGACGGAAGATCGAGGTGCCGCCCATGCCGTCCAGCGGCTTGAGGATCACATCGCCATGCTTGGCGGCAAATTCACGCAATACATCGGCGCGGCGGCTGACCACGGTCGGTGGCGTGCACTGCGGGAACAGGGTGGCGAACAGCTTTTCGTTGCAGTCGCGCAGGCTCTGCGGCTTGTTGACGATCAGCACGCCGGCGCGCTCGGCCTGCTCCAGCAGGTAGGTGGAGTAGACGAACTCCATGTCGAACGGCGGATCCTTGCGCATCAGGATCACGTCCAGGTCGCTCAGGGGGCTGTCGATCTCGTCTTGCAGCTCAAACCACTTCTCTGGGTTGGCGAACACCTGCAAGGGGCGCATTCGCGCCCGCGCCTCGCCGTCGCCCTGGTAAAGGTCGCGCTGCTCCATATAGAACAGGGTCCAGCCGCGGGCCTGGGCGGCGAGCAGCATGGCCAGCGAGCTATCCTTTTTATAGGAGATGCTGGCGATAGGGTCCATGACAATGCCGACGCGAACGCTCATGGGGAATTCCTCTAACAAATAAGGGCGCATAAAAGTGGCGTCAGAGTGGCGCTGCGGCTGTTGTGGGTCAAGGAAAAACCACCTTGCCGGTCGGCCGATAGATTGCCTTCCCAGTCTGTGCTAAAAAGGCTGCCATGGCGTGTCGGCCCTTGCACGGCAAGGGTTTTGGCGCTGGTCCCAGGCCGCACCCGGCAGTACACACCGAAAACCGATTCGCTGTGGCGATGGTAGAGCAGATATGGAACAGCATTCCAACGCCTTGAAAGTGATGGTGATCGACGATTCGAAAACGATTCGCCGCACCGCTGAAACGCTGTTGAAGAACGTGGGGTGCGAAGTCATCACGGCCATCGACGGTTTTGATGCCCTGGCCAGGATCGTTGACCACCACCCGCACATTATCTTTGTCGACATCATGATGCCGCGCCTGGATGGCTATCAGACCTGCGCCCTGGTCAAGAACAACCCGGCGTTCAAGGCCATTCCGGTGATCATGCTCTCGTCCAGGGACGGCCTGTTCGACAAAGCCAAGGGGCGCATCGTCGGCGTCGATCAATTTTTGACCAAACCTTTCAGCAAGGAAGAACTGCTGAGTGCGATCAAGGCCTATGTGCCGGGTTTCGCTGCAGTAGAACAAGCACATTGACCCAGCCCCCGGGGCTTGCGTCAACCAATGTAGTGGGGAAAACCATGGCACGCGTTCTGATCGTCGACGATTCGCCGACTGAAATGTACAAACTGACCGGCATGCTGGAAAAGCACGGTCACCAGGTCCTCAAGGCCGAAAACGGTGCCGATGGCGTTGCCCTGGCCCGCCAGGAGAAGCCCGACGCCGTCTTGATGGATATCGTCATGCCCGGCCTCAATGGCTTCCAGGCTACGCGCCAATTGTCCAAGGAGCCGGAAACCAGCGGTATCCCGATCATCATCGTCACCACCAAGGACCAGGAAACCGACAAGATCTGGGGCGCGCGCCAAGGGGCCAAGGCATACCTGACCAAGCCGGTGGAAGAAGACAAGCTGATTGAAGTCCTGAACTCGGTGCTCAAACCCTGACGGCACGTTCCCATGACCGAGTCGCAAACCGCCTTTGAGCTGCTGCTGGACATCGATCGCCGCTGCCGCCTGCTGGCCGCTGATTTGCCGTCCCAGGAAACCCGGTCGCACAGCTGGAGCGGCATCGGCTTTCGCCTGGGCGGGCACTGGTATGTGGCGCCCATGGGCGAAGTCGCCGAGGTGCTGCATGAACCGCGCTGCACCTTGATGCCGGGGGTCAAGCCCTGGGTCAGGGGCGTGGCCAACCTGCGCGGGCGCTTGCTGCCGGTGATCAACCTGTGTGGGTTTTTCGGCTATGAGCTGTCGGCGGCGCGCAAGCAGCGCCGGGTGCTGGTGATCGAGCACGAAGACACCTTTGTCGGCCTGCTGGTGGATGAAGTGGTCGGCCTGCAACACTTTGCCCAGGACCTGCTGCTTCCGGCATCGGCCAGCGTGCCCGCCGCCAGCGCCGCGTTTATCCAAGGCCAGTTCAGCGGCGACCCGCTGTGGCAGGTCTTCAGCCCCTTCGCCCTGGCCCAGGCCCCGGGCTTTCTGGATGTTGCCGCATGAGCACCGCCACCCCCGTCAAACCGCAGGAAGCCTCCCGTAGCCGTTCGCAGATCATCGTGCTGTTTATCGCGCTGATCATCTTCATCATGCTGCTGTTCGCCAACTTCGCGTACCTCAACACCCAGTCCACCTACGACAAGCAGTACATCGGCCACGCCGGCGAGCTGCGGGTGCTGTCCCAGCGCATTGCCAAGAACGCCACGGAGGCCGCCGCCGGCAAGGCCGCCGCGTTCAAGCTGCTGAGTGAGGCGCGCAATGATTTTGCCCAGCGCTGGGGTTACCTGAAAAAAGGCGACCCGGCCACCGGCCTGCCCGCTGCACCCGCTGCCGTGCGCAGCGAAATGCGCGCCGTGCAGCATGACTGGGAAGCCTTGCTGAAGAACACCGACGTGATCCTGGCCAGCGAGCAGACGGTGCTGTCCCTGCATCAAGTGGCGGCGACCCTGGCCGAAACCGTGCCGCAATTACAGATCGAGTCGGAAAAGGTCGTCGAGATCCTGCTGCAACGCGGCGCGCCCGCCAGCCAGGTGGCGGTGGCCCAGCGCCAGTCGCTATTGGCCGAGCGCATCCTGGGAGCGGTCAACACGGTGCTGGCGGGAGATGACACGGCGGTCAAGGCCGCCGACGCCTTTGGCCGCGACGCCAACCGTTTTGGCCAAGTCCTGGCCGGTATGCTCCAGGGCAGTGCCGGCCTGAAGATCAGTGAGGTGCAAGACTCGGACGCCCGGGCGCGCCTGGCGGAAATTGCCGAGCTGTTCGAGTTTGTCTCCGGCTCCGTGGATGAAATCCTCGAAACCTCGCCACAACTGTTCCAGGTGCGCGCCTCGGCGAGCAACATCTTCAGCCTCTCGCAGACCCTGCTCGATGAAGCCTCGCAACTGGCCACCGGCTTTGAAAACCTGGCCGGCGGGCGCACCCTCGACACCATCGGCGGCTATGCCCTGGGCTTGCTGGCGCTGGCCTCGATTATCCTGATCGGCCTGGTGATGGTGCGCGAGACCAATCGTCAGTTGCGCGAAACCGCCGAGAAAAACGAACGCAATCAGAACGCGATCATGCGCCTGCTGGACGAAATCGAAGACCTGGCCGACGGCGACCTCACCGTGACCGCCTCGGTGACCGAAGACTTCACCGGCACCATCGCCGATTCCATCAACTATTCGGTGGACCAGTTGCGTGACCTGGTGGCGACCATCAACCTCACTGCCGGTGAAGTGGCCGGTGCGGTGCAGGAAACCCAGGCCACCGCCATGCACCTGGCCCAGGCCTCGGAGCACCAGGCCCAGCAGATCGCCGAAGCCTCCACGGCGATCAACCAGATGGCCCAATCCATCGACCAGGTATCGGCCAACGCCGCCGAGTCCTCGGCCGTGGCCGAACGTTCGGTGGAGATCGCCAACAAGGGCAACGAGGTGGTGCACAACACCATCCACGGCATGGACAACATCCGTGAACAGATCCAGGACACCGCCAAACGCATCAAGCGCCTGGGGGAATCGTCTCAGGAAATTGGCGATATTGTCAGCCTGATCGACGATATCGCCGACCAGACCAACATCCTTGCCCTCAACGCCGCGATCCAGGCGAGCATGGCCGGTGACGCCGGGCGCGGCTTTGCAGTGGTGGCCGATGAGGTGCAGCGCCTGGCCGAGCGCTCGTCGGCCGCCACCCGGCAGATCGAGAACCTGGTGCGGGCGATCCAGACCGACACCAACGAAGCCGTGATTTCCATGGAGCAGACCACCACCGAAGTGGTGCGCGGCGCGCGGCTGGCCCAGGACGCCGGGGTGGCCCTGGAAGAAATCGAAGGGGTGTCCAAGACCCTGGCCGCGCTGATCCAGAGCATCTCCAACGCGGCGCAGCAGCAAACCTCGTCGGCGGGGCAGATCTCCCTGACCATGAACGTGATCCAGCAAATCACCAGCCAGACCTCATCGGGCTCCACGGCCACCGCCGAAAGCATTGGCAACCTGGCCAAAATGGCCAGCCAGTTGCGCCGCTCGGTATCGGGCTTCACCTTGCCGCCCGTGCGCAAGACCGATGAATGACATGCCCTCTCAACACCTGCACAAAACCCCTGTGAGAGCTGGCTTGCCTGCGATAGCGGTGGGTCAGCTCCCACATTTGTATTGCGGTGTTAACTCACTCCGGAGTCGTTATGGTTGACCGGCACGACTACGTCGCCCTCGAATGGGTCAAGGGCGAGATCGCCGACACCCTGAAGCAGGCCCGTGCGGCACTGGACGCCTTTGCCGACGACGCCAGCGAGCAAGCCCTCGCGCAGTGCCTGGAGGGCATTCATCAGGTCCACGGCGCCCTGCAGATGGTCGAGTTCTACGGCGCGGCACTCCTCGCCGAAGAAATGGAGCACCTGGCCCAGGCCCTGCAAGCCGGGCACGTCAGCCAGCGCGAAGAAGGCATCCGCTTGCTGCAACAGGCCCTCGGGCAACTGCCGTTGTACCTGGACCGTGTGCACAGCGCCCGGCGCGACCTGCCCCTGGTAGTGTTGCCGCTGCTCAACGACCTGCGCAGCGTGCACGGCAAAAGCCTGCTCTCGGAAACCAGCCTGTTCAGCCCGCAACTGCTGGTGATCGCCCCGCTGCCCGATGACGCTCTGGCCCAGCGGGCACCGGCCGACTTTGCCGAGCAACTGCAGCACTGGCGGCAAATGCTGCAACAGGGCCTGGCCGGGCTGCTGCGTGAAGACCACGGCCCGAGCAACCTGGAAGACATGGCACGGGTCTTCGCCCAACTGGAAGCACTGTGTCACGGCGCGCCATTGCTGCCGTTGTGGCAAGTCACCTCGGCGCTGGCCGAAGGCATGCTCACTGGCGTGATCGCCAATAGCCCGGCATTGCGCAGCCTGCTCAAGAGCTGCGACAAGGTGCTCAAGCGCCTGCAAACCCAGGGCATCGAAGGGATCAACAGCCCGGCACCGGACCAGTTGCTCAAGAGCCTGCTGTTTTATATCGCCAAAGTCACCCGGCCGACGCCGCGCATGCAAAGCCTCAAGGAACGCTACGGCCTGGATGAAGCCTTGCCCGACAGCACCGTGGTCGATGCCGAGCGCGCGCGCCTGGCCGGGCCGGACCGCAATGCCATGGGCTCGGTGCTCGGCGCGTTGTGTGAGGAGTTGGTGCGGGTCAAGGAACGCCTGGACCTGTTTGTGCGCAGTGACCGCCAGCACATCGCGGACCTCGACAGCCTGTTGGCGCCCTTGCGCCAGATCGCCGATACCCTGGCGGTGCTTGGCTTTGGCCAGCCGCGCAAAGTCATCATCGACCAGTTGGCGGTGGTCCAGGGCCTGGCCCAGGGGCAGCGCGAGCCCAACGACGCGGTGTTGATGGATGTCGCCGGGGCCCTGCTCTATGTCGAGGCGACCCTGGCCGGGATGGTCGGCACTGTCGAGCCGCAAAACCGTGAAGACAGCCGCCTGCCCACCACCGACCTGACCCAGATCCACCAGTTGGTGATCAAGGAATCGTGCCAGTGCCTCAAGCAGGCGCGGGAGTTGATCATTGACTGCCTTGAGGCGCAATGGGATACACAACGCCTGGAATCCCTGCCAGAGCTGCTGACCCAGGTGCGTGGCGCCCTGGCAATGATTCCGCTGCCCCGTGCGGCGAGCCTGATGCGTGGTTTTAATGACTACGTGGATGAGCAGTTGATGGTCCAGGACACTGCGCCCTCTGCGGCACAACTCGAGCATGTTGCTGACGTGCTCACTAGCCTGGAGCACTACCTCGAACGCATGCTCCAGGACCCGGACGCGCCCGGCGAACGCGTCTTGGACATCGCTTACGAAGGCCTCGCGGCGCTGGGTTACGCGCCGCTGCAGGCCCAGCAGACCTGGCGCCAGGAGCGCTCGGCGTTGAGCGATGAAACCACGGATAACACCCAGACACTGGCACAGGCGCTCGCCAGCCCGACGCCGCGCCTCAACCCGCCGGCACTGCAACGTCCGGGCAGCCTGTTGCCGCCACCGGCCGACGAAGAGTCGGTGGATGATGAACTGCGCGAAGTGTTCCTGGAAGAAACCGCCGAAGTGCTGGAAGTGCTGCAGCGCTTGATACCCCAAGGCGCTGCCAGCCTCGAAGACAAGGCCGCCCTGAGCGACATGCGCCGTGCCTTCCATACTCTCAAGGGCAGTGGGCGCATGGTGCGAGCCCTGGTGCTGGCGGAGCTGGCGTGGGCCGTGGAAAACCTGCTGAACCGCGTGCTCGAGCGGGTGGTCGCGCCGGGTGCCGAGGTCCAGGCCGTGCTGGATGATGTGCTGGTGCTCTTGCCGGCGCTGATCGCCGAGTTCGCCGCGGACGCCCAGCGCCAGCGCGATGATGTCGACCTGCTTGCCGCGCGCGCCCATGCCCTGGCCAGTGGCGCGCCGTTACCCGAAGCCATGGAGCCGGACGACAGCGCACTCGACCCGCTGCTGCTGGAAATTTTCCGCAACGAAGCGCAGAGCCACCTGGACAGCCTCAACCAGTTTTTGCACCAGGCCACCGAACAGATGCCGCTGCCCGTCAGCGATGAGTTGCAACGCGCCCTGCATACCCTCAAGGGCAGCGCCTACATGGCGGGGGTGCTGCCCATCGCCGAACTGGCGCGGCCGTTGGACCACCTGACCCGTGAATACAAGGCCCATCGCTTGCCGTTGGACCTGGATGAAATCGAACTGCTGCTGGAGGGCGAAGCCTTGTTCCAGCGCGGCCTGCGCCAGTTGGACAGCGATCCTCTGGTGCCCATCAACGGCGCGGCCGACTTGATCAAGCGCACCCAGGCGCACCTCGACAGCCATCTCGAAGCGGTGCTCAATGCGCCGAGCGCCGGCCTGCGGGTCAAGCGCGACCCACACTTGATCAGCAACTTCCTGGCCCAGGGCATGGACATCCTGCTCGACGCCGAAAGCCTGCTGCGGCGCTGGCAGCAACACCCTGGCGAGCGCCAGGAACTCAGCGCATTGCTGGACGAGCTGACCACCCTGGGCGAGGGCGCGCACCTGGCCGACCTGCACCCGATGGATGAGCTGTGCGAAGCCTTGCTCGACCTGTATGGCGCAGTGGAAGAGAGCAGCCTGGCGGTCAGCGAGCGGTTTTTCCAGGAGGCCGAGCAGGCCCATGAAGCCCTGATCAATATGCTCGACCAACTGGCCGCCGGCCAGGAAGTCAGCCCGGCGCCGGCGCGCATGAAAGCCTTGCGCGAGTTGCTCGATGAAGGGCTGGACCCCAGCGCCACCGGCCTGATCAAAACCGACGGCAGCCGCGCATTGAGCATTGCCGAACTGGGGGCGGCCACCACGCAGTTGCAACAGGACTGGGTGGTGGACGATGAAATCGTCGAGATTTTCCTTGAGGAAGCGGTGGATATCCTCGACAGCGCCGGGCAATCCCTCAAGCGCTGGTTGCTGGAGCCCGACGGCGTGGCGCCGCTGTCGTCCCTGCAACGGGACCTGCATACCCTGCGCGGCGGCGCGCGCATGGCCGAAATCGGCCCGGTGGGCGATCTGGCTCAGGAACTGGAAAGCCTTTACGAGGGCCTGGTGGACCGGCGCTACAGCTACTCCGGTGAAATAGCGCAAGTGTTGATGGACAGCCACGAACACCTGGCCTTGCAGTTGGAGCAGTTGCAAGAGCAGCAACCCCTGAGCGACTCCAACGCCCTGATCAGCCGTTTGCGCGAGGTGCGCCAGAACGCTGCGCCGGTCGCGGCGCCCACTGCACCCGAGGCGCAGGGGGCCGGTAGTGATCCCGAGCTGCTGGATATCTTTCTTGAAGAAGCGGCCGACATCCTCGACAGCTCCGGCGCCGCGCTGTTGCGCTGGCAGGCCGAGCCCCAGGGCCGTCAGGAAGTCGAGACCCTGCTGCGCGACCTGCACACCCTCAAGGGCGGCGCGCGCATGGTCGAAATCGGCCCGATCGGTGACCTGGCCCATGAGCTGGAGTTTCTCTACGAAGGCCTGTCGGCGGGCTTGCTGGCGCCCACCAGCGAGCTGTTCGCGCTGCTGCAAGGCTGTCACGACCGTCTGGCGCAGATGGTCGAGGCGGTGGCGGCGGGGTTGCCGGTCGGCTCGGTGGAACGCCTGATCGAACGCATCAAAAGCCTGGTCCAGCCCAGCGAGGACCAGGCGGTACCGGTCGCCATGGTCGCCAGCAAACCGGAAGCGCCGGCAGCCAGCGAGCCGGGCGCGGACATGGTGAAAATCTCTGCCGAGCTGCTGGATGACCTGGTCAACCTGGCCGGCGAAACCTCGATTTTCCGTGGGCGTATCGAGCAGCAGGTCAACGATGCTCGCGCCGCCCTCAGCGAGGTGGAAACCACCATCGAGCGTATGCGCGACCAACTGCGCCGCCTCGATACCGAGACCCAGGGGCGCATCCTCAGCCGTCAGCACGCCGAAACCGAGCGCCTGGGCTATGAAGAATTCGACCCGCTGGAAATGGATCGTCATTCCCAGTTGCAACAGTTGTCCCGTGCGTTGTCCGAGTCAGCCTCGGACCTGCTGGACCTCAAGGAGACCCTCGACCAGCGTAACCAGGACGCGCAAAACCTGTTGCAGCAACAGGCGCGGATCAACACCGAGCTGCAAGAGGGCCTGATGCGCACGCGCATGGTACCGTTCGAGCGCATGCTGCCGCGCCTCAAGCGTATCGTGCGGCAAGTGGCCGGCGAGCTGGGCAAGGACGTGGAATTCGTGGTCGGCAATGCCGAGGGCGAGATGGACCGCAACGTGCTGGAACGCATGGCTGCGCCCCTGGAACATATGCTGCGCAACGCCGTCGACCATGGCCTGGAATCGCGGGATGCGCGGTTGTTGGCGGGTAAGCCGGAGAAGGGCCGGATCACCTTGGACCTGAGCCACGAAGGCGGCGACATCATCTTCGACATGCGTGACGACGGTGCGGGCGTGCCTCTGGATGCGGTGCGGCGCAAGGCGATCAAGCGCGGCCTGCTGGACCCGGAGATGGAGATCAGCGACCGCGACGTGTTGCAGTTCATCTTGCAGCCGGGCTTTTCCACCGCCGAAAAAATCACCCAGATTTCCGGGCGCGGCGTGGGCATGGACGTGGTGCATGAAGAAGTGCGCCAACTGGGCGGCAGCATGGTGATCGACTCCACGCCGGGGCAGGGCGTGCACTTTCGCATTCGCCTGCCGTTTACCGTGTCGGTCAACCGGGCATTGATGGTGCAGTGTTTTGAGGATCAGTACGCGATTCCGCTGAACACCATCCAGGGCCTGGTGCGCGTGCTGCCCAATGAGCTGGAAGGGCATTACCAACTGGACCCGCCGGTGTATGAATACGCCGGCCAGCACTACGAGTTGTATTACCTGGGCGAGTTGCTGCACACCGTGGCCCGGCCCAAGCTGTTGGGGCAAAGCCAGCCGCTGCCGGTGCTGCTGATGCAGTGCAACGAGCGGTACATTGCGGTGCAGGTGGACGACATGGCCGGCACCCGGGAAATCGTGGTCAAGGGCCTCGGCCCGCAGTTTGCGGCGGTGCAGGGGCTGTCGGGGGCGACCATCCTCGGCGATGGCCGGGTGGTGTTGATCATCGACCTGCTGGCGCATATCCGCGCCCTGGCCCCGGCCTTGCCGGCCCAGGCGGCGGACACCGCATTGGCGGTCAACGAGCCGCAGAAAAAACAGCGGTTGCTGGTGCTGGTGGTGGACGATTCGGTGACCGTACGCAAAGTCACCAGCCGCCTGCTGGAACGCAACGGCATGAACGTACTGACCGCCAAGGACGGCATCGACGCCATCGCCTTGCTTGAAGAACACACCCCCGACCTGATGTTGCTGGACATCGAAATGCCGCGCATGGATGGTTTTGAAGTGGCGATCCAGGTGCGCAACGACCCGCGGCTCGCGCGCCTGCCGATCATTATGATCACCTCGCGCACCGGCCAGAAACACCGCGACCGGGCCATGGCGATTGGCGTCAACGACTACCTTGGCAAGCCCTATCAAGAGTCGGTGTTGCTCGAAAGCATCGCCTACTGGAGCCCGAAACATGCTTGACCACCGCACCAGTCAACTCACCGGCTTGCTGCTGCCCCTGGCCGACCGCCACCTGCTGCTGCCCAACGTGGCGGTGGCCGAGCTGATCGACTTCCAGCGCGGCGAACCGGCCAGCGACGCCCCGCCGTGGTACTTGCGGCCAGTGACCTGGCGCGACCAGCAACTGCCCCTGATCAGCTTTGAAGCGGCCTGCGGTGGCACCAGCGTCGTCAGCGAACGCGCACGAATCGTCGTGCTCAACGCCCTGGGCGGGCGCCCGACATTGAAGTTTATTGCGCTGGTGATCCAGGGCATTCCCCGTTCGTACAAGCTCGACAGCCAACTGAGTTATGTGGACGTCCCCCTATCACCGCTGGAACTGGCGGCGGTACAGGTCGGCGAACATGTGGCGAAAGTGCCGGACCTGATGGGGCTGGAAGCGCTGCTGGTCGAAGCTGGCCTGGCCTGAACCCCCGTTCTCAGCACCTCTGAAGACCCAATGTGTGGAGACCTCCCACAGCTAGCTGCGCACGAAAGCTTGAAGCAGGCCGTAATCGTTCAGATCGGCTGCGCGCAGTGCCTGGATGTAGCGCATACGGACTTCATTGGCGGCGATCAGGTTAGCGCTTCCCCAGGAGAAAAGTGCGAGCCCTTGTTGTCTGAGCAGGCAGTCAGCCATCAAGCGCGCGTGGCGACCGTTGCCATTGGGGAATGGGTGCAGTGAAACCAGTTGGTGATGGAAGCGGACAGCAACCTCTTCGCACGGGAATACATCGTGTTCCAGCCAATACGTTGTGTTGTCTAGAAGGTGACGTAGGTTGACTGAAATCTTCGTCCAGTCGCAGCCGATATTTTTGTCGGAGTGCCTGAATGTCCCAGCCCATTTCCATGTATCACTGAACATTCTGACGTGGAGTTGACGGCAGAAATGTTCATTCAAGACATCAAGCTTGTTTTGTCGCCCCAGCCAACGCATTGCCTTGAGGATGTTTGCAGCTTCCCATTCATCCAGCTCGCCTTGGGTGGTGATGTGCCTAGGCTTGAGCCCTGCTACTTCGTCGGGATCCAGGGGTGTTTGGCCGGGTTTCAGCTCAAGTACTATCGCCACAATCGAGCCCATGAGCCGCGGAGCAATTCCATACGGCGAGCGGCCACCTGACGCTCGACGAACGTATCTGACGGGCGCTGGTTTTCGAGGCCCATCGTATGAGCGACACCCATCACTTCTTGCCTGGCCAGTACCTCGGCGCGCGCCTGCACCATCTCGCGCAGCGGTTTTCTTGGCACCAGAGCGTAAACAAGCTCACAGTCCAGACCTGCCGCCAACTTACGCAACTGGGCGAGTGTGATGCGATCATCGGCTTCGGCCTGCTCCGACTGCTGCAACGTCGCAAAGGCAACGCCAAGCAGGGCTGCCTGGGACCTCAGCGATCGGCCCAATGATTCTCTGATCGAGCGCAGCCATCCTCCAGGCGGGGTGGATTTACCGCTTAGTGTTTCAAACGGCTCCAGGGCCTTTTCTACTTGGGCAAGGCGCAGTTCGTTGAGTGAGGAGGAGGTCATGGGGGCACCCGTATTTGCCTATCAGATGTTCACACCGCGAAATTGCGGATGTGTTTGCATCGTTGATCTTAATTTATCGAATGCCTATAGGCATACATTTTCAGGCTATATGTATGTTTATAGGCAGTCAATATTGAATGTTTTGTATGTCTATAGGCATTCATTTTTAGTGTGAGCAAGAGGGTTCGGATACAAAAGGCTAGTGAGGCGATGTCCGAGCAACAACCCCCAAAACCTGTAGGAATGATCGTGCGGCATGATTCCTTCAGATTTTTCCCGCACGTTTTCGTGCCGCCCATGAACTTGTCGCTCGCCGCCTTCGCGCCTAGGCTTGGTCGGTCATCGCAAAAAACGGTGACACGGACGTGCAAGTCCGGTTACATATCGGCGCACCAACGCCCATAGCCATTCAACGGGCGTTTTTTTTGTCTGCTGTGTTTGTTATGGCGGCTGTGCGTGGGAGACCTTTGGGTCTGCCGGGGTCCGATATGCCCGGTCTTGCACACCTGCGCACAGCTGCCACCCGATTTGCGTGCAAGCAAGTGGTGTCAGTCTCCTTCACATATCGGAGATGTTCACCATGATCAAACCCACCCCCAACCCACCTACCTCATCCAGTATCTTCACCGTCAACCCACACCAGAACACCGAAACCCTGCTGGTCAACGCCAGCGAAACCCTCGCCTCCCTCAACGCCCTGGCCTTTGAGCTCAACGGCGCCCAGCGCGGCGTACTCCTGGCCATCCAACAAATGACCGAACTGGGCCAACTGCTGGTCGAGCGTGCGCTGGAGCAAATATCGCCTGCGGCCGCTGCGTAAAACTTGATCAGTCCCAGAAAGGGACCGTTCGTTCCCTTTTTGGGACTGATGCCTGCTCGGGTAAAGCCCCACGTAAACCCGCCGATAACCCAAGGAGTCTTTCGGTGGAAGCAACAACACAATGTGGCTATTTGACGTATTTGCCTGGCTGTACAACCTCACCCCGTTTACCGGTGCTTTGCTGTTGTGGTTCCTGGTGTTGGTGCTCACTGCCTGCGCGACGATGAAGTACCCGACACGGCGCGGCAAGCTCGTAGGCTTCGGGATTTCGGTGGTGGGCGCGGTGTTTATTCTGGGGTACCTGGAAACCCTCGTGCTTAGCGACACAGGCAAAGAAATCAAGGATGTTGTGAAAAACCTGGTGGTCATGAGCCTGGGCGGTTTGGGTTCGGGCCTGCTTGCGGTGGCCATATCGGACGGACCGAGCAAGGCCGAAATTGAACAGACCCGCGCAAGCATCCGGAACTGGGGCCTGACGGTCTTTGAATACCTGTTCGTGTTTATCCTGGTGTGTTCACTGGTGTTGGCTGCTATCTGCCTGCTCCTGTGGCTCCTGGATTGGCCCGTGGTGTCGGGGCAGGAAGTCACTGGCCTGTTGCTGGCTTTCCTGGGCGCAGCGTCGGGCTGTGCGATCGTCTCCTATTTGCGTCGATTGATGAAGTGGGAACAGTTGGGCGTGGCCGTGTTGTTTGGGCTGTTGCTGTTTCTGCTGCCCGTGTACGTGCAGGCGATTTGGGGGCTGGTGAGCTGGAGCCTGGCGGCGGTGCTGGGGTTCCATGGCGTAGCGGGCATTGCGATGGGCTGGACCGTGTGGCGCCAGCGCAGGGAATGGCGGCGCTCCTGACCGTTACTCCAACCGTAACAGTCCACCACCGAGCTTGATTGATACCCCCCCGATTCACTCCTATGGTGAGCTCCACGACAGCGAACCCGTGGAGCGATCATGACAACAACAATAACCCCCGACTCGCGCTGGACGCGGCGCCGCGACGAGAAGCGGCGGCGGCTCGGGCTGGTGCAGGCGTTTGCCGACGGGGCCGTGCTGCCCAGCGACCGGATCGTCGAGGCCCTGCAAGCCCTGATCCTGCCCGGCGACCGGGTGGTGCTGGAAGGCAATAACCAGAAGCAGGCTGACTTTCTTTCGCGCTCCCTGGCCAAGGCCGACCCGGCCGTGCTCCATGACTTGCACATGATCATGCCCAGCGTCGGGCGTTCCGAGCACCTGGACCTGTTTGAAAAGGGCGTCGCACGCAAACTCGATTTCTCGTTTGCCGGCACCCAATCCCTGCGCATCAGCCAGCTCCTTGAAGACGGCCTGCTGGAAGTCGGCGCGATCCACACCTACATCGAACTCTATGCGCGACTGGTCGTAGACCTGATCCCCAACGTGGTGCTGTCCGCCGGCTTTATGGCCGACCGCGCCGGCAATATCTACACCGGCCCCAGTACCGAAGACACCCCGGCGCTGATTGAGCCGGCGGCCTTCAGCGATGGCATCGTCATCGTGCAGGTCAACCAATTGGTCGACGACGTCAGCGACTTGCCCCGTGTGGACATCCCGGCCAGTTGGGTGGATTTCGTGGTGGTGGCCGACAAACCCTTCTATATCGAACCGCTGTTCACCCGTGACCCCCGGCATATCAAGCCGGTGCATGTGTTGATGGCGATGATGGCGATCCGTGGCATCTACGAAAAACACAATGTGCAGTCGCTGAACCATGGCATTGGTTTCAACACTGCCGCGATTGAACTGATCCTGCCGACCTACGGCGAGTCCCTGGGCCTTAAAGGCAAGATCTGCCGCAACTGGACCCTCAACCCGCACCCGACGCTGATCCCCGCCATCGAAAGTGGCTGGGTCGAAAGCGTGCATTGCTTCGGCACCGAACTGGGCATGGAAAACTACATCGCCGCGCGCCCGGATGTGTTCTTCACCGGTCGCGACGGCTCGTTGCGCTCCAACCGGATGTTCTGCCAACTGGCGGGGCAATACGCGGTGGACCTGTTTATCGGCGCCACCTTGCAGGTGGATGGCGACGGTCATTCGTCCACCGTGACCCGTGGCCGGCTCGCCGGGTTTGGTGGCGCGCCGAATATGGGCCACGACCCGCGCGGGCGCCGCCACGGCACCCCGGCCTGGCTCGACATGCGCCACGACGACGCCCCCGAAGCCTTGTTGGAACGCGGCAAAAAACTAGTGGTGCAAATGGTCGAGACCTTCCAGGAGGGCGGCAAACCGACCTTCGTCGACACCCTCGACGCGGTGGAAGTGGCGCGCAAAAGCGGCATGCCCCTGGCGCCGATCATGATTTACGGCGACGACGTGACCCACTTGCTCACCGAAGAAGGCATCGCCTACCTGTACAAGGCGCGCTCCCTGGAAGAGCGCCAGGCGATGATCGCGGCGGTCGCCGGGGTGACTGCCATCGGCTTGCGCCACAACCCCAAGGACACCGCGCGCATGCGCCGCGAAGGCCTGATCGCCTTGCCCGAAGACCTCGGGATCCGCCGCACCGATGCCACCCGCGAACTGCTGGCGGCCAAAAGCGTGGCCGACCTGGTGGACTGGTCCGGTGGCCTGTACAACCCGCCCGCCAAGTTCAGGAGCTGGTAAATGCAAGCACTCAAACTGCACACACTGACCCTGGCCGAGCAACTGGCGGACCTGGCGGTCGAGGCGCTGATCGACGAAGCGGACCTGTCGCCCAAACCGGCGCTGGTGGATCGGCGCGGCAATGGTGCCCATCAGGATTTGCACCTGGGCCTGATGCACGCCTCGGCGCTGTCCCTGTGGCCGGCCTTCAAGGAAATGGCCGAAGCGGCGATTGCCCTGGGTGAGATTGGCCTGCCGCTGCGCGAAGCCCTCGGACGGATCGGCCGCGAAGGCGAGCAGGCGATGCTCGCCACCACTCAGGGCGTGAACACTCACCGTGGCGCGATCTGGGCCCTCGGTCTGCTGGTGGCCGCTGCCGCGCTGGACCCCACCTCCCGTCACGCCAGTGCCCTGAGCCTACGGGCTGCGCGCCTGGCCCTGCTCAATGACCGTTTTGCACCGCAACCGCTCAGCCATGGCGCGCAAGTCGCGCAACGCTATGGCGTGCGTGGCGCCCGCGAAGAAGCGCAACTGGGCTTCCCCGCCGTGCTGCAACGCGGCCTGCCGCAACTGCATGCAAGCCGCCTGCAACACCACGGCGAGCAGAACGCGCGCCTCGACGCACTGTTGGCGATCATGACCCAGCTGGCCGACACCTGCGTGCTCTACCGCGCCGGCACCGACGGCCTGCAGGCCATGCAACTAGGCGCCCAGGCCGTGTTGGATGCGGGCGGCAGCGCGAGCCTGGCGGGGCGGCGTCGCCTCAATGAATTGGACCAGCAACTGCTGGCGCTGAATGCTTCCCCCGGTGGCGCCGCCGACCTGTTGGCCGCGTGCCTGTTTATCGACCGCATCGAGTCTTGCGACGGAGCGTTTTGATGGAAACCCTATCCTTTGAATTCCCCGCCGGGCAGCCGCCCAAAGGCCGCGCGCTGGTGGGTTGCGTCGGTTCCGGCGACCTTGAAGTGTTGCTGGAACCAGGCACGGCGGGCACCTTGAGCATCCAGGTGCAAACCTCGGTCAACGGCGCCGAGCAACGCTGGCAGCACCTGTTCCAGCGGATCTTCCAGGAACAGACCCCACCGGCCTTGAACATTCAGATCCACGATTTTGGCGCCACCCCCGGCGTGGTGCGTTTGCGCCTGGAGCAAGGTTTCGAGGAGCTTGGCCATGAATGATTTACTCAATAGGCACAGCTTCGTCGAACTCGGTGCCCGCCAGCGGGCCAAGGCCTTGCTGGATGTCGGCAGCTACCGTGAACTGATCGACCCGTTCCAGCGCGTGATGTCGCCGTGGTTGAGTCGCCAGGGCGTGGTGCCGCAGGCCGACGATGGGGTGGTGATCGCCAAGGGCACGCTCGACGGCCTGCCGCTGGTGATTGCGGCCATCGAAGGCAACTTCCAGGGCGGCAGCCTGGGTGAAGTGGGCGGCGCGAAAATCGCCGGTGCCCTGGAACTGGCCGCCGAGGACAACCGCAACGGCATTCCCACGCGGGCTGTGTTGCTGCTGGAAACCGGCGGCGTGCGCTTGCAGGAAGCCAACCTCGGGCTGGCGGCGATTGCCGATATCCACGCCGCGATTGTCGACCTGCGCCAGTACCAGCCGGTGATCGGCGTGGTGGCCGGCAGCGTGGGCTGTTTTGGCGGCATGTCCATTGCCGCTGGCCTGTGCAGTTACTTGCTGGTGACCCGCGAAGCACGCCTGGGCTTGAACGGCCCACAAGTGATCGAACAGGAAGCCGGCCTTGAAGAATACGACTCCCGTGACCGGCCCTTTATCTGGAGCCTGACCGGCGGCGAGCAGCGCTTCAACAGCGGCTTGGCCGACCGTTATGTGGCGGACGATGTGGCGCAGATCCGCCAGCAGATCAGTGAACTGTTGCAGCAAGGTTTGCCGGCAGTGCAACGCAGCCGTCAGGCCGACTATTACCTGGCGCGCCTGGCTGAGCTGGACGCCGAACCGCAGATCGAGCCGGCCACGGTTCGCGACCTGTATCAGGGAGAACGCCCATGAGAGGCTTGCAGTGGTTCAACGCATTGAGCGCCGGCGCAGCGCCAGTGGCGGGTTTGCCGGCGTCGTTGAAAGTCGCCGATGGCGTGCTCGGCGAGCAGGCCGTACGTTTTATCGCGGTAGTGCCGGATGCTGCCAACCGCTTCCCGCGGGCGCGCCAGGGGGAAGTCGGTTTGCTGGAAGGCTGGGGCCTGGCCAAGGCGGTGGATGAAGCCGTCGCCAGCGGCGATCAACGCCCGATTGTTGCCATCGTCGACGTGCCCAGCCAGGCCTATGGCCGTCGCGAAGAAGCCCTGGGCATCCATCAAGCCCTGGCGGCGGCGGCAGACAGTTATGCCCGCGCGCGCCTGGCCGGGCACCCGGTGATCGGGTTGCTGGTGGGCAAGGCCATGTCCGGGGCGTTTCTCGCCCATGGCTACCAGGCCAATCGCCTGATCGCCCTGCGCGACCCTGGGGTGATGGTGCACGCCATGGGCAAAGCCTCGGCGGCGCGGGTGACCCTGCGCAGTGTCGAAGAACTGGAAGCCCTGGCCGCCAGCGTGCCGCCCATGGCCTATGACATCGACAGCTATGCCAGCCTCGGCTTGCTCTGGGAAACCCTGACGGTCAGCCAGATCGAACAGCCGACCGTCGACGACCTGGCGCGGGTCAGGGATTGCCTGGTGCAGGCGATCAAGGATGTGCAGAACAGCGGCGTGCGCGATTTGCGCGGGCGCCTGGGCGCCGCCAACCGTGCCGCGTCCAGCCATGTGCGCCAACTGCTGCGGGAACAATGGTGAACGCCCACGACTTGCTCTGGGGCATGACCCCAGCGCACCTGCCTGCTGACGCACCGGCCTGGGTACTGGCGGTGATCGGGGCGGGGCAGCCGGTGGTGGTACGCCGGGCGCTGGCCGAACCGGGCTATGTGGCGGTGGGTGTGCGTGGGCGTTTGCGCGAGCAGCGTTTTGCGGCCGTGATGCCCCTGGCGGCTGTGCAACGGCGAGTGACACCCGAGGCCCTGCGCGGAATGATCTCACCCCGTGATTTGCCAGCGTTGCGCGCCCTTGATCAACTGCGGCCGGTGCTGGCGCAAGAGGCTTGGGGCGTGACCGGCAGCGCGGGGTTCGAGTTGGCCACGGGCATTGAAGCGCTGCATGCCCAGAGCGATCTGGACCTGCTGCTGCGCACTCCCGAGCGTCTTGATCGCGGCGATGCCGAGGGTCTGTTGGCGATTCTGGACACCGCGCCGTGTGCCGTGGACCTGCAATTGCAAACCCCTTATGGCGCCGTCGCCTTGCGCGAATGGGCCGGCCCAGCGCAGCGGGTACTGCTGAAAAACGCCAGCGGTGCGCACTTGGTCAACGACCCTTGGCAGGCGGTGGCATGAGCAGCCTCCTGGTGTTCCCGGGGCAGGGCGCCCAGCGTCCGGGCATGCTCCAACAACTGCCCGCCAGCGTCCTTGATGAGGCCAGTGATGCGTTGGTCGAAGATGTGCGCCAGCTCGATTCGGCGCACGCCCTGGCCAGCACCCGCGCTGTGCAACTGTGCCTGCTGATCGCCGGCGTGGCCCATGCCCGGCAATTGCAACGCATCCCGGATTACGTGGCGGGTCTGTCCATCGGAGCCTATCCGGCGGCGGTGATCGCGGGCGCCCTGGAGTTTGCCGATGCGCTCCGGCTGGTCAGCCTGCGCGGTGAACTGATGCAGCACGCTTATCCACAGGGCTATGGCATGACCGCACTGATCGGCCTGGAGTTATCCACCGTCGAAAGCGTGCTCGCCGAGGTCCACAGCACGCAAACCCCGGTGTACCTGGCCAATATCAATGCCGACAACCAGTGCGTGATTGCCGGCAGCGATGCCGGCATGCAGCGTGTCGCGGATCGTGTCAAAGGCCAGGCCGTGGCCAAGCGCCTGGCCGTCAGCGTGCCGTCTCATTGCGCACTGCTGGAGCAGCCGGCCGAGGCCCTCGCCGAGGCATTCGCCAAGGTTGCGCTCAAGGCGCCGGCCATCACTTACCTGAGCAGTACCCGGGCGCGGCCGATCCGTGATCCCGCGCAGTTGCGCGACGACCTGGCGTTCAACATGTGCCGCATCGTTGATTGGCGCGGCACCGTGCAAAGCGCCTATGAGCGTGGTGTACGCCTGCAGATCGAACTGCCACCGGGCGCAGTCCTCACTGGCCTGGCGCGGCGTGTGTTTGAGCAAGGCACCGTGATCGCCTTCGAAGGCGCGCGCCTGGACACCTTGCAGGCCCTGCTGGAACAGGAGGGCCGCCACCACCGATAAAACGTGAGCTTGGCTTTCGAAGCACAAAAACAACAATTTCGATCAAGCATCAAGAGGACTACCAGCATGATTATTTACGGTGTGGCGTTTCTGGCCTTGTGTACCCTTGCAGGCTTGTTTGTCGGCGAGCTGTTGGGCCAATGGATGGGCATTCCGGCCAACGTCGGCGGGGTGGGGATCGCGATGTTGCTGCTGATCGGCCTGGGCAGTTACCTCGGCAAGCGTGGCCTGTTTACCGGCAAATCCGAGCAGGGCGTGAGCTTCTGGGCGGCGGTGTACATTCCCATTGTGGTAGCCATGGCAGCCCAGCAAAACGTATATGGCGCGATCAGTGGCGGCCCCATGGCGATCCTCGCCGGTACGAGCGCGGTGGTGGTGGCATTTGCCCTGGTGCCGGTGCTGGTACGCCTCGGCAACCGTGAGCCGGATGCGGTCGTTCCCACCAAGTCGGCAGGGTGAGCGCTATGTACGAATCCTTGATGAAAGTCATCACCGGCTACGGCCTGATCAGTGGTTTTGCGGTGATCGGCCTGACCATGTGGGTGTCCTACTGGATCAGCGACAACTTCACCAAAGGCCGCCTGCATGGCTCGGCCATCGCGATCCTGCTGGGGCTGGTGTTGTCCTATGTGGGCGGTGCGTTTACCGGCGGGGCCAAGGGCGTGGTGGATATCCCGCTGCTGTCGGGCATCGGCCTGCTGGGCGGGGCGATGCTGCGGGACTTTGCCATCGTCGCCACCGCGTTTGGTGTGAGCGTCGATGAACTCAAACGCGCCGGGTATGTGGGGGTGCTGGCGTTGTTTGTCGGCGTCGGTTCGTCATTTATCGCCGGCGTCGGGGTGGCCATGGCGTTTGGTTATACCGATGCGGTGAGCCTGACCACTATCGGCGCGGGTGCTGTGACCTATATCGTCGGGCCGGTGACCGGGGCGGCGATTGGCGCCAGTTCCGAGGTGATGGCACTGTCGATTGCGGCGGGGTTGATCAAGGCCATTTTGGTGATGGTAATGACCCCGTTCGTCGCGCCGCTGATCGGCCTGAACAGCCCGCGCAGTGCGGTGATCTTTGGCGGGTTGATGGGGACCTCCAGCGGTGTGGCTGGCGGGTTGGCGGCGACTGATCCGAAGCTGGTGCCTTATGGCTGCCTGACGGCGGCGTTTTATACGGCACTGGGGTGTTTGTTGGGGCCTTCGTTGTTGTTTTTGCTGATGCGGGGGTTGGTGGGGTAGAGCACAACATTTCGATTGAATGATCGGGCCTCATCGCGGGCAAGTCGCACAGCAGCTCCCGCATTTTGATGTGTGAATACATTCAAATGTGGGAGCTGCGGTGCGACGATTCGACTTGCCTGCGATGGCGGTTTCAAATTTGCCGATTGGCATACATCCGACACTCCGCCAACAACGCCAGCAAGTTCGGATCACGCTCCTTGGCCTTCAAGAACACCACGCCAATGTGCTGCTGCAACCGGTAGCGTGGCTGCAACGGGATCAGCTTGACCCGGTTCTCATACACCGCCGCAATCCTCCCCGGCAGCAGCGCATAGCCAACGCCCGAGCTGACCATGCTCAGCAGGGTGAAGATGTCGTTGACCTGCATCGCCACCTTCGGCTCGAAGCCCGCCTGCTTGAACACCCGCGCACCGTCCTGGTGGGTGGCGAAGCCTTGGGTCAGGGTGATGAAGGTGGCGTCGCGCACCTGGGCCAGATCGATTTCCTGTTCGCGGTCCAGGGGCGAGTCGGCGGGGGTGGCGAGGAAGATGTCGTCGGAAAACAGCTGAATCTGCGCGCAGTCCGGCTCGACGGCCTGGTCGTCGAGGGAGATCAGGATCGCATCCACTTCCATGTTCTTGAGCTTGTACATCAGGTCGACGTTGGAGCCCAGGATCAGGTCGATATTCAGCTCGCTGCGCCTGATTTTCAGGCCCATGATCAGTTGCGGCACGGTCTTGACCGTCAGTGAATACAAGGCGCCGAGCTTGAAGCGTTCGGCAGAAAAACCGGCGGCTTCGCGGGTCAGGCGCACGCTGTCGACCACCTCTTGCACCAGCTTCTGTGCGCGTTCTTCGAGGACGTAGGCGCTTTCCAGCGGGGTGAGGTTGCGCCCTTCGTGTTTGAACAGCGGGCAACGCAGGGCGTTTTCCAGGGAATGGATGGCCCGGTGCACGCTGACATTGCTGGTCTGCAACTCGGCGGCGGCGCGGGCCAGGTTGCCGGTGCGCATGAAGGCCAGGAAGATTTCCAGTTTCTTGAGGGTGAATTCTTCGTCGATCAGCATGGCGATGACTCTTATTCGAATGCGTTCGATTGTGCCCGCAAAACCCCGCTGCTCCCAGCCATGTAGCGCTATCTGTACCGCAGTCGTCATAACGGTCTTGCACTCTCGTCTGGCAGGCCTGAGCCTTATGGGGTAGACGCAGCAGTTTTGGAGGTCGGCGACACATGTATCACGGAGAACGATTCAACGCCTGGAGCCATTTGCTCGGCGCCGTGGCAGCCTTTATCGGCGCGGTGTGGATGTTGGTGGTGGCGAGTATGGACGGCAGCCCGTGGAAGATCGTCAGCGTGGCGATCTACGGGGTTACGCTGCTGGTGCTGTACAGCGCCTCGACGGTGTATCACAGCGTGCGCGGGCGCAAGAAAGCGATCATGCAGAAGGTCGATCACTTTTCGATCTACCTGCTGATAGCCGGCAGCTACACGCCGTTTTGCCTGGTGACCCTGCACGGGCCGTGGGGCTGGACGCTGTTCGGGATTGTCTGGGGGCTGGCGGTGATCGGGATCCTGCAGGAGATCAAGCCGCGTTCCGAGGCGCGCATATTGTCGATTGTGATTTATGCGGTGATGGGCTGGATTGTGTTGGTGGCGGTCAAACCGTTGATTGCCGCGCTGGGCATGGACGGGTTTATCTGGCTGGCGTCGGGTGGGGTGTTGTACACGGTGGGGATTATCTTTTTTGCCCTGGAACACCGGTTAAGGCATTCCCATGGGATCTGGCACTTGTTTGTGATTGGTGGCAGCCTGCTGCATTTTGTGGCGATCATGCGCTACGTGCTCTGAAACTGTAGCCGCTGGCTTGTGTGGGAGCTGGCTTGCCTGCGATAGCATCACTGCGGTTTAACTGATGAACCGAGGCGCCTGCATCGCAGGCAAGCCAGTTCTCACAAAAGCCCAGTCCCACATGGGTTTTGTGGTGTTTTAGAGACGGTCTAACTGCTCCTGTGCACGGCTGCCAAAGATCTCCAACAGGCTCGCCAACATATGCGGCGGCGGTTCGTCGGCGCGGCTCAGGGCATACAGGGTGATGGGCAGCGGCGGGGCCAGGGGGCGGATGCAGGTGCTGTCGGTGGATGCACCCAGCGCGGTGAAAGGGTCGATCACCGCCAGGCCGGCGCCTGATTCGACCATGGCGCGGGCCAGGGAATAGGTCTGCACCGAGATCCGCACGCGCGGCGGCGGCTCGACCGCTTCCAGGTAGCTATCGAGCCGCGCCGACAGTGGGTCGGCACTCGACAGGCCAATCAACGGCGCGCCCGCCAGGGCCATCAAGGGCAAGGGCTTGCCCAGTTCCGACGCCGGCCAGAAGCCCCGTGGCGCCAGGGCCACCAACACGCCGTGGGCCAATGCCTGGGCCTTGAGCCCCGGATGGTCCGGGGACTTGAGGGTCAGCGCCACATCCATCTCGCGCATCAACAGGTTTTGCACCAGCTCACGGCTGTGGGCGCTGGACAGTTCGCAGGCGATGTCCGGGTAGCGCTGGGTCCATTCGCCAATCGCCGGCGGCAGCAGCGACAAGGCCAGGGCTGGCGTAGCGCCGATACGCAGGCTTTGGCCGGGTGCGCGCCGCAGGTTCTGCGCCAGGCGCCGCACGCCTTGCAGGCTTTCGCTGACCTTATCGACTTCGCGCTCCAGGGCCAGGGCTTCCGGGGTGGGCTGCAGCTTGCCGCGGATGCGCAGGAACAGCGGGAAGCCCAGTTGCAGCTCGGCATGTTGCAGCACCTTGGTCACCGCCGGTTGCGAGACATGCAGCAACTGCGCGGCGGCGCTGACCGAGCCGGTCTGGCGGATGGCCTGGAAGATTTCGATATGACGCAAGCGCATGACGAGTCCATAACCTTTGTTTATAGGTGGCCCATCTTTATTCATTGTCCGGCGCCTGTCACCTGCCCCTACCCTTGGACGCTCATTACAACGCTTGGGAATCGACATGGCTCAGCAGGTTTGCATCATTGGCGGTGGGGTCATCGGTCTGGCGAGTGCCTATGCCCTGGTGCGCGCCGGCATGGACGTGACCGTGGTCGAGGCCCGCGACAGCCTGGGCAGCGAGACCAGCTTTGCCAATGGCGGCCAGTTGTCCTATCGCTACGTTGCGCCGCTGGCGGACAAAGGTGTGCCGCTGCAAGCCATTGGCTGGCTGCTGCGCGGTGATTCACCCTTGAAGCTGCGCCCGCGCCTGGACCCGGCGCAATGGCGTTGGATGGCCTCGTTCCTCGGCGCCTGCCGGGCTTCGGTAAACAAGCGCAATGCCGGCCACTTGTTGCGCCTGGCCAGCCTGAGCCAGGGCATCTTGCAGCAGTGGCGCGAAGAAGACGGGCTGGACGGTTTCGACTGGAAACGCAACGGCAAGCTGGTGACGTTTCGCAGCCACCACACGTTTGAACACGCTCGCAATAAGGTGCTCGATCGCCTGCAACAGCAAGTGCTGTCGGCGGCCGATTGCACGCGCCTGGAACCGACCCTGGGGGCCACGGATTTTGTCGGGGGCATCTACACACCCAATGAAGAAGTGGCGGATTGTCATGGCTTCTGCCAGCAATTGGCGGCACGCCTGGAAGCGTCGGGTCGTTGCCGGTTTGTGCTGGGGCGCAAAGTCACGGGTATCCGCCATGCCAACGGCACGGTGCAGGCGATTGAGTTGGGTGGCGAGGTGATGCCGGTGCAGCACCTGGTGCTGGCGGCGGGGGTGCGCAGCCCCGAGTTGGCCTTGCCGGGCATCGCGTTGCCGCTGTATCCGCTCAAGGGCTACAGCTTGAGCGTGCCGATTGGCGAGCAGCACGCCGCGCCGAAAATCAGCATCACCGACTATGACCGCAAGATCGTCTACGCGCGGATCGGTGAG
The DNA here is from genome assembly GCF_012985595.1 of Pseudomonas sp. WS 5411. Lineage (NCBI taxonomy): Bacteria > Pseudomonadati > Pseudomonadota > Gammaproteobacteria > Pseudomonadales > Pseudomonadaceae > Pseudomonas > Pseudomonas sp. WS 5411. The sequence continues at coordinate 353,458 of NZ_JAARMC010000003.1, forward strand.
CAACTGCGGGTGGCGGCGATGGTCGACATCGTCGGCTTTGATACGGGCCTTGAGCCCAAGCGCCTGGCCCTGATCAAGCGCCAGGCCAGTGAGACGTTCCCCTTGGCCGGCGATTACAGCCAGGCCATCGAATGGGCCGGCATGCGCCCGGCCACCCCCAGCGGCGTGCCGCTGATTGGCGCCAGTGTGTACCGCAACCTGTGGCTCAACCTTGGCCATGGCGCCCTGGGTTTCACCCTGGCCTGTGGCAGCGGCCAGCTGTTGGCCGAACTGATCGGCCGGCATACCCCTTCCATTGATATGCAGGGCCTCGCGCCCCGCGCCGCATAGGACACTGCAATGACCATCACCCGGATCAACAGTAATAGTCGCCTGTCGGGCGCCGTGACCTACCAGGACCTGGTATTCCTCTCCGGCCAGGTGCCGGGCGAGGGCCAGGACGTCGCCACCCAGACCCAAGAGGTGCTGGCCAAAATTGATGCGCTGCTGGCCGAAGCCGGCAGCGACAAGGATCATCTGCTCAACGCGACGATCTACCTGAAAAACATTCAGGAGGGCTTTGCGCCGATGAATGATGCCTGGTCCGCCTGGCTCACGCCCGGCCAGGCACCGACCCGCACCACCCTGCAGGCGGAGCTGGCACGCCCGAGTGTGCTGGTGGAAATCAGCGTCATCGCTGTGCGCCGCCCATAACAAGAAAACCAACGGAGAATAACAATGCAAAAAATCACGTTGATCGGCACTGCGCTGGGGCTGTTGTTGACTGCCCAGGCCCAGGCCAATGAAGCGCCGCTGACGGGCACCCTGGCCAAGGTCGCGAACGCCAAGAGCATCACCCTGGGCTATCGCGATGCGTCGGTGCCGTTTTCCTATGTCGGCGACCATACCGGCAAGCCCATGGGCTATTCGGTGGACCTGGCGAGCAAGATTGTCGAGCGTATCCAACAGAAGACCGGCGTGCCCCAGCTCAACGTGAAGTACAACCTGGTCACCTCCCAGACCCGTATTCCGTTGGTGATCAACGGTACCGTTGACCTGGAGTGCGGCTCCACCGGGGTGACGGCCGAGCGGCAGAAGCAGGTGGCGTTTTCCTATGGCTTTATCTACGTGAAGGGCCAGTTGCTCACTGCCAAGGACAGCGGTATCCAGCGCTTCGCCGACCTGCGCGGCAAGAACGTGGTGACCACTGCAGGCACCACCAACGAGCGCTTCCTCAAGAGCTACAACCACGAGCACAAGCTGGATATGTCGGTGATCAGCGCCAAGGATCACGGCGAAGCGTTCCAGATGCTGCAATCGGGCCGGGCCGTGGCGTTTTATATGGACGATGCGTTGCTCTACGGCGAGCGCGCCAAGGCCAAGGACCCGCACAAGTGGGTGGTGGTGGGCGAGGAGCAATCGCGGGAAATCTACAGCTGCATGGTGCGCAAGGACGACCCGCAGTTTCTGGCGGTGGTCAACGAGACCCTGGGCGAGCTGTACAGCTCGGGGGAAATCAATGGGATCTACCAGCGCTGGTTTGAACAGCCGATCCCACCGAAGGGCTTGAACCTGGAATTCCCCATGACCAGCGAGCTGAAGGCGATTATTGCCAAGCCGGTCAGCGATCCGGTGGAGTAACCCACCCATCCCGATGTGGGAGCTGGCAAGCCAGCTCCCACCGTTTTGATTGGGTTTGCACAGTGGGGTTAGAAATCGCCCCACAGTTGTTGCGCGACGGATAGCGCAACTACGGGCGCGGTCTCGGTGCGCAATACTCGCGGGCCCAGGCGTGCGGCGTGGAAGCCAGCATTTTGCGCGCTCTGGACTTCGCCATCGGTCAAGCCTCCCTCCGGCCCGATCAAAAACGCCAGGCTCGACGGTTTGGCATGGCTCACCAGTGGCTCGGCCACCGGGTGCAGCACCAACTTCAAATCCGCCTCGGCTTGTTTCAACCAATCGGCCAGCAACAACGGTGGGTGAATCACCGGCACCGTGGAGCGCCCGCATTGCTCACAGGCGCTGATTGCGACCTGGCGCCAGTGCAGCAGGCGCTTGTCGGCGCGTTCGTCCTTGAGGCGCACTTCGCAGCGCTCGCTGAAAATCGGTGTGATGGCGTTGACCCCAAGCTCGGTGGCTTTCTGGATGGCCCAGTCCATGCGCTCGCCACGGGACAAGCCCTGACCCAGATGAATGTGCAAAGGCGACTCCACCTGGCCGGCGAAGGCTTCGGTCAGTTGCACTGTCACGCGTTTTTTCCCGACTTCCAGCAGGCTGCCGCGAAATTCCTGGCCAGAACCGTCGAACAGTTGCACGGCATCGCCTTCGTTCATGCGCAGCACGCGGCTGATGTAGTGCGCCTGGGCCTCGGGCAACTCGTGGTCGCCAAGGCTCAACGGGGTATCGGTGAAAAAGCGGGACAGTCTCATTTCTGTTCTCGGGAAAATGCAAAACCTGTGGGAGCCGGGCTTGCCCGCGATGCGGCAGGCCAGGCGCCAGATTAATGGGGTGGGTTCAATCAGCCGGGGTCGCGAAAGCCTGGGTGGAAGTCCTTGGGTACGGCCACGCTGACTGTGCTGTTAGTGGCGATATCAATGCCTTCAGTGGCCACTTCAGCGAGGAAGTCGATCTGCTCCGGGGTAATCACGTACGGCGGCAGGAAGTACACCACACTGCCCAGCGGGCGCAGCAATGCGCCGCGTTCCAGGGCGTGCTCGAACACCTTCAGGCCGCGCCGTTCCTGCCAGGGGTAGGCGGTCTTGGTGGCCTTGTCCTGGACCATCTCGATGGCCAGCACCATGCCGGTCTGGCGCACTTCCGACACATGGGGGTGGTCCACCAGGTGCGCGGTGGCCGTGGCCATGCGCTGGGCCAGGGCCTTGTTGTTCTCGATGACGTTGTCTTCTTCGAAGATATCCAGGGTCGCCAGGGCCGCCGCACACGCCAACGGGTTGCCGGTGTAGCTGTGGGAGTGCAGGAACGCGCGCAGGGTCGGGTAGTCGTCGTAGAAGGCGCTGTACACATCTTCGGTGGTGACCACGGCGGCCAGCGGCAGGTAGCCGCCGGTGAGGGCCTTGGACAGGCACAGGAAGTCGGGGCGGATGCCCGCCTGCTCACAGGCGAACATGCTGCCGGTGCGGCCGAAACCCACTGCGATTTCGTCGTGGATCAGGTGCACGCCATACCGGTCGCAGGCTTCGCGCAGCAGCTTGAGGTACACCGGGTGGTACATGCGCATGCCACCGGCGCCCTGGATCAGCGGCTCGACGATCACCGCGGCGACGCTGTCGTGGTGGTCCGCCAGGGTCTGTTCCATGGCATGGAACATGTTGCGCGAGTGTTCTTCCCAGCTCATGCCGGCGGGGCGCAGGTAGCAGTCCGGGCTGGGCACCTTGATGGTGTCCAGCAGCAGGGCCTTGTAGGTCTCGGTGAACAGCGGCACATCGCCGACCGACATCGCGGCGATGGTTTCGCCGTGGTAGCTGTTGGTCAGGGTGACAAAGCGCTTTTTATTCGGCTGGCCGCGGTTGAGCCAATAGTGAAAGCTCATCTTCAACGCGACTTCGATGCACGACGAGCCATTGTCGGCATAGAAGCAGCGAGTCAGGCCTTCGGGGGTGAGCTTGACCAGACGCTCGGACAGCTCGATCACCGGCTGGTGGCTGAAGCCGGCGAGGATCACGTGCTCCAGTTGGTCCACTTGGTCCTTGATGCGCTGATTGATACGCGGGTTGGCGTGGCCGAACACATTGACCCACCACGAGCTGACCGCATCGAGATAGCGCTTGCCTTCGAAGTCTTCCAGCCATACGCCTTCACCGCGCTTGATCGGCACCAGCGGCAGTTGCTGGTGGTCTTTCATCTGGGTGCAGGGATGCCACAGCACGGCGAGGTCGCGTTGCATCCACTGGTTATTCAAGCCCATCTTTTAGTCTCCTCGAAGCGCTGCCACTGCCTGCGCAGGCAAAACAATCGCGCAAGCCTATGCAATGGTGGGCTGTGTCACAACCCATGGGCGGTGAATTGGCAGTAAATGTAGGACGGTCTGTCACGTTTGTGCTGAATAGTCCTTAATCCCTAGTTAATTTACTGTTCATAGGCTCAATATCGGATAAGTCGATCTTTTGAAGCGAAATTTTCCGCTTTATGTCGATAAGTAAAACGCTAGTCTTGGGTACGGCTCTTACGGGATTTGGGGAATGCAACTACGAAACACATCGACCCGCTACGGTTGGGTCAGCATCGTTATCCACTGGAGTGTGGCGCTGGTGGTGTTTGGTTTGTTCGCGCTGGGCCTGTGGATGGTCGGCCTCGACTACTACAGCCTGTGGCGCAAAGACGCCCCGGACTTGCACAAAAGCATCGGTATTACGCTATTCGCCGTGATGCTGGTGCGGATTGTCTGGCGCCTGCTCAGCCCGCCGCCGCCCGCACTGGCCAGCTATAGCCGCATGACACGTCTAGGCGCGGCGTTTGGCCATGCGTTCCTGTACGTCGGCTTGTTTGCCGTGATGATTGCCGGTTACCTGATTTCCACCGCAGACGGTGTCGGGATCCCGGTGTTTGGCCTGTTTGAAATTCCTGCCGTGGTTTCCGGTCTACCGGACCAGGCAGACGTAGCCGGCCTGGTGCATTTTTACCTGGCCTGGGTGCTGGTGGTGTTTGCCGGCCTGCATGGCGTGGCCGCGTTGAAACACCACTTCATTGATCGTGACGCGACCCTGGTTCGTATGCTGGGGCGCAAAGCCTGATGTTCAACCTCGACTCACAAGGAATAGAAAGCATGTTGAAAAAGACTCTCGCCGCTCTGGCAATCGGTACTGCTCTGCTGTCTGCCGGTCAGGTGATGGCTGCTGATTACAAGATCGACAAGGAAGGCCAGCACGCCTTCATCGACTGGAAAATCAGCCACCTGGGCTACAGCTACATCCACGGTACCTTCAAGGACTGGGATGGTACGTTCAGCTGGGATGCCGCCAAGCCTGAAGCCAGCAAAATCGCCGTCGACGTGAAAACCGCCAGCCTGTGGTCCAACCACGCTGAACGTGACAAGCACATCGCCAGCAAGGACTTCCTGGACGTTGGCAAGTTCGCCGATGCCAAGTTCGTTTCGACCGCAGTTAAACCAACCGGCGAAAAAACGGCTGACGTGACCGGCGACCTGACCTTCCACGGTGTCACCAAGCCTGTGACCTTCAAGGCCACGTTCAACGGTGAAGGCAAGGATCCGTGGGGCGGCGAACGTGCTGGCTTCAACGCCAAGACTACGCTGAACCTGAATGACTTCGGCGTCAAAGGCCCTGGCCCGACTTCCCAGACTGTAGACCTGGACATCACGCTGGAAGGTGTCAAAACGAAGTAAATTCGCAGGCTGCATAAAAAACCGGATCGTGAGATCCGGTTTTTTTTAGCCTGGAATACGGTCAATGTAGGAGCTGGCTTGCCTGCGATAGCGGCAGGTCAGCCACCTGCGATGCAGGCTGAAGTACCGTCATCGCAGGCAAGCCAGCTCCTGCAGTTGATCGTTCTCGAGCCCATAAAAATGCCCCGGATCTTTCGATGCGGGGCATTTTTCATGGTGCTTTGAAAATCAGCGGTTGCGGGTCAGCAACGCTGGTTTTTCACCACGAGGGCGGCCTGGCAGTTGATCCAACTGCTCAGGTGTCGGGAAGCGATCGCTTTTCGACTCCTTGTGGATGATCTTCGGCGTCGTGCCGCTGCGCGGGTTCTGCACGGCAGGTTCCGAGGCGCGTGGCTGCTCATCACGTGCAGGGCGGCGGTTGCGCGACTCTTCGCGACGGGCCTGGCCATCACGCGGTGCGCCGTTACGCGGACCATTGCGCTTGGCCGGTGGGGTGCCGGTGGTAGCGCCGTTGCTGCTGCGCGGACCGTTCTGGCGACCCTGTGGCTGGCCGCCGGTGCGCGGAGCGCCTGCACCAGCGCCCGGTGCCGGGGCACCTGGACGACGACCACGGCCCTGAGCCGGTTTGGCCTGTGGCACGTAGTCCACGCGGTTACCGAAGTTATCCACGTCATCGTCGAGGAACTCGTCCGGTGCGCGGTCGGCTGCGGCGCGTGGCGGCTGGCTCGGCTGGCGCTGTTCGCGGGCCGGGGTGCCTTCGCGGGGCTTTTGCTCGCGGGCTGGGCGTTCGCCACGGCCGTTGGTAGGTGCCTTGTCTTTGCCACCCTTGTCCTTGCCTTTGTCGCGACGACCACCGCCACCACCGCCGCCGTTCGGGCCATCGCCCTTAGGACCACGTGGGTTGCGCGGGTTACGCACGTCCGGACGCTCGCGCACTTCCGGTTTTTCGGCTTCTACGGTGCTGGCATCGAAGCCCATCAGGTCGCCGTCGGCGATTTTCTGCTTGGTCATGCGCTCGATGCTTTTCAGCAGTTTTTCTTCATCCGGGGCGACCAGGGAAATGGCCTCGCCCGAACGACCGGCACGGCCAGTACGGCCGATACGGTGCACATAGTCTTCATCGACGTTTGGCAGTTCGAAGTTGACCACATGCGGCAGTTGGTCGATATCCAGGCCGCGGGCGGCGATATCGGTGGCGACCAAGATCCGTACGGAGCCGGCCTTGAAGTCGGCCAGGGCCTTGGTCCGCGCGTTCTGGCTCTTGTTGCCGTGGATGGCGACGGCGGTCAGGCCGTGCTTGTCCAGGTACTCGGCCAGGCGGTTGGCGCCATGCTTGGTGCGGGTGAACACCAGCACTTGTTCCCAGGCACCGGCGGTAATCAGGTGGGCCAACAGCGAGCGCTTGTGGCTGGCTGGCAGGCGGAACACCCGCTGCTCGATACGCTCGACCGTGGTGTTGGGCGGCGTGACTTCGATGCGCTCGGGGTTGTGCAGCAGCTTGCCGGCCAGGGCGGTGATGTCGTTGGAGAACGTTGCCGAGAACAGCAGGTTCTGACGCTTGGCCGGCAGGCGCGCGAGGACTTTCTTCACGTCATGGACAAAGCCCATGTCGAGCATGCGGTCGGCTTCGTCCAGCACGAGGATTTCCACGTGGGACAGATCGACGCTGCCTTGGCCACACAGGTCGAGCAAACGACCAGGGCAGGCGACCAGCACGTCAACCCCACGGGACATGGCCTGAACCTGGGGGTTCATGCCAACGCCGCCGAAGATGCAGGCACTGACGAACTTCAGGTCGCGGGCGTACAGCTTGAAGCTGTCATGCACTTGTGCGGCGAGTTCGCGGGTAGGGGTCAGGACCAGTACGCGGGGTTGGCGCGGGCCGTGACGCTGGGATTTGTCCGGGTGACCATTGGGGAACAACCGCTCCAGAATCGGGAGGGCGAAGCCGCCGGTTTTACCAGTACCTGTCTGAGCCGCGACCATCAGGTCGCGACCTTGCAACACGGCGGGAATAGCCCGCTGTTGCACCGGAGTAGGCTCGGTATAGCCCGCTGCCTCGATGGCGCGGACTAAAGCCTCGGAGAGACCGAGGGAAGCAAAGGACATGAGTAATCCTGTTTGTAGTTAGGGCTTGGCCCAAAGGGATAATCTTGCCGGGCGCGAATCGCGTTTAGAGGAACGCAACCCCGTCCGGTCCTGCTGGGGCTGGCAGGCACCCCAACGGCTCGCGCGGGCTGCAAAGCTGCGCAGTAGCGGGGTTGGATGCCTGTTATACGACCACAACGGCCGGGCGTAAGCCTGGCGGAAAGGCCGGAGTATAACAGAGCAATCACCGCGCGCCGCTTTCCTGCTGCTCAACGGTTTACTCCAGCGGCGGCGAGGGGGCAGTTTTGGCACTGTTGCCGGCATATTTTGCACTCAGGGCGGCATAGGCGGGCTCTTGCTTGAAGCGCTTGAGCTCGGCACCAAAGCGCTGCACCAGCAAGTCCATACCCGCGCCACGGCGTACGGCGAGGAATTGTTTCTGGCTGCTGATCACCGGCGACGCCTGGGTAACGTGGTGTTCCAGGCCCAACTCCTTGAGCACATGCTGGCCAACCCGGCGGTCGGTGATCACCAGATCAATCCGGCCACGGGCCAGTTTACCGAAGTTGGCCTCATGGCTGGGGGCCGGCTCGCGGGTAAACAGGGTGGATTCGCTGAACCCGGCGCTATACAGGTAGCCGGGGGAGGTGCCGATGGTCAGCCCTTTGAGGTCATCCAGGGTCTGGAACGGATGTGGGCGCTCGTTGGCGTAGAACATCACAAACTCAACCTGGGAAAGCGGTTCGCTGGGATAAAGCAGCGCCGCGTCGCGTTCGTGGCTGTGGAAAATATCCAGCGCACCATCCGCCAGGCCCTGGTCGAGCATGGCTAGGCAACGTTTCCAGGGCAGGAACTGCCATTGCACCTCGATCCCCAGGCGCTCGAACACGATGACGGTGGCCTCGTAGTCGAGCCCACGCATCTGGCCGTTTTCTTCGTAGACGTAAGGGGCCCAGGGTTCGGTGACAATGCGCAATTTCTCGCCGTGGGCGGTCAGGCTCAGGCAAGTGAAAAGGACAGCGGTCAACAGCTGGAAAATGACGGGCATACCCTGAGGTTACGACTGTCGCAGGTTAAAGAGAAGCTCTGGATCGGGGATCTTCAGGCCGCAAACCTGAACTTTTATTGTGCCGCCGGGCCGGGAAGGAATCCCGGCTGGCGGTACAAAGGGGCAGCCTCAGCGTGGCAGCTTGAGGTTGTTCCAGATCGCCAGGCTTGGGTCAGCCTGGTTCAGGGTGTAGAAGTGCAGGCCCGGCGCGCCACCTTGCAGCAAGGTTTCGCACATTTCACTGATGACTTGCTCGCCAAAGGCCTGGATGCTTTTGACGTCATCGCCATAGGCTTCCAGCTGCTTGCGTACCCAGCGTGGGATTTCTGCACCGCAGGCGTCAGAGAAGCGCGCCAGCTTGCTGTAGTTGGTGATCGGCATGATGCCCGGCACGATTGGGATATTCACACCCAGGGCCTGCACGCGCTCGACGAAGTAGAAGTAGCTGTCGGCGTTGAAGAAGTACTGGGTGATCGCACTGTTGGCGCCGGCTTCGGCCTTGCGTACGAAGTTGCGCAGATCGTCTTCGAAATTGCGCGCCTGAGGGTGCATTTCCGGGTAGGCGGCCACTTCGATATGGAAGTGATCGCCAGTTTCTTCACGAATGAAGCTCACCAGGTCATTGGCGTAGCGCAACTCGCCGCTGGCCATGCCCATGCCGGATGGCAGGTCACCGCGCAGGGCGACGATACGCTTGATGCCGGCGGCCTTGTACTGGGTCAGCAGGCTGCGCAGGTCGGCCTTGCTGTCGCCTACGCACGACAGGTGCGGTGCGGCGGGCACTTTGGCTTCGCTTTCCAGTTGCAGCACGGTGTTGATCGTGCGATCACGGGTCGAGCCGCCTGCGCCGTAGGTGCAGGAGAAGAAGTCGGGGTTGTAGCTGGCCAACTGCTTGGCAGTCGCCATCAATTTTTCATGCCCAGCATCGGTCTTGGTCGGGAAGAACTCGAAGCTGTAGCGACGGTCTTGGGACATGGTCATACCCTTGGAAACTCAAAAAACCGGAAGACATACACCGTCAATGTGGGAGCGGGCTTGCTCGCGAAAGCGGAGTTTCAGTCAACATACCTGATACTGAAACATCGCTTTCGCGAGCAAGCCCGCTCCGACAGAAGCCTGCCCTCCACATGGAGAGCAGGCAACAGGCCGATCAGTAGCGGTAGGCGTGCGGCTTGAACGGACCTTCAACCGTCACGCCGATGTAGTCGGCCTGGGTCTTGGTCAGTTGCGTCACGACGCCGCCGAAGCCGCGGACCATTTCCAGGGCCACTTCTTCGTCGAGTTTCTTCGGCAGTACTTCCACGGTCAGGCGCTCGGCTTTCTGGGCGGGCGACAGGTCGGCGTATTTCTGGCCGAACAGGAAGATCTGCGCCAGTACCTGGTTGGCGAACGAGCCATCCATGATGCGGCTTGGGTGGCCAGTGGCGTTACCCAGGTTTACCAGGCGGCCTTCGGCCAGCAGGATCAGGTAGTCATCGTTCTGTGGGTCGAAATCGCCAGCGCCGGTACGGTGAACCTTGTGCACCTGAGGTTTGACTTCTTCCCATGCCCAGTTCTTGCGCATGAAAGCGGTGTCGATCTCGTTGTCGAAGTGACCGATGTTGCACACCACGGCGCGCTTTTTCAGGGCCTTGAGCATGTTGGCATCGCACACATTGACGTTACCGGTGGTGGTCACGATCAGGTCGATCTTGCCCAGCAGGGCTTTGTCGATGCTCGCTTCGGTGCCGTCGTTCTGGCCGTCGATGAACGGCGAGACCACTTCGAAACCGTCCATGCAGGCTTGCATGGCGCAGATCGGGTCAACTTCGGAGACCTTGACGATCATGCCTTCCTGACGCAGGGACTGGGACGAACCCTTGCCCACGTCGCCGTAGCCGATCACCAGGGCTTGCTTGCCCGACAGCAGGTGGTCGGTGCCGCGCTTGATCGCATCGTTGAGGCTGTGACGGCAGCCGTACTTGTTGTCGTTCTTGCTCTTGGTCACCGAGTCGTTGACGTTGATGGCCGGGATTTTCAGCTCGCCCTTGGCCAGCATGTCCAGCAGGCGGTGTACGCCGGTGGTGGTTTCTTCGGTCACGCCATGGACGCGGTCCAGGATGGCCGGGTACTTCTTGTGCAGCAGCTCGGTCAGGTCGCCGCCGTCGTCGAGGATCATGTTGGCATCCCAAGGCGCGCCATCTTTCAGGATGGTTTGCTCCAGGCACCACTCGTACTCTTCTTCGGTCTCGCCTTTCCAGGCGAAGACAGGGATGCCAGCGGCTGCGATGGCGGCAGCGGCCTGGTCCTGAGTCGAGAAGATGTTGCAGGACGACCAGCGCACTTCGGCACCCAGGGCAACCAGGGTTTCGATCAGCACGGCAGTCTGGATGGTCATGTGGATGCAGCCGAGAATCTTCGCGCCCTTGAGCGGCTGTTCAGCGGCGTACTTGCGGCGCAGACCCATCAGGGCTGGCATTTCGGATTCGGCGATAAAGGTTTCGCGACGGCCCCAGGCAGCGAGGGACATGTCGGCGACTTTGTAGTCGGTAAAACCTGCAGGCGTGATTACAGCGCTCATGAAGAGCCTCCATTCGTAGTGTGCGAATGGGCGCCGTTGTGCGTTTAGTATCCAGCCAGGACAACCCGGCCGGGCAACGCCCCATCCGAGCCTGACAGGCCAGGGCCTGCTGCAGCGCCCCTCGGACAGGTGGCGGGAGAACGGTATCAATTACAGATGACCGTTTTGAAGCGGTGGCGATTATAGCTGCCTGCGCCTGACTTCCCAAGCCTTTCTGTCGGGGGCATGAAGATCGTTCATGGTGCTGATAGGCAATGGCTCATAGAGCTTGGGCCGACGCTCTGCCATGATGTTGCCCATCATTCGGCAAGACGCTTTGGAGTGAACATGAACTTCCACACCCGCAAATGGGTAAAACCCGAAGACCTCAACCCCAACGGCACCCTGTTCGGTGGCAGCCTGTTGCGCTGGATCGACGAAGAAGCGGCGATCTACGCCATCGTTCAACTGGGCAACCAGCGTGTGGTGACCAAGTACATCTCCGAGATCAATTTTGTCAGCGCCTCGCGCCAGGGCGACATCATCGAGCTGGGCATCACCGCCACCGAGTTTGGCCGCACCTCCATCACCCTGACCTGTGAAGTGCGCAACAAGATCACGCGCAAAAGCATCCTCACCGTGGAAAAAATGGTCTTCGTCAACCTCGGCGAAGACGGTCTGCCGGCACCCCACGGGCGTACCGAGATCAAGTACGTGAAAGACCAGTTCCAGGATGACAACCTCACTGAGTAACCCCGGCCCGGCCTGATTTGATTTACCAAATCTGTCCGGGTGGATCGCTTCCAGGCTTTCTCTGCACTCAGGACCACATCCTGTAGAGAGAGCCCGCAATGAAAGTGACCGCCAACCCGGCTGCCAAGACTCAGCCGTCATCGCGGCAACCCCCGCCACCCCCCGCCCAAGGCACCAAGACACCCTTGGTCGAGGGCGTCGGCCCGCGAAAGCTGAGCCTGTTTCGAGACAGCAAGGGGCAGGTGGAGGTGGTGCTGTCACCCCCTGCGGTCAGCCATCTGGTACTCAGCGGCGGTGGCGCCAAGGGCATCGCCTTCCCCGGGATGGTCCAGGCCCTTGAAGAAACCGGAACACTGCCAGGCATCTCTGCCATTTCTGGTTCATCTGCCGGTGCGATTTCTGCAGCGCTGCTGGCCAGTGGCATGGGAGCCAAGGCCTTCGGCACGCTCTCAAACAGCATTGATCTGCCCAGCCTGCTCAACAGCCCCAACCCTGTGACGGCCTGGCTGCAAAATGCCGGGGCGAGCCTCGGCAAACTTGCCGGGCGCCTGCCAGGCCCGGCGGGCAACATTTCCCAATTGCTGCTGACCATGATGCCGCGCCTGCAAACCCAGGCGCACTCGCTCGAAGACCTGATCCGTAACGAGTCACGCAAGTCGATCCTGGCCCATATTGCCGCCATGCCCAGGGCGGCCCGCCCCGACGAAGTGATGAAAATCGCCGACAGGCTGAGCGCCGGAGGGGCACCGACCTTTGCTGATCTTGACGTGCTGAGCAGGCATATCCCGGCGATCAAACAACTGAACATCACGGGGACCGGCATGTTCGATGGTCGCCCGCAGTTGGTGGTGTTCAACGCCAGCCTGACCCCGGATATGGACATTGCCCGCGCCGCGCATATCTCGGGCTCCCTACCGGGACTGTTCAAAAGCCCTGCCGAGCAAGGCCATGGGTTTCAGGCGGTGGGTGAAACCACTTTTTTCCAGGACGGTGGCTTGGTGCTCAACACCCCGGCACCCGGGGTGATCGAGCGCTCGTTTCCCGAGAGCCCGCTGAGCCAGCCGGAGTCGTTGATCGTCAAATTCGAGTCCCAGGCTCCTGCATCGCAGAAAAAGAGCGGCAGCGTCATAAGCGCTGTTGCGGACAAACTGACAGGCACTGCCCATACGGCTGCAGGCGCCTATCAACAGCAACGCCTCAAGGAATTTAACGAGCAAACCGTGGTGCTGCCGCTCAAATCCGCCAAAGGTGACTTTAGTGGCCTGCTCAGTGGCACGGTCAATTTCACCATGACCGCCGAGCAGAAAAAGCATTTGCAGGCCCAGGCCCGGCAAGCGGTGACGCAGCACCAGGAGCAGCGCAGCAAGGTGCGTGAGCGGCACTTGTTCGAGTCATTGGACGACGCGGTGCTGGCGATGGACGATGCAATGCTTGCCAGCGTGCAAGTGGCACTCCAGAAGGATCCCGCCGCGGCGAATGTGCTGCGTTTTCGCAAGCAGGCACAGCAGGCATTGCAAGCTCTGGACGCAGCGATTACCGAGGCCAACAAGGCAGGCAATACTTTGGTCTTCACGCCTGGGTTGCTCTCTGCGCTGCGTAACCTGGATGCACTGGTTACCCGGCCCCAGCATATCGAGTGGTTGGGGCGGCGGCTTAACGCCCCTGGGCAGCATAACTTCCAGCAACTGTTGCAGGTGGTTGCCAAGCACAATCAGGGGGCTTCCACGCCAACCTCCAAGGTCATGACCAGTGCCGTGGCTCAAATGCAGCGACGGGATATTGCCGTAAAAGCCGACAACTTCACCCGCGAAGTCATCTACCCCTCCCTCTACCGTGCAGGCCAGACGGCCGCCAACGTCGAGCTTCTGCAGCGGGCCGCGCGCGACCTGGCCACGGCCACGACGCCGGCCGAGTTCAATCGGGTGCTCGACGACATCATTGAACACTATGGTGCGCGTAATAAACCCTGGTCCAAGCCACTGAGCTCGACCACCGTGGAAATGGCCAAGGCCTGGCGCATCCCGCTTTAGTTCTCCGGCCACTGAACAGCCACTGCGCCAGCGTGTCGTAGCTACAGGCACCCCTTGGACACTGGAACATCATGGCCACCCACAAAGACGGCAAAACTCCCAACCTGTCGCAGGAAGAGCAGCAGGATGTGGACAAGAACCAACCGCCCAGGGCAGCGGTGCTGCATGAAATCATTCGCACCCAGGGCGACCAGGAACTGGAGCGCAGCGTCGCGGCGCTGTGGTGGTCGGCGCTGGCCGCCGGCCTGACCATGGGCCTGTCTTTAATGGCCATGGGGCTGCTCAACTCACGCCTGCCGGGCGGTGAAGGCTTCAAGGTGATTGCCAGCTTTGGCTACTGCGCAGGTTTTCTCGCGGTGATCCTTGCGCGCCAGCAACTGTTCACCGAAAACACTCTGACCGCCGTGCTCCCGGTGATGAGCAAGCCGACCCTGGGCAATGCCGGGCGCCTGCTGCGGTTGTGGACGGTGGTACTGGTGGGCAACCTTTGCGGCACCTTGCTGGTGGCCTACGTGATGCTGCACCTGCCGATTTTCGACACCAAGACCGACCTGGCCTTCCTCGACATCGGGCGCAAGGTCATGGAGAACGACACGGGCCAGATGTTTGCCAAAGGCATCGTCTCCGGCTGGATGATCGCCACCATGGTGTGGATGATTCCGTCCATGGAAAGCGCCAAGATGTGGATCATTATCCTGATCACCTACCTGATGGCCCTGGGTGATTTCACCCACATTGTCGTCGGTTCGGCGGAGGTGTCCTATCTGGTATTTGCCGGCGAGCTACCGTGGAAGGACTTCTGGCTGGTATTTGCCGGGCCGACCCTGGCGGGCAATATCATCGGCGGCAGTTTTATCTTCGCGCTGATCAGCCATGCGCAGATTCGCAGCGAAGGCAGCCTGCCGGGCAAGCAGGCTGCGGACCCGAGGCATCCGCAGTCGATTGACAAGGATCAGTGATGTTCAGGCCTTGGAATAACAGGGAAAACGGCAGCGCCGTTACCATTACACCGATGGTGGGTGGCAGGCCGATAAAGCGGAAATTCACATAGGTGAGCAGGGCGGTGAGGCAAATGAAGGCTGCAACAAGTTCAAGCATCCGGGGGGCCATGGGATAGAGGGCGGGGTGCAGCGGGGTGGTTTTTAGTATAAACAGGTGCTGAAACATGAAGAATCAACTCTGACCATTCTGACAAGGGGCTCCCTGTGGTTGCGACAGCCTTGGTGCTGGTAGCGGCGCTGTTGCATGCGACGTGGAACACCTTGATCAAGTTCAGCGGCGAGCGCCTGTTGGTGATCGCCTGCATGGACAGCGTGGCCCTGTTGTTTGTTCTGCTGGCAGTGGGATTTGTGTCGTTGCCGCCCCTGGAAATCTGGCCGTGGATCATCGCATCGGCCTTGTTCGAGTTGCTCTATCGCTACCTGCTGATCCAGGCCTACCGCGTTGGCGACCTGGGGCTGGTGTATCCGCTGATGCGCGGCTTATCACCGCTGGTGGTGCTGGCGTTGACCCTGGTGTTTGCCGGGGAAGTGCTCAGTACCCAGCAGATTGTCGGCATCCTGCTGATCCCGTTCGGCATGCTGTGCCTGCTTTGGCAGGGCGGTGGCGGGGAGCGGCTGCCCTGGTCGATGTTGCCGGTGGTGGCGCTGATCGGCCTGTGCATCGGCTGCTACACCTTCCTTGATGGCCAGGCGCTGCGGCGCTGGTCGCACCCGTTGGACTATCTGGTATGGCTGACCCTGCTCAGTGCCTGGCCCTTTCCCCTGCTGGCCATGGTGCGCAAGCGCGCGGCGTTCAGCCTGTTTTGGCGCACGCAATGGCGGTTGGGGCTGAGCGTGGGGTTGTGCGTGTTGTTGAGCTACGCTCTGGTGCTTTGGGCCATGCAGTTGGGCTCAATTGCCGAGGCCGCCGCGCTGCGAGAAGTCAGCGTGATCCTGGTGGTGTTGTTCGGTATGCGTTACCTGAAAGAACCTTTCGGCCGCTCCCGGCTCTTAGCCTGTGGGTTGGTACTGATCGGCATGCTCGTGATGAAACTCTAACCAGCGGATAAAACTAAAAAAGGAATGAGTGATGACTGTTGCTTTCTGGTGTGTGTTGATCGCAATTTTTCTGCCTTACCTGTGTACTGGCGTGGCCAAGTTCAGTGGTGGCAAATTCGGGCCCCGGCAGAACCACGACCCCCGGGCCTTCCTGGAAACCCTCGAAGGCTTTGCCAAACGCGCCCATAGCGCACAGCTCAACAGCTTTGAAGTGACCCCGGCGTTTGCCGCAGCGGTGATCATTGCCCACCTTGCGGGCAACGCGGAACTGGTGACCATCAACGTACTGGCGGTGCTGTTTATCACCAGCCGCCTGCTGTACATCATCTGCTACCTGGCGGACTGGGCGATCTTGCGTTCGCTGGTGTGGTTTGTGGGCATGGCGTTGATTGCGAGCTTCTTCTTCGCTTCGATCTAAGGCACGCAGCCAACCCTTGTGGGAGCTGGCATGCCAGCGATGGCGGATTTGAAACCGCCATCGCCGGTAAACCGGCTCCTACAAAGGCGCGTCCGGCACTTGAGGCAGCGCCGCACCCTTGGGCCACAGCATCCAGATCTGGCCTTGCTGCTTCATGTTCCCGGCCAGCTCGCCCGCTGCATCACCCGTGCCCCAGAACAGGTCTGCACGCACCTCACCGACAATCGCGCCCCCCGTATCCTGGGCCGCTACCGGCCGTACGATCGGTGCGCCATCGGGACGGGTGGTGGACAACCACAGCAGGCTGCCCAGTGGGATCACCTTGCGGTCTACGGCCACGCTGTAGCCTGCGGTCAGCGGTACGTTCAGCGAGCCGCGCGGGCCTTCATTGCTGTCGGGCCGGGTGCTGAAGAACACGTAGCTGGGGTTGCTCGCCAGTAACTCCGGGATCCGCTCGGGATGGGACTTGGCCCAGGCACTGATGGCGCCCATGCTCACTTCTTCTTTCTTCAACTCGCCTTGCTCCACCAGCCAGCGGCCGATAGGGCGGTAGGGGAAACCGTTCTGGTCGGCATAGCCCACGCGCAGTTGACGACCGTTCGCCAACTGGATACGGCCCGAACCCTGGATTTGCAGGAATTGCAGGTCCATCGGGTGGGTCAGCCAGGCGATGGGCTTGGCGCTGGAGCCTTGCTGGTTGAGGGTGCCGGCATCGTCATAGGGCTTGAGTACCCGCCCTTCCAGGCGCCCACGCAGGCGTTTGCCCTTGAGCTCCGGGTAGATGCTTTCCAGGTTGACGATGATCAGGTCGTCCGGCACCCCGTACACAGGAACATGGGCGGTCTTGGTTTCGGTAAGGCTGCCAGGGTAGACCGGTTCGTAGTAGCCGGTGATCAGGCCATTGGGCGTGTTGTCTGCCGAGCGCAAGCCATACACGTCCAGCTGTTGCTTGAGGAAACCCCGGATATCACCGGCATTGCCCGGCACATTGGCCGCGGCAGCGCAGGTGGTGCCCCACACCGGATCGTTCTTCAGGCGTTGGCAGGCACTGCGCCAGGATTCGAAGCCGGCTTGCAGGTCAGTGTCCGAAACTTCCGGCAGGGCTTCCCAGGTGGCGCTGACATAGGTCGCCACGGCGTGGGGTTTTTCCGGCTCGGGCTTGGGGGCCGGGGCGTTGCCACCGTCGCATCCGGCGAGCAGCGCGATCATCGGCAGAGCCCATGCCAGTCGGCGGCTCCAGGGGGTCAACAGGTTATTCATGCAAGTAATTCCCGAGGCGGTAGCCGGTACCGATTACGGCACAAGCGTCCATATTATTAATAGGGCTATTGGTCTTTCCGGGCGGGGCGGGGATACTGGCCGCCGTTTCCCGTGACCCTGAGCCACCATGACTTTTAAAAAACTGACTGTTGTATTGCTGGCCGCTTTGACGCTGACCGCCTGCGGCGGCGTGGATCCGAACTCGCCATTGGGCCAGCGCAAGGCCATCTTCAAGCAGATGCTCAAGACCGGCGAAGACCTGGGTGGCATGCTGCGCGGCCGTATTCCGTTCGACGGGGCGAAATTTGCCGAGGGTGCGGTCAAGCTCGACACCCTGTCCCATGAGCCGTGGAAGCACTTTCCAACGGTGCGCGAAGAAGATCACACCAGTGCCAAGGACGATGTATGGCAGAAACAGGCCCAGTTCCAGGAACTGGCGCGCAACCTTGAGGCGGCCACCGGTGAGTTGGTGATCGCCAGCCAAGTGCAGCCTTACAAAGCCAGTGACCTGAAGCCGGCCGTGCAGAAAGTCGAAGATGCGTGCAGCGCCTGTCATAAGCAGTTTCGCGACCATTGAGGCATCGGTCGGATGCGTCTTACTTGTCCAGGTCGTCGAGGGCTTGCTGTAGCTCTTTGCGCGACTCGGCGAGCTTGTCCTTACGCTTGTTGATCTTCTCGGAGTCGCCTTTTTTCATGGCCTTGTCGAGGTCAGCCTGACGACGGCTGACTTCGTGCTTGGCATCCAGCACCTTGTTCTCGCGTTCCTTTTTCAGGGAGGCGTCGGTGCAGTGGGCGGTGACTTCGCTCAAGGCTTTTTCCAGACCGGCTTGTTGCTCACTGTTGCCATGGGCCTTGGCTTGTTCGATCTGCAGGCTGATGGCCTGGCGCTTGGCAGCGCAACCGGTCAGTTGCGGGGCTGTCTCGGCAGCCAGCAAGGGAGTGGTCAGAAAACTGGTGACGGTCAACAGGGCAAGCGGTGCAAGAAACTTCATAAAAACTCCAAAATAAACAAGATCGTTGTCAGGTGGGCAGGATGATTTCTGCCGGTACCGATGAATGTAGCGGGCCGGGCCTAAAAACCGTCGATCCCGGCAGCCCGTAGTGTTTCGCTCATGGCCACCACCTGAGGGTCGCGAAAAAAGGCGCTCAACTGCGCCGCGCGTCCCGGGCCGATTCCTGCCTCGGCCTGCCAGGCTTGCGTGTCGCGGGCGGCCAGGGCATGCCAGCCACCCACCAGGTTATTGCGGGCGGTCGGTGGAACCCCCAGCGCCATCAGCCATTGAGCGAACGGTCGCTGACGTGCGGTCTGCAGGCTCGCAAGCAGGCGCGTCGTGCTGCGGTCGCCGAATCCGTCAATGGTAGCAAGCTCTGTCTCATCAAGGTTCAACCAATCCACCAAACCGCTGATTTGACCGGCCTGGATCAAGGAGTTCCAGGTCTCGCGGCCAATGTGTGGCAGATCCAGCCCCTGCTTGCCACTGAGCCAGGTCAGTCGGGCCAGCAGTTGCTCCTCGCAGGCCGGGGCCAGACGCAAGCAGCTCAGGTGATGGAAGTCGCCCGCCACCGGGGCCGCGACATCGACCCGTGGATAGCTGCGCAGGATGACCTGGTCGAGCCTGGGAATCACTTGGCCGGCAAGGCTGATGGACACCTGGTCGCCGGGCCGGATATCGAGTTGTTGCCAGCGTTTCAACGAGCCGATGCTGACGCGCTTGATCTGACGATCGTCGAGCATTACCGGGTGCAGTTCCAGGATCGGGGTGATACGGCCGGTGCGGCCGATCTTGAACTGCACCTGGCGCACATGGGCCAGGGCTGTGATGACCGGGTATTTCCAGGCAACAGCCCAGTAAGGCGTACTGGCCTGCCAGCGTTCGGCCGGGGCGCGCTGGATTTGATGCAGCACCACGCCATCAGTGGCGAAGGGCAAAGGGTGCCCATGCCAGAACGCTCGCCAGTGACGGGCCTGCTCGAAGGTGTCGATGGGCTGGCTGTAGCGACGGCTGTCGGTAAAACCCCAGTGTGCAAGGGTGTCCAACTGCTGCTTGAGGTCCGCCGGCCCTTGCGGCCAGGCCCAGACAAACAGGCCGATGCCGGCGGCGTCGGCGTCACTGAGGTGTTGGCGGTTCATCAGCCCGGAGATTTTGCTGCGGGCATTCATGCCGCCCGTCTCCCCTTGTATATGGGCGTCCAGGCGCCAGTACAGCTCGCCCTGCAAGAGCAGGTCGATGGCCTCGGGCAGTTGTTGCACAAGGCCGGGGATCTTGCGGGCCGAGTCCGTCCAGTCATGGCCGAACAGGCCGTCGCCGCGGCTGATCACCTGGGCCAGGCGACCCCCACGATAGACCAGGCTCACGGCCACCCCATCGACCTTGGGTTGTATCCACAGGTCGCTGCGTGTGCCGATCCAGTCTGCCACGGCGCGGTCGTTGACCAACTTTTCAAGGCCCGTGTGCGGGACGGGATGGGCGACGGTGCCCCGCGAGCTGACCAGGGGATTTTGCGCAGGTGACGGCGCCTGTGCAAAGCAAGCCCGCCACTGCTCCAGGCGCATGCGGGCCTGGTCATAGAGCTCGTCGCTGACCAGGGATTGGCCGAGTCGGTGGTAGCTGTCGTCCCACAGGTCGATTTGCCGTTGCAGGGCGGTGATTTCGTCCCGGGCCTTGTCGGCTTGCCAGTCCGGGCAGCCCTGCGCCCAAGCGACGATAGGGAAGAGCATCAATAGCAGGTAGGTCAGCAGGCGTGGTGTCATCATGAGCATCCTTGCTCTGAAGGGGCGCCCAGCCTAAAGCAAGCAAACGCCCATAAAAAAGCCCCGCAGGCGCGAGGCTTTTTACCGGGTGTTTCTGCTTACTTGAACAGACCGCCCAGGGCTTTCACGGTGTCGTTGCTGTCAGCCTTGGCCTGCTGCTTTTGCGCGGTTTCGTCGAGCTTGCCTTGGGACTCGCCGACTTTTTTGCAACCTTTGTTTACCTGGTCCAGTGCTGCCTGCATGGCCTTCACTTTCAGGTCTTCGCCATTGGCTTTGGCGGCGTCGACTTTGGCTTGCAGCTCCTGGCTCTGTTTTTCGCAGTTGCCGGTAGCGCCGCCCAGTTGGGAAGTCAGGGCGCCAGTCAGGCCGCTCAGGTCAGCGGCTTGCACTGGCAGGGCGAACAGGCTGAGCAGTACGGCGGCAGGAGCGAAGGTGGAAATACGCATGAAAAACCTCAATGTTCGATTGCCTGCGCACTTGGCTGTCCCGAGCAGGCGCAGTGCAGTATCCAATGTGGTTAAGGGCTCGGGAGGGCGCGAATTCTAGTGGGCCATCATTTAGCCTGCAAGGTTTGGATCCAATAAATGTGAACTATTTGCCAGGTTCGCCGTCGCGCTAACCCCCACCCGCAAAAAAGCGCAACAAAAAGCCCCACCGGGAAAACCCGGCGGGGCTTTGGGTGCTACGTGCTGCGATTACAGACCGGCAGCGGTGCGCAGGTCGTCGGCGCGGTCGGTTTTTTCCCAGGTGAACGTGGTGAAGGTGTCGTCGCCGACGGTCTTCTGTTCAGGGGTACGACCGAAGTGGCCGTAGGCCGCGGTTTCCTGATACATCGGGTGCAGCAGGTCGAGCATGGTGGTGATTGCGTACGGACGCAGGTCGAAGATCTCACGCACCAGCTTGACGATCTTGTCATCGCTGATCTTGCCGGTGCCGAAGGTGTTCAGCGAGATCGACGTAGGCTGGGCCACACCAATGGCGTAGGACACCTGAATCTCGCAACGCTCGGCCAGGCCAGCGGCGACGATGTTCTTGGCCACGTAACGACCGGCATAGGCTGCCGAGCGGTCAACCTTGGAGGGATCCTTGCCGGAGAACGCGCCACCGCCGTGACGGGCCATGCCGCCGTAGCTGTCGACGATGATCTTGCGCCCGGTCAGGCCGCAGTCGCCCACCGGGCCGCCGATGATGAACTGGCCGGTCGGGTTGATGTGGAACTGGGTGTCCTTGCTCAGCAGTTCGGCAGGCAGCACGTGCTTGACGATCAGCTCCATCACACCTTCGCGCAGGTCTTTGTAGGAGACTTCCGGATTGTGCTGGGTCGACAACACCACCGCGTCGATGCCCACCACTTTGCCGCCTTCGTAACGGCAGGTCACCTGGGACTTGGCGTCCGGGCGCAACCAAGGCAGCAGCCCGGATTTACGGGCCTCGGCCTGGCGCTTGACCAACTGGTGCGAGAAGGTGATCGGTGCAGGCATCAGCACGTCGGTTTCGTTGCTGGCGTAGCCGAACATCAGGCCCTGGTCGCCGGCGCCCTGGTCTTCTGGCTTGGCGCGGTCGACACCCTGGTTGATGTCGGGCGACTGCTTGCCGATGATGTTCATCACGCCGCAGGTCGCGCCGTCGAAGCCGACGTCAGAGCTGGTGTAGCCGATGTCGGTGATCACGTCACGGACGATCTGCTCCAGGTCGACCCAGGCCGACGTGGTGACTTCACCGGCGATGATCGCCACGCCCGTTTTCACCAGCGTCTCGCACGCCACGCGGGCGAACTTGTCTTCAGCAATGATGGCGTCCAGCACCGCATCAGAAATCTGGTCGGCGATTTTGTCCGGATGCCCTTCAGACACGGACTCGGAGGTGAAAAGGGAATATTCGCTCATCTCGATGTTTTCCTGATATTTACCGATGGTGAGTGTCGCCAGTTGGCCGCTGAAAGTGGCGGACCTGAATCTGGAAACCATTACGTAAGCCTACATACAGGCTTTCCCCGGGAACGAGTCCCGCAGCGGTGGCCCAACGGGCCAGATCGTCCTGTTCAAACCCCAACCATAGATCACCGCAGGCCTCCCTGGCCCAACTCTGGTTGTGGCTGCATAAATCAGTTACTAGCAGGCTGCCACCCGGTTGCAGCAAACCGGCCATCTGTCTGAGAGCATCGGCCGGCGCGGCAAAATGGTGAAGAACCATGTTCAACACCACGCAATCGGCTTGCAGCCCGACCTCATTCAAGGCATCGGCCAGTTGCAGGCGGACGTTGCCCAATTGCTCGCGCTCGCACAGCTGGCGCGCCAGTTCCAGCATGGCCGGGCTGTTGTCCAGCGCCGTCACCTGGTGGAAGCGTCGTGCCAGGTCCGGCAGGAACCCGCCGTCGCCCGGGCCGACTTCCAGCGCCGTGGCACCTGGGTTGAAGCCCAGCTTGTCGAGCAGCGCCAATACGCTTTCGCGGTATTGAGGCAGCCCGGCAATCAGGTCCTGCTGGGCGCGGAACTTGTCCGCTACCCGGGAGAAAAAGTCCTGGCTGGCCGCAGCGCGTTGCCCGTGGACCTGGGCGATCCGCGACTGCACGTCAGCCGGCAGGGCCAGGTTGTCCACTTCTTCGAGCAATGCAGCGTGCAGCTTGCCACCCAGCAAATCGGTGTGGGGCAGGGCGCGACGGTAAAAAATCGCATTGCCTTCACGGCGGGTGGCCACCAGGTCGGCCTGGGCCAGCACTTTCAAGTGGTGGCTCATGCCGGACTGGCCAATGGCAAAGATCCGCGCCAGTTCCAGCACACCAAACGAGTCGTTGGCCAGGGCGCGCAGTACATTCAGGCGCAGCGGATCACCGCCGGCCTTGCACAGGGCCGCCAGCTCATCGCAATCGTCGGGGCGAATGGAAGGCGCAGGTAAGTTCATAAGGCCAGCAGTCTAGTGATGAGGTCAAATCCCCGCAAGGCCAATATCAAAAAGTTTTGATATTGGTCGATAATCGGTGGTTATAAGCAGGCGCTATAACCTTTAGACGAACGGCGGGAAGTGTTCTTGCCGCCAATGCAGTCCAAACCACAGGAAAAACCTACATAAGTCGGTATCTGTCATTGCCCCTGAGGCCTTGGCTGAGGGAAAATGCCGGTCCTTTTTTCCGTTTCTTTTATTCAACCTCCAGGAGATCAGCGATGCCCAGCCGTCGTGAGCGTGCCAACGCCATTCGTGCCCTCAGCATGGATGCCGTGCAAAAAGCCAACAGCGGCCATCCCGGTGCCCCAATGGGCATGGCGGATATCGCCGAGGTACTTTGGCGTGACTACCTGAAACACAACCCGAGCAACCCGTCGTTCGCCGATCGCGACCGCTTCGTGCTGTCCAACGGCCATGGCTCGATGTTGATCTATTCGTTGCTGCACCTGACCGGCTATGACCTGTCCATCGACGACCTCAAGCAGTTCCGCCAACTGCACAGCCGCACCCCGGGCCACCCGGAATTCGGCTACACCCCAGGCGTCGAGACCACCACCGGTCCCCTGGGCCAAGGCCTGGCCAACGCCGTGGGCTTCGCCCTGGCAGAAAAAGTCCTGGCGGCGCAGTTCAACCGTCCTGGCCACAATGTTGTCGACCACCACACCTACGTGTTCCTGGGTGATGGCTGCATGATGGAAGGCATTTCCCATGAAGTCAGCTCCCTGGCCGGCACCCTGGGCCTGGGCAAGCTGATTGCTTTCTACGATGACAACGGCATCTCCATCGACGGCGAAGTCGAAGGCTGGTTCACCGACGACACGCCAAAGCGTTTCGAAGCCTACAACTGGCAGGTGATCCGCAATGTTGACGGCCATGATCCGGAAGAGATCAAGACCGCCATCGAAACCGCGCGCAAAAGCGAGCAGCCGACCCTGATCTGCTGCAAGACCACCATCGGCTTCGGTTCGCCGAACAAGCAAGGCAAGGAAGACTGCCACGGCGCCCCATTGGGTGACGCGGAAATCGCCCTGACCCGCGAAGCGCTGAAGTGGAACCATGGCCCGTTCGAAATCCCGGCTGATATCTACGCCGAGTGGGACGCCAAGGAAGCCGGTCGCGCCGCAGAAGCCGAGTGGGACCAGCGTTTTGCGGCCTACTCCGCAGAGTTCCCTGAGCTGGCCAACGAACTGGTACGCCGCCTGGCCGGTGACCTGCCTGCTGATTTCTCGGAAAAAGCCTCGGCCTACATCGCCGAAGTCGCGGCCAAGGGCGAGACCATCGCCAGCCGTAAAGCCAGCCAGAACACCCTGAACGCCTTTGGCCCGTTGCTGCCTGAGTTCCTCGGCGGTTCGGCTGACCTGGCCGGTTCCAACCTGACCCTGTGGAAAGGCTGCAAAGGTGTCTCGGCTGAAGACGCCAGCGGCAACTACATGTACTACGGCGTGCGCGAGTTCGGCATGAGCGCCATCATGAACGGCGTTGCCCTGCACGGCGGCCTGGTGCCTTACGGCGCGACCTTCCTGATGTTCATGGAATACGCGCGCAATGCCGTACGCATGGCCGCGCTGATGAAGAAGCGTGTGATCCATGTGTACACCCACGACTCCATCGGCCTCGGCGAAGACGGCCCGACGCACCAGCCGGTCGAGCAACTGACCAGCCTGCGCACCACGCCGAACCTGGATTGCTGGCGCCCAGCCGACGCGGTGGAATCCGCGGTGGCCTGGAAGCACGCGATCGAGCGCAAGGATGGCCCTTCGGCGCTGATCTTCTCCCGTCAGAACCTGCAACACCAAGTGCGTACTGACGCGCAGATCGCCGACATCAGCCGTGGTGGCTACGTGCTCAAGGACTGCATTGGCGAGCCGGAGCTGATCCTGATCTCCACCGGTTCCGAAGTGGGCCTGACCGTTCAGGCCTACGACAAGCTGACCGCCCAAGGCCGCAACGTGCGCGTTGTGTCCATGCCGTGCACCAGCGTGTTCGAAGCCCAGGACGCCGACTACAAGCAATCGGTCCTGCCGTTGCAGGTCAGCGCGCGTATTGCCATCGAAGCGGCGCATGCCGACTACTGGTACAAGTACGTGGGCCTGGAAGGTCGCGTGATCGGCATGACCACCTACGGTGAGTCGGCGCCGGCGCCAGCGTTGTTCGAAGAGTTCGGTTTCACCCTGGAAAACATCCTGGGTCAGGCTGAAGAGCTGCTGGAAGACTAAGTCAGTCTGCGTTGTCTGTACTGGCGCCATCGCGGGCAAGCCCGCTCCCACATTTGGATCTCGGTCTAATGTGGGAGCGGGCTTGCCCGCGATAGCGATGGAACATTCAACACTGAACGAACATTGATCGAGAACCCCATGCCTCAACCCCGTCCCTACAAAGTTGCACTCAACGGCTACGGCCGGATTGGTCGTTGCGTCTTGCGTGCGCTGTTCGAGCGAGGGGCGGCGGCCGGGTTTGAAATTGTCGCCATCAACGATCTGGCCGACATGGCCAGCATCGAATACCTGACGCGCTTCGACTCCACCCACGGCCGGTTCCCCGGCGAAGTGCGGATCGACGGCGATTGTCTGCATATCAATGGCAACTGCGTGAAGGTTTTGCGCAGTGCCACGCCCGAGGGCATCGACTGGGCGGCGCTGGGCGTCGACCTGGTGCTGGAATGCTCCGGGGCCTACCACACCCGGGCCGATGGCCAGCGGTTCCTCGACGCCGGCGCGCCGCGCGTGTTGTTTTCCCAGCCGATGGCCAGCGAGGCGGATGTCGACGCCACTATCGTCTATGGGGTCAACCAGGACTGCCTGACCGGTGACGAGTTGCTGGTGTCCAACGCCTCCTGCACCACCAACTGCGGTGTGCCGTTGTTGCGCCTGCTGGACCAGGCGATTGGCCTGGAATATGTGTCGATTACCACTATTCACTCGGCGATGAACGACCAGCCGGTGATTGACGCCTATCACCATGAAGACTTGCGCCGTACCCGTTCGGCGTTCCAGTCGGTGATTCCGGTGTCCACCGGCCTGGCTCGTGGTATTGAACGCCTGCTGCCGGAACTTGCCGGGCGAATCCAGGCCAAAGCAGTGCGCGTGCCGACGGTGAACGTGTCGTGCCTGGATATCACCATGCAGACTGTCAGCGACACCGACGCCAGCGAGGTCAACCGGATCCTGCGCGAGGCTGCCACCAGCGGCCCGCTCAAAGGCCTGCTGGCGTACACCGAGTTGCCGCACGCCAGTTGTGATTTCAACCACGACCCGCATTCGGCCATCGTCGATGCCAGCCAGACCCGCGTTTCCGGCCCCAGGCTGGTGAATATCCTGGCCTGGTTCGATAACGAATGGGGCTTTGCCAACCGCATGCTGGATGTTGCGGAACATTATCTGCACATCGCTTCTTCAAAATTAGCCCTTCAAAATCAAGTAATTCAGGAACTGCGACCATGACCGTGTTGAAGATGACCGACCTCGATCTGCAAGGTAAGCGCGTACTGATTCGCGAAGACCTCAACGTCCCAGTCAAGGACGGTGTAGTCACCAGCGATGCGCGAATCCTGGCTTCGCTGCCGACCATCAAGCTGGCCCTGGAAAAAGGCGCGGCCGTGATGGTCTGCTCCCACCTGGGTCGTCCGACCGAAGGTGAGTTCTCCGCCGAAAACAGCCTCAAGCCTGTAGCCGATTACCTGAGCAAGGCCCTGGGCCGCGAAGTGCCGCTGGTGGCTGACTACCTGGGCGGCGTTGACGTCAAGGCCGGCGACATCGTGCTGTTCGAAAACGTGCGCTTCAACAAAGGCGAGAAGAAGAACAGCGACGAACTGGCCCAGCAATATGCTGCGCTGTGCGACGTGTTTGTGATGGACGCCTTCGGCACCGCGCACCGCGCCGAGGGTTCGACCCATGGCGTGGCCAAGTTCGCCAAGGTGGCCGCTGCTGGCCCGTTGCTGGCTGCCGAGCTGGATGCACTGGGCAAGGCCCTGGGCGCACCAGCCCAGCCAATGGCTGCCATCGTGGCCGGTTCCAAGGTGTCGACCAAGCTGGACGTGCTCAACAGCCTGAGCCAGATCTGCAACCAACTGATCGTGGGCGGCGGCATTGCCAATACCTTCCTGGCCGCTGCTGGCCATCCGGTAGGCAAGTCGCTGTACGAGCCGGACCTGTTGGACACCGCCCGTGCCATCGCGGCCAAGGTCAGCGTACCGCTGCCGGTGGACGTGGTGGTTGCCAAGGAATTTGCCGAAAGCGCCGAAGCGACCGTCAAGCTGATCGCAGATGTGGCGGCTGACGACATGATCCTGGATATCGGCCCGCAAACGGCGGCCAACTTCGCCGAGCTGCTGAAAGCCTCCCGGACTATCCTGTGGAACGGCCCGGTCGGTGTGTTCGAGTTCGACCAGTTCGGCAACGGCACCAAAGTGCTGGCCAAGGCGATTGCTGAAAGCTCGGCATTCTCCATTGCCGGCGGTGGCGACACCCTGGCGGCCATCGACAAGTATGGCGTTGCTGAGCAGATCTCCTACATTTCTACCGGTGGTGGCGCGTTCCTTGAGTTTGTCGAAGGCAAGGTCCTGCCAGCCGTTGAAGTGCTGGAAAGTCGAGCCAAGGGCTGAGACCCGCAGCCTGGAAAAGGAGCATTCCCATGATCAAGCCATTCGCGCTGGTGATTGCAGCAGGCCTGTTGGCCGGCTGCGGCAGCGCGCCCAAGGCGCCGGTAGACGACGCCCCAGGGGCTGCACCGCACAAGGGCTGCTACCAGGCCGACTGGCAGGCTGAAACCATGCCGGTGATCAGCAAGCGCATAGGGCCCGACGGGCTGGAGAAATACGATTCCCCGCCCAAAGGTAAGGAACAGGGTTGCCCTTGATGGGTCTGATTCACTAACCGACAGCAGTGGCGGCCTCGGGCCGCCGTTCGAGGATTGGCAATGAAAGGCGTTATCGCCCTGGCAGCACTGGCTCTATTGGCCGGTTGTGCCAACCTGAACATGTTCAACAAGGCACCAGCGCAGCAAGAACCATGGACCACCTGGGTATGCGACAGCCAGGCCCAGGTGAACTGGCGGTTTGTCGATACCGACCACAAGCAGGTGGATGTGCGCCTCGGCGGCTCCGACCTGGTGTATCGCCTCAAGGAAGATGTGGCCGCTTCCGGCGCGCTGTACAGCAATGAGCAACTGGCGTTTCACACAAAAGGTGAGGAAGGCCTGGTTTACTGGGTTGCCACCGATGATTTGATCGGCCGGGGCTGCAAGGCCCAGTAATACAGAGCACATGGGATCCGGTTCCAATTCGACAAAGATTGCGAACCTCACCCTGCAATAACGATTCAGCAGGCCAAGGCTCAACCCCTTGATCTGCAATAACTTGAATAGCAGCCGCCGCTACGGCAGGCTTGCACGATTAACGACCCTCGACCGGGAGAGAGACACAATGGCACTTATCAGCATGCGTCAAATGCTGGACCACGCAGCCGAGTTCGGCTACGGCGTCCCAGCCTTTAACGTCAACAACCTTGAGCAGATGCGCGCCATCATGGAAGCCGCTGACAAGACCGACTCCCCAGTGATCGTCCAGGCTTCGGCCGGTGCCCGCAAATACGCCGGCGCACCGTTCCTGCGTCACCTGATCCTCGCGGCAATCGAAGAATTCCCACACATCCCGGTGTGCATGCACCAGGACCACGGCACCAGCCCTGACGTATGCCAGCGCTCCATCCAACTGGGCTTCAGCTCGGTGATGATGGACGGCTCCCTCGGCGAAGACGGCAAGACCCCGACCGACTACGACTACAACGTGCGCGTCACCCAACAAACCGTGGCCCTGGCTCACGCCTGCGGCGTTTCGGTAGAAGGCGAACTGGGCTGCCTGGGCTCCCTGGAAACCGGCATGGCCGGTGAAGAAGACGGCATCGGCGCCGAAGGCGTGCTGGATCACAGCCAGATGCTGACCGACCCGGAAGAAGCCGCTGACTTCGTCAAGCGCACCCAGGTCGACGCCCTGGCCATCGCCATCGGCACCAGCCACGGCGCCTACAAGTTCACCAAGCCGCCTACCGGCGACGTGCTGGCCATCGACCGCATCAAGGAAATCCACAAGCGCATCCCCAACACCCACCTGGTGATGCACGGTTCTTCCTCGGTACCGCAAGAATGGCTGGCGATCATCAACCAGTACGGCGGCGACATCAAAGAAACCTACGGCGTACCGGTTGAAGAAATCGTCGAAGGCATCAAGCACGGCGTGCGCAAGGTCAACATCGACACCGACCTGCGCCTGGCTTCCACCGGTGCGATGCGTCGCCTGATGGCCACCAACCCGAGCGAGTTTGACCCGCGTAAGTTCTTCGGCGCCACTGTGACTGCGATGCGTGATGTATGTATTGCGCGTTACGAAGCGTTCGGCACGGCCGGTAATGCTTCGAAGATCAAGCCGGTGTCGTTGGAAGCGATGTATCAGCGGTATTTGAAAGGTGAGTTGAACGCTAAGGTCAACTAAGCCTCAGGTGTTAATAAAAAGCCCGCAGAGATGCGGGTTTTTTGTGCTCGCTATTTGAGGCCGCCTACAAACCAGTGTGGGAGCGGGCTTGCCCGCGATAGCGGTGTATCAGTCGATAAATGGATGACTGATACGCCCTCATCGCGGGCAAGCCCGCTCCCACATTTGGATGGTGTTCGGCTTATTTATCGACCAGTATTTTGGGGTTTGAATTCCCCCACACCGTATAAAGGTCAGCCAACAACGCCCCATTGATATCCTCTACCTCCGCCTGGGTGGTCTGGACATTCCCCTGCTTGCCAAACAGCACCACCTCATCTCCGCTCTTCACGGTTGGCACATCCGTCACATCCACCATCAGCGTGTTCATCGACACCTTGCCCACCACCGGCACCCGATGCCCGTTGATTAGCACGATGCCTTTATTGGTGAACGCCCGGCGATAGCCGTCGGAATAGCCCACGGTGATGTTGGCCAGTTTTGAATCGCGCTTCAGGGTGTAGGTGCGGTCGTAGCCGACGGTGTTGCCTTTCGGGTAGCTGTTGACCGAGGCCACGTGGGATTTGAACTGCATCACCCGCTTGTATTCGGTAAACGACGGCACGGTGTCGCCAAACAGCAGGCCGCCGGGGCGTACCATGTCCAGGCGGGACTCGGGCACTTCCAGGGTGGCGAAGGAGTTGGCCGCGTGCAGGGTGATTTTACTGCGGTCCAGTTGGGCGACGTTGATCAGCCAATTGGCCTGCTCGTTGAAGGCCTTGAGACCGGTGCGTACGTCGGCGGCGTCTTCGACGGCGAAGTGGGTCATGATCGCCTTCACTTCCAGGTTCGGCACCTTGGTGATGGCTACGGCGTCGCGGCGGCCCTGGGCAGTGGTCATTTCTACGCCATTGCGGCTCATGCCACTGGAGTTCAGGCCCAGGTGTACTACCAGCGGGCGGCCATGATGTTCGGCGATCAGGCTGGCGCGCACGGCGAAGTCGAGGTTGCCCACCAGTTCTTCGACGTTGTACGGCAGCGCCGCTTCCAGTTCGCTCAGGGCGGCTGTACGCACGCGGATCAGTTGACCCTTGAAGCCGCTTTCGCGCACGACGCGGGCTTCTTCATTGCTGGCCACGCCCACGCAAGGCACACCGAGCTTGATCACCGATGGCATCAGCAGGCCAATGCCGTGACCGTAGGCGTCGGCCTTGAGCACGGCGCAGATTTTCGACTTGTCGGCGAGGCTGGCTTGCAGGGTACGGATGTTGTGTTCAAACGCGGCTTTGCTGATCTCAACCCAGGCGTTGCTGTCCTGGATACTGACCTGGGCCACCCCGTCGGTCATCGACAAGGGCGGGGCAGCGAAGGCCGGGTTTTGCAGCAGAACCATGCCCATGGACAGGGCGAGTAGGGTGCGAGTGAAGGGCATTGATGAGTCTCCATGACTTTCTTATAGGTAAGCATTGCGCATGCGCGGCGCCATACTCGAATTGTCCTACAAGAAAGTCGAGACCCAGGGTCGCGGTTCTGTCCTAAAGCGTCGTGAGAATGATCAGACTGTCAGTTGTGATCAATATCCAGCTTGGCAAATGTCACCTTGCCGCCTTCCTTGCTGTCGCCACTGTTGTCTTGCACATATACGCCGGCCTTGAAGTACAACGGCTTCTTGCCCCAGGCGGCACCGAGGCGTTCGTTCCATTGGCCGTTGGCGGCCTCGATGCTCAGCAGGCCGGCTTTGTTCAGGTGGATGACGTAGGTGAAGTTGCGCTGCAGGGGCACATTCTCGGCCACGATAATCACCCGGCCTTTGCTGTCATCGGGGCGCATGCGCACCTTGGCGACGATGTTGCCGGTCTGGGTTTTTTCCTTGTATTGGTATTCGACTTTGACCAGCGGTTTCTGGCTGTCATAGGCGTGAATCTGACCGATCACGATCTTGCCCGAGGAGGGCACCTGGTTGATGGCCAGGGTGGCGCGCAGGTAGTTGTCGGCCTCTGGGTAGGTCCAGTTGCGCAGCCGGCCGTCGGCATAGGTTTCCCGCAGTTCGCTGCGCGGGTAGATGGCGTTTTCGGTACGGGTACCGGTGACGGGGGACCAGAATTGCACGCTGCTGCCTTCGGCCTGGAAGTATTTGCCATTGAAACCACTGAGCAGTTTGGGGGTGTCGATGGTGGCTGGCGGGGTGCCAACAGGGATGCTCAGGTTCCAGGTGGACAGATCAATCATTGAGTGCGCCTTTGCTGTACGAAAGAAGGGTCAAAAGGCTTTGGCCCAAGGGCTGGCGCGTTCTTTATAAGCGGCTGGTAACGGTTTGTTAATGATTTTATGGCGGTTTATTGGCGCCAGTGGTCTGTCAAAAAGCCATCCTTCCCGTAATCCGTGGGCTGTAGGCGCTGACCGTTAGTCGGTTGTGTGGCCTTTGGCGCAATGATGGCATCGGCGCACCTTCTGCTTTATGGGATCCAAGGCTAGAGTGACTCCACATTGAATGTCCGGTTTTGTCGCAAAAATGACCGGAATGAACCCTCAAGGAAGAGATGCAGCATGGAATGCGCTCCAACCCCGGCCGAAGGCTGCTCAGTGCTCCTGGTGGTCGATGACTACCCGGAAAACCTGATCAGCATGCGCGCGCTCCTGCAGCGCGACGACTGGCAGGTGGTGACGGCAGCCTCCGGCGAGGAGGCCCTGGGGCTTTTGCTCGAAACTGACGTGGACCTGGTGCTGCTGGATGTGCGGATGCCGGGTATGGACGGCTTCGAAGTGGCGCGCTTGATGCGCGGCAGCCAGCGCACCCGCATGACCCCGATCATCTTCCTGAGTGCCACTGAGCAATCGCCCGCCGCAGTGCTGGAGGGCTATGCCAGCGGCGCTATCGACTACCTGTTCAAGCCCTTCGACCCGCTGATCCTCAAGCCCAAGGTCCAGGCCTTGCTGGAGCATCAGCGCAACCGGCGGGCCTTGCAGCGCTTGAGTCATGACCTGGAGCTGGCCCGGGCCTTCAATGCCTCGGTGCTCGACAACGCCGCCGAGGGCATTCTCGTGGTGGGCGAAGACGGGGTGATCAGCTACGCCAACCCGGCTATTTCGCGACTGCTCAACGCCACGGTGGGCGAGTTGCAAGGCCAGGCGTTCCTGGGCTTCCTGCAAAAACCCCATATGCCCGACTGGTTTGCCTGCGAGTTGTACACCGGCTACCTGCGCGGTGAAACCTGGCGCCTGCACGACGCGATCCTGCGCACCGCGCCCGGCCAGCAACTGCCGGTGGCCATGTCCTGTGCGCCCTTGCCCCGCGAACAGAAGGCCATGGTGGTGACCGTGCAGGACATGTCGCAAGTGCGCCATCTGCATCAGCAACTGGAGTCCCAGGCCGTCACTGACCCCCTCACCGGTTTGCTCAATCGGCGTGGTTTCTATCAGACCGTGGAGACGATCCTGTTGCGCAACGAGCGCAGCGAGCATTCCACGGTGCTGCTGTATATGGACCTGGATGGCTTCAAGCGGGTCAATGATTCCGTAGGGCACGATGCCGGCGACCGGGTACTGCGTTGGGTCTCGGAGCAATTGGCGCTGTGCCTGCGCAGTTGCGACATTCTCGGCCGCCTTGGTGGGGATGAGTTCGTCGCGTTGCTGGAACTGGAATACCCGGAGCAGGCTGCCAAGCTTGCCGAACAGTTGATCGAGCGGGTGTCGATCTGCCAGCAAGTGGACGGCCTGGAGGTGATGCTGGGGGTCAGCATCGGCATTGCCATCTTCCCCGATTGCGGCCGTGACCTGAGCGGCCTGCTGCGCGCCGCCGATATCGCCATGTACGAAGCCAAGCGCGCCGGGCGTCAGCAATATCGCTATTACGATCAGGAAATGAACGGCCGGGCCCGCTCGCGCCTGATGCTTGAAAGCAGTGTGCGCGAGGCCATCGACCATAAGCAGGTGACCTTGGTGTACCAACCCCAGGTGTCCCTGGTGGACGGGCACTTGCGCGGGGTCGAAGCCTTGTTGCGCTGGCAGCACCCGAGTGTCGGCGATGTGCCGCCCGGGTTGTTCCTGCCCTTGCTGGAGGAGGCGCGCCTGATCAGTCAGCTCAGCAGTTGGATCTTCCACCAGGTGGCGCTGGCGCGACAGGCCTGGGCCCCGGTCATGAGTGACGACTGGGTGCTGAGCGTGAGCCTGAGTAGCAGCCAGTTCAATATGCCCAACCTGGCGACCCAGCTGCAGCAGGCACTGGAGCGACATGGGTTGCAGGGGCGGCAACTGGAAGTGGAAATAGCTGAAGAAAGCCTGATGCACAATATCGAAGAGTCCACCAAGCAGCTCAAGCAACTCCGGCGCCTGGGTGTGCGAATAGCCCTCGATGACTTTGGCTCGGGCAACTGCTCCCTGGCGCATCTGCGTGACCTGGAGTTCGACACGCTCAAGCTCGACCCCGGCCTGGTTGCCCGCGTACTCAACTCGCCACGGGAGGCCGCGCTGGCTCGCAGTATTATCGAGCTGTGTGGGCACTTCGGCTTGCTGGTGATTGCCGAGGGCGTGGAAACCCTTGAGCAATGCCACTGGCTGCAGGCCAATGGCTGCCAATTCATCCAGGGCCCGCTGGTGGCCCCGTCGCTGATGGCCGACGATATTTCCCAGTGGCCGCAGCCTTTCGCGCTGCGCGCAGGCCCCTGCTGAATTCGCTACACTGGCGACCTCACGCCCCTGCCGTTCGAACCCATGACTGCGCTGAAATACCTCCAGGCCTATCCCGCCGCCCTGCAAGAGCAAGTGCGCCAATTGATCGCCAAGGATCAATTGGGCGACTACCTGCACCAGCGTTACCCCGAGCGCCATGCGGTGCAGAGTGACAAGGCGCTGTACAGCTACGCCCTGGCCCTGAAGCAGGAGCACCTGCGCAATGCACCGGCCATCGACAAAGTGCTGTTCGATAACCGCCTGGACCTGACCCATCGCGCCCTGGGCCTGCACACCACGATTTCGCGGGTGCAGGGCGGCAATCTC
This sequence comes from Pseudomonas sp. WS 5411, assembly GCF_012985595.1. Classification (NCBI taxonomy): domain Bacteria; kingdom Pseudomonadati; phylum Pseudomonadota; class Gammaproteobacteria; order Pseudomonadales; family Pseudomonadaceae; genus Pseudomonas; species Pseudomonas sp. WS 5411. Next base: position 388,127 of record NZ_JAARMC010000003.1, read on the forward strand.
AAATCCAAGAAAGAGATCCGCATCGCCGCGTTGTTCAAGGACGCGGCGCCGGAGTTCCTGAAGATGATCGTTGTCCACGAGTTGGCGCACTTCAAGGAATCGGACCACAACAAGGCGTTCTATAAACTCTGCGAATATATGTTGCCCGGCTACCATCAGGTGGAATTCGACCTGCGGGTGTACCTGACCTATCGCGACTTGCAGGGCGCAGCGCGGGATTGAACCAAGAGGAAGCGAGCATGGATGTGAGCAAGACCAAGAGCAGTTTCTACCGCCGCCTGTATGTGGCGTATCTGATCGACAGCCAATTGGCCAGCAGCGTCCCGGCGTTGACCGAAGTGACCGGCATGCCCCGGCGCACGGCCCAGGACACTATCGCCGCATTGGCGGACCTGGACATCGTCTGCGAGTTCGAGCAGGAAGACGGCGCCCGCAATCATGCCGGGCGCTATCGGATTCGCGATTGGGGGGCGATTGACCGTGGCTGGATCGAGCGCAACCTGGTGCAGGTCAAGCAGGTGTTGGGTTATCCCTGAAATTGGGTTGGCAGGTCTGACGCTATCGCGGGCAAGCCCACTCCCACATTTGATCGCAATCAACCTGTGGGAGCGGGCTTGCCCTCGATAGCATCCTCAAGCGCGCCGCATCCCAATATGCGGAATATCATCCTCCAGGTATTCCTCACCCTCGACCTTGAACCCGTATCTGCCGTAGTACCCCTGCAAATGCGCCTGGGCTGAAAGAAAAATCGGTGTCTGCGGCCAGATATCGTCGATCTGCTTGAGGGTTTCCTCCAGCATCTGGTGGCCCAGGCCAGTGCCCCGGGCTGCCTCGGCCACCAGCACGCGGCCGATAACCACGTCACCGCCATGCAGCTCCGGGTCCAGCAGGCGCAGGTAAGCCACCAATTGGTTGTCCTTCCAGGCCATCAGGTGGTGGGTGTCGCCCTCCAGATCCTGATCGTCGATGTCCTGATAGATGCATTTCTGCTCGACGACAAATACCTCTGCCCGCAGACGCAAAATGGCGTAGAGCTGTTCCTTGCCCAGATCATTGTGGTGCTTGCAAACCCAATCGACAGTCATCGTTCCATCTCGCATAAAGACCTAGCCTGGATAGTAATGCCCTGGCCGGCAACTGTCTTGGGGGGTGGCATAAACACCTGTGAAACCTTATTTTTTGTGAATGACGTCAATTTGCCATCATTGAGTGCTTTCGCGGTTCAGTTCTTTGTGTAATCTGCTGTACACCGCGAGCGATAAGCTACAGTCATGTGCCTGGGCATTGTTCTTCCAGACGCCATTGCCCGCAAGGAACTGCCCGCTGTGCAAGGACATTAAGCATGCTGCGACTGTCTCGTGCCGTTGCTTTGCTGGTATTGCTGTTGCTGGTCCCGACGGTGGCCGCAGAACGTTTGCGCCTGGTGGCAGATGCATGGCCGCCGTTTACCGATGCGACCCTGCTCAATGGCGGGCTGGCCACCGATATCGTCAGCACCGCCCTGGCGCGTGCCGGCTTTGCCAGCGATTTCGAGCAAGTGCCGTGGGCGCGGGCGTTGATGGGGGTGGGCGACGGGCGTTATGACGTGTTGATCAATGCCTGGTACGACGAGGCGCGTACGCAGTTGGGGCAGTTTTCCGACGAGTACCTGCTCAACCGCGTGCGTTTTATCAAGCGCCGTGATGATCCCATCGAGTTCCAGAACCTGCAGCAACTGCATGACTATCCCGTCGCCGTGGTACGCGGCTACGCCTATTCGGCGGAGTTCGATGCCGATCCCCAACTGCAAAAAGTCCCGGTGCATAACTTCGCCATGGCCGTGCGCATGCTCGCGGCCCGGCGCGTGCGGCTGACGGTCGAGGATGAGTATGTCGCGCGTTTTCACCTGGCGCGGGAATCACCCAGGGTGCGCAACGCGGTGGAATTCCTGCCCAAGACCTTGAGTGAGAACAGCCTGCATATTCTGGTCAGCCTGAAAAATCCCAGGCATGAGCAGATTGTTGCGGGGTTTGATCGGGAGATTGCCCGGATGAAGGCAGATGGCAGTTATGCGCGTCTTCTCAAGCAACACGGGATGTAGTGTTCTTGAGGCCGCCATCGCGAGCATGCCCGTATTCGCAGATCAAAATGTGGGAGCGGGCTTGCTCGCGATAGGGCTCTAAGCCGCACTGGTTTCCTTGATCAAATGCGCCGCCAGCGTGCGCAACGGCCCCAGTTGCCGACAGATCAATGCCAACTGCGTCTGCACCAGGCGCTGTGCTTCGTCGATCTCATCCGGCATCTGCTCCAGCTCCACTGCCAGCGCTTCCTCGGCATCGCTCTGCACCGCAATCGGCTGTTTGTTCGCCAACCCACTGGCGATTTCGTCGATGCTCGTGGCGAGGGTCTTGCCCGCGCCTTCGATCAGGTGCTCGCGCACATCGGCCGGTAGTTGGGTGTCGCGGTGGGCACCCAACCCCGACAGGTAACTGAGCAAGGTGTGGGACAGCACCAGGAAGCGGAAGCCAACGTCGGCTTCCTTACGGAAGTGCCCCGGTTCCATCAGCATATTGGCCAGGGTGGTGGACAGCGCGGCGTCGGCGTTGTGCGCATTGCGCCGGGCCAGGCGGTAGGCCAGGTCGTCGCTCTTGCCGGCGGCATATTGCTGCATGATCTGGCGCAAGTAGATGCTGTTGCAGGTCAGGGTGTTGGCCAGCACTTTGTTCAGGCGTCGGCCTTGCCAGTCCGGCAGGAACAGGAACACCGCCAGCCCGGCGATCAGGCTGCCGAGCAAGGTATCGAACAGGCGCGGCAGGAACAGCCCATACCCATCGCCCACCTGGTTGAAGCAGAACAGCACCATCAGGGTAATGGCGGCGGTGGCCAGGGTGTAGCGGGTGGTGCGGTTGATAAAGAACACCAGCCCGGCGGCGATGGCGAACATCGACTGCACCAAGGGGTTAGGGAACAGATCGAACAGGGCCCAGGCCACCGTCAGGCCGATGGCCGTGCCGACGATTCGCTGGCCAAGCTTGCGCCGCGTGGCGCCGTAGTTGGGCTGGCAGACGAACAGGGTGGTGAGGATGATCCAGTAGCCCTGGGACGGGTGGATCAAATGCACCATGCCGTAGCCGACACTCAGCGCCAGGGGCAGGCGCAGGGCGTGACGGAACAGCAGCGAAGTCGGGGTCAGTTGGGTACGCAGGCGCGTCCACATTTCCTTGAGGTTGCGCGGCGAGCGGTCCAGCAGGCTGCTGTCGCTGGCATCTGCCAGGCTGTCGGGGTTGCTGGCGTCGCTGAGCAGGCGGTCGAGGGTCGACAGGTTGGCCGCCAGCGCGCGCAACGAACGCAGCAGGCCACGCCAGGCCGGGTTGCTCTGGATGCGCAGGTGTTCGAGGGAGGCATTCAGGTCGCCCAGGGCCTCGGCGAAGCTGGCGTCATAGACAAACGGCTGGCGCAGCTGGATCGACTCGGCGAGGGCCTGGCAGGCCTTGCCTTGCTGGCGCAGCAGGCGCTGGCAACGGAACAGCACATCGCTGTGGAAGAAGGCTTCGGCCAGGGCGTTGTAGGGGTAGTGGGAGGAACTGGCGCGCTCGTGGATGTCCTGGGCCAGGAAGTACAGCTTGAGGTAGCGACTGACCTTGGAGCCCGGCCGGCCATTGCCGACACGGTGCAGGATGATTTCCTTGGCCGCATTGAGCGCCGCCACCACCCGGCCATTTTGTTGCGCCAGCTCCAGGCGCCGCGCTTCGACGTCCAGTTGGCGAATGGGCTCGAACAGCGATGACTTGAGCTTGAGGTAACGCCCCAGCTCGCGAAACAGCCGGGCCAGGCTCTGTTGCACCGGCTGGTTGGAAAACATTGCCTGCCACAGCACCGACAGCGCGCCGTACCAGGCGGCACCGGCTACCAGCAGCAAGGGTTCGTGCCAGAAGTCGGTGACGGCGCCGCCGCGCTGGTCCACGCCGATCATGGTGTAGACCGACAGAATCAAAGTGGCCGAGGCAATGGCGCCATAACGCTCGCCCAAGGCGCCGAGCATGGTCAGGCAGAAACTCGCCAGGGCGATGGCGATGGCAAAAATCCACGGGTAGGGAAACAGCAACTCCACCGACAGCGCCGCCACGCTGAAACACACCAGCGTCACCGCCAGCGCATTGAGGCGGCCCTGCCAGCTGTCATCGGTTTCGGCCAGGGCGCTGGCGATAATCCCCAGGAACAGCGGGATCAGCAGCGACATTTCATCCTGATACCAGCACAGCGCCATGCTGCCGGTGAGGGCGATAAACACCCGTACGCTGTAACTGAACTTATCCAGTGCCCAAAGGCGCCGCATGGACTGCTTGAACGAGGTCGAGGACATGAAGTCTGGGGTCTTCCGGGACGATGCCGCTAAATTGAGCCAGTAATGACGTCACGGCAAGCGTGGCGATCACATTCATAAGCAAAAATTGTTTTGGCACACCCCATCAAAATGTGGGAGCGGGCTTGCTCGCGAATGCGGAGTGTCAGTCGCTGAATGAGCTGACTGACCCACCGTATTCGCGAGCAAGCCCGCTCCCACAGTTGATCACATTACCGTTCAGGCGTACTGCGCCGCCGCATACCCCGAAGCCCAGGCCCACTGGAAGTTGAACCCGCCCAGGTGCCCGGTCACATCCAGCACTTCGCCGATAAAGTACAGGCCGGGGCTTTTCAGCGACTCCATGGTCTTGGACGACACTTCCCGCGTATCCACCCCGCCCAGGGTGACTTCGGCGGTGCGGTAGCCCTCGGTGCCGGCCGGGACCAATTGCCAACTGCCCAGCTTGGTAGCGATATCTGCCAGTTCGGCGTGGGTGTACTGCTTCATCGGCTTGGACACAAACCACGTCTCGGCCAGCAGGTTGGCCATCTTCTTGGTGAAGATCTCGCCCAGCAGGGTCTTGAGTTCGCTGTTGGGGCGCTCGGCCTGTTGCTGTTGCAGCCAGGCGTGGGCGTCGTGGTCGGGCAGCAGGTTGATTTCTACCGTGTCGCCGGGCTCCCAGTACGAGGAGATCTGCAAAATCGCCGGCCCGCTCAGGCCGCGATGGGTGAACAAAATGTTCTCGCGAAAGCTCTGGTCGTTGCAGCTGACCAGGCAATCGACCGAGGTGCCGGACAGCTCGCCACACAGTTCCTTGAGCTGATCGGTGATGGTAAACGGCACCAGACCTGCACGGGTCGGCAGCAGTTCATGGCCGAACTGCTTGGCCACCTGATAACCAAAACCGGTGGCGCCCAGGGTCGGAATCGACAGGCCGCCGGTGGCAATCACCAGGGACTCACAGCGCAGCTCGCCGAGGGTGGTCTGCAGTTGGTAGCCGCTGTCGAGCCTGGCGATCTCCTGGATCGAGGTGTCCAGGTGCAGACTCACGCCGGTCTGGATGCATTCGTCGAGCAGCATGCCGAGGATGTCGCTGGATTTGTTATCGCAGAACAGCTGGCCGAGCTTCTTCTCGTGGTACGGCACGCCATGCTTGGCCACCAGCCCGATGAAATCCCACTGGGTGTAACGGGCCAGGGCGGATTTGCAGAAGTGCGCATTGTGCGAGAGGAAGTTGGCAGGCTCGGTGTACATATTGGTGAAGTTACAGCGGCCACCGCCGGACATCAGGATCTTCTTGCCGGCCTTGTTCGCATGGTCGATCAACATCACCTTGCGCCCACGCCCGGCGGCGGTCAGCGCGCACATCAAGCCTGCGGCGCCAGCGCCAATGATCACAACTTCGGTCGAGCGCAAAACGGTGTCCTCACAAAATATTGATCTCAAATGCAATCAGAAATGTGGGAGCGGGCTTGCTCGCGAATACGGACTGTCAGCCAACCCATCTGGCGACTGGTACACCGCATTCGCGAGCAAGCCCGCTCCCACATTGGATCTCCATTGAATCGAAGAGCTTTACAGGATCCGCACGCGCAACGAGCGGCCCTTGATCTTGCCGTCATTCAAACGCTGCAACGCCTGCTTGGCGACGCTACGCTCCACTGCCACATAGGCCTGGAAGTCAAAGATCGCGATCTTGCCCACCTGGGCGCCCGGGATCCCGGCTTCACCGGTCAGCGCGCCGAGGATGTCGCCTGGGCGGACCTTGTCTTTACGACCGGCAGCAATGCACAACGTGCTCATCACCGGCAGCAGCGGCGCGCCGCCCTGGGATTTGAGGTTGCTCAGTTGATCCCAGTTCAGCGGGGCCTTTTGCAGCAGTTCGATGGCCTGGGCACGGTGTGCCTCGGACGGCGCCACCAGGCTGATGGCGATCCCGGTCTCACCGGCACGCCCGGTACGGCCGACGCGGTGGATGTGGATTTCCGAATCGCGGGCCAGTTCGACGTTGATCACCATGTCCAGCGAGTCAATGTCCAGGCCTCGGGCCGCCACGTCGGTGGCCACCAGTACCGAAGTACTGCGGTTGGCGAACATTGCCAGCACCTGGTCACGGTCGCGCTGTTCCAGGTCGCCATGCAGGCCGACTGCAGAAATGCCCTTGGCGGTCAGGTGATCCACGGTTTCCTGCACTTGCTGCTTGGTAAAGCAGAAGGCCACGCAAGAGGCCGGACGGAAGTGCGACAGCACCTTGGTCACCGCGTCCATGCGTTCTTCCGGGGAGATTTCGTAGAAACGCTGCTCGATCTGCTCATCGGAGTGGAACGCTTCGGCCTTGACCTGCTGCGGCGCGCGCATGAATTTGGAGGCCAGTTGCTTGATGCTCACCGGGTAGGTGGCCGAGAACAACAGGGTCTGGCGACGGGCCGGGGTCTTGCTGATGATGTCTTCGATGGCGTCGTAGAAACCCATGTCGAGCATGCGGTCGGCTTCATCGAGGATCAGCGTGTTCAAACCGTCCAGCACCAGCGAACCCTTGCGCAGGTGTTGCTGGATGCGGCCCGGGGTGCCGACGATGACGTGGGCGCCATGTTCCAGGGAAGCGATCTGCGGGCCGAGGGACACGCCGCCGCACAGGGTCAGCACCTTGATGTTGTCTTCGGCGCGGGCCAGGCGGCGGATTTCCTTGGCCACCTGGTCAGCCAGCTCGCGGGTCGGGCACATCACCAGGGCCTGGCAACCGAAGTAGCGCGGGTTGATCGGGTTCAACAGGCCGATGCCGAAGGCGGCGGTCTTGCCGCTGCCGGTCTTGGCCTGGGCGATCAGGTCCAGCCCCTTGAGGATCACCGGCAAGCTTTGCGCCTGGATCTGCGTCATCTCGGCATAACCCAGCGAGTCAAGGTTAGCCAGCATGGCGGCGGAGAGCGGCAAAGTATTAAAAGCGGTGGCGATGGTGGTCACGGGACAGGCTCTGCAAAAACAAAATGTCGCGCAGTGTACCAGCCCCGTGGGAATTTCCCTGCAAGTTCTAGACGAGACGCCGCCTAATGCTCAATGTCGTGCTCGCGGCTGACCACTCGTTTGCCGTCTTTTGGCGACAATTGCAGGAAGATCGCTGCCGCCAGCATCGCCATGATGCCCACGGTAAGGAACGTCAACTGGAACGCCTCGAGCACGGTGTTGACCCCATCGTTACCGGCTTGGGCAGTAAACCCGCCAAGCAGGGCACCGGCGCAGGCCACCCCCAGGCTCAGGGCCAGTTGCGCCACCACCGACAGCAGGCTGTTGCCGCTGCTGGCCTGGGCATCGTCGAGGTCGATCAGGGTCACGGTGTTCATCGCGGTAAATTGCAGGGAGTTGATCGCCCCCAGTACCGCGAGCATCGCCAGCAACAGCGGGTAGGGCGTCTGTTCGCTGACCAGGCCCATGCTCGCCAGCATCATGCCCAGCAGCAGGGTGTTGCCGGTGAGCACGACGCGATAGCCCAGGCGTTCGATCAACGGCCGGGCGACCGACTTGGCGACCATCGCCGCTGCCGCCAGGGGCAGCATGCTCATCCCGGCCTGGGACGGCGAGTAACCCAGGGCGATCTGCAGCAGCAACGGCACGAGGAACGGCAGGGCGCCGCTGCCCAGGCGCGCGAACAGGTTGCCGAGAATGCCCACGGCAAAGGTCCGGGTCTTGAACAGCACCGGCGAGAACAGTGGGTTTTCGATATGCCCGGCGCGCAGCCAGTAGGCCGCCAGGCACGCCATGCCACCGAACAGTAACAACATCACGCGCAAGTGCGACAGGTGCAGCTCGCCCAGGCCTTCCATGGCAATGGTGATCAGCACCATTGCCGCGCCAAACAGCAAAAAGCCCAGGCTGTCGAAGCGAGTACGCTCGCTGCCGCGCAGGTCGGGGATGAATTTCCACACGGCGTAGCAGCCGATCATGCCCACCGGCAGGTTGATCAGGAAAATCCAGTGCCAGGTCAGGTACTGCACCATCCAGCCGCCCATGGTCGGGCCGAGCAGGGGGCCGAGCAGGCCGGGAATGGTGATAAAACCCATGATCCGCACCAGCTCCGAGCGCGGGTAGGCGCGCAGCACCACCAGCCGGCCCACCGGCAGCATCAGCGCGCCGCCCAGACCCTGGATCACCCGTGCGCCCACCAGCATGCTCAGGCTGCTGGACAGGGCGCACAGCAGCGAGCCGATGCTGAACAGCATGATCGCGCCGAAGAAAATCTTCTTGGTGCCGAAACGGTCGGCGATCCAGCCCGAGGCCGGGATCAGCAAGGCCACGGTGAGCATGTAGGCGATGATCACGCCCTGCATGCGCAGCGGGTTTTCCGCCAGGTCCTCGGCCATGGCGGGCAGTGCCGTGTTGAGAATCGTGCCGTCGAGCGACTGCATGAAGAAGGCAATCGCTACCACCCAGGGTAACCAGCGGGCGGTCTTGGCATCGAGCACGACACGATTCGGCATGAGATCCCTTTTTGTTAGCAGGCTATGGGTTGCCGATTATGCGCCAACCTCTGCCGATTTTCCCACTGGCGGTTCGTCTATATCAGCGATGGCCACGTCCTTGCCCACCAGGAAGTCGATCAGCGCGCGATGCACCGCCAGCGCCGCCTCCCGCGACTCCAGGTCGAGCAAATGGCCGGTGTGCTCGGCGCTGGCAAAGCTGCTGCGGCCCACGTATTGCTTGAACAGTTGGGCTTCATTGGCCGGGGTGTATTCGTCCAGGGTGCCGTTGAGAAAATGCACCGGGGTTTCGATCTGGCGCAATTGCGGCAGGTAGTTGCCATCGCCCAGGGCAAGCACCTGATGAATATGAAAGCGCGCCTGGCGGTACTCGGTGGTGGCCATGGTCGACAGGTGCCGATGGTTATTGCGCTTGAGCCGGCTGGAGAGGAATTTGCCGACGGTCTCATTGAGCAAGTGGCCGACGGCAGACTTGTCATCGGCCTCGATCAGCACCCGCACTCGCTCCACATATTCGAGCATTGCCGGGTTGAGATTGGGCGCCAGGGCCATCACCACCGAGCTTTCGATGGAAGGCGGGTTGTGCGCCAGGGTCAGCAGGGTCGAGATGCCACCCCAGGAGGCCGACACCAGGTGGTTGACCTGGAAACGCTCCACCAGCGCCCGCAGGATCTCGACTTCGTCGTCCTTGGTCACCAGGTCCAGATCAGTGTTGTGGGGGCGCGAATAGCCGGAAAACGGTAAGTCGAACATCAACACATTGAAATGCTCGGCCAGGCACTTGCTGGTGCGGGCGAATGAGCGGGTGGTGGACAGCGCGCCGTTGACCAACAGCACGGTCTTGCGTTGCGGATCGTTACCCAATTGCTCTACGTGAACGTTGTAGTGCTTGAACAACTTATCAATGACAAAACTTCCTTGGTACATGTCAACGCTCCGGCTCGCCCAGTCCCGGGCGAGGTCATGCATCATTTGCGAACAAATGGGTTGAGAGTGGCGGGATGCCACTAACCGTTATAACGAGGTTTTCGAGCGTCGACAACAGTCCGCCAACCAACGGGATGCTGCCAGGGAAGGTTCATCAGAACCCAGGGTATTCCCCTGTAGGAGCCAGCTTAAATTGTGGCAAGGCGCGCGCTTGTTGTGGCGAGAAGCCCCCTCGCCACAGCACAAGCCGGGCGTTTACAAGGTCAGGGTCAGGCGTTTTACCAACGCGCCCGGCAGCAGGTTGGACGAGGTGTTGCGCTCGCCATAGGTGCTGGCCGACAGCAGCAACTCGCGCTCGGCGGTCAGCGCTTCCAACTGCGACCCCAGCAGGTGGTAGACGCTATCGTCAAAGCGCATGGTGCTGACCGGTGCCTTGATCTCGCCGTCTTCGACCCAGAACGTGGCGAAGCGGGTCATGCCCGTCAGGCGCGCCGCCGGCTGGTCGGAGTAGTTCAGGTACCACAGGTTGCTGATGTACAGGCCGGTGCCCAGTTGCTTGAGGATATCGGCCTGGGCCAGGCTGCCGGCGGCCATCTGCAAGGCGCTGGGGGACTCATCGCCGCCGGCGCCGTTGGTGCTCAAGCCGTATTCGGCGGCGCTGCGCGAGTTGACCAGTTGCCCTTGCGCCTGGCCATTGGCGATCAAGGTCACGTCGTTGCGCGGGTAACCGTCCCGGGAAAACGCCGGGCTCAGGGAGCCGGTGATCTGTTCGCCCATGCCCACCAGCGGGCTCAGGGCCTGGTCGCCAGCATACAGGCGCTGCAACGGGCTGCCCTTGCTGGCGATGGCCTGCGCAGAAAAACCACCCCAGGCGAGCATGCCGATGATTTCTTCCATGGCCGCCGGTGCCAGGTAGGCGCGGTATTGGCCGGGCGCCAGGGTGTGCAAGGGCCGGCCAAGAAACTCCAGTTGTTCGCGGGCTTGCTGCAAACGCTGGGTAAATGCCGCGCTGTCCCAGGCATCGCCGGCGTAGCTGGCCTTGACCGCTTCGCCATTGGCATGGAACAGGCTGAAATCAAAGTTGAAGCTATTGGCCTGGTGCCAGCCAAAAGCCCCCGACGAGCTGGCGAACCCGCGGCTGATCGGCCCGGCGGCATAGATGCCGACCAGGTCGAAACCTTGGGCGCCCTGGCTGATTTCGCCCAGGACTTGATCGAGGTCCGGCAGCGCCTGGGCCTGCTCGCTGCTGTTTTGCCAGGCCGTGTGATTGAGCAGCAGGTAAGGATCTTTGGGCAGCAAGGGCAAGGTGTCGCGCAATTGCTGCAGGCCCTCGGCCAGGCGCTGGCGGTCCACCTCGGGGGTGCCGGCCAGGGTGATGGCCAGGTCGGCGTGCCGGCCATCGTTGATCAGCTTGAGGTTGACGCTGGCCTGCTGTACCTGGCCGGCCTGGCGCACCTTGGCGTGGTTGAAACGCACGAATTCGGACGACTCCGCCGCGTAGCCCAGATGAAACTGTTCCCCATCGGTGATGGCTTGCTTGAGCCATTCCACCAGGTCCTTGAAAGCCTTCATCAGGCGTCTCCCCCAAACACATCCACATCGCTGAAGACACACGCCGGCGATGCATGGCCGACGCGGATCACTTGGTTCGGCTCGCCCTTGCCGCAGTTGGGCGTGCCCAGCACCTTGAAGGTGCTGGCATCGCCCACGGCACTGAGCTTGCGCCAGAACTGCGCGGAAATCGCCCGGTAGTTGGGGTTCTTCACCACGCCCTTGAGTTCGCCGTTCTCGATCAACTGGCCCCACTCGCAGCCGAACTGGAACTTGTTGCGCGCATCGTCGATCGACCAGGAACGGTTGGTCGACATCAGGATGCCGTGCTCGATGCCGCCGATCAGTTGCGCCAGGCTCTGGTCGCCAGCCTCGATATTGAGGTTGGCCATGCGGTCGATGGGTGCGCGGTTCCAACTGCTGGCGCGGCTGTTGGCCACGCCGCCCATGCCCGAGCGGTACTGCGACAGCGCCCCGCCCAGGGGCTTGAGCAGCAGGCCGTTGCGGATCAGGAACTGCTTGTTGGCGGGCGTGCCGTCGTCGTCATGGGCGTAGCTGGCCAGTTGCTCGGGAATGTCCGGGTCAAAGGTCACGTTGAGCAGGTTGGAGCCGTATTGCAGGTGCCCGAAGTCGCTGGCCTTGACGAAGCTGGTGCCGGCGTAATTGCGCTCGTCGCCGAGAATGCGGTCCAGCTCCAGCGGGTGGCCGATGGATTCATGGATCTGCAGGATCATCTGGTCGGGCATCAACAGCAGGTCGCGCGGGCCCTGGGGCGTGTTGGGGGCCAGCAGCAGTTGCAGGGCCTCGTCGGCCACCCGTGGCGCGGCGCCTACCAGGCCGAAGCGGCTGATCACATCAAAGCCGCCTTGCTGGCCAAAGTTGCTGCCACCCAGGGTGCGGGTCTGGCTGTCGTTGCCGTGGTAGGCGGTCACATTGACGCCGGGGAACACAAAACGCTGGGCCTGGCGCAGTTGCGCGCCGGCGCTGTTGAGGTAGATCTGTTCAACGTGGGTGGTGCCCAGGCTGACTTCCCAGTTCACCAGGCGCTCGTCCCTGGGCACGGCCGCTGACTCTGCGCCGAGCAGTTGGTAGCAGTCGCTCAGGGACGGGAAGGCTTGGTCAAGCTCTGGCGACAGGTAGTCGGCGATGTCGCTGGACACCGGCTGGTCGCGCAGGTCGAGCAGGGCGTGGGGCTTGATCCGCCGGGCCTGTTGTTCGGCACGCTCGAGGGCTGCTTGCAGGCCGGTCAGGGAAGTATCGTGGGTGGCCGCGTAGGCTTCGACACCGTTGAGGCGCACGGTGAGCATGGCGCCTTCGTCGCGGCCCAGGTGCGGCGGTTCGGCGACATTCTTGCGTACCGACAGGTACTGGCCGGACTCGCGCACGTAGCGCAGGGAGAAGAATTCGGCGCGGGTGCGCAGGGCGGCGAAATGTTGTTTGAGTTGCGGGTGTTTGTCGAACATGGGGCCTTCCTTGTGGGCGGTGATGGCTTTGAGGGCCCCATCGCAGGCAAGCCAGCTCCCACCTTTTGAATGTGCTCACAAATCAAAATGTGTGAGCTGGCTTGCCTGCGATGCTTTTGCCTTGGCTTTAGACCGGGCAACCCTTGGCGCGCAGGATGGCGTCAAAGCGGTCAGGGTCCAGGGTGCCGGCTTCGATGGCAGCCAGTGTGGCTTTCTCGCGGGCCAGCAGGTCATGGCAGCGCACCAGCAATTCCGGCAGTTCGCTGCGCGAGGCGGCGACCACGCCGTCGCCATCGCCGATCATCAGGTCGCCAGGGGCTACCAGCATGCCAGCGCAGGAGATCGGCACGTTGATCTCGCCGCCGCCGTCAGTGCTCGGGCCACGGTGTACGCCGCCGATGGCGTAGGCCGGCAGTTCGCCGGTCTGCCATTCGTCGAGGTCGCGCAGGGCGCCGTTGATCACCACACCGACAATGCCGGCCTTCAGGGCCATGGCGCGCATGATGCCGCCGAACACCGCGCGGGTCAGGTCGGCGCTGCCGTCGATCACCAGCACATCGCCCGGGCGGGCCATCTGCATGGCTTTGAGAATCATCAGGTTGTCACCGGGGCGCACCCGCACAGTGAGGGCGCTGCCGAGCATTGGTGCATTGCCGTGGAAGGCTTTCAGGCCCAGGCCACCGACGTTACGGCCCAGGCAGTCGCTGACGGCCGCCGCCGGGATCTTGCTGAATTCCTTCAGCCATTTCGGGTCCAGCGGTTCAACGTTTGGATTGATCAGGAAGCCGGTAGGCCATTTGCTCGAAGAAACGACATCAAACATGAGAAAGCCTCGTGGCCAGGCAGAAGCCGGCGTGTCGGTAGGAAGGTGAAACGTTTGCGCGAGGGACTAGATTAGGCCGGCGCGGGGGGTGGGATCAAGGGCGGGGCAGTGTAGGAAGAGTCTGGGAAGATGGGTGTTGGCTGGTCGGGTCTCATCGGGAGCAAGCCCCCTCCCACATTTTGATGTGTGAATACGTTCAAATGTGGGAGCGGGCTTGCCTGCGATAAGAGCGCCGCGGTGTAGCGGTTACTGCGCGGTCGGACCCACTTCACGCAACGGCTTGCCACGCACCGGCGCATCGCCGGCCACGTAGTAGTCCGCGGTGCTGCGCGGCAACTGGCGGCCACGCATCTTGTCGGCGATTTTTTCGGCGATCATGATGGTTGGCGCGTTCAGGTTGCCGGTGGTGATGATCGGCATGATCGACGCATCGACCACCCGCAGGCCCTGCATGCCATGCACGCGGCCTTCGCCATCGACCACAGCCATTTCGTCGGTGCCCATCTTGCACGAGCAGGACGGGTGGAACGCGGTTTCGGCGTGCTCGCGGATGAACTTGTCCAGTTGCTCGTCGGTTTGCACGTCGATGCCCGGGCTGATTTCACGGCCACGGAACGCGTCCAGTGCCGGCTGCTGCATGATTTCACGGGTCAGGCGGATGCCATCGCGGAACTCCTGCCAGTCCTGCTCGGTGGCCATGTAGTTGAAGAGGATGCTCGGGTAGTCCCGTGGGTTCTTCGACTTCACTTGCACACGGCCACGGCTCGGCGAACGCATGGAGCCCATGTGCGCCTGGAAACCGTGCTCTTTCACACCGTTGCTGCCGTTGTAGTTAATCGCGACCGGCAGGAAGTGGTACTGGATGTTCGGCCACTCGAATTCTTCACGGGTGCGGATAAAACCGCCCGCTTCGAACTGGTTGCTGGCGCCGATGCCGGTGCCGTTGAACAGCCATTCGGCACCAATGGCTGGCTGGTTGTACCAGAGCAGCGACGGGTACAGCGAGACCGGCTGGGTGCAGGCGTATTGCAGGTAAAGCTCCAGGTGATCCTGCAGGTTTTCACCGACGCCTGGCAGGTCGTGGACCACCGGGATGTCGAGGCTTTCCAGGAGTTTGGCCGGGCCTACACCGGAACGTTGCAGCAATTGCGGCGAGGCGATGGCGCCGCTGCACACCAGCACTTCCTTGCGCGCGCGGGCTTCAACACGCTCTTCGGCGGCACCGATCAGGTAACGCACGCCGACCGCACGCTTGCCTTCGAACAACACTTTGTCGGCCAGGGCATGGGTGACGATGGTCAGGGTCGAGCGCTTCTTGGCGGTGTCCAGGTAGCCACGGGCGGTACTGGCGCGACGGCCGTTCGGCGTCACGGTACGGTCCATCGGGCCGAAACCTTCCTGTTGGTAGCCGTTCAAGTCTTCGGTACGCGGGTAACCGGCCTGCACGCCAGCTTCAACCATGGCGTGGAACAGCGGGTTGTTACCGGCTTTAGGCGTGGTCACGCTGACCGGACCTTCGCCACCGTGGTAGTCGTTCGGGCCGATGTCGCGGGTTTCGGCCTTGCGGAAATACGGCAGGCAGTCGAGG
Organism: Pseudomonas sp. WS 5411; assembly: GCF_012985595.1. Lineage (NCBI taxonomy): Bacteria > Pseudomonadati > Pseudomonadota > Gammaproteobacteria > Pseudomonadales > Pseudomonadaceae > Pseudomonas > Pseudomonas sp. WS 5411. Next base: position 403,275 of record NZ_JAARMC010000003.1, read on the forward strand.
TAGCTCCAGTCTTCCAGGCCTGGCAGTTTTGCCCAGTTGTCGTAGTCCATGGCGTTGCCACGGATGTAGCACATGCCGTTGATCAGCGACGAGCCACCCAGGCCCTTGCCGCGACCACATTCCATACGACGGCCGTCCATATGTGGCTCTGGATCGGTTTCGTAGGCCCAGTTGTAGCGGCGGCCTTGCAGCGGGAATGCCAGGGCGGCGGGCATCTGGGTGCGGAAGTCCAGGCGGTAGTCGGGGCCACCGGCTTCCAGCAGCAAAACGGTGACGCCTTCGTCTTCGGTCAGACGGGTCGCCAGGGTGTTACCGGCGGAGCCGGCACCCACAATGATGTAGTCGTATTCTTGGGACATAAATGCACCCTCTTTGGAGTTGGTCAGGTCGGGCCCCATCGCAGGCAAGCCAGCTCCCACAATCAAAATGTGGGAGCCGGGCTCGCCCTCGATAGCGGCCCCGCAGGCAATACAGAACTCGGGTTTAGAACACCGAGGCGTAGTCGCCCAGCTCAACCTGTACCGATTTGATGCGGGTGAAGTTGTTCAGCGAGCTGATGCCGTTCTCACGGCCAACACCCGACTGCTTGTAGCCGCCAACCGGCATCTTCGCGTCGGACTCGCCCCAGGCGTTGATCCAGCAGATACCCGCCTCCAACTGATGAATCACGCGGTGGGCGCGGTTCAGGTCCTTGGTCACCAGACCAGCGGCCAAGCCGAAGTCGGTGTCGTTGGCACGACGGATCACTTCTTCTTCGGTCTCGTAGGTGAGGATGCTCATCACTGGGCCAAAGATTTCTTCACGCACGATGGTCATGTCGTCGGTGCAGTCAGTGAACACGGTCGGTGCCACGAATGCGCCCTTGGCGAAGTCGCCGTCGGTCAGGCGGTCGCCGCCGCACAGCAGGCGTGCGCCTTCTTCCTTGCCCTTGGCGATATAGCCCAGCACGCTTTCCATGTGGGCGAAGCTGACCAGTGGGCCGAAGTTGGTGTTTTCGTCTTCTGGGTTGCCAACGCGGATGCGCGCAACACGCTCAACGATCTTGGCTTCAAAGGCGGCTTGCAGGTGCTTTGGAATGAACACACGGGTACCGTTGGTGCAGACCTGGCCGGAGCTGTAGAAGTTGGCCATCATCGCGGTGTCGGCGGCGCGATCCAGGTCGGCGTCGTCGAAAATGATCAGCGGGGATTTGCCGCCCAGTTCCATGGTGACGTCTTTGAGCGAGGAGCTCGAAGCGCTGGCCATGACCTTCTTGCCGGTGTCGGTACCGCCGGTGAAGGAGATTTTCTCGATGCGTGGGTGCTCGGTCAGCCAGGTGCCGACTTCACGGCCGCTACCGGTCAGAACGTTGAACACGCCATCCGGCACGCCAGCTTCGGTGTAGATTTCGGCCAGCTTCAGGGTGGTCAGCGAGGTGACTTCGCTTGGCTTGAAGATCATCGCGTTGCCGGCAGCCAGGGCTGGGGCGGACTTCCACAGGGCAATCTGGATCGGGTAGTTCCACGCGCCGATACCGGCGACCACGCCCAGCGGCTCGCGGCGGGTGTAGACGAACGAGGTGGTACGCAGCGGGATCTGCTCGCCTTCGATGGCGGGCACCAGGCCTGCGTAGTATTCCAGCACATCGGCGCCGGTGACGATGTCGACGTACTTGGTTTCAGAGAAGGATTTACCGGTGTCCAGGGTTTCCAGGGCCGCCAGTTCATCATTGCGCTCGCGCAGGATTTCCACGGCGCGACGCAGGATGCGCGAACGCTCCATGGCGGTCATGGCGGCCCAGATTTTCTGGCCCTTTTCGGCGCTGACCACCGCACGCTCAACGTCTTCGAATGTGGCGCGTTGCACGTTGGCGAGAACTTCACCGTTAGCCGGGTTGATGGCTTCGAAGGTGGCATCGCTGCCAGCGTCGCTGTAGCCGCCGTCAATGTAGAGTTTTTGCAGTTCGAAACGGGCCATAAAGTCCTCGCAAGTGCATAAGTGGTTGGCGTTAACCACCAAAAGGTGCAGCCATAAGGTTCTGGCAACACCGTTCAGTAGCCGTTCAGGGGTTGAGCGTTTATGTGTGCTCTAACTCACCTGCTTGGCCAATTGGAAATCCATGTATTCGTAAGCGATCCGTTGCGCCTGCTCCGTGTCGAAAGCGTCTCCCGACAGGGCGCCGCGCAACCACAAACCGTCGATCAAGGCCGCCAGGCCTCGGGCTGCGCTGCGTGCATCTTCCAGCGGCAGCACACGGCGGAACTGGCAGCACAGGTTGGAATACAGGCGGTGATCGTTGATCCGCTGCAACCTGTGCAAAGACGGGTGGTGCATGCTGGTGGCCCAGAAGGCCAGCCAGGTTTTCATTGCCGGGCCGTTGACCTGGCTGGCGTCGAAGTTGCCGCCGATAATCACTTGAAGGTGCGCCCGCGGGGTGTCTTCCTTCAATGCCTGCCGGCGTTCGTGGACATTCTCGATCAGCACATTCATCAGGTACCGCATCGTTGCGGCGATCAGGCCGTTCTTGTCCTGAAAGTAGTGACTGATGATGCCGTTCGAGACGCCGGCCAAACGGGCGATCAGCGCAATGCTGGCATCCCCCATCCCGACCTGATCTATGGCCGTCAATGTGGCTTCGATCAACTGCTGGCGGCGTATGGGTTGCATACCGACCTTGGGCATGTAGCACCTCTCCTTAGGCCTGCCAACGGGCGTAAACGTTCGTCGGCGTGAAGGCCAGTCTATTTTGTTTTGATTGAACGTTCAATCAACAAAGAATAAGATCTGCGACAAATGGTCGCTGCCTACAGGTATTTCCTACGTGTCGGCAGACGCATCTGACATCCGTAAAAACCCTTGAAACAGCCCATGACAGCGCGTTGCTGGGGTCTGGGGTTTTTCGGGATGTCTTTATAACACCCGTCCGTCGACTGCCGAAAAATCGATGGCGTGGGTCAAGCGCTGCCTTGTGTCCTCTCTCGCACTGCCCGGAGCCTCTGTGCCATGAGTTCTGCCTCTCTAATAAAGACCCCACCGGAAAAAGTGCGGGTCAACGGTTGGGTGTTCTACACCTCTACCGCGTTGATCCTGTTGTTGACCGCCGTTCTGATCATCGCCCCGCAAGAGGCCGGCAGAATGCTGGGAGTCGCCCAGACCTGGCTCTCGAAAAGCTTTGGCTGGTATTACATGGTGGTTATCGCCGCCTACCTGGTATTTGTGGTGGGCCTGGCGTTTTCGTCCTACGGCAAACTGAAGCTGGGCAGCAAGGCTGATACCCCGGACTTCAGTTACGGCGCCTGGGCCGGCATGTTGTTCTCCTCGGGCATCGGCATTTCGTTGCTGTACTTCGGCGCGTCCGAGCCGTTGGACCACTACTTCAACCCGCCCGAAGGCGCCGCCGCCACCCATATGGCCGCGCGCCAGGCGTTGCAGCTGACCTTCCTGCACTGGGGCCTGCATGGCTGGGCGATCTACGCGCTGGTCGGCCTGGCCGTGGCGTACTTCGCCTACCGCCATAACCAGCCGCTGGCCCTGCGTTCGGCGCTGTACCCATTGATGGGCGAGCGTTGGGTCAAAGGCGCGGCGGGTCACGCGGTTGACGGCTTCGGCATGTTCGTGACCCTGCTGGGCCTGGTGACAAACCTGGGGATTGGTTCGATGCAAGTGTCGTCCGGGTTGGAAAACCTGTTCGGCATGGAGCACAGCAATACCAACCTGCTGATCGTGATCATCGTGATGAGCACCGTGGCAACCATCGCCGCCGTGTCGGGCGTGGAGAACGGCATTCGTCGCTTGTCCAACCTGAACATCGTGCTGTTCAGCGGCCTGCTGATTTTTGTGCTGCTGTTTGGCCCGACCCTGCACCTGCTCAACGGCTTTGTGCAGAACATCGGCGACTACATGAACGGTCTGGTGCTGAAAACCTTCGACCTCTACGTGTACGAAGGCGATGGTGAGAAGTCCGAGCGCTGGATGGGCCTGTGGACCCTGTTCTACTGGGCCTGGTGGATTTCCTGGGCACCGTTCGTGGGCATGTTCATCGCGCGTATTTCCCGTGGCCGTACGGTGCGCGAACTGGTGGCGGGCGTGCTGCTGATCCCGCTGGGCTTTACCCTGGCGTGGCTGTCGATCTTCGGCAACTCGGCCCTGGACCTGGTGCTCAACCATGGCGCCGTGGAGCTGGGCAAGACCGCGTTGGAGCAACCCTCCATGGCGATCTACCAGTTGCTGGAGTACTACCCGGCGTCGAAAGTGGTGATCGGCGTGTCGATCTTTGTGGGTTTTGTGCTGTTCCTGACGCCGGCGGATTCCGGCGCGGTGATGATGGCCAACCTGTCGTGCAAAGGTGGCAACGTGGATGAGGATGCGCCGCACTGGCTGCGGATCTTCTGGTCGGCGGTGATCACCCTGGTGACCATCGGCTTGCTGTTTGCTGGCAACTTTGAAGCCATGCAGACCATGGTGGTGCTGGCGGGCTTGCCGTTCTCGGTGGTGCTGATCTTCTTTATGTTCGGTTTGCACAAAGCCATGCGCCAGGACGTGGCCATCGAACAGGAGCAGGCGCAATTGGCCGAACGCGGCCGTCGTGGTTTCAGCGAGCGCCTGACTGCCCAGGACCTGCAGCCGAGCCAGGCCGTGGTGCAGCGCTTTATGGACAAGAAGGTCACCCCGGCGCTGGAAGAAGCCGCCGTGGCCCTGCGCGCCCAAGGGCTGGATGTGCAGACGCTGCTGGGTAAATCCAAGCGCTGCATTGGCGTGCGGATCGAGATGGAAGGCAACCCGTTTGTCTACGAGGTGAGCCTGGACGGCTACCTGGCGGCGCCGAGTGAGTCGATCGAGGCCGACGAGGAGCGTGCGCGCTACTACCGCGCCGAGGTTTACCTGCACAACGGCGGCCAGGAGTACGACCTGATGGGCTTCACCCAGGAGCAGATCACCCGGGATGTGCTCGATCAGTTTGAAAGCCATCGGCAGCTCCTTGGCCGTGTCTATAGCTGATGGTTGAAGGCGGGTGGTGTCGTCACTGACACCATCTGGTCAAAATGTGGGAGCGGGCTTGCTCGCGATTGCGGTGTATCAGTACCAGATTCATTGACTGATACATTGCAATCGCGAGCAAGCCCGCTCCCACATTTGTTTTGTGTTGCCTTTTAGCCCAGGTTCTTGCCCAGCAGGGCGTGGTACAGCTCGCTGTCCCCCAGAATCCCCACCACTTTGTTGTTGTCGTGCAGCACCAGCTTGTTGCCGGTCTGGTAGCGAATCTGCAAGGCATCGCGCATGCCGATATTCGAATCCACCAAGGTCGGTAGCCGCCCCAGGCCTTCCACGGCTTGCCCCGGCGCCCAGTTCTGCAGGTTCATTGCCACGCCATTTTGCCGCGCGCCCTGGATGGTGTTGCCTTCGGCCAGGTCCAGCCACGAATCGCCGCCCGGATCCAGGCATACCGAGCCGTTGACCCGCTTGCAGTTGTCCAGGGTGCGCATCAGGCTGCGGCCGCACAACACGTTCAGCGGGTTGGTATGGGCGACGAAGGTGCGCACATAGTCGTCCGCCGGGTTCAGCACAATTTCTTCCGGCACGCTGTACTGGATGATCTTGCCGTCTTTCATGATCGCGATCCGGCTACCCAGTTTCAGCGCCTCATCCAGGTCGTGGCTGACGAACACGATGGTCTTGCTCAGTTTGCGTTGCAGCTCCAGCAACTCATCCTGCAGGCCTTGGCGGATCAGCGGGTCGAGGGCCGAGAAGGGTTCGTCCATCAGCAGGATATCGGCGTCCATCGCCAGGGCGCGGGCCAGGCCGACGCGCTGTTGCATGCCGCCCGAGAGTTCGTCGGGCTTCTTGTTGCGCCATTGGGTCAGGCCCACCAGCTCAAGCTTCTCGTCCACCAGCTTGCGCCGTTCCTTTTCGGGGCGGCCCTGCATTTCCAGGCCAAAGCTGATGTTTTCACGCACCGTCAGCCAGGGCATCAGGGCGAACTTCTGGAACACCATGGCAATGCGCTTGGTGCGCATCATTTTCAGCTCTGCCGGGGTGCATGAGGCGATGTCGATCTGGCGTCCTTCATGCTCGACAAACAACTGGCCACGGCTCACGGTGTTAAGGCCGTTGATACAGCGCAACAGGCTGGATTTGCCGGAGCCGGAGAGGCCCATCAGCACGCAGATCTCGCCTTTCTCGATATCCAGGCTGGCCTTTTCCACGCCGACGATCTGCCCGGTCTTCTTCAGGATTTCATTGCGGTGCATTCCCTCGTCCAGCAGCTTGAGGGCTTCGCGTGGGTCTTTGGAAAAAATCACATCGACATTGTCGAATCGGATAATGCTCATGCATCACCCCCTACTTTGGCGTCGGGTTGTTTGCAGATGCGGTCGAGCATGATGGCCAGCAGCACAATCGCCAGGCCGGCTTCAAAGCCCAGGGCAATGTCGGCGGTGTTCAGCGCGTTGACCACGGGTTTGCCGAGGCCGTCGGCGCCCACCAGGGCCGCGATCACCACCATCGACAACGACAGCATGATGCATTGGGTAATACCGGCAGCGATGCTCGGCATGGCGTGGGGCAGTTCGATGCGCGAGAGCAACTGGCGGCGCGAGCAGCCAAAGGCCTTGCCGGCATCCATTAACTCTTGCGGTACATCGCGGATGCCCAGGTAGGTCAGGCGGATCGGCGCGGCAATCGCGAACACCACCGTGGAGATCAGGCCAGGCACCACACCCAGCCCGAAGAGGGTCAGGGTCGGGATAAGGTAAACAAAGGTCGGCACGGTCTGCATCAAGTCGAGCACCGGGCGCATCACGGTGTAGAACATCGGTTTGTGCGCGGCAACAATGCCCAGCGGCACACCGATGACCACGCAGACCAGGGTGGCGAACAGCACCTGGGCCAGGGTCTCCATGGTTTCCTGCCAGTACCCCAGGTTGAGGATCAGCAGGAAGGAGGCAATCACAAATACAGTCAGCCCCCACTTACGTTGAATGTAGTGAGCAAGCAGCGCAATCAGACCGATCAATGCCAGCGGATTGAACCAGGTCAGCGCAAACGTCACGCCGTGGATCATCGTTTCCAGTGTCGATGCGATCGCGTCGAAATAATCGGCGCCGTTCTGCGTCAACCATTCGACGAAGGCAGCGATGTACTGGCCTAGTGGGATTTTCTGTTCAGTCAGCATGGTAGTGAATGTCCACATGCGAAGAGGGAAACATCCTGGGCCGGCGCGCCGGCCCAGGGTCAGCGGTTACTTGTCGAGGTAGGCTTTTACGGCGGCAAGTCCTGGTTTGCCATCAAGGGTGGTGACCCCGGCGAGCCAGGTGTCGAGCACTTGCGGGTTCTTCTTCAGCCAGGCCTTGGCGGCGGCGTCGGGTTTCATTTTGTCGTCGAGGACGTTACCCATCAGGGTGCTTTCCATGTCGAGGGTGAACACCAGGTTTTTCAGGAGCTGGCCGACGTTGCTGCACTCCTGCACGTAGCCCTTGCGGGTGTTGGTGTAGATGGTGGCCTGGCCGTAGTTGGGGCCGAATGAATCGTCACCGCCAGTCAGGTACTTCATCTTGAACCGGGTGTTCATCGGGTGTGGTTCCCAGCCCAGGAATACAATGGCCTGCTCCCGTTTGGTGGCGCGCTCGACTTGCGAGAGCATCCCCGCCTCACTGGACTCGACCACCTTGAAACCTGCGTCTTTCAAGCCGAACTGATTTTTGTCGATCAGGCTCTGGATCGTGCGGTTGCCGTCGTTGCCCGGTTCAATGCCATAGATCTTGCCGCCCAGCTCCTTCTTGAACTTGGCGATATCGGCAAAGTCCTTCAGGCCCTTGTCGTACAGCGCTTGTGGCACTGCCAGGGTGTACTTGGCGTTTTCCAGGTTGGCGCGCACGGTTTCCACGGTGCCGGCATCACGGTACTGCTTGATGTCGTTTTCCATGGTCGGCATCCAGTTGCCGAGGAAGATATCCATGTTCTTGCCATCGGCCAGGGACTTGTAGGTCACAGGCACGGAAATCATCGTGGTTCGGGGCTTGTAGCCCAGGCCCTTGAGGATTTCGCTGGTGGTGGCGGTGGTGACGGTGATATCGGTCCAGCCGACATCGGAGAAGTTGACGGTGCTGCACTGCTCGGGATCAGCAGCGTGGGCCGCAAAGGGAAGACTCAGCATGGCGGCCAACAACAACGGGGGGGAACCTTTCATGGGTTTGGACTCCTGGTGTTTTTCCGGCGGTGCGAGACCGCGCTTATAAGTGTTGCAGTTGGGGCGTGCGAGCAACGTGCAGCCTCGGTACCTTGCAAACGAGTCGAGACTGATCATGTACCAGTGAAAATCTGACGCCTACAGGGTGGGTCGCATCCAGTACAGGGATGGTCGTATCCAGTGTCGGTGACGTCGCATACAGGTTTTTCCACAGGCAAAACTGCACTTTTTCTCGATCTGCGCCGCAAAAAACGGCGATTACGCCCCATTGCGAGGGGACGACGCTGGTGAGCATGGGTATGTCGGTGTCAGACGCCGGACGGCGCAACGAAAGCTTGATGATGCCGCCATCTGGGCGACTTGAGCGTAGCAGCTCCGCCACCAGGCGTTACTGCGCCTGGCCTGTGCTATCGAGGAGTTTCGCGCAATGGCTATCAGCGTTTTCGACCTGTTCAAGATTGGCATCGGGCCGTCCAGTTCCCACACCGTCGGTCCCATGCGGGCCGCGGCGTTGTTCGTCCAGGACTTGCGTGAACGTGCTCTTTTGGAACAGGTGCAGCGCGTCGAAGTTCAGCTGTATGGCTCGTTGTCGGCCACCGGCATCGGGCATGGCAGCGACAATGCAGTGATCATGGGGCTGATGGGCGAGTGGCCGGATGCGATTGATCCGTCGCAGATCGGCCCGCGTATCGAGACCCTGCGTGAGACGCAGACGCTGCTGCTGGACAACCGTGTGCCGGTGCCCTTTGTGTGGTCGCGGGACATGCGCCTGATCGACGAAAACCTGCCGTTCCATCCCAATGCCATGACCCTGGTGGTCTACGGCGCCCAGACCGAGTTGCATCGCGATACCTACTATTCGGTGGGTGGCGGTTTTGTGGTGGATGAGGCCCAGGCGCGCAGCGGCGTGGCGGATATGGACCGCACCGAGCTGCCCTATGATTTTTCCAGTGCGGTGGAGTTGTTGCAGTTGTGCAACACCCACAACCTGCGGGTTGCCGACCTGATGCTGGCCAATGAAAAGGTCTGGCGCTCCGAGGAAGAAATCCGCAGCGGCCTGATGAAACTCTGGCGTGCCATGCAGGACTGTGTCGAGCAGGGCCTCAAGCATGAAGGCATCCTGCCCGGTGGCCTGAATGTGCGCCGCCGCGCCGCCAAGTTGCACCGCAGTTTGCAGGAGCTGGGCAAGCCGAATGTGATCGGCTCGACCTTGAGCGCCATGGAATGGGTCAACCTGTTCGCCCTGGCCGTCAACGAAGAAAACGCCGCCGGTGGGCGCATGGTCACCGCACCCACCAATGGCGCGGCGGGGATCATCCCGGCGGTGCTGCACTACTTTATGAAGTTCAGCGAAGAAGTCACCGAGGCCAATGTGGTGGACTACTTCCTCGGTGCGGCGGCCATCGGCATCCTGTGCAAGAAGAATGCGTCGATCTCCGGCGCCGAAGTGGGTTGCCAGGGTGAAGTCGGTTCGGCCTGCGCCATGGCGGCGGCGGGGCTGGCAGAGATTCTTGGCGCCTCGCCGGAGCAGGTGTGCAACGCCGCCGAAATCGGCCTGGAACACAACCTTGGCCTGACCTGCGACCCGGTGGGCGGCCTGGTGCAAGTGCCGTGTATCGAGCGCAATGCGATTGCCGCGGTCAAGGCGATCAATGCCGCGCAGATGGCCCTGCGGGGCGACGGCCAGCACTTTATTTCCCTGGACCGGGTGATCCGCACCATGCGCGATACCGGCGCGGATATGCATGACAAGTACAAGGAGACCTCGCGGGGCGGGTTGGCGGTGAGTGCTGTCGAGTGTTAAGCGAACGCAATGCTCAAAGCAGTGAAGATCAAATGTGGGAGCGGGCTTGCTCGAAGACGTCGGCCCAGCAAACGTTGATGTTGACTGACCCACTGCTTTCGCGAGCAAGCCCGCTCCCACAGGGGATCTGCGCTTAACTGACTGGCACTGGGGCTTGCCCGCGATGGTGGTGTGTCAAACCCCACTGCTCATAAAGTGAACACTCAGCCCCCAACACGCCACCTTTTAGCGCGTCGCAAACAGATAAGTAGCCCCCAAACGATTTCCCTCCCGACCACCCGTCACCTGTGCGTGTGGTGACACACTTTTCCTATGCCCTGAAAGCGCCTTCCCACAAGTGCTACCGATCTGCTCACAGACCCTGAGCGTAGGCTTTTTCCGAGTCATATCCTCACGCCGCGCGCGGGCTTATATAGACACCTCAACAGGTCGTTTTCAGGAGTTATTGAATACCTATTCAACTTTAGGCATGGCATTTGCTCTATCAATTCAAAGCCTCTCTCCTGACGGATGACGAGCGCAATAACAAGAGCCTCGCCTGAGGCCATTACCTGCTTTGTGTGAGGAGATACCGCGATGACGTCGTTCAACTCCGGGGCCCAACCCCAGAACCGTGCGCCTCAATCCATCGGCTTTTTGCTGCTGGACAATTTCACGCTGATTTCCCTGGCGTCCGCAGTGGAACCACTGCGCATGGCCAACCAATTGTCCGGCCGCGAGCTGTATCGCTGGACTACCTTGAGCGTCGACGGCAACCAGGTATGGGCCAGCGATGGCCTGCAAATCACCCCCGATTGCTCCATGCACAAAGCCCCGGCCCTGGACACCGTGATTGTCTGCGGCGGCGTGGGTATCCAGCGCACCGTGACCCGTGAACATGTGTCGTGGCTGCAAAGCCAGGCGCGCCAGTCCCGCCGCCTCGGCGCGGTGTGCACCGGCAGTTGGGCCCTGGCCTGCGCCGGCTTGCTCGACGGGTTTGATTGCAGCGTGCACTGGGAATGCCTGGCGTCGATGCAGGAAGCCTTCCCACGGGTGTCGATGAGTACGCGCCTGTTCACCCTCGACCGCAATCGCTTCACCAGTTCCGGTGGTACCGCGCCGCTGGACATGATGTTGCACCTGATCAGCCGCGACCATGGCCGTGAACTGTCGGCGGCGATTTCCGAGATGTTCGTGTACGAACGTATCCGCAATGAGCAGGACCACCAGCGCGTGCCGCTCAAGCACATGCTCGGCACCAATCAGCCGAAGCTGCAGGAAATCGTCGCGCTGATGGAAGCCAACCTGGAAGAGCCGATCGACCTCGATGAATTGGCCGTCTATGTCGCCGTCTCGCGGCGCCAGCTGGAGCGGTTGTTCCAGAAATACCTGCACTGCTCGCCGTCGCGCTACTACCTCAAGCTGCGCCTGATCCGCGCCCGGCAGTTGCTCAAGCAAACGCCGATGTCGATCATCGAAGTGGCTTCGGTATGCGGGTTTGTGTCCACGCCGCACTTCTCCAAGTGCTACCGCGAATACTTCGGCATTCCGCCACGGGATGAGCGCGTAGGTTCCAACACCACCCAGCAAGTGGCGATGATGCCGATTCCGCAGGCGCTGGTGTTGTCACCGCTGGCCGGGCCGATGTCGGCGTTGAGCCAGGCGCGCAATGAGTCGACGTTTGCCAGTGTAAGGCTGTAGGCCGAGGCGTCTGCATCGCCGGCAAGCCAGCTCCCACATTTGAAGGTATTCACAGATCAAAATGTGGGCGCTGGCTTGCCGGCGATAGCGGTGTATCAGGCCCCGGAATTCTGTTTGAACTGCATCAGGGCCGGCAACAACTGCTTATCAATCGCCTGGCGCACCGCCGGCAGAATCGTCGCGCTGCTGGTGTACATCTGCTCGACCATACCCTTGAGTGCCTTGGCCCGCGCCTCACTCAAACCGCGTACCGCGCATTCACAGGCCTGCTCGGCGGTGGCGCCGCTGGACACCTCGAAACCCAGGGAGCGCAGTTGGCTCAGCAGGTCATCCTGATCAATCAAATCCGCGTGCATCATGATGTTCATCCTGGTTAGGGGAGCCTTTGATTCTGGTGGGCCGCCAGCGGGTCGGCAAGGGCTGAATGACGCGATGGCTGGAACGACTATGAGCAGGTCGTTTTCGGGCCAGTTGCCGAGGGTGGTTGCGGGCACACTGGTTTTCAAGCAAGCAGAATGAAGGTTTGGTCACCCTCGGCCCGCACGCTCGCACAAAGCACTCTGCCCCGATCCTGTCACGGCTTGATCGGGGCTTTTTTTATTTGCCGGGCAGGCCGATGACGCGACCGAGCAGGGCCGGCCGGGGCAGGTCTGAATGCTCGGTGCTGATGGCCGTCAACCGCTGTGCAACCCCCTCACTGAAGGGGGCCGAGCGTGGCCCCGCCAGGTCGACATGCAGCAGCATCTGCTCATTGCCCGCCAGCTCCCGCTCTTCGCCCACCAGGTGCAGGCTGTGATACAGATGCAGGCGCTTGTTGTCATGGGCGATCAACTGGGTATGCACCTCGACCTCGGCGCCGAGTTTCACTTCGTGCAGGTAATTGAGGTGCAGTTCCAGGGTGAACAGCGAGTGGCCACTGGCTTCGCGGTGGTCGCTGTCCAGGCCCAGGGTGTCCATCAATGCGTCGGTGGCGTAGCTGAAGATCAGCAGGTAAAACGCATCGCGCAGGTGGCCGTTGTAATCGACCCAGTCGGGGAGGATGTTGGTGGTGTAGGTCGTCAGTGCGGGCATGTCGTCAATTCCAGATCTGTACTCGGTCAACTGCAGGAGCTGGCTTGCCTGCTCCCACAGATATCAACCGCCGTTATTCGGCGAAGCTCATGCCGTGTTTTTGCTTGGTGGTCTTCACCGCCTCCAGCACCGCCAGCAGGCAATCATCACGATAGCGTTCCAGCGCCGAAATGCTATGGCTGCCCAACTGCTCACGGGTGCCATCAACCACATCATCAATCAGTTTGTCGGTCAGTTCCGGCGCCGGCAGGTACGTCCACGGCAACTGCAGCGCCGGCCCGAACTGCGCCATGAAATGCCGCATCCCGGCATCGCCGCCGGCCAGGGTGTAGGTCAGGAATGTGCCCATGAACGACCAGCGCAAGCCGGCGCCAAAGCGGATCGCATCGTCGATCTCGCCGGTGGTCGCCACCCCATCGTTGACCAGGTGCAACGCCTCACGCCACAGCGCTTCCAGCAAGCGGTCGGCGATAAACCCCGGGACTTCCTTGCGCACATGCAGCGGGCGCATACCGAGAGATTGGTAGACCTTGATCGCGGCCTGGATTGCTTCGGGCGCGGTGTGTTTGCCACCGACCACTTCTACCAGCGGCAGCAGGTACACCGGGTTGAACGGGTGGCCGACCACGCAGCGTTCCGGGTGCGTGGCGCCTTCATAAAACTCACTGGGCAATAGCCCCGAAGTGCTGGAGCCGATCAAGGCATCGGGTTTGGCCGCCGCGCTGATTTTGCTGTGCAGTTCCAGTTTCAGTTCCAGGCGTTCGGGGGCGCTTTCCTGGATGAAATCGGCGTCTTGCACGCATTCTTCGATGGTCGCGACAAAACGCAGACGCTCCTGGGAGGCGCCCGGCGCCAGGCCCTGTTGTTCCAGGGCGCCCCAGGCATTGGCGACGCGCTTGCGCAGGGCGGCTTCGGCGCCGGGCGCCGGGTCCCAGGCCACCACATCCAGGCCGTGGGCGAGGGCGCGGGACACCCAGCCGCTGCCGATCACACCGCTGCCCAGGGCGGCGAAGGTTTTGATTTCGGTGATAAAGCTCATTTTGGTAATTTCCAGTGCTAAAGAGGTTCATTGTGGGAGCCGGTTGCGGCAGGGGGATTAGCTGCGTTTGGTCAGGCCCATCCTGGTTCGGCCTTCAGCCGGGGTCAGCACTCGCGCGCCCAGGCGGCTGAGGATCTCCCCGGCCCGCTCCACCAGTTGCCCATTGGTCGCCAGTACGCCCTTGTCCAGCCACAAATTGTCTTCCAGACCGACCCGCACATTGCCGCCCAGCAGCACCGCCTGCGCCGCCATCGGCATTTGCATGCGGCCGATGCCAAAGCCGGCCCACACCGCGTCGGCAGGCAGGTTGTCGACCATGGCTTTCATGGTGGTGGTGTCGGCCGGCGCGCCCCACGGGATGCCCAGGCACAGTTGGAACAGCGGGTCATCGAGCAAGCCTTCCTTGATCATCTGCTTGGCGAACCACAGGTGGCCGGTATCGAAAATCTCCAGTTCGGCCTTCACTCCCAGTTCCTGGATGCGCTTGGCACCCGCACGCAACTGGGCCGGGGTGGACACATAAATGGTGTCACCATCGCCGAAGTTCAGAGTGCCGCAGTCCAGGGTGCAGATTTCCGGCAGCAGCGCTTCGACGTGGGCCAGGCGGGTCAATGGGCCGACCAGGTCGGTGTTGGGGCCGAACTCCATGGGGTGCTCGCCGCCGCCGATTTCCAGGTCGCCGCCCATGCCGGCGGTGAGGTTGACGATGATGTCGATGTCCGCCTCGCGGATGCGCTCCATCAGTTCGCGGTACAGCGCTACGTCGCGGCTGAATTTGCCGGTGTGCGGGTCGCGCACATGGCAATGCACCACGGTGGCGCCGGCTTTGGCCGCTTCTACTGCTGCTGCAGCGATTTGCTTGGGGGTGACCGGCACGTTGGGGCTTCTGGCGGTCGTGTCGCCAGCACCGGTGAGTGCGCAGGTGATGATGACGTCGTGGTTCATGGGGCAGGTTCCTTACAGGCGGGCGTAGTGATGCCGTTCGCAGCCGGTATCAGCTGCGAAGCGGTGATTTGAAAGAGGTTATTGGCTGCTCAGTTGCAGGTTTTGCGCAGCCGGCTTGCCATCGAAGGTGGTCACACCTTCCAGCCAGCGCTGCTGGTCCTGGGGGTGGTCCTTGAGCCACTGCCTGGCGGACTCGAACGCATCCTTGTGCTCCAGCAGCGGCTGCATCATGCGGCTCTCGTCGGCGGCGGTGAAGGTCAGGTTGGTCAGCAGCTTGTGCACATTCGGGCATTGCTCGGCGTAGGTCGGGGTGGTGACGGTCCAGACCGTGGCCATACCTTCGTTGGGCCCCAAAGCGTCCTCGCTGCCGGACAGATAGGTCATCTGCACATTGACGTTCATCGGGTGCGGCGCCCAGCCGAAAAACACCACCGCTTCCTTGCGACGCACGGCGCGGTCCACGGCGGCGAGCATGCCGGCCTCGCTGGACTCCACCAGTTGGAATTTGCCCAGGCCGAACTGGTTCTTGGCGATCATCGCCTTGATCTGGGTATTGGCCCCCGAGCCGGGCTCGATGCCGTAGATCTTGCCGCCCAGCTCTTTCTGGAACTTGGCAATGTCGGCGAAGGTTTTCAGGCCCTTGTCTGCCAGATAGGTCGGCACCGCGAGGGTCGCGCGGGCGTCCTTGAGGCTGGGCGCGTCGAGGACTTTGACCTGCCCGGCGTCGACGAAAGGTGTGATGGTCTGGGTCATCAGCGGGTTCCAGTAACCGAGGAACAGGTCCAGGCGCTGGTCGCGAATGCCGGAGAAGATGATTTGCTGGGACGCGCTGGTTTGCTTGGTGCTGTAGCCGAGGCCGTCGAGCAGCACCTGGGTCATGGCGCTGGTGGCGATCACGTCGGTCCAGTTCACCACGCCCATGCGCACGTTTTTACAGGAGGCGGCATCGGCGGCCCACACGCTGGTGCTCAACACGGCGCCGAGTGCGAGCACGCAGCGGCTGATCAGTCGGTTCATGATGGATCCCTCGGCAGGTCGTTATTGTGGGTTCCGGCGTCTTTGTGCGCCGTGCAGCCAAGTTACCCAGCTTGCTGCCCGGTAAAACGCACGGCGGCGACCCACTTTTGCACTGCAGCGACCTTGTGCCCTTGAATGGGCGATGGAACTGGCGTATCACAGACCACGCTACCCGTCTCACGAGTGCGCACCATGTCCCAGGATTTCTACTTCCTGCTGATGCCGGGGTTCTCCGCCATCGGCTTTATTTCCGCCATCGAACCGCTGCGCGTGGCCAACCGCTTTCGCGGTGAACTGTATCGCTGGCACGTATTGAGCGCGGACGGCGGCGCGGTGTTGGCGAGCAATGGCATGTCGGTCAATGCCGACGCCGGGCTGGAGCCCCTGAAAAAAGGCGCGACCCTACTGGTGGTGGCCGGCTTCGAACCGCTGGAATTCGCCACTCCGGCCCTGGAGCACTGGCTGCGCCGTCTCGACCACGACGGCGTGACCCTGGGCGCCATCGACACTGGCAGCTTCGTCCTGGCCCAGGCCGGCCTGCTCGACGGCTACCGCCTGACCCTGCACTGGGAGGCTATCGACGCGTTCAAAGAGTCCTATCCGGCGCTGACGGTGACTCAGGAACTGTTCGAGATCGACCGCCGGCGTATCACCTGTGCCGGCGGCACCGCGTCCATCGACCTGATGCTCGACCTGATCAGCCAGGCCCACGGCCCGGAGCTGGCGATCCAGGTTTCCGAGCAGTTCGTGCTGGGCCGCATCCGCCCGCGCAAAGACCACCAGCGCATGCAGATCGCCACGCGCTACGGCATCAACAACCAGAAGCTGGTGCAGGTGATTGGCGAGATGGAGCTACATACCGAGCCACCCCTGAGCACCCTGGTGCTGGCGCAGATGATCAAGGTTACGCGGCGACAGCTGGAGCGCCTGTTCCGCCTGCACCTGAACGACACCCCGAGCAACTTCTACCTCGGCCTGCGCCTGGAAAAAGCCCGGCAGTTATTGCGCCAGAGCGGCATGAGCGTGCTGGAAGTGAGCATTGCCTGTGGGTTTGAGTCGCCGTCGTATTTCACCCGCAGCTACCGGGCGCGGTTTGCCAAGTGCCCGCGGGAGGATCGGCGGCGGGAGGTGGTGTAAGTCTACTGGGCATATGCCGACCCCATGAGGGAGCAGGCAAGCCAGCTCCCTCATGGGATGTGTGGTGGGGCTTATTTTTTTACCAAGGCCGAGCACGCGGCTTTAAACGCCTCATGCTGATACTTGTTCAGCGTCGCCGGCAATGCAAAGTCATGCTTCTTGTTCTGCGCATTGATGGTCTGCGGCGACAGCAGCGTCACTTCAACGCCGTCCAGCAACTGCAATACCCCTTCAATCTTGAACGTGGTCGGGCCGCCGGCGAATTCGCCTTTCTTGCTGCGTTTCTTGATCGCGATACGGGTGATGCCGTTGTCGCGCACAAACGCGGCCACCTGGCGGGCAAAGGCTTTGACGTTGGCGGCCTCGTCATCGTCCTCGAGGGCGATTTTCTTGGTGGCCAGGGCGACGTGGGTCAGGTCCTGGGCGGCAACGGCGATAATGGCTTCGCTGCCTTTGATTTCGATGCCGCAGAGAGTCATGGATAGCCTTGTTTCAGAGAAAAGGATGGGCGCGATTGTCGCTTATTCCTGGGCAATCGACTCCAAAAACTCCGACCGCTCATCACTCATCCGCGCCAGGCAGTCATTCTGCGCAATGGCATAGGCCTGGGTGCCGGTCACCGCCGGGAAGGTATCCACCGCGCAATCAGCATCCCGTAACTTTTCCCACTTCTGCTGGGCATCCTTCAGACGAGCGGTGATGTCTGCCAACTGTGCCTTGTTGCTGGCGTAGGTAGTGCCCATGCGTTCCAGCAAGCTCTGGTAGTTATCCTTGAGCAGCTGTTCGGCGGTGGTTTTGTTGTAGGAGGCGCATTCCAGGGTCTGTTTGTCGTTTTCGATGCCATCACACGGCGTGCTGTCAGTGTCTTCAGCCGCGTGGACGCCGGTGGCGAGGAGTACCAAAGCCAGGAAAATCGGTTTCATTGCGCCTTCTCATGTCAGGGGATGGGTCGAATTCTGGCTCAAGCGTAGGCCAAAGAACAGATGCAGGACAGACACGTCCGTGCACCCTTTGTCGTGGATTGACGCTTTCGGCAATTCCCCTGTCGTTTTTGCACCCGGCTCCGTCAGCCCCTGGGCATATGCTGGCCCCAAAGCGCCGGCAGACGATTCGGCGCATGAATCGCCAATAAGGGGACGCCTGATGAGCCCAGCCGAACTGCACGCCGACAGCATCGTTATCGACGGGCTGATCATTGCCAAGTGGAACCGCGACCTGTTTGAGGACATGCGCAAGGGTGGCCTGACCGCCGCCAACTGCACGGTGTCGGTGTGGGAAGGCTTCCAGGCCACGATCAATAACATCGTGGCCAGCCAGACCCTGATCCGCGAGAACAGCGACCTGGTGATCCCGGTGAAGACCACCGCCGATATCCGCCGCGCCAAAGAGCAGGGCAAGACCGGCATCATCTTCGGCTTCCAGAATGCCCATGCTTTTGAAGACCAACTCGGCTATGTCGAGATCTTCAAGCAGCTCGGCGTCGGCGTGGTGCAGATGTGCTACAACACCCAGAACCTGGTGGGTACCGGCTGCTACGAGCGCGACGGCGGCCTGTCGGGCTTCGGGCGTGAAATCGTCGGCGAGATGAACCGTGTCGGCATCATGTGCGACCTGTCCCACGTCGGCTCCAAGACATCCGAAGAAGTCATCCTCGAATCGAAAAAACCGGTGTGCTACTCCCACTGCCTGCCGTCCGGGCTCAAAGAGCACCCGCGCAACAAATCCGATGCAGAACTCAAATTCATTGCCGACCACGGTGGTTTTGTCGGCGTGACCATGTTTGCGCCGTTCCTGGCCAAGGGCATTGACTCGACCATCGACGACTACGCCGAAGCCATCGAGTACACCATGAATATCGTTGGCGAAGACGCCATCGGCATCGGCACCGACTTTACCCAGGGCCATGGCCAGGATTTCTTCGAAATGCTGACCCATGACAAGGGCTACGCCCGCCGCCTGACCAGCTTCGGCAAAATCATCAACCCGCTGGGCATTCGTACCGTGGGCGAGTTCCCCAACCTGACCGAGACCCTGCTCAAGCGCGGCCATAGCGAACGCGTGGTGCGCAAGATCATGGGTGAAAACTGGGTCAACGTGTTGAAAGACGTCTGGGGCGAATAAGCCATCGTTTTTTCTCCCCCGGCCATTCGCGCCGGGGCATTACCAAGAATTTTCTGGAGTTAAGTTTCCATGGCCAAGATCGCCCCGCAATTGCCTATCGAAGTCGACAGCGAAACCGGTGTCTGGACCTCCGACGCCCTGCCGATGCTGTACGTGCCGCGCCATTTCTTCGTCAACAACCATATGGGCATCGAGGAAGTGCTGGGCGCTGAAGCCTACGCCGAAATCCTCTACAAGGCCGGCTACAAGTCGGCCTGGCACTGGTGTGAAAAAGAAGCCGAATGCCACGGCCTGGAAGGCGTCGCGGTGTTCGAGCATTACATGAAGCGCCTGTCGCAGCGCGGCTGGGGCCTGTTCAAGATCCAGGACATCGATCTCGACAAAGGCACTGCCAGCGTCAAGCTCGAACACTCGGCCTTTGTGTATGTGTACGGCAAGGTCGGGCGCAAAGTGGACTACATGTTCACCGGCTGGTTTGCCGGCGCCATGGACCAGATTCTGCAAGCGCGCGGCAGCCAGATCCGCACTGTCGCCGAACAAGTCTACGGAGGCTCCGAAGAGGGCCACGATGACGGCTTGTTCACCGTCAAGCCGTTGTAAGCCGAGGACCGTGCCATGGCTTTCGAAGCAATGTTTGCGCCGATCCAGATCGGCAAACTGACCATCCGCAACCGCGTGCTCAGTACCGCTCACGCCGAGGTGTATGCCACCGACGGCGGGATGACCACCGAGCGTTATGTGAAGTATTACGAAGAGAAAGCCAAGGGCGGTATTGGCCTGGCGATCTGTGGCGGCTCCTCGGTGGTGGCGATCGACAGCCCGCAGGAGTGGTGGAGTTCGGTGAACCTGTCCACCGACCGCATCATCCCGCACTTCCAGAACCTGGCTGACGCGATGCACAAGCATGGCGCCAAGATCATGATCCAGATTACCCACATGGGCCGTCGCTCGCGTTGGGACGGCTTTAACTGGCCAACCCTGATGTCGCCCTCCGGCGTGCGTGAGCCGGTACACCGTGCGACCTGCAAGACCATCGAACCGGAAGAAATCTGGCGGGTGATCGGCAACTACGCCAGCGCCGCAGCTCGGGCCAAGGCCGGTGGCCTGGATGGCGTGGAACTGTCGGCGGTGCACCAGCACATGATCGACCAGTTCTGGAGCCCGCGAGTCAACAAGCGTACCGATGAATGGGGCGGCAGCTTCGAGGGGCGGATGAAATTCGGCCTGGAAGTGCTCAAGGCCGTGCGTGCAGAAGTCGGCCCGGATTTTTGCGTCGGCATCCGTCTGTGCGGTGACGAGTTCCACCCGGACGGCCTGTCCCACGAGGACATGAAGCAGATCGCCAAGTATTACGACGACACCGGCATGCTCGACTTTATCGGCGTGGTTGGCTCGGGGTGTGACACGCACAATACCCTGGCCAACGTGATCCCCAACATGAGTTTCCCACCGGAGCCGTTCCTGCACCTGGCCGCCGGGATCAAGGAAGTGGTCAAGGTCCCGGTGCTGCACGCGCAGAACATCAAGGACCCGAACCAGGCCACGCGCATCCTCGAAGGCGGCTATGTGGACATGGTCGGCATGACCCGTGCGCACATGGCCGACCCGCACCTGATCGCCAAGATCAAGATGGGCCAGATCGACCAGATCAAGCAGTGTGTCGGCGCCAACTATTGCATCGACCGCCAGTACCAGGGCCTGGACGTGCTGTGCATCCAGAATGCCGCGACCTCCCGTGAGTACATGGGCGTGCCGCACATCATCGAAAAATCCACCGGGCCCAAGCGCAAAGTGGTGGTGGTCGGTGCTGGTCCGGCCGGGATGGAAGCGGCGCGGGTCGCTGCCGAGCGCGGCCACGACGTGACCCTGTTGGAGAAAAAAGACTTTATCGGCGGGCAGATCACCACGGCGTCCAAGGCACCGCAGCGTGACCAGATCGCCGGTATTACCCGCTGGTTCCAGCTGGAACTGGCGCGGCTGAACGTCGACCTGCGCCTGGGCGTGGCGGCCGATGCCGCGACCATCCTCGACCTGCGTCCCGATGTGGTGGTGCTGGCCGTGGGCGGGCACCCGTTCCTCGAGCAGAACGAACACTGGGGCGCGGCAGAAGGCCTGGTGGTCAGCAGTTGGGACGTGCTCGACGGCAAGGTGGCGCCGGGCAAGAACGTGCTGGTGTACGACACCATCTGCGAATTCACCGGCATGTCGGTGGCGGACTTTTTGGCCGACAAGGGCTGCCAGGTCGAGATCGTCACTGACGATATCAAGCCTGGTGTGGCCATCGGCGGTACGTCATTCCCGACCTACTACCGCAGCATGTACCCCAAGGAAGTGATCATGACCGGCGACATGATGCTGGAGAAGGTCTACCGCGAGGGCGACAAACTCATCGCCGTGCTGGAGAACGAATACACCGGCGCCAAGGAAGAGCGGGTGGTGGACCAGGTGGTGGTGGAGAACGGCGTGCGTCCGGACGAAGAAATCTACTACGCCCTCAAGCAAGGGGCGCGCAACAAGGGGCAGATGGACGTTGAGGCGCTGTTCGCGATCAAGCCGCAACCGTGCCTGAGCGAGCCGGGGGAGGGCTACTTGCTGTTCCGCATCGGCGACTGCGTGGCCCAGCGCAATACCCACGCTGCGATCTACGACGCCCTGCGCCTGTGCAAGGATTTCTGACCCAACACCGAACCAATGTGGACTCGGTCAAAAATGTGGGAGCGGGCTTGCTCGCGAAAGCGGTGTGTCAGTCGATACATCCGGTGGCTGATGCACCGCCTTCGCGAGCAAGCCCGCTCCCACATTAGACCTGTGTGGTCTGTGGGAGCTTCACCATGTTGAACACCTTGCTTCCTGTTCTTTTGTTCGCAGCGATGGGCCTCGCCGTCCTCGGCGCCCTGCGCCGGGTGAATATGTGGCGCCGTGGCCGTGCCGCCAAGGTCGACCTGCTGGGTGGCCTGCTGGCCATGCCCAAGCGCTATATGGTCGACCTGCACCACGTGGTCGCCCGCGACAAATACATCGCCAACACCCACGTCGCCACGGCCCTGGGCTTTGTGCTGTCGGCGTTGCTGGCGATCCTGGTGCACGGCTTCGGCCTGCATAACCGTATCCTCGGCTACGCCTTGCTGCTGGCATCGGTGCTGATGTTTGTCGGCGCCACCTTCGTCTATCTGCGCCGGCGCAACCCGCCGTCGCGGCTGTCCAAAGGCCCGTGGATGCGCCTGCCGAAAAGCCTGATGGCGTTCTCGGTGAGCTTCTTCCTGGTGACGTTGCCGGTGGCCGGGCTCCTGCCTGCCGACTTCGGTGGCTGGCTGTTGGCCGCGCTGCTCGGTGTGGGCGTGCTGTGGGGCGTGTCGGAAATGTTCTTCGGCATGACCTGGGGCGGGCCAATGAAACACGCCTTTGCCGGCGCCCTGCACCTGGCCTGGCACCGCCGCGCCGAACGCTTTGGCGGTGGCCGCTCCACCGGCTTGAAGCCGCTGGACCTGGCCGACAAGAACGCGCCCCTGGGCGTGGAAAAACCCAAGGATTTCACCTGGAACCAACTACTGGGTTTTGACGCCTGTGTGCAGTGCGGCAAGTGCGAAGCCGCTTGCCCGGCCTTCGCCGCCGGCCAGCCGCTGAACCCGAAAAAGCTGATCCAGGACATGGTGGTCGGCCTGGCCGGCGGCACTGATGCCAAGTTCGCCGGCAGCCCGTATCCCGGCAAGCCCGTGGGCGAACACGGCGGCAATCCGCACCAACCGATCGTCAATGGCCTGGTGGACGCCGAGACATTGTGGTCGTGTACCACCTGCCGCGCCTGCGTCGAAGAGTGCCCGATGATGATCGAGCACGTAGACGCCATCGTTGATATGCGCCGCCACCTGACCCTGGAAAAAGGTGCCACGCCGAACAAGGGCGCCGAAGTCCTGGAGAACCTGATCGCCACCGACAACCCCGGCGGATTCGCCCCGGGTGGGCGGATGAACTGGGCGGCGGATTTGAACCTGCCATTGCTCGGCGACAAGCAAACCACCGACGTGCTGTTCTGGGTCGGCGACGGCGCCTTCGACATGCGCAACCAACGCACTTTGCGCGCCTTCGTCAAAGTGCTGAAAGCGGCCAAGGTCGACTTCGCCGTACTGGGCCTGGAGGAGCGCGACAGCGGCGACGTGGCCCGGCGTCTGGGCGATGAGGCGACGTTCCAATTGCTGGCCGCGCGCAATATCCAGACCCTGGCCAAGTACCGCTTCCAGCGCATCGTGACCTGCGATCCCCATAGCTTCCATGTGTTGAAAAACGAATACGGCGCCTTCGACGGCAACTACCAGGTGCAGCACCACAGCACCTACATGGCCGAGCTGATCGACGCAGGCCTGCTGAACCTGGGCCAGCACAAGAGCAGCAGCGTGACCTACCACGACCCGTGCTACCTGGGGCGCTATAACGGTGAGTACGAGGCCCCGCGCCAAGTGCTGCGGGCACTGGGGATTGAGGTCAAGGAGATGCAACGTTCGGGTTTCCGTTCCCGTTGCTGCGGTGGCGGTGGCGGCGCGCCGATCACTGATATTCCCGGCAAGCAGCGCATCCCCGACATGCGTATGGAAGACATCCGCGAGACCGGCGCCGAGCTGGTGGCCGTGGGTTGTCCACAGTGCACGGCGATGCTCGAAGGGGTGGTCGAGCCCCGCCCACTGATCAAGGACATTGCCGAGTTGGTGGCGGATGCCTTGCTCGAAGAGGCCGCACCGGCCAAGAACACACGTGTGCCAGCGGAGGTCCACTGATGAGCGACATTATCCGCCGCGACCCACGGGCCGAATGGATCGCCCGCAACCGCTTGCACCCGCTGCATGCGGCGATGCAACCGGAGCAGCACAGCTGGATGGGGCCTAACGGCATCATCCGTAAAAATGTGCATGGCATCGGTTTTATCGGCCCCAACGGCATCAAGCGGATCGACCGCAGCGGCGCCCAGCAGAGCGGTGCGACCAAACGTACGGCCGCGGCGCAAGTGCAGTTGCCGCTGCACCAGGTGCCAGCCCCGGTGTTTTACATCAACGTGGTGCCGGACATGGTCGGCGGCCGCCTGAGCAGCCACGACCGCGACTTGCTGGGCCTGGCGCGGCAACTGGCCGGCAGCGACGGTGCGGTGCTGGCGGTGGTGTTTGGCGAACATAAGGAAAGTGCCTTCGACACGGCCGGAGTGGATCGCCTGCTGGTGCTCGACGGCCACGAATTCGAGGGTTATTCACCGGAGCAGCGGGTCCATGGCCTGCGGGCTGTGGATAACCAGTTCCGCCCGCGTCATTGGCTGCTGCCCGACAGCCGCAGTGGCGGGGGTGAACTGGGGCGGCGCTTTGCCGCGAGCCTCAAGGAGCGCCCGGCCACCCGGGTGTGGCAGATCAAGGGTAATGAGTGCATCGGCCGTGCCGGCGCGGGCCAGGAAGACCTCGCGCGCCCGCTGCCACGGCTGATCCTCGCTGCGGTGGAATGTGCCGATCCAGTCAGCGAAACGCGCCATGAAGTGTTGCCGGTGGAGTTATCCACAGCCCTGGCGCGCAGCTTGCCGCGTATCGAGGATCTGGGGGCGGTGGCAGTGGATCCCGGTGCGATTCCCATGGCCGAGGCCGAGTTTATTTTCTCCGGTGGCAATGGGGTCAAGGACTGGGACTTGTTCCATCAGACGGCCGCGGCCCTGGGCGCTACCGAAGGTGCGTCGCGGGTGGCGGTGGATGATGGCTTCATGGCTCGTGATCGCCAGGTGGGTGCCAGTGGTATCTGGGTCACCGCCCGGGTGTATGTGGCGGTCGGGATTTCCGGGGCGATCCAGCACCTGCAAGGCATCGGTGCCTGCGACAAGGTGGTGGCGATCAACCTCGATCCGGGTTGCGACATGATCAAGCGCGCCGACCTGTCGGTGATCGGCGACAGCGGCGACATTCTCCGGGCCTTGATTGCTGCGGTCCAGGCCCACCGTAACGGCGCCAAGCGCGATGCGGCTTAAACAAAGGATATGGCCATGACCACCCATGTAATCAGCCTGGTATCCATAGGCGCCCACCCGACCTCCGGCCGGCCGCGCCGCGCCGAACAGGATGCGCGTGCCGTCGAGCTGGGGTTGCAACTGGCTGGGGATAACCTGCAAGTGCTGCATGCCGGCGATATCGCCGAGCCGACCCTGCGTGCTTACCTGGGCATGGGGCTGGCGCAGTTACACGTGCTGGAACAACCGGCCGGCGCCGATGCCCTGCCAGTGCTCGGCGACTATCTGCGGGACACTGGTGCGCAGGTTGTGCTTACCGGCAGCCAGGCCGAAACGGGCGAGGGCTCGGGGATGTTGCCGTTCCTGCTGGCCGAGCAACTGGGCTGGCCGCTGATTGTCGGCCTGGCTCAGGTGGAGTCCATCGACAGCGGCGTAGCCCAGGTACTGCAAGCGCTGCCTCGTGGTCAGCGGCGACGTCTGAAAGTGCGCCTGCCGTTTCTGGCCACGGTGGATAACGCCGGGCCCAAGCCGCGGCAAAGCGCCTACGGCCCGGCCCAGCGTGGCGTGCTGCAGGAGCACGACGTGGCGGTGGTGGACGATGAGTTATTCACAGGCGCCGTGCTGCAACCGGCCAAGCCTCGGCCCAAGCGGCTCAAGGTGATCAAGGCCAAGAGCGGCGCCGACCGCATGAAGGCCGCCACGGCCAAGGCCAGCGGCGGAGGTGGGCAGGTGCTGAAGGGGGTAAGCCCTGAGGCGGGCGCTGAGGCAATTCTCAAGCTGCTGATTGAGGAGGGTGTGGTTCGCTAGGGCTGAAATAATCGCACATACATACCGCGATGCCAGCCTTTGCCAGTGCCTGGGTGTGAGCTTAAATAAATAAATTTTCAGCCAAAGGATCCAGACCTATGCCCGTCAAATTCCGCGCGGCAGTGCCCGCCGATGCCCGCGATATAGCGCGTCTGTTCCTGATCTCTTCAGAAGGAGCCGCGGCCTATATCTGGAGCCAGCTCGCGGAGCCAGGCCAGGAACTCCTGGACGTTGGCGCCAGCCGTTATGCGCGCTCGGGTGTGGATTTCTCTTATGAAAATTGCCTGATCGCCGAATCAGAGGGCGTGGTGGTGGGCATGATGCACAGTTATGTCATGCGCCATGATCCGGATGCAGAGCCGGTTACCGATCCAGTCCTTGCTCCCTACGCGGACCTGGAGATCCCCGATACCCTTTATATTTCCAGCCTGGCGCTGCACGAAGGTTGGCGCGGCCAAGGCTTGGGCGTGCAATTTCTCGCCCATGCCCGACAGCGGGCCGAGCATCTTGGGCTTATCGGCTTGAGCCTGATTGACTATGCGGCCAATACCGGTGCCCTGAGGTTCTATGAGCGCCATGGCTTTCGGATTGTCGACAGTTGCCAGATAACCCCGCACCCGATGCTAGGTGTCACCGGCAAAGCTTACTTGATGCAGTACCCGTAGCCCTCGACTGGGGGTTACCCACAATCCCTGTTGGTTCACCTGTGGATAACCTGTTCGCGGTTGTCCACACCCCAGTGAAATCAAGCCCTGCAGCCCTCTGTACGAAAAACAACCAACCTAAGCGACGGTTTTTGCTCGGCTTTTTCTGTGGATAAGGAAATAGTCTGGTTCAGAGTTGCCCCCAAAGTCTGTTGGTGCTTCTGTGGATAAGATGTTCGCTATCCGCTGTAAGCCATAGGGATAAAGGCTTGTAGTAAGTTGGTTGAAAAATGATCAATATCGCTGTTTCAACCGATCTACGCGCGTAAAGCCTCGATTTTGCTCGGTTGCAGGCGGTTTTCCACAGAAGGGGCAAAGTTGCCCCCAAAGTCTGTTGGCGCTTCTGTGGATAAGGTGTTTGCGTTCCTCTGCAGGCCATATAGAACGTGGTTTGTGAGCTTCTGGTTAAAAACTGATCAATGTTGGATAAAACCTGCTGCTTTGAATAAGTCACGGATTTTCTTGGTTTTATTTCAAGGGAACAGGGCAGTTGCCCACAATTGCTGTGGGTGGGTTTGTGGATAAGTTGTTGGGCGATGGCTGGAGGGCAGGGTAGTAGCGGGCTGGAGCAGTGATGGTCAATTTATGAACAGATGAGTATCCAAATGTGGGAGCAGACTTGCTCCCACATTTTTGATCTCTGGTACGTCAGTTACTCGTGTGCGGCGACACCTTTGAGGTACGGCGCCGGTGCCGCCCCCAGGTTGTTCAGCATGCGCTCGCTGTACCAGTCCACAAAGTTCACCACGCCAAACTCATAGGTCTTGGAGTACGGCCCCGGCTGGTAAGCGGTGGAGTTGATTCCGCGCTGGTTCTCTTCGGCCAGGCGCCGGTCCTGGTCGTTGGTCGCGTCCCACACTTGGCGCATGCGCTCGACGTCGTAGTCCACCCCTTCCACAGCGTCCTTGTGCACCAGCCACTTGGTGGTGACCATGGTTTCCTGGGCGCTGATCGGCCATACCGTGAAGACGATGATGTGATCGCCCATGCAGTGGTTCCACGAGTGCGGCAGGTGCAGGATGCGCATCGAGCCGAGGTCGGGGTTCTTGATGCGGCCCATCAGTTTCTTGCAGCCCTGCTTGCCATCCAGGGTCATCGACACTGTGCCCTTGAGCAGCGGCATGCGCACGATGCGGTTACGCAAGCCGAAGCTGGCGTGGGCGTAAGGGATCTTCTCGGCGTCCCAGGCGGCGGCTGAAGCGGCGACGTGGTCCTTGAACGCCTGGTCAGCCCGTGGGTCGGTGACGTCGTCCCATTCCAGCAGGGTTTTCAGCAACTCGGGGTGGGAGGCGTTGCAGTGGTAGCACTCGCGGTTGTTTTCCAGCACCAGTTTCCAGTTGGCTTTTTCGAACAAGGTGGTCTGGATCGCCACCTTGGTGTTTTCCATGTCGTAGGGTTCCATGTAATGGTTCAGCGTCGACAAAAAGTCATCAATGGCCGGCGGGTTCTCGGCCAGGCTGATAAAGATGTAGCCGCCGGCGGTCTTCACGTTCACCGGTTTGAGGCCATACTGCTTCATGTCGAAGTCGGCGCCCATCTCGGTGCCGGCGAACAGCAGGCGCCCGTCCAGTTCGTAGGTCCACTGGTGGTAATGGCACACCAGTTTGGCGACCTTGCCCTTGTCGCTAGTGCACAGGCGCGAGCCGCGATGGCGGCAGACGTTGTGGAAGGCATGCACCACGCCTTCGGCGCCACGAATCACGATGATCGGGTTCTTGCCGATCTGCAGGGTCAGGTAGTTGCCCTTGGCCGGGATTTCGCAGGTCATGCCGGCGATCAACCATTCCTTCTGGAAGATCTCCTGCATGTCGATATCGAACAGCCGCTGGTCAGAGTAAAACGGCTGGGGCAGCGAAAAAGTGCGCTCGCGCTCTTGCAGCATTTGCGCGGTGGCCTTGCGTGCGGGTTCCAGCGGATCGCCCAAGCTCAAGGTTGCGGTGACGTCCATTATGTGTGTCCTCAAGGCCATTCTGTGTGGCCGCGATAAGTGGCTGATCAGGTTTGCAGCAAGGCGTAAAGAAAGCGTCGTTGTTGGCTGCGAGTGTGGGCCCGGTGCTGCCCGCAACCTTATCCATTAACGACATGGCCCACTCTGTTCCCGACGCGCAACCCCAGTGGTATGGGGGCTGGTCGCGATAAGTATGCGAATGTCGCAGATAGGTAAATGGCAGGTCGCGGCGTTACGCAGAATCGCCAGCATCAAGCCGAACTACGGCCGTGGAGAACAGCATGTCCAACAGCTTCCTGAATCCTGTCACCACCCAGACCTGGGCCAATGGTCGGCACATCGTCCGTTGCGTCAAAGTCATCCAGGAAACCTGGGATGTGCGCACCTTCTGCTTTATGGCCGACCAGCCGATCCTGTTCTTTTTCAAGCCGGGGCAGTTCGTCACCCTGGAGCTGGAGATCGACGGCCAGCCGATCATGCGCTCGTACACCATTTCCAGCTCGCCATCGGTGCCCTACAGCTTCTCGGTGACGATCAAGCGCGTGCCGGGTGGCAAGGTCTCCAACTGGTTGCACGACACCCTGCACGAAGGCCAGGAGCTGGCGGTACACGGGCCGGTCGGGCTGTTCAATGCCATCGACTTCAGCAACCCCAAGGTGCTGTACCTCAGCGGCGGCGTGGGGATCACCCCGGTGATGTCCATGGCGCGCTGGTATTACGACACCAACGCCAATGTCGACATGGTGTTTGTGCACAGTGCCCGCTCGCCGAAAGACATCATCTACCACCGCGAGCTGGAGCATATGGCGTCGCGCATCGACAACTTCAGCCTGCACCTGATCTGTGAGAAGCACGGCCTGGGCGAGCCGTGGGCCGGTTATCGGGGTTACCTCAACCAGAAAATGCTCGAACTGATGGTGCCGGACTTCCTTGAGCGCGAAGTGTTCTGCTGCGGCCCTACGCCCTATATGAACGCGGTCAAGCGCCTGCTGGAAGCCAATGGCTTCGACATGAGCCGTTACCACGAGGAATCCTTCGGCGCCACGCCACCGGAGGCGCGGGCCGATGCTGTGGAACAAGCCGAACAGGCCGCCGATGCGCCGGAAATCGACCTGGCGGATCTGCACCAGGTGGAATTTATCTCGTCAGGCAAAAGCATTCGTGTGGCACCCGGGGAAACCGTGCATGCGGCAGCTGCCAAGCTGGGCCTGCTGATTCCCAAGGCCTGCGGCATGGGCATATGCGGCACATGCAAGGTGATGAAACTGGGTGGGGAAGTGGAGATGGAGCACAACGGCGGGATTACCGAGGAAGACGAAGCCGAAGGCTACATCCTGTCGTGCTGCAGCGTGCCGAAGGGCGATGTGCGGATCGAGTTCTAATACCCCCCCTGATCGTTCCCACGCTCCGCGTGGGAATGCCTCCCGGGACGCTCCGCGTCCCTTGCGTGCGATGTGACGCGGAGCGTCACAGGCTGCGTTCCCACGCAGAGCGTGGGAACGATCTTCAATACCAGCGCTGGATGTCGATCAACCCCTCCATGCCCAAATAGTTGCGAGCACTGGAGTACCTCCAGTGTTCAGCAAGGTCCACATAACCCCGCTTCACTGGGTTGTGGTGGATGTAATCAAGCTTCTGGCGCATCACCGCCTCGCTGTATACCAACTCGGCATGTGAGCCTTCCTGCCAGAGTTGATACACCCGATCTACCTTGTGTGCACGTCTGCAAAAGCGCAGACGTTGTAATACCCGTTCAGCGCCTTTGCTGTGCAGGTCATCGATGATGGTTCGAGCGGTGAAGGATTTGAATTGGCTGACGCATTTGCTCAGGTCAGGCGCCTGAGCGACGAAGTGCAGGTGGTTTTCCAGGACGACGTAGCCATAAAGGTTGAGGGCGTGGTGGTTTTGTTGATATCGCCAACAATCCAGAAGATGACTGACGAGGTAGTCACGGGTGAACAGTGGTAGCCACTCCATGACGGTACATGTCAGGAAGTGTGGTTTTTCGGGTTCGGTGATGACGTAGCGGCTTCTACCCATAGGCTCATCCTTGAGGGGGCGCAGAGCGTCCTGGGAGGCGTTCCCACGCAGAGCGTGGGAACGGTCAGGAAGTTAGCGGGCGTAGATATGAATCGCGAATTGCTCGCCTGAAGCTGTCGGTTCGAAGACTTTTTCGGTGATTCTCAAGGTCTGGCCAGGTTCCTGGATGATGTCACCGACCTTCGCCAGTTTGCGGAATTCATCCCAGCCGACGAGGGTGGTCGAGAGTTGGGTATCGCTTTGCAGGATGTTGCCGAAGGTTTGATTTTCCATGGTGCAGTCCTCTGCTGGATTTCCGTTTCCGGCCGATAGTTCGGCAGGCAGTGTGGCCCGCAAGGTGGCCTGTGCAGTGGTCTTTCCTTGCGGGTTCCAAGAGGCTAGCCCATGAAGAGCAGGCTGGGTGCTGTCAGAAATATCAAAAAATAGTCTCGGCATTCCGCCAGTATCAGGCCCACACCGGCAAGCCGGATGAGATCAGGCGCCCATCACCTCACGAATATCCGCTGCCAGTTCACGCACCCGATCTTCCTCGGTATCCCACGCACACATGAAGCGCGCACCGCCCTTGCCGATGAAGGTGTAGAAGCGCCAGCCCTTGGCCGTCAGCGCCGCGATGGCCGGTTCCGAGAGTTGCAGGAACACGCCGTTGGCCTGCACCGGGAACATCAATTCCACGCCGGGAATATCCGCTACCAGGCTGCTGAGCAACTGGGCGCAGTGGTTGGCGTGGCGTGCATGTTTGAGCCAGGCGTCGTTTTCCAGCAGGCCGACCCAAGGGGCGGAAAGGAAGCGCATTTTCGACGCCAGTTGGCCGGCCTGTTTGCAGCGGTAATCGAAGTCTTCCGCCAGCTTGTGGTTGAAGAACAGGATCGCTTCACCCACCGCCATGCCGTTTTTGGTGCCGCCAAAACACAGCACATCCACACCGGCTTTCCAGGTCAGGTCGGCAGGCGAGCAGCCGAGGAAGGCGCAGGCGTTGGAGAAGCGTGCGCCGTCCATGTGCAGGTTCAGCCCCAGCTCCTTGCAGGTGGCGCTGATGGCGCGGATTTCATCCGGGGTGTACACGCTGCCCACTTCGGTGGCCTGGGTCAGGGTCACGACGCGGGGCTTGGGGTAGTGGATGTCCTGGCGCTTGAGGGCGATCTCGCGGATGGATTCGGGGGTCAGCTTGCCGTTTTCGGTGCGCGCGGTGAGCAGCTTGGAGCCGTTGGAGAAAAACTCCGGCGCGCCGCATTCGTCGGTCTCGACGTGGGCGGTTTCCGAGCAAATCACGCTATGGTAGCTCTGGCACAAGGAAGACAGGGCCAGGGAGTTGGCCGCTGTTCCGTTGAAGGCGAAGAACACTTCACAGTCGGTTTCGAACAGTTTGCGGAAGCCGTCGGCGGCGCGGTGGGTCCATTCATCATCGCCATAGGCGCGTTGATGGCCCTGGTTGGCGAGCTCCATGGCGGCCCAGGCTTCCGGGCAGATACCGGAATAGTTGTCACTGGCAAATTGTTGGCTCTTGTCGGTCATGGCCCGTTCCTGTGGTCGATGTTGGTGCGCACTTTAACCAAGAATATCCGGCGCGCGCACGCACTGTTAATGCAAAGTCTCTGGGGAATTATGCACGGTACTGAAACGATTCCTTTACAGCGCGAGCGCGATGGCGCGCTGGACCTGCTCAAATGGCTGGCGCTATTGAGCATGGTGCTGGACCACTTGCGCTATGTCGGTTTAAGCCTCGATGGCCTGTACGTGCCGGGGCGCCTGGCGTTCCCGTGGTTTTGCCTGGCGATTGCGGCCAATTTGCAGCGGGTCCGTGATGCACCCGTCACCGGGCAATGGCGTTACCTGGGGTGGCTGCTGCTGTTCAGCGTGATCAGCGAGGTGCCGTATCGGCTGTTTATCGACAATGCCGATACATTGAATGTGCTGCCGACCCTGGCGCTGGGTTTGCTAGTTGCCCGAGGATGGCAGCAAAAGACGCTTTTTGACCGCGGATTGGCGCTGATTGCCCTGCTGGCCGGCGCTGTGTTCTCGGCGCAACTGATGTTCGGCTTTTTTGGTGTATTGCTGCCGCTGGCGATGTTGTTGGTGTTTAGTCGCCCCTGGTATTTCAGCGTGTTGCCGGGGTTGGTGTGTGTAGCTGCCAATCAATGGCAGGTCTTACTCAATAGCGGCAATCTCGTCGCGATGCTCGGGTTGGCCACCTGCCTGATTGCGCCATTGGCCGGATTGGTCTTGTTGCGACATGCCCAAGGCGCCTCGCCCCCGGCCATGCGCCGCTGGGCGTATGCACTTTATCCCGCGCATTTCTTACTGCTGCTACTCCTTCGAAAGGTCATCACATAGCCCCTGTGGGAGCGGGCTTGCTCGCGAATGCGGTGGCCCAGCCAATGCATGTGCTGCCTGACACACCGCATTCGCGAGCAAGCCCGCTCCCAGATTTGTTCAGTGTTGTTCTGGCCATGTCGTAAACGCACCTTTGCGTGGCGTGCGTAGGCATTTGACCTGCCTGCGCCAGCCCTACCATCGCATCAAAGGGCCCTGCACGGGCCTCAACAATACGAAAGGCTGGGAGAGACGCGATGTTCAGCAAACAAGACCAGATCCAGGGATATGACGACGCACTGCTGGCGGCCATGAATGCCGAGGAGCAGCGCCAGGAAGATCATATCGAGCTGATCGCGTCGGAGAACTACACCAGCAAGCGTGTGATGCAGGCCCAGGGCAGCGGCCTGACCAACAAATACGCCGAAGGCTACCCTGGCAAGCGCTACTACGGCGGCTGCGAGCATGTGGATAAAGTCGAGGCCCTGGCCATCGAGCGCGCCAAGCAACTGTTCGGCGCCGATTACGCCAACGTGCAGCCGCACTCCGGTTCGTCCGCCAACAGTGCGGTGTACCTGGCGCTGATCAATGCCGGTGACACCATCCTCGGCATGAGCCTGGCCCACGGCGGTCACCTGACCCACGGCGCCAAGGTGTCGTCCTCGGGCAAGCTGTACAACGCGGTGCAGTACGGCATCAATACCGACACCGGGCTGATCGACTACGACGAAGTCGAGCGCCTGGCCGTGGAACACAAGCCGAAGATGATCGTTGCCGGCTTCTCCGCCTATTCCAAGACCCTGGACTTCCCGCGTTTTCGCGCCATCGCCGACAAGGTCGGTGCGCTGCTGTTCGTTGACATGGCTCACGTCGCCGGCCTGGTGGCTGCGGGTCTGTACCCGAACCCGCTGCCTTACGCCGATGTGGTCACCACCACCACCCACAAAACCTTGCGCGGCCCGCGTGGCGGCTTGATCCTGGCCAAGTCCAATGAAGAGATTGAGAAAAAACTCAACTCCGCTGTATTCCCCGGCGCCCAGGGCGGCCCATTGATGCATGTGATCGCGGGCAAGGCGGTGTGCTTCAAGGAGGCAATGGAGCCAGGCTTCAAAGCGTATCAACAGCAGGTGATCGACAACGCCCAGGCCATGGCCAGCGTGTTTATCAAACGCGGCTACGATGTAGTGTCCGGCGGCACCGATAACCACCTGTTCCTGGTCAGCCTGATCCGCCAGGGCCTGACCGGCAAGGACGCAGACGCCGCCCTCGGTCGCGCCCACATCACCGTCAACAAGAACGCCGTGCCCAATGACCCGCAGTCGCCGTTCGTGACTTCGGGCCTGCGTATCGGCACCCCGGCGGTGACCACCCGTGGTTTCAAGGTGACGCAATGCGTGGAGCTGGCGGGCTGGATCTGCGACATCCTCGACAACCTCGGTGACGCCGATGTCGAGGCCAATGTGGCCAAGCACGTGTCTGCGCTGTGCGCTGATTTCCCGGTTTATCGCTGAGCGCGGTTTTGGAGTAATGCCTATGCAACGCTACTCAGGCTTCGGCCTCTTCAAGCACTCCCTCAGCCATCACGAAAACTGGCAGAAGATGTGGCGCACGCCGACCCCGAAAAAGGTCTACGACGTGGTCATCGTCGGCGGCGGCGGGCATGGTCTGGCCACCGCTTACTACCTGGCCAAGGAGCACGGCATCACCAATGTGGCCGTGGTCGAGAAAGGCTGGCTGGGCGGC
Organism: Pseudomonas sp. WS 5411; assembly: GCF_012985595.1. Classification (NCBI taxonomy): domain Bacteria; kingdom Pseudomonadati; phylum Pseudomonadota; class Gammaproteobacteria; order Pseudomonadales; family Pseudomonadaceae; genus Pseudomonas; species Pseudomonas sp. WS 5411. Next base: position 437,776 of record NZ_JAARMC010000003.1, read on the forward strand.
GGTAACACCGCACGCAACACCACCATTGTGCGTTCCAACTACCTGTGGGACGAGTCGGCGCATCTCTATGAGCATGCGATGAAGCTCTGGGAAGGTTTGTCCCAGGACCTGAACTACAACGTGATGTTCTCCCAGCGTGGCGTCTACAACCTGTGCCACACCCTGCAGGACATCCGTGATTCCGAGCGTCGCGTGAGCGCCAACCGCCTCAACGGCGTGGACGGTGAGCTGCTGAATGCCAAGCAGGTCGCGGACGAGATTCCGTACCTCGATTGCTCGAAAAACACCCGCTACCCGGTACTGGGTGCCACCGTGCAACGGCGCGGCGGCGTGGCCCGTCACGATGCTGTGGCGTGGGGCTTTGCCCGTGCTGCCGATGCCTTGGGCGTGGACCTGATCCAGCAGACCGAAGTCATCGGTTTCCGCAAGGAAAACGGCGTGTGCATCGGCGTGGAAACCAACAAGGGCTTTATCGGCGCCAAGCGCGTCGGGGTGGTCACAGCCGGTAACTCCGGGCACATGGCCTCGCTGGCCGGGTTCCGCCTGCCGATTGAATCCCACCCGCTGCAAGCGTTGGTGTCGGAGCCGATCAAGCCGATTATCGACAGCGTGATCATGTCCAACGCCGTGCACGGGTACATCAGCCAGTCCGACAAGGGCGACCTGGTGATCGGCGCCGGTATCGACGGCTACAACGGCTACGGCCAGCGCGGCTCGTACCCGGTGATCGAGCACACCATCCAGGCCATCGTCGAGATGTTCCCGGTGCTGTCGCGGGTGCGCATGAACCGTCAGTGGGGCGGCATCGTCGACACCACGCCGGACGCCTGCCCGATCATCTCCAAGACCCCGGTACCGAACATGTTTTTCAACTGCGGCTGGGGCACCGGTGGCTTCAAGGCCACCCCCGGTTCAGGCAACGTGTTTGCCGCGAGCCTGGCCAAGGGTGAGATGCACCCGCTGGCGGCACCTTTCTCCATCGACCGTTTCCACAACGGTGCGCTGATCGACGAACACGGCGCTGCGGCCGTCGCCCACTAACAGGAGAAATTCCCTATGTTGCATATCTTCTGTCCTCACTGTGGCGAACTGCGCTCCGAAGAGGAATTCCACGCCTCCGGCCAAGCGCATATCCCGCGCCCGCTGGACCCGAATGCCTGCACCGATGAAGAGTGGGGCGACTACATGTTCTTCCGCGATAACCCCCGTGGCCTGCACCACGAACTGTGGATCCATGCCGCCGGTTGCCGCCAGTACTTCAACGCGACCCGCGACACCCTGACCTACGAAATTCTTGAAACCTACAAGATCGGTACCCAGCCGCAATTCACCGCCAAGGCTTCTGGAGAGAAGGTATGAGCCAGATCAATCGCCTGTCCAACGGTGGCCGCATCGACCGTAATAAAGTCCTGACGTTTACCTTCAACGGCCAGAGCTACAAAGGCTTTGAAGGCGACACCCTGGCTGCCGCCTTGCTGGCCAATGGTGTGGATATCATCGGCCGCAGCTTCAAGTACTCGCGCCCGCGCGGCATCTTCGCCGCCGGCGCCGAAGAGCCGAACGCGGTGCTGCAGATCGGTGCCACCGAAGCCACGCAGATCCCTAACGTGCGCGCCACGCAACAGGCGCTGTACCAGGGCCTGGTCGCCACCAGCACCAACGGCTGGCCGAGCGTGAACAACGACATGATGGGCATACTCGGCAAGGTCGGCGGCAAGCTGATGCCGCCGGGTTTCTACTACAAAACCTTCATGTACCCGCAATCGTTCTGGATGACCTACGAGAAGTACATCCGCAAGGCCGCCGGGCTTGGTCGCTCGCCGACCGAGAACGATCCGGACACCTACGACTACATGAACCGCCATTGCGACGTGCTGATCGTCGGCGCCGGCCCTGCCGGCCTGGCAGCGGCCCTGGCCGCTGCGCGCAGTGGCGCGCGGGTGATCATCGCTGATGAGCAGGAAGAGTTCGGCGGGTCGTTGCTCGATTCGCGCGAAAACCTCGACGGCAAGCCGGCGACCGAATGGGTCGCCAGTGTGATCGCCGAGCTCAAGGCCCTGCCAGACGTGGTGCTGCTGCCTCGCGCTACCGTCAATGGTTATCACGACCATAACTTCCTGACCATCCATGAGCGCCTCACCGATCACCTCGGTGACCGTGCGCCGATTGGCGTGGTGCGCCAGCGTATTCACCGTGTGCGTGCCAAGCGTGTGGTGCTGGCGACCGGCGCGTGTGAGCGTCCACTGGTGTACGGCAACAACGATGTGCCGGGCAATATGCTCGCCGGTGCAGTTTCGACCTACGTGCGCCGTTACGGCGTGGCGCCGGGTAAAAAACTGCTGCTGTCGACCAACAACGATCACGCTTACCGTGTGGCGCTGGATTGGTTCGACGCTGGCCTCACCGTGGTCGCGGTGGCCGATGCACGCCACAACCCACGCGGCGCGCTGGTGGAAGAAGCGCGCGCCAAAGGCATTCGCATCCTCACCGGCAGTGCCGTGATCGAAGCCCGTGGCAGTAAGCATGTGACCGGCGCCCGTGTGGCCGCCATCGACGTCAAAGCACATAAGGTCACCAGCCCCGGCGAGTGGCTGGACTGCGACCTGGTGGCCAGCTCCGGCGGCTATAGCCCGGTGGTGCACTTGGCTTCGCACCTGGGCGGCAAGCCGACCTGGCGTGAAGATATCCTCGGTTTTGTACCGGGCGAAGCGCCGCAGAAACGTGTGTGCGTGGGGGGGATCAACGGTGTCTACGGCTTGGGTGATTCCCTGGCCGATGGCTTTGAAGGCGGCGTGCGCGCGGCCAGCGAGGCCGGGTTTGCTCCGGTGGAAGGTACGCTGCCCAAGGCCCTGACGCGCCTGGAAGAGCCGACCCTGGCCCTGTTCCAGGTGCCTCACGAAAAAGCCACTGCACGGGCGCCCAAGCAATTTGTCGACCTGCAGAACGACGTCACCGCCGCCGCCATCGAACTGGCGACCCGCGAAGGGTTCGAGTCGGTGGAGCACGTCAAGCGCTACACCGCGCTGGGCTTCGGCACCGACCAGGGCAAGCTGGGCAACGTCAACGGCCTGGCCATCGCGGCCCGCTCGCTGAACGTGACCATCCCGCAGATGGGCACCACCATGTTCCGCCCCAACTACACGCCGGTAACCTTCGGCGCGGTAGCGGGCCGGCACTGTGGGCACATCTTCGAGCCGGTGCGCTACACCGCGCTGCAAGCCTGGCACGTGAAAAACGGCGCCGAGTTTGAAGATGTCGGCCAGTGGAAACGCCCGTGGTACTTCCCGCGCAACGGTGAAGACCTGCATGCGGCAGTCAAGCGCGAATGCCTGGCCGTGCGCGACAGCGTCGGCCTGCTGGACGCTTCGACTCTGGGCAAAATCGACATTCAAGGCCCGGATGCCCGCGAGTTCCTCAACCGCATCTACAGCAACGCCTGGACCAAGCTCGACGTGGGCAAGGCGCGCTACGGCCTGATGTGCAAGGAAGACGGCATGGTCTTCGACGACGGCGTGACCGCCTGCCTTGCCGACAACCACTTCCTGATGACCACCACCACTGGCGGCGCCGCCCGCGTGCTGCAGTGGCTGGAAATCTACCAGCAGACCGAATGGCCGGACCTCAAGGTGTACTTCACCTCGGTCACCGACCACTGGGCGACCATGACCTTGTCCGGGCCCAACAGCCGCAAGCTGTTGAGCGAAGTCACCGATATCGACCTGGACAAGGACGGCTTCCCGTTCATGACCTGGAAAGAAGGCTTGGTGGGCGGCGTGCCGGCGCGGGTGTTCCGCATCTCGTTTACCGGTGAGCTGTCCTATGAAGTCAACGTGCAGGCCGACTACGCCATGGGCGTGCTGGAACAGATTGTCGAGGCTGGCAAACAGTACAACCTGACCCCGTATGGCACCGAGACCATGCACGTACTGCGGGCCGAGAAGGGCTTCATTATCGTCGGCCAGGACACCGACGGCTCGATGACCCCGGACGACCTCAACATGGGCTGGTGTGTGGGCCGCACCAAACCGTTCTCGTGGATCGGCTGGCGCGGGATGAACCGCGAAGACTGCGTGCGTGAAGAGCGCAAGCAACTGGTGGGCCTGAAGCCGATTGACCCGAAAGTGTGGCTGCCTGAGGGCGCGCAGCTGGTGTTCGATCCGAAGCAGAGCATCCCGATGAAGATGGTCGGCCACGTGACCTCCAGCTATGCGCACAACTCCCTCGGCTATTCGTTTGCGATGGCGGTGGTCAAGGGCGGCTTGAAGCGTATGGGCGAGCGGGTGTTCTCACCGCAGGCGGATGGCAGTGTGATCGAAGCGGAGATTGTGTCTTCGGTGTTCTTTGACCCGAAAGGCGAGCGCCAGAACATCTGATAGACCGAGGTGCGGCCTTCGCGAGCAAGCCCGCTCCCACTGGGGAAATGCATTCCGAAATGTGGGAGCGAGCTTGCTCGCGATGGCGGCAGAAGCCGCACAACAGAATTCAAGAAAGGTGCTTTATGACCGCAGCCAATGTGTACCAACAACGCCCCACCACCGGCGCCAAGGCCGAGTCGTCGCTGCACCATGCCGACCTCGCCAGCCTGGTCGGCAAGGGGCGCAAGAACGCCGGCGTGATCGTGCGTGAAAAGAAACTCCTCGGCCACCTGACCCTGCGCGGCGATGGCCACGATGCCGCGTTCGCCGCTGGCGTGCACAAGGCCCTGGGCATCGAACTGCCGGGTGCCCTGAGCGTGATCGTCAAAGGTGAAACCAGCCTGCAATGGCTCGGCCCGGATGAATGGTTGCTGATCGTGCCGAGCGGTGAGGAATTTGCCGCCGAGCAAAACCTGCGCGCGGCCCTGGGGGATTTGCATATCCAGATCGTCAACGTCAGCGGCGGCCAGCAGATCCTCGAACTGAGCGGCCCGAACGTACGCGATGTGCTGATGAAATCCACCAGTTACGACGTGCACCCCGACAACTTCCCGGTGGGCAAGGCCGTGGGCACGGTGTTCGCCAAGTCGCAACTGGTGATCCGCCATACCGCTGAAGACACCTGGGAACTGCTGATTCGTCGCAGCTTCTCGGACTATTGGTGGTTGTGGCTGCAGGATGCCTCGGCCGAATACGGCCTGAGTGTCCAAGCCTGAGCAGATGGGCTGTTGTGGCGAGGGGGCTTGTCCCCGTTGGAGCGCGCAGCGGTCCCGGTAAGGTCACTGCAGTTTTTCTGAAAGAACCGAGTGGCTGATTTTAGGGCTGCTTCGCAGCCCAACGGGGGCAAGCCCCCTCGCCACAAAGGCCTGAGGATTCAAGTATGAGCCGCGCACCCGATACATGGATTTTGACCGCCGACTGCCCCAGCGTGCTCGGCACGGTGGACGCGGTCACCCGCTATCTGTTCGAGCAGGGCTGCTACGTCACCGAGCACCATTCGTTCGATGACCGCCTCTCCGGGCGTTTTTTTATCCGCGTGGAATTCCGCCAGCCCGACGACTTTGACGAGCAAGGTTTCCGCGATGGCCTGGCCACCCGCGGCGAAGCCTTTGGCATGATCTTCGAGCTGACGGCGCCGAACTACCGGCCAAAAGTGGTGATCATGGTGTCCAAGGCCGATCACTGCCTCAACGATCTTTTGTACCGCCAACGCATCGGCCAATTGTCGATGGACGTGGTCGCAGTGGTGTCCAACCACCCCGATCTCAAGCCATTGGCCGACTGGCACCAGATTCCTTACTACCATTTCCCCCTCGACCCCAATGACAAACCGTCCCAAGAGCGCCAGGTGTGGCAAGTGATTGAAGAGACGGGGGCCGAACTGGTGATCCTTGCGCGCTACATGCAAGTGCTGTCGCCGGAGCTGTGCCGCAAGTTGGATGGCAAGGCGATCAATATCCATCACTCGTTGCTGCCGGGGTTCAAGGGCGCCAAGCCGTATCACCAGGCATACAACAAAGGGGTGAAGTTGGTTGGCGCCACTGCGCATTACATCAATAACGACCTGGACGAAGGCCCGATCATCGCCCAGGGCGTGGAAGTGGTGGATCACAGCCACTATCCCGAGGACCTGATTGCCAAGGGGCGGGATATCGAGGGACTGACATTGGCGCGGGCGGTGGGGTACCACATTGAGCGACGGGTGTTCTTGAACGCCAATAGAACGGTGGTGCTCTGACTGACGCCATCGCAGGCAAGCCAGCTCCCACCGGGTGATATGTGAACCCTGTGGGAGCGGGCTTGCCCGCGATGAGGCCCTCACAAACAACGCAAAAACAGCATCTGTAACCCGAGCACTCAAACGCGCTGCCCATCCAAAGGGGCAACGCAGTTCCATAAAAACAACAGCGAGGTGAAAGCATGTCTGGTAATCGTGGTGTCGTGTATCTCGGCAACGGTCAGGTCGAAGTACAGAAAATCGACTATCCCAAAATGCAGGACCCCCGTGGCAGGAAGATTGAACACGGCGTTATCCTGCGCGTGGTCTCCACCAATATCTGCGGCTCCGACCAACACATGGTGCGCGGCCGTACCACCGCCCAGACCGGCCTGGTGCTCGGTCACGAAATCACCGGCGAGGTGATCGAGAAGGGCAGCGACGTCGAGAACCTGAAACTCGGCGACCTGGTGTCTGTGCCGTTCAACGTTGCTTGCGGCCGCTGCCGCTCCTGCAAGGAACAACACACCGGCGTATGCCTGACCGTCAACCCGGCCCGTGCCGGTGGTGCCTACGGCTACGTGGACATGGGCGACTGGACCGGCGGCCAGGCCGAGTACGTGCTGGTGCCCTACGCCGACTTCAACCTGCTGAAACTGCCGGATCGCGACAAGGCCATGGAGAAAATCCGTGACCTGACCTGCCTCTCCGACATCCTGCCCACCGGCTACCACGGCGCGGTCACTGCGGGCGTTGGCCCTGGCAGCACCGTGTACATCGCCGGCGCCGGTCCCGTAGGCCTGGCCGCTGCCGCTTCCGCACGCTTGCTGGGGGCGGCGGTGGTGATCATCGGTGACGTCAACCCGATCCGCCTGGCCCACGCCAAGGCCCAGGGTTTTGAAATCGCCGACCTGTCCACCGACACCCCGCTACACGAGCAAATCGCCGCGCTGCTTGGCGAGCCGGAAGTGGACAGCGCCGTTGACTGCGTGGGCTTTGAAGCCCGCGGCCATGGCCATGACGGCGTCAAGGCCGAAGCCCCGGCCACGGTGCTCAACTCACTGATGGGCGTGGTGCGTGTGGCGGGCAAGATCGGTATTCCCGGCCTGTACGTCACTGAAGATCCAGGGGCGGTGGATGCCGCCGCAAAAATGGGCAGCCTGAGCATTCGTTTCGGTCTGGGCTGGGCCAAGTCCCACAGCTTCCACACCGGCCAGACCCCGGTGATGAAGTACAACCGCCAGTTGATGCAGGCGATCATGTGGGACCGCATTAACATCGCGGAGATCGTGGGTGTGCAGGTGATCAGCCTGGACGACGCGCCGCGTGGTTATGGCGAGTTCGATGCAGGTGTGCCGAAGAAGTTTGTGATTGATCCGCACAAGCTGTTCAGCGCGGCTTAACAGCAACAACCACTCGCCAATGTGGGGGCTGTGGGAGCTGGGCCCCCACATTGGCGATTGGGTGTCTGGGGATCAGCGGATCGCCAGCGCACCCTGGTACACCATCGGGCCGGTAGGCTGCTTGCTCACCGAGCCACCCTTGGTTTCCGAACTGACCATCAATTCCACCGGCTGGCTGATAGTTTCCTGCTGACGTGGGTTGAGGCCGATGATGCCTTTGCCATCCTCCGGCAACAGGCCCAAAGACACCGGCGTGCCGCCTGCAGGCAGGGCCCACAGTTCGAGGCTGCGGTCCGGTTCCGGCGCAGTGGCCGCAATCGGCTGGACTTCCAGGTAATCCTTGTGCGCCATGATTTGCGCCGCCGGCTGTTGGGTGCTGCTGACCAGGGTCGCTGCAGACTTGACGCTGTCCTGGGTATAGAGCGCGCCGCCGATACCGGCAACCACCACCACGCAGACGCCGATGAACAGGCGCGGGCGGGTCCAGAATGAGGGCTTGTGCTCGATCACTGGGGGTTGGGACGCAGTCATAAGGCTCTTCCTGACAAGTTTTGTAGTGTGTTGATTGACCCTGTGGCTGGCGATGGGTTCCTAGTGGCAGTTTGATGGTGTCGGTTTTTGGGGCTTTTCTGAACAAATCTGTGAGCTGGAACAACCGGTGGGATGCTGGGTCAAACGGCTGCTTTAGCTCCTACATTTACGAGGTTGTCTCGATGAAGATTTCACGCGGTTTTGCCCTGTCCTGCCTCCTGACCGTGGCGGCCAGCCCGGTATTTGCAGCAGGCTTCAGCCTGGGTGATGTGGCCAACGCCGTCGCTGGCGCCCAGGGCACCAACAAGGCCGCCGCCGCTGCGCCGAGCGCACAAACCGCAGGTTTGCTGGGAGCGTTGACCAAACAGTTGAATGTCACCCCGGAGCAGGCCGTCGGTGGCACCGGTGCGATGTTGGGCCTGGCCAAGAACCAACTCAGCAGCACTGATTATTCGCAGTTGGGCAAAAGCGTGCCGGGCCTGGATAAGCTGTCGGGTGGCAACGCTTTGGGCAGCCTTGGCGCCTTGAGCGGCATGCTCGGCCAAACCGGTGGCAGCAAGACCAGCGGCCTCGATGGCCTGTTGGGGAACGTCAAGGACACCAACGACCTGAACACTGCGTTCAGCGCCTTGGGCATGGACAGCGGCATGATCGGCCAGTTTGCCCCGGTGATCCTGCAGTATCTGGGTGGCCAGGGTGCCGACAGTTCAGTACTGGGCAAGCTAGCCGGCATCTGGGGGGCGGGGAGCTGAAAAACACCTCGGTGTGAAGTCGTCCTGGGAACTGAGCGGTCGGCTCTAACCACTGATCTACACCCGCCTGGAACTCGGCCTTCTCCTCCCCCAGCGAGCGGGCTCCAGGCCGGGTGTCGTTCCCTTTAAGGAGATCTTCCAATGAGCGAATCAACAATATCGCGCAATTCATTCCCGGTATTTGGGAAACCCCCGGTCGACTACAGCAAGATGACCAGGGAGGAGTTCGAGAAGGCTGCAGGCATGAAGTTCATGTCTTACGATGAAATGATCAACGGCAATAAGCCTGACTCGGAAACGGGTCGTGTTTCCGGCGGCGCGGACGCCTCCGGGAGCGTTGCCGGTGTGGGTTTTAGTGCCGGTGCCGGGGCATCGATCAAGTTTTAAATGAACCAGCCTGCCAGGTGGCCGTCACGGGTTGCGACGAGTCACCTGATAAGCTCATCAAGGCGCGCATCCTTCTCCAGCCAGAGCTGGTTGACCCAGTTCTGGACGCTCTGGCGAAACGCCGGATCATTCTCGTAATCCCCCTGCCACAACGCCGGATCCAGCTCGCGGGTGCGGATATCAACAATCACCCGGGGCACCGCGCCGCTGATCAAATCCCAGAATCCTGGAATCCTGTCCTGTGGATAGACCACGGTCACGTCGAGGATCGCATCCAACTGCTCGCCCATGGCCGCCAGTACAAATGCCACGCCACCGGCCTTGGGCTTGAGCAGGCGAGTGAACGGTGAGTTCTGCTGGGCCCGCTTGGCCTCGGTAAAACGCGTGCCTTCCAGGTAGTTGACCACCGTCACCGGCTGGCGCTTGAACAGCTCGCAGGCCTGTTTGGTGATCTTCAGGTCCTGGCCCGCCAGTTCCGGATGCTTGGCCAGGAATGCCTTGGTGTAGCGCTTCATGAACGGGTAATCCAGGGCCCACCAGGCCAGGCCCAGGAACGGCACCCAGATCAGCTCCTTTTTCAGGAAGAATTTGAAAAATGGCGTGCGCCGGTTGAGGGTCTGGATCAGCGCCGGGATATCCACCCAGGATTGATGGTTGCTGATCACCAGGTACGAGGTATCGACCCTCAGCCCGGTATCGCCGCGAATATCCCATTGGGTGGGGATACACAGGGCAAAGATCAGCTTGTCGATCTCGGCCCAGGTCTCGGCAATCCACATCACGGCCCGGGAGGCATAGTCCCGTGACCGCCCGGGCGCCACCAACTTGAGCAGGGCGAAGACCATCAGCGGGCCGATCAGGATCAGCGTGTTGAGTAACAGCAGCAGTGTGACGAAACAGCCGGTGAGCAGGCGGCGCATAAGGAACTCTTGCAAACGGTTGGACGGGCCATGATAAGCAGCTTGAGTCTAGAGGCCAAATCGCAAATGACCTGACGAATGTTTCACTTTGTGTTGCGTATGCTGGGTAACGATCCAACTTCGGGCTGTGTTTGCAGTCTAGTATTGGCCTACTTACCTTCAAGGAAACCTCCTACGTGAAATCCCTCCTTGCCCTGTTAGCCGTGGTTGCCCTGCCCGTGATGGCCGCCGAGCCAACCCTGTACGGGCGCTACGAATATATCCAGTTGCCGGAAATCGGCGAGACCTTCAAGGCCAAGATGGACACCGGCGCGCTGACCGCCTCGCTGTCGGCCCGCGACATCCAGACCTTCACCCGCGATGGCGAGGACTGGGTGCGGTTCCGTCTCAGTGGCAAGGATGTGAGCAACAAGGTCTATGAACACAAAGTGGCGCGCATCAGCAAGATCAAGAACCGCGCCGACGAAGATGAAGACAAGGAAGACACCAGCGTGGCCAAGCGCCCGGTGGTGGAGCTGGAAATGTGCCTGGGCAACGTCAAGCGCACGGTGGAGGTCAACCTCACCGACCGCAGCAGCTTCAACTACCCGCTGCTGATCGGCGCCAAGGCGCTGCGCGAGTTCGGCGCTGCGGTGAACCCGGCCCGGCGCTACACCGCCGACAAACCGGACTGCTGATTGACGCCGTACAAGGCATGGGGCACCGTTCACCTTTAGCTCCCAGTGCTCGGACGCCATGCCCCATATCCTGATTGTCGAAGACGAAGCGGCGATAGCCGATACGCTGATTTTTGCCCTGCAGGGCGAAGGCTTCACCACCACCTGGCTGACCCTCGGCCAGGCCGCGCTGGAGCATCAGCGGCAGACCCCGGCCGATATGCTGATCCTCGACATCGGCCTGCCGGACATCAGCGGCTTTGAAACCTGCAAGCAACTGCGCCGCTTCAGCGAAGTGCCGGTGATGTTCCTCAGTGCCCGCGACGGCGAGATCGACCGCGTGGTGGGCCTGGAAATCGGCGCCGACGACTATGTGGTCAAACCCTTCAGCCCACGGGAAGTGGCGGCGCGGGTCAAGGCGATCCTCAAGCGCGTGGCGCCAGTGGCAGTGCCGGCCAGCGGCGGGCTGTTCCAGGTAGACCACGAGCGGGTGCAGATCCAGTATCGCGGCCAGTTGCTGGGCCTGACTCGCCATGAATTCCGCCTGCTCAATTGCCTGCTGGAACAGCCCGAACGGGTGTTCAGTCGCGAGCAGTTGCTGGATGCGGTCGGCGTGGCGGCCGATGCTGGCTACGAGCGCAATATCGACAGCCATATCAAAAGCCTGCGCAGCAAGCTGCGGGGCGTGGTTGCCGAGGCCGAGCCGATCCAGACCCATCGCGGCCTGGGCTACAGCTACAGCCCGAGCCACGCCTGATGCGCCTGGGGCTGCGGATTTTCCTGGTGTATGCGCTGTTTATCGGCCTGACCGGTTACTTTGTGCTCAACACCGTCATGAAGGAAATCCGCCCCGGCGTGCGTCAGTCCACTGAAGAAACCCTTGTGGACACCGCCAACCTGCTGGCGGAAATCCTGCGTGATGATGTGAAGAACGGCACCCTTGGCCAAAGCCACTGGCCCACCGTGCTCAAGGCCTACGGCGAGCGCCAGCCGGGGGCAACCATCTGGGGCCTGGCGAAAAACCAGGTCAACCACCGCATCTATGTGACGGACGCCAAGGGTGTCGTGTTGCTGGATTCCAGCGGTACGGCGGTGGGCCAGGACTACTCGAAATGGAACGATGTGTACCTGACCCTGCGCGGTGAGTACGGCGCCCGCTCGACCCGCAGCGATGCCGATGACCCGGCGTCCTCGGTGATGCACGTGGGCGCGCCGATCCGCGATAACGGGCAGATCATTGGCGTGGTCACGGTGGCCAAGCCCAACAGCTCGCTGCAGCCTTATGTCGACCGTACCGAACGCCGTCTGCTGTGGTACGGCGCCGGTCTGGTGGCGCTGGGCTTGCTGTTGGGGGCCCTGTTGTCCTGGTGGTTGAGCGCGGCGCTACGGCGCCTGACCACTTATGCCCAGGCGGTCAGCGAAGGGCGTCGCGCCGAGTTGCCGCATTATCGTGGCGGCGAGTTGGCGCAGTTATCCACCGCTGTGGAGCACATGCGCACGCAACTGGAAGGCAAGGCCTATGTCGAGCGTTATGTGCACACCCTGACCCACGAACTGAAAAGCCCGTTGGCGGCGATTCGCGGCGCGGCGGAACTGTTGCAGGGGGAAATGACAGTCGCCCAGCAGCAGCGGTTCGTCGGCAATATCGCCAGTGAAAGTGCGCGCTTGCAGCAGTTGATCGAACGCCTGCTGAACCTGGCCCAGGTCGAGCAGCGCCAGGGCTTGGAGCAGCAGATTTCGGTACCGTTGGCCGCCTTGGTCGATGAGGTCCTCAAGGCACAATGCGCGCGGATCGAGCAGGCCGGGTTGCAGGTCGAACGTCTGATCGAAGCCGACGTAAAGCTGTTTGGCGAGCCGTTTCTGCTGCGCCAGGCCCTGGGCAATCTGCTGGAAAATGCCCTGGACTTTACCCCGCCCGGCGGCACGCTGCGTTTCAGCGCCCAGGTGCGGCATCATGCTGTGGATGTGCGCCTGTTCAACCAGGCCGAACCGATCCCCGAATACGCCCTGCCACGCCTGAGCGAGCGTTTCTATTCCCTGCCGCGCCCGGTCAGTGGCCGCAAAAGCACCGGCCTGGGCCTGAACTTTGTCGAAGAAGTGATGAAGCTGCACGGCGGCTCATTGCAGATTGGCAACGTGCCGGGTGGCGTGGAAGTGGTGCTGCATCTCCACACAGTCTCCACATTGCCCTCATAAATCCCCCACAGGCTGCCGCCAGACTCTCCCCATCAAAACAGGGAGAGACCCATGAACCGCAGTCTGCTATTCAAACTGGGCGCCATCGCGCTGCTGATCCTGCTATTGCTGATTCCGTTGCTGATGATCAACGGCATCATCAACGAGCGCCAGGAACTGCGCGACGGCGTCGTGATGGACATTGCCCGCAGCTCCAGCTACAGCCAGCAGGTCAGCGGGCCATTGATGGTGGTGCCGTTTCGCAAGACCGTGCGTGAGTGGAAGCTCAACGAAAAACTCAACAAACGCTATGAAGTGCTCAGCGAAGAACAGGGCCGCCTGTACTTCCTGCCGGAGCAGTTCGAGCTCGATGGGCAGGTGCAAACCGAACTGCGGGCGCGAGGAATCTACCAGGCGCGGCTGTTCCATGCCGACAACCGCATCAGCGGCCGCTTTGTGCTGCCGGCGCAAATGGGCATCAAGGAGGACTTTGCCGATTACAAGTTTGGCCAGGCATTTTTGGCGGTCGGTATCAGCGATATCCGCGGCATTGAAAACGCCCTGAAACTGGAGCTGGGCAGCCAGCGCCTGGAGTTTGCCCCAGGCACCCAAGTGAGCTTTCTCGGCGCTGGCGTACACGTGATGTTGCCGACCCAGGACAGTAAGAACCCCGCGCCGCTGGATTTTGCCTTCGACCTGCGCCTGCAGGGCACCGAACAACTGCAGGTACTGCCGGTGGGCAAGACCAGCAAGGTCAAGCTGGCCTCCAACTGGCCCCATCCGAGCTTTGTCGGCAACTTCCTGCCGGCGCAGCGTGAGATCAACGACCAAGGCTTCAGCGCCAACTGGCAGACCTCGTTCTTCTCCACCAACCTTGAGGAATCGTTGTACGGCTGTGTGGTTGGCAGTCGCTGCGAGGACTTCAACGAACGTAGCTTTGGCGTGAACTTTATCGACCCGGTGGACCAGTACCTCAAGAGCGACCGCGCGATCAAATATGCGCTGCTGTTCATCGCCCTGACGTTCGCCGGTTTCTTCCTGTTTGAAGTGCTCAAGAGCCTGGCGGTGCACCCGATCCAGTATGCGTTGGTGGGGGTGGCCCTGGCGTTTTTCTACTTGCTGTTGCTGTCGTTGTCCGAGCATATCGGCTTTGCCCTGGCGTACCTGATCTCGGCCAGTGCCTGTGTGTTGTTGATCGGTTTTTACGTGTGCCATGTGCTGCGCAGCGTGGCCCATGGGCTGGGGTTTTCGACGGGGTTGGCGGCACTGTATGGCTTGCTGTACGGGTTGTTGAGTGCCGAGGACTACGCGCTGTTGATGGGCTCGCTGTTGCTGTTCGGGCTGCTGGGTACGGTGATGGTGCTGACACGCAAACTGGACTGGTATGGGGTGGGCAAGCGTAAGGCGGCCGAGTTGGAGGTGATGCAATGATCGGGCTACGGGAGGATCAGCGGGAGAAGGCACAACTGGTGGGGAAAATTAACGCGCTGTTTCCGGAGTGGCGCGACACCTTTGTGGCTAATGGCCTTGTTGTGGCGAGGAGGCTTGTCCCCTCGCCACAACAAGCCTCGCTTGCCACCCATAACGGGTTGCTACAGGAATCAGGCCGGCGGCTGGGTCGCCAACATTGACGGCCGCTGACTGACCTCGGCGTACCAGGCGGCCAGTTTGGGATTGCTTGAACGCCACTGCAGGTCGGGGTGGCGGAAGTCCACATACGCCAGGGCGCAGGCGACGCTGATCGCGGCGATGTCGAAATGGCTGGCCAGTTCAGCGATAGCGTCCTGTTCCAATTCGGCCAGGGCGCGGCGGATTTTGTTGCGCTGCTCCTGCAGCCAGCTATCCCAGTGTTTGTCGGCCGGGCGCATGGCGGTTTCATAGCGTACCAATACGGCCGCGTCCATGATCCCGTCGGCCATCGAGGCCAGGGTCAGGCGGCGCCAGCGGGCCGAACCGTCCCGGGGGATCAGCGGGTTGCCGACATGCTGGTGGTCGAAGTAGTCGAGGATCACCCGGCTGTCGTGCAACACATTGCCATCGGCCAGGCGCAGGGCCGGGATCTTGCCCAGCGGATTGCCCTCGTTCAACGCGGTGATCGGGTTGACCGGCGTGACCAGCACAGTCTCCAGGACAACGCGGTCTTGCTGGCCGGTTTCGTGGAGCAGCACCAGGACTTTGCGGACAAACGGCGAGGCAGGGTTGTGGAACAAGGTCATGCTGGGCGCGAACATGGGCAATCCTCGGAAAGGGTCGGCCATAGACTAGACAGTTGCGAGGTGACTGGCGAGGGGGATCTTGGTTGTTTTTGCGGGCCTCATCGCAGGCAAGCCAGCTCCCACATTTTGATGTGTGAACACTGCCAACTGTGGCAGCTGGCTTGCCTGCGATGGCGTCCTCACGGTCGCCGCAGCAACCCCCAGACCAACCCACACACATTTTGATGTGTGAACACTGCCAGCTGTGGCAGCTGGCTTGCCTGCGATGGCGCCCTCACGGTCGCCGCAGCAACCCCCAGACCAACCCACACACATTTTGATGTGTGAACACCGTCAACTGTGGGAGCTGGCTTGCCTGCGATGGCGCCCTTACGGCCGCCGCAGCAACCCCCAGACCAACCCACACACATTTTGATGTGTGAACACCGTCAACTGTGGGAGCTGGCTTGCCTGCGATGGCGTCCTCACGGTCGCCGCAGCAACCCCCAGACACCGATTGCCGCCGGGATCCCCAGCCCAACCCAGCTCAGGGAATCCCAACCCCCATCCCCCAGCAACGCCGCAAACAGTCCGGCAGCACTGAGCAGCCCGATCCCCAGCGGCACCCCGAACACCTTCCAGAAATTCGATTGCCTTGGCCTCATGGCTTGGCCGCCTTGCGCCGCACCAGCCACAGGTATACGCCGCTGCCCAGCACGATGATGGTCAGCACATCCAGCACCGCCCAGAGGATTTTCATCGGCATGCCGCCATAGTCGCCAAAGTGCAGGGGCTGGGACATGCCCATGGCGTCCATGTACCACGGCCGCCCGGCCACGGCGGTGACGCTCAGGTCGCTGGCGTCGATCAGCACCGGGGTCAGCAGGTGCGAGGTCAGGTGCGTGCTACCTTTCATAAACACTGCGTAATGGTGCTCGCTGGAAAAGCGCGTACCGGGGAACGCAATAAAGTCTGGGGTCATGCCCGGCGCGGCCTGCTCAGCAATCTTCAGCAGGTCGGTGGCCGGCGCCCGCGAGGTCAGCGGTGGCGCGTTCTTATAGGGTTCGATCATCGCGGTGAGGCTGTCACTGCGCCATGCGGCGATGATCAAGTCGGCACTGGCGCTGATCACCCCGGTGACGCCCACCACCAGGGCCCAGGTCAGGGTGACGACGCCGATCAGGTTATGCAGGTCCAGCCAGCGCAGGCGCGTGGACTTGTCCTGGCGCACCGTGGCGAACTTCAAGCGCCGCATAAAGGGCAGGTACAACACCGTGCCGGAAACAATCGCCAGCACAAACAGCACGCCCATAAAGGCCAGCAGCAACTTGCCCGGCAGGCCGGCGAACATATCCACATGCAGGCGCAGCAGGAACATCGTCAAGCCGCCATTGGCCGACGGCATCTCCACGCTTTCCCCGGTGCGCGCATCGAGCATAAAGGTGTGGGACGAATTGGGCTCGGTGCCGGCGGTGGCCGCCATGATCGCAACCACCCCGTTCTTGTCGTCCTCATCCCAGGCCAGGTACTGCATGGCTTCGCCCGGGCGATGGGCCTGGGCCTTGGACACCAGTTGCTCAAGGTTGAGCTGCGGAGTATCGGCCGGCATCTGCTTGAGCTCGGGTTCGTTGCCCAGCAGGTGATCGATCTCGTGGTGAAAGATCAACGGCAAGCCGGTCAGCGCCAGCATCAGCAGGAACACGGTGCAGATCAGGCTGGTCCAGGTGTGGATGAAGGACCAGCGGCGGATGGTTGTGCTTTTCATCACGGCTCCAAAAGGCAGAAGGGCCGCCATTGAGGCGGCCCTTCATCTGCGGTCTTTAACCGTCTTAGAATTTGTAGTTCACGCTGGCGACGACGTTACGTTGGTCGCCGTAGTAGCAGTAGAAACCATCGCAGGTGGCGAGGTAGTCCTTGTTGAAGATGTTCTTGGCATCGACCGCCACGGTGACACCTTTCAGAGAGCTGCTTACGCGGCCGAGATCGTAATGGGCTGAGGCGTCGTACACCGTATAGGAGCCCACATGGCCCCAGTCGGTATTGGCAGCGTTGCCGTAGGTATCGCCGACATAACGCACGCCTGCACCAACGCCAAAGCCGTCGAGCGGACCGCTGTGCCAGGTGTAGTCAGCCCAGGCGGTGGCTTGGTTACGAGGTACCTGATTCATGCGGTTGCCTTTTTCTCCGGCAGCGCCCTTGGTGATTTCGCTGTCGTTATAGGTGTACGAGCCTACGAGCTTGAGGCTTTCGGTGACGTCGGCGCTGGCTTCCAGCTCCAGGCCGCGCACACGTACCTCGCCCACTTGGCGAGTGATACCGCCCTCAGTCACTGAAGTGTTTGTCTGTGTTAGATCGAAGACGGCTGCGGTCAATAGAGCCTTGGTACCAGGTGGCTGGTATTTGATTCCTGCTTCGTACTGTTTGCCTTTGGTGGGTTTGAATGCACCAGTGCTGAGTACTTGTGTCCCCGAGCCCGCTTGGAACGATTCTGCGTAGGAGAGGTATGGAGTGACGCCATTGTCGAACACATAGCTTAGTGCCGCGTTACCGCTGAAGTTTTTGTCACGCTGGGTGTTGGTGGCGTCGTTCTGGTTGTGGAACGTGGTGCCGGTGTGCACCCAGTCTTCACGCCCGCCGAGAGTCAGGCGCCAGTTGTCGAGAGCCATTTGATCCTGTACGTACAGGCCGGTTTGCTGGGTCTTTTGGGTGTAGTCATACATGGTGAAGTATTGGACTTTGGAGAAGTCCTGCCCATACACCGGTCGATTGAAGTTGATGGTTGGAACACCGGCGGAACCCCATAACCAGCGCGCATCGGCATCAGAGCGCTGGTGGTCCAGGCCCAGCAGCAAGGTGTGGCTTACCGCACCGGTCTGGAAGTCGGCCTGGAAGTTGTTGTCGACGGCAAACTGCCCGATGTTTTCATCGACTTTGCCGGCTGAGCGTCTCACGTTGCCATCGGCGTCTACGGCCAACTCAGGCCCGTTTGGCCAAAAACTGCCACCTGCAGTGATGCCCTGGAACGACAGGTCATTTTTGGTATAGCGCAGGTTTTGGCGGAACTGCCAGGTGTCGTTCAGACGAGTTTCAAAGGCATAGCCGAGCGCATAGTAAGTGCGGTCGTAGAATTCCCAGTCCGGATCACCGAGGTTCTTGTGGTGGGAGATTTTGCCGGCAGGCGAAGACAATTTGGTGCCCTGTAGCGGCAAGAACTGACCAGTGATCCCGGTGTCATCGCGGGTGAACTGCGAGAGCAGGGTCAGCTTGGTGTCGTCGTTGATGTTCCATGTCAGGCTGGGCGCGACGTTGTAGCGTTTGTCAGGGATGTGATCGACCGCTGTATCGCTGTCACGCACTACGCCACCGATACGGTAGAGGAATTGTCCCTCGTCATCGATTTTCCCGGTGCTGTCGAAGTTGATCTGCTTGTGATTATTGGTGCCGGTTTGTACCTCGACCTCGTGACTGCTTTCAGCTTGTGGACGACGGCTGACCATATCCAGCAACCCACCGGGAGGCGTCTGGCCGTAGACGGACGAAGCCGGACCGCGCAGTACGGCGATACGCTCCAGGCTCCAAGTGTCGACTTTTGGCGTGGCATAGTTGCCCTTAGGCAAAGGCAGGCCGTCGAGGAATTGGGTCGGTACAAAACCGCGTACCAGTAACCAATCGCTGCGCGAGTCAGAACCATAGCCGCTGCTCTGCACCCCAGCGGTATAGCGCAGCGCGTCGTTGAGGTTGAGAACTGAGCGGTCTTCCATTTGTTTACGGGTGATCACTGTCACGGAGCGCGGCAATTCGGCAATCGGCGTATCAGTCTTGCTCCCCGCCGCCGTCCGCGTAGCAACATAACCCTCCACCGGCCCCCACGCGCTCTCGTAATTCCCCTGCCCGGTGATATTGGTCTCCGGCAGCGACACCACACCCTCTGGAATTGCCACCAGGGTGTAAGTGCCTGCGCTGCTCTGCTCCAACTGCAACCCCGTCCCACGCAGGGCCTCGCGCAGTGCGCCCGGTGCATCGAACTGGCCCTTGACCGGGGCCGAGGTCTTGCCGGCGGCCAGTGCCGGGCTGAGGGTCAGGGGGAGGCCGGCCTGGCTGGCGATCTGGTTCAGGGTGCTGGCCAATGGCGCAGCCGGCAGGTTGTAGGCGCGCACACTGGACGCCTGTTCGGCGGCGAACAGCGAGGTGCTGGTCAGCGGGGCGCTGAGGGCGATGGCCACGGCTAGCAGGCTGGGGCGCAACAAGGTGTCTAATGTGCGGGACATAGGGCGGCTCCGGAATGGAAATATTTCTCAATTGCCTAGGTGCCGGACGAGAATCAAAAAGTGATAGGGCCAAGTGAAAATAAATCTGTGAATGCTCACGCGCTCTTCGTAGCTTTTGCAGTCGGCGAAGCGATTGAGGTTGAGTGCACCGGCCACCCCGCAGCGCAGTCGGCATTCAGCGACCAGCGCCTCGGCAGCGGGGGCGCAGAGGGCTTTGTTTTCGACATTGCCTTTATTCAATTATTGCTAACGGAACCGTCTGGCACGGGCCTGGCGGCCACGTTAATCCACCACGGCGTATGTTGCTCGATCTGCACCGGCAGGGTCGGCAGCAGCGCGTTAAGCGCCAGCGTGGTGTCGTGCAGCGGGAAGCTGCCGGTGATGCGCAGGTCGGCGACGTTTTTATCCACACCCAGGTAGCCGGTGCGGTAGCGCGCCAGTTCCTCGACCACATCCCCCAGCCGCGCGTTGTCCACCACCAGCATGCCGCGGGTCCAGGCGTCGGCGCCGGGGGTTACGGCCAGCGACGGGCCGAGGCTGTTACGGCGCATCAGCACTTGCTGGCCTTCCTTGAACACCTGCTCCTGGTGCAACGCCTCGGGCTGCGCCGCAACCGCCGACTGCAACACGCTGAGCCGCGTGCCATCGTCCTCGCGCTTGACGATAAACCGCGTACCCAGGGCGCGCAGGCTGCCGTCGCGGGTCTCGACAACAAAGGGGCGCCCATCGTTGTGCCCGGTTTCGACGAAGATCTCACCTTCCTGCAGCACGATTACTCGGCGCTTTTCGTCAAAACGCACGTCAATGGCGCTGTGGGTGTTGAGGTTGATCAGGGTGCCATCTGCCAGTTTCAGCGTGCGCTGTTCACCGGTGGCGGTGCGTTGGTCGGCCAGCCAGTAGTTGATCGGCACGTAGCGCTGGCCGGCGAACACTGCCAGGCCGCAGACCAGCACCACACTGGCCAGGCCGCTGCCGAGCTTGCGCACCCGTTGCCGAATGCCTTCGCGCGATTGCAGCAGCGCCGCCCGTGCCGGGCCGCTGGCCACGCTGAAGCGCTGGTCGAGCATGCCCAGTTGGCGCCAGGCGCGGGCGTGTTCTTCGCTGCTGGCCAGCCATTTGTTGAATGCTTCATGCTCCACGGCGCTGCTGTCCCCGGAGTCCAGGGACAGTTGCCAGGCAATCGCCGCATCCAGCACCCGTGCGCTGACCGGTCTGGAACTGACCTGGCTCACAACGGCTGGCCATACAGGGCGATGTAGCACTGGCGGATCCCCTGGGCCAGATATTGCCGTACCCGGGGCACCGACACGCCGAGGCGCTGGGCGATTTCGGCGTGGCCCAGGCCGTCCAGGCGGTTATAGAGGAACGCGGCGCGGGCCTTGCTGGACAGCTTGCCGAGCAGGCGGTCGATGGCTTTGAGGTCTTCGAGGATCAGGTGCTGTTCTTCCGGGGAAGGCTGTTCGCTTTCCGGGATCAGCATCAGTTCGGTGAGGTAGGCCTGCTCCAGCGCGGCGCGGCGAAAGTAGTCGAACAACAGGCCCTTGGCGACAGCCACCAGAAACGCCCGGGGTTCGCGGGGTTCACGCAGTTCTTCACGGCCCAGCAGGCGCATGAAGGTGTCCTGGCTCAGGTCCTCGGCACGACTGGGGCAGGCCACGTTGCGCCGCAGCCACGCCAGCAGCCAGCCGCGATGGTCACGGTACAACGTGCCAACAAGCTCACTGTGGGGACTTTGGGCTGACGACAAGGCATCACCAATCGAGATGTTTAAACTAACGAGAATTATTCGCGATTGTGGCAGAGGTGGCGGATGGGTGCAATTGGCGTTGGTCGGGCGGGACGGATGTTGCTGAGGGGGCTTGCTCCCGTTTCAGGGCCGCTTCGCGCCCCAACGGGCGCAAGCTCCCTCGCCACAGGTTACCGATTGCCTCTCTTAACTGAGCGGCAGCCGTTAGAAGGAAGGGGCTTGTTTGCGACGTTTCCACTGGCTCAGGCGTTGTTGCAACGCGGCAGGGCTGTCCAGCCCTTGCTGGCGGGCACGGCTGAATAGAATCAACATCAATTCTGCGGTGGCCAGGGCATCGGCGCTGGCGTGATGGCGTTCGCCCACTTGCAGGTTGAAATGGGCAATCCAGTCATCCAGGCCGGCTTCGCGGATATGCGCCTGGGGGCACAGCATGGGTGCCAGGTCTGCCACGTCGAGGAACGGATGGGTCAGGCGATAACCCAGGCTGTCCTTGAGCGCTCGGCCAAGCATGTGCTGGTCGAATGGTGCGTGGAACGCCAGCAGCGGGCTGTCGCCGACAAAGTCCATGAAGTCCAGTAACGCTTCGGCTGGATCGCAACCGGCGGCGATCGCACTGGGGCCCAGGCCATGGATCAGCACGCTGGGGCTGATTTTGTTGTCGGCCCGTTGCAGGGTACGTTCGAACTGCTGGGAAAAGTCGACGGCGCCGTCTTCGATCACCACCGCGCCAATCGACAGCACCTGGTCGCGATTGAGGTTCAGGCCGCTGGTTTCCAGGTCCAGTACCACCCAGCGCTGCTCGCGCAGACTGTGTTCGCCGAGTGCCTTGGGGGCAGCCAGTTGTTGCAGGCGCGCCTGTTGCTGGGCATTCAGGCCTGGCCGGGCAGGGCGCAGCCAACTGAACAGGCTCACAGCTGATACCTCAGGGCCAGGCTGCTTTGCAGGCGTTGGGCCTGGCGCAGGGACTCACGCAGGATGCGCCGGTCCAGGTGGTTGAGGCTGTCGGGGTCGACCCGGTTGGAGTAGGGCTGGTTCTCGCGGGTTTGCAACTGGTGCTGCTGCATGCGGGTTTGCTGGATAAAGTGGTAGGCCTCTTCATAGGCCGCGCCGTCCAGGCGTTCGATCACCTCTTTATCCACCAACTGACGCAAGCGCTCCAGGGTGTTGTTGGTGGCGATGCCATTGGCCAGGGCCAGCAGGCGGGCACCGTCGACGAAGGGCGTGAGGCCCTGCACCTTGAGGTCGAGGGTGGCCTTGTCCGAGCCTTTACGCGTCAGCACGAAGTCACGGAAGCGCCCCACCGGCGGACGCTGGCGCAAGGCGTTCTCGGCCATCATCCGTTGGAACAGGCGATTGTCCGCCACTTGCTCAAGCATGCCCTGGCGCAGTTGCTCGCAGCCTTGCTCATCGCCCCACACCACCCGCAGGTCGAAATAGATGCTGGACTTGAGCAGGTTCTCTGGCGTCGCTTCGCGGATAAATGCGGCAAAGCGCCGGGCCCATTCGGCACGGGACAGGCACAGCTCGGGGTTGCCGGCCATGATATTGCCCTTGCACAGGGTGAAACCGCACAGCGCCAGGCTTTGATTGATTTGCTGCGCCAGGGGCAACAGCAGGCCACGAATCTCGGCGGCGTGGGCGGCGTCCCGGGCATCGAACAGGATGCCGTTGTCCTGGTCGGTGTGCAGCGTCTGCTCACGGCGGCCTTCGCTGCCAAAACACAGCCAACTGAATGGCACGCCGGGGTCGCCCTTGTCTGCGATGCTCAGCTCGATGACCCGGCATACCGTGTGATCGTTGAGCAGGGTGATGATATGGGTGATCTGGGTCGAGGACGCGCCGTGGGCCAGCATGCGCTCCACCAATTGGCTGATCTCGCCACGGATCGCCACCAGGTTTTCCACCCGTGGTGCATTGCGGATGGTGCGTGCCAGGTGGACCAGGTCAACCCGTTGCAGGGAAAACAGATCGCGCTCGGACACCACTCCACACAGGCGCCGGTCCTTGACCAGGCACACATGGGCGATATGCCGCTCGGTCATGGCAATCGCTGCGTCGAAGGCGCTGTGATCCGGGCTGAGGAAGAAGGGCGCCTGGGTCATATGCTGTTCGATGGCCTGGGTGAAATCGCTGGTGCCTTCGGCCACGACATGGCGCAGGTCACGCAGGGTGAAAATCCCCAGGGGCGCCTTGTGTTCATCGACCACCACAATGCTGCCGACCTGCTGCTCATGCATCAGTGTGACCGCCTCACGCAGCGGCGTCCGCGGGCTGCAGGTCACGGGGTGACGCATGGCCAGCTCGCCCAGGCGGGTGTTCAACGAATACTGGGTGCCGAGGGTTTCCACGGCCTTTTGCTGGACTTGCTGGTTGACCTGGTCCAACAGGCTGCTGACCCCACGCAAGGCAAAGTCGCGAAACGGCCCGGACAGGGCAAACAACTTGATAAACGCCGGCTTGTTCAATTGCAGGCAGAACGTGTCTTCGGCGGCCTTGTGCTCAGTTCGCGTCGCCCGTTCCCCCAGTAGCGCGGCCAGGGGGAAGCATTCGCCGGTGGTGATTTCGAAGGTGGTTTGCGCCGAATCCGGCCGCTCGCCGATCACCCGCCCCTGTTTGACGATGTAGAAGTGCTCCACAGGGCCTGCCGACGGTTTGAGAATGCTCTCGCCGGGGCCGTAGAAGCGCAACTGGCACTGCTCCACCAGAAACGCCAGGTGGGCGTTTTCCATCTGATTGAACGGAGGGAAGCGTTGCAGGAATTGCAGGGTGCCGTGAATGTTCTGCAATACCGCAGTTTTCCCTGCCTGGGTGAAAGCATCAGCTTTACTCATAACCATGACCGCAGTTTTTTTGTCGTTATCGTCCCTCATGGTCGACCCCCACGCGGCGGGTGCCCATTGGACGTAAGTCTAGGTAGCTATCCGGCCTTCAATGACTAGGGAAAAACCTTACATGAATATCGTCCAGACCCCGTAGAACGCCCACTAGGAAAACTATCCGACGAAGTGCACATTGTTCGCCCTTCCGGTGATGTCTGACTTCTGTGCTGGGAGATTGAGTGCAACTGCTGAGAAATATATGCCCGACCAAGATATTTTGAGCGATGCCGAGCGCGAGGCGCTAAGCGCCGTGATGCTGGAGCCTGATCTACCGCCGCAGCGGGTACTGATCGTTGATGACGATAAAGATGCCCGTGAACTGTTGGCGGAGATTCTTGGGCTGGATGGCATTCGCTGCATGACGGCAGACAGCGGCGAGGCGGCCTGGGAACTCTTGAATGCCAGCACATCCATTGGTTTGTTGATCACCGATTTGCGCATGGCGCCCAGCAACGGCCTGGAACTGATTCGCAAAGTACGCGAGTCCACCCGGGCTGCGTTGCCGATCATCATCATGTCGGGGGATGCCGAGGCACCGGACGTGATCGACGCGATGCACCTGAGCGTGGTGGACTTTTTGCTCAAGCCGATTGATAGCGTGAAGTTAGCGAAGATGGTCAAACGCGAGCTGGGGATGGCGCAGTAGGGGGTGTTTTTACCGTTGGTCAGTACTGTCAGATTTCACAGTATCGGCGGTTTGAGTGGCGCTTGTTTAATCGTTGGGAGGGAGCTGGTTTGGGATCAGCGCCTCTAAATGACGCGAACAGGAGTTCATTATGAGTACTGAAAAAAACAACCCGCAACACAGCGCTAATATTCACGCCTCTATCAATGGTCAGCAGGAGGTTTTTTCTCCGAATCAGTTTTTTGGTATCCCTTCCCAGGTCAGAATGGACACAGATATTACTACCCACCTGACAATTAATTACGGGCAGGACCTGAAGAACGGGACTCATACCCTGACGCATACTCAGTTTGGAATTGAATATTTAGATGCAACCGGAAGCACATTCACTCATCCAGTTGCAGGCACCATCGTTGTGAAAGTCGTCGGTAATAACCATACCGGTCAGTTGATCGGCTTGAAGGTTGACGGAACGGGCTCAGGGCAAGGCAGTAAGTTGGAGCTGTCGGGTAGTTACCTGATTGTAGTTTCAGGTTAAGCCTTGCAACATAAAAAAGCCCCGGTCATAGGACCGGGGCTTTTTCATTTCAATGACCAGTTACAAACCATTCTTGGCCTTGAACTCCCTACGCCGACGATGCAGCACCGGCTCGGTATAACCATTGGGCTGCTTGGTCCCTTCAATCACCAACTCCACCGCGGCCTGGAACGCGATATTGCTGTCGAAATCCGGTGCCAGCGGGCGGTACAGCGCATCACCGGCATTCTGCCGATCCACCACCGGCGCCATGCGCTTGAGGCTTTCCATGACCTGGGCTTCGCTGACCACGCCATGGCGCAGCCAGTTGGCAATGTGCTGGCTGGAAATACGCAGGGTGGCGCGGTCTTCCATCAGGCCCACATCGTTGATGTCTGGTACTTTCGAGCAACCCACACCCTGGTCGATCCAGCGCACCACATAGCCGAGGATGCCCTGGGCGTTGTTGTCCAGTTCGTTGCGGATTTCTTCCTCGGACCAGTCGGTATTCTGCGCCAGGGGGATGGTCAGGATGTCGTCCACCGACGCGCGTTCGCGCTTGGCCAGTTCGGCCTGGCGGGCGAATACATCGACCTTGTGGTAATGCAGCGCGTGCAATGCCGCGGCGGTCGGCGACGGCACCCAAGCGGTGTTGGCACCGGCCAGCGGGTGCGCGATTTTCTGCTCGAGCATGGCCGCCATCAGGTCGGGCATGGCCCACATGCCTTTACCGATCTGCGCACGGCCTTGCAGGCCGGTGCTCAGGCCGATATCGACGTTCCAGTTCTCGTAGGCGCCGATCCATTTTTCGGCCTTCATGGCAGCTTTGCGCACCATCGCGCCCGCTTCCATGGAGGTGTGGATTTCGTCGCCGGTACGGTCGAGGAAGCCGGTGTTGATAAACACCACGCGCTCGCTGGCCGCCTTGATGCAGGCCTTGAGGTTGACCGTGGTACGGCGCTCCTCGTCCATGATCCCGACCTTGAGGGTGTTGCGCGGCAGGTTCAGTACGTCTTCGATGCGGCCGAACAGCTCGTTGGTGAACGCCGCTTCTTCCGGGCCGTGCATCTTCGGTTTAACGATGTACACGGAGCCGGTGCGGCTGTTCTTGCGGCTGTTGTTGCCATTGAGGCTGTGGATCGCCGCCAGGCTGGTGATCAAGCCATCGAGGATGCCTTCGGGCACTTCATTGCCCTGGGCGTCGAGGATCGCGTCGATGGTCATCAGGTGGCCAACGTTGCGCACGAACAACAGCGAACGACCATGCAAGGTCACGGCATTACCATCGACACCGGTGTAGGTGCGGTCGGCGTTCATGGTGCGGGTGAAGGTCTTGCCGCCCTTGGCCACTTCTTCGGCCAGGTCGCCCTTCATCAGGCCGAGCCAGTTGCGGTAGATCACCACTTTGTCATCGGCATCGACGGCGGCAACGGAGTCTTCGCAGTCCATGATGGTGGTCAGCGCGGCTTCCATCAGGATGTCTTTGACGCCGGCGTCGTCGGTCTGGCCGACCGGGGTGCTGGCGTCAACCTGGATTTCGAAATGCAGGCCGTTGTGCTTCAACAAGAGTGCGATGGGCTGGGCGGCGTCGCCCTGGTAGCCGATCAACTGGGCGTCGCTGCGCAGGCCGCTGTTGCTGCCGCCCTTGAGGCTGACCACCAGCTTGCCGTCGACGATCTTGTAACCGGTGGAGTCAACGTGGCTGCCGGCGGTCAGCGGTGCGGCTTCGTCGAGGAAGGCACGGGCGAAGGCGATGACTTTGTCGCCACGCACCTTGTTGTAGCCCTGGCCTTTCTCGGCGCCGTTGGCTTCGCTGATGGCGTCGGTGCCATACAGTGCGTCGTACAGCGAGCCCCAGCGCGCGTTGGAGGCGTTGAGGGCGAACCGCGCATTCATCACCGGCACCACCAGCTGCGGGCCGGCCATGCGGGCGATTTCGTCATCGACGTTTTGGGTGGTCGCCTGGAAATCCGCCGCTTCTGGCAGCAGGTAGCCGATATCTTGCAGGAAGGCTTTGTAGGCCACCGCGTCGTGGGCCTGGCCGGCATGGGTCTGGTGCCAGGTATCGATTCGCGCTTGGAAATCGTCGCGTTTGGCGAGTAGGGCTTTGTTCTTCGGTGCCAGGTCGTGGATGACCTTGTCGGCACCGGCCCAGAACTGGTCGGCGGTCAGGCCGGTACCGGGAATGGCTTCGTTGTTCACGAAGTCGAACAGGACTTTGGCGACCTGCAGGCCACCGACTTGAACGTGTTCAGTCATTGCTTGCCTCACTCTGCGGAGCTAATTCGCTTTTCAGCTTTTCAATTTACCAATGAAGCCTCTGGCCATTTAAACCACAAACCCGGCACCAGTACATGCCATCACGGCGGCTGGGTGGTTCCAATCAACGGCGCAAGGCTTGCTGACGGGGTGTTCGGGGTTACGACGGCGCCTGGGCAGACATCGACCTAACGTTATGTAGTGCGCGCCGAGGCATACTACATGATGAGTTGCGGTTGTGAAAATTAGACTAAATACGTCGTTTAGCGACCCACTTTGGTTGTACGGTCACAGCGGGGTATGGGATGTTCTCAAAAAACCAATGGATTGTTCCAGATAAATATAAAAATGGTACACGATTTGTTTTTCCTCACCGCCATGCGATCAATGTGGGAGCTGGCTTGCCTGCGATGGCCTCTACACCGCAGCACCCGCATCGCCGGCAAGCCAACTGCCACATGAGCCAACCGATACCCGTATCTGCCTATACTGGCTAATCCACAACAAGAGGGCTGTTGCCATGGACCATCTCGTACTCACCGTGATCGCCGCCGACAAACCCGGCGTGGTCGAACGTGTTGCCCACTGCATTGCCGAGCGCGGCGGCAACTGGCTGGAAAGTCGCATGGCCCATATGGCCGGGCAATTTGCCGGGATCCTGCGGGTCAGTGTGCCGATGGAAAACCGCAGTGAGTTGGTCAGCGCCCTGGAGGACCTGTCCACCCATGGCATCCGCGTGCTGGTGGGCGAGAGCAGCGGCGCGCAAGCCTCGGCGAGCAAACCGATCCTGATGACCCTGGTGGGCAATGACCGGCCGGGGATCGTGCGCGAGATCACCGCGCTGTTGAGCAAGCAAGGGGTCAACCTGGAACGCCTGAGCACCGACGTGCGTCCGGCGCCCATGAGCAGTGACCCGTTGTTTCACGCCGAGGCCGCGTTGGCGGTGCCGTCCAGTCTGGCACTGGACACGCTGCAAGCCGCCCTGGAAACCCTGGCCGATGATTTGATGGTGGAACTGCAACTGCGCAGCGAGGAATAACCGTCCACAGGGTTGTTCATCTAAATCTTGCATGGGCCTGTGGATAAGCTGTAGAGACCCGGCGCCAGGCCACGCCGGCCGTGGCGTGTAGTGTATTGAGCAAAAAACGAGCAATTTCAACGGCTTGTGCACAAACGCCGGGGATCAGGTTGTGGATAACCTTGGGGTGAAACCCTGTAAGCCACGCCGGCCGTGGTCTACAGGGTTTTGTACGTTATTTGATCAGCGTTTGCGCAGGCTCAGCCATGCATCAACGCTATACACCGCCAGCCCGGCCCAGATAAACACGAACGCCACCAGGCTGGCGGGGCTCATGTGTTCGTCGAACAACAGCACCGCTTGCAGCAGCACCAGGGTCGGCGCCAGGTACTGCAAAAAGCCCAGGGTGGTGTAGGGCAGATGCCGTGCCGCAGCGTTGAAGCAGACCAGGGGAATCAATGTCACCGGGCCTGCGGCCACCAGCCACCAGGCCTCGGAAGTACTCCAGAATGCCAGGTTGGCGCTATGGGCTGTGGGGTTGAGCAGCAGCCACGCCAGGGCAATCGGCACCAGCATCCAGGTTTCCACCACCAACCCGGGTAGCGCCTTGACCGGCGCTTGCTTGCGGATCAAACCATAGAAACCAAAGGTCAGCGCCAGCACCAGCGACACCCACGGCAAGCTGCCGACCTGCCACACCTGTTGTGCAACGCCCACGGCGGCCAGCCCGACGGCCACCCACTGCAAGCGCCGCAGGCGTTCGCCGAGGAGCAGCATGCCCAGTAGCACGTTGACCAGCGGGTTGATGTAGTAACCCAGGCTGGCCTCCAGCATGCGCCCGCTGTTGACCGACCACACATAGGTCAGCCAGTTGCCCGCGATCAATGAGCCGCTCAACGCCAGGATCGCCAGGCGCTTGGGGTTGTCCCGCAGTTCGCGCCACCAGCCGGGGTGTTTCCACACCAGCAACAGCAAACCGCCGAACAGCGCCGACCACAGTACGCGGTGGACGATGATTTCGGCCGCCGGGACGCTGGCGATGGCTTTGAAGTAGAGCGGGAACAGGCCCCAGATGACGTAGGCACTCAGGCCCAGAATGTACCCGCGACGCGGGTTGGCGGCTTGCATGCAGAATCCTTGCTTAGGCAGCTAACAATGCCGCAATTGTAAGGATGTTTGTCAGGAAATGCGTGCTGACTTTTTGTGGCGAGGGCACAAGCCCCTCGCCACAGCGAGGCCAGTGTCAGAACAGTTTCAGGGGCTCTTCGTTGAGCGCCGACAATTGCTCGCGCAGCGCCAGCACCTGGTCGCCCCAATACCGCTCGCTGCCAAACCACGGGAAGCTGTGCGGAAATGCCGGGTCATCCCAGCGCCGTGCCAGCCACGCGCTGTAGTGCATCAGGCGCAGGGCACGTAGCGGCTCGATCAGCGCCAGTTCGCGGGGATCGAAGTCGTGGAATTCCTGGTAGCCATCCATCAGTTCCGACAACTGCCCCAGGCATTCCTGACGATCACCAGCAAGCATCATCCACAAATCCTGCACCGCCGGGCCCATGCGACAGTCATCGAGGTCGACGATATGGAACATCTCGTCGCGGCACATCATGTTGCCGGGGTGGCAGTCGCCATGCATGCGGATGTTCTTGTGCGGCGTGGCGCTGTACACATCCTCCACACGCTTGAGCAGGTCACGGGCCACGGATTCGTAGGCAGGCAACAGGCTCTTGGGGATGAAATTGCCTTCAAGCAAGGTGTTCAGGGAGTCGTGACCGAAGTTCTTCACGCCCAGGGCTTCGCGGTGCTCGAAAGGGCGGGTGGCGCCGACCGCATGCAAGCGCCCGAGCAACTGCCCGAGGCGGTACAGCTGATCGAGATTGCCCGGCTCCGGCGCCCGGCCGCCACGACGGGGGAACAGGGTGAAACGAAAGCCCGCGTGTTCGAACAGGCTTTCACCGTTATGGATCATCGGGGCGACGACCGGGACTTCGCACTCGGCCAGTTCGAAAGTAAAGCGGTGTTCTTCGAGGATCGCCTCGTTGGTCCAGCGCTGGGGGCGATAGAACTTGGCGATCAATGGCTCGGAGTCTTCGATGCCGACCTGATAGACGCGATTTTCGTAGCTGTTGAGCGCCAATACGCGAGCATCGCTGAGGAAACCGATGCTTTCGACAGCATCGAGAACCAGATCGGGGGTCAATGTTTCAAACGGGTGGGCCATGCGAACTCCTGCGCGCAGCAGGTCGCCGCGTCCGGCCGGGTATGGTATCGCACCGGGCCTTGGATAGGTGGCGCGTGTGCCATTGCTATCGCAGGCAAGCCCACACAATGTTTCTGTGTACACCGCTCAAATGTGGGAGCGGGCTTGCCCGCGATGAGGCCCTAAAGATCGCCTAAACCGGCGTACCCAACAGCACATTGCTCGGCGCAAACTGCACCTGAACCCGCGTGCCTTCATCCGCCCCCAGCGCCTTGAGCTGCTCGGGCGCCGCCAGCGCACACAGCACCAGGCCATTGGGCAAGGCAATGCGCACCTCACTGGGACCATCCTCTGCATCAAGAACCGCCTCGACCTGGCCGCCAAAGCAGTTAAACCCAGGCACCGGCGCCTGGTCGGCAGCGATCAGCTCCAGCCAACCGGCCTTGATCAATGCCACCACTTCAGTGCCGATTTCCAGCTCCAGGCGCAGCGTGCTGTCGTGGGTGATCTGTGCATCGAGGGTCAAGCCGCCAGCCAGCTCCAGGCGCACCCGGTCATTGCGACCATGGCTATCCATGGCGATCACCTGGCCATGCAATTGGTTACGCGCACTGGTGCGCAGCATCAGGCGGCCCAGCAGATTGAAGTCGCTGGCGTCTTCGGCGGCCTCCAGCACCTGGGCTTGCAGGGTTTGCAGGCGCTGATACAGGCGCAACACCCGCTCGCCCTCTGCCGAGAGTCGCGCACCGCCGCCGCCCTTGCCGCCGACGCTACGTTCGACCAGCGGTTTTTGCGCCAGGTTGTTCAGTTCATCAATGGCGTCCCACGCGGCCTTGTAACTCAAACCCGCGCTTTTCGCCGCCCGGGTGATGGAGCCCTGTTCGGCGATGTGTTGCAGCAAGGCGATGCGTTGCGGGCGACGGACAATATGTTGGCTCAACAGCGATGGTAAAGGCATGGAGAACGGCTGCACACTGATTTGGAATGCACCGGACGTTGCGGGCAGGCGGCGCCAGAGTCAAGTCATGTGCCGGGCTTGGGCGTGCGCGCCAGGCAGTACACGTCGACCTGGCGCGCGCCGGCGTGTAGCAGCAGGCGGGCCAGGCTGTGGGCGGTGGCGCCGGTGGTCAGCACATCGTCCACCAGCGCCAGGTGCTGGCCGCGCACCTGTGCGTCGGGGGCCAGGGCAAACGCCTTGAGCAAGTTGCGCTGGCGTTGTTTGGCAGCCAATTGTTGCTGGGCGATGGTGTCTTGAGGGCGCAACAGCACGTGTTCATCCAAGGCCAGGTCGAGGTCTTGGCTTAGCCAGCGGGCGAGCATGGCGGCTTGGTTATAGCCGCGCTGGCGCAGGCGTTTGGCGGCCATCGGTACGGGAAGCAGGCGGTCGGGGCGGGTCAGTTCGGCGTTGTCGAAGCCGTCTTGCAGACATTGCCCCAATAGATTGGCCAACAGATGGCCCAGAGGCCATTTGCCCTGATGCTTGAAGCGGCTGATCAGGCTGTCCACCGGGAAGCCGTAGGTCCAAGGTGCGGTCACCTGATGGAACGCCGGCGGTGAGCGCTGGCATTCGCCGCAGATCAGCCCGCTCATCGGCAGCGGCAGGGCACACACGCGACAGCCGTCCGTCAGCCACGGCAGATCGAGTTCGCAGGCGTTGCACACCGTTGAGGGCGAGTCGGTGGCTTCATCACAGATCAAGCAGGTTTGGTTGCTTTTTGACCAGATGTAAACTTCGTGTTTGTGCCTGGGTTGACAGTGCATGAATCTTCCTTAAATATGCCGAGCATCCGTGTCGTGCCTGTGGGTATTGCCCTGCCCACAGCGCTTGCCCAAGCATAAACAAGGAATCGCCCATGAGCGCCAGCCTCACTGCCACTCTGCGTCACGACTGGTCTTTGGCCGAAGTCAAAGCCCTGTTCGTCCAGCCGTTCAATGACTTGTTGTTCCAGGCGCAGACCGTGCACCGCGCGCATTTCGATGCCAATCGGGTGCAGGTGTCGACGTTGCTGTCGATTAAAACCGGTGCCTGCCCGGAAGATTGCAAATATTGTCCGCAGTCGGGCCACTACAACACCGGCCTGGAAAAAGAAAAACTGATGGAAGTGCAGAAAGTCCTCGAAGAGGCTGCACGCGCCAAGGCCATCGGTTCGACCCGTTTCTGCATGGGTGCGGCCTGGAAGCACCCGTCGGCCAAAGACATGCCTTATGTGTTGCAGATGGTCAAAGGCGTGAAGGCCATGGGCCTGGAAACCTGCATGACCCTTGGCCGTCTCGACCAGGACCAGACCGAGGCCCTGGCCCAGGCCGGCCTCGACTACTACAACCACAACCTGGACACCTCGCCGGAGTTCTACGGCTCGATCATCACCACCCGCACCTACAGCGAGCGCCTGCAAACCCTGGCTTATGTGCGTGATTCGGGGATGAAGATCTGCTCGGGCGGCATCCTCGGCATGGGCGAATCCCTGGATGATCGCGCCAACCTGCTGATCCAACTGGCCAACCTGCCGGAGCATCCGGAGTCGGTGCCGATCAACATGCTGGTCAAGGTGGCCGGTACGCCCCTGGAAAATGCCGAGGATATCGACCCGTTCGACTTTATCCGCATGCTCGCCGTGGCGCGTATCCTGATGCCGAAATCCCACGTGCGCCTGTCCGCCGGCCGCGAGGCAATGAATGAGCAGATGCAGGCCCTGGCGTTCTTTGCCGGTGCCAACTCGATTTTCTACGGTGACAAATTGCTGACCACCGCCAACCCGCAGGCGGACAAGGACATGCAACTGTTCTCGCGCTTGGGCATCCTGCCGGAAGCCCGCGAAGAGCATGCCGATGAAGTGCACCAGGCGGCGATTGAGCAGGCGTTGGTCGAGCAGAAAAGCAGCGAGCAGTTCTACAACGCCGCCGTCTGACCCCCATCTCCCTATTGGAATGCAATCCAAATGTGGGCGCTGGCTTGCCTGGGATAGCGATCTATCAGTCACCTGATGTATTGACTGACCCTGCGCTATCGCAGGCAAGCCGGCCCCTACAGTGGGTCGAGTTCAACCTGATCTACCGAGGCCAGCATGTCTTTCGATCTCGCCGCGCGCCTCGCTGCCCGCCGTACAGACCATCTCTATCGCCAGCGCCCACTGCTGCAAAGCCCCCAGGGGCCGCAGGTGGTGGTAGACGGCAAGCCGCTATTGGCCTTTTGCAATAACGACTACCTGGGCCTGGCCAATCATCCGCAAGTCATCGAAGCCTGGCAGGCCGGGGCTTCCCGCTGGGGCGTCGGCGGGGGGGCTTCGCACCTGGTGGTCGGCCATAGCACCCCGCATCATGAGTTGGAGGAGGCCCTGGCCGAGTTCACCGGGCGCCCGCGTGCCTTGCTGTTCACCACCGGGTATATGGCCAACCTCGGCACCGTCACCGCATTGGTGGGGCAGGGCGATACGGTGCTCGAAGACCGCCTCAACCACGCGTCCCTGCTGGATGCGGGTTTGCTCTCCGGGGCACGATTCAATCGCTATCTGCACAACGATGCGCTCAGCCTGGCCAAGCGCCTGGAAAAAGCCAGCGGCAATACCCTGGTGGTCACCGACGGTGTGTTCAGCATGGACGGCGACCTGGCGGACCTGCCGGCGCTGGCCCGCGAAACCCGGGCCAAGGGCGCCTGGCTGATGGTGGATGACGCCCATGGCTTCGGTCCGTTGGGCGCCACGGGGGGCGGGATTGTCGAGCATTTCGGCCTGAGCCAGGAGGATGTGCCGGTGTTGGTCGGCACCCTGGGCAAGGCCTTCGGCACCGCCGGGGCGTTTGTGGCTGGCAGTGAGGAACTGATCGAAAGCCTGATCCAGTTCGCCCGCCCATACATCTACACCACCAGCCAACCGCCGGCGCTGGCCTGTGCGACCCTGAAAAGTCTGGAGCTGCTGCGCAGCGAGCACTGGCGACGCGAGCATCTGCGCACGCTGATCCGCCAGTTCCGCCAGGGCGCCGAGCAGATCGGCCTGGAGCTGATGGACAGCTTCACGCCGATCCAGCCAATCATGATTGGCGACAGTGCCCGGGCGATGCGCCTGTCTCAGATGCTGCGCGAACGCGGGATCATGGTCACGGCCATCCGCCCGCCCACGGTGCCGGCCGGCAGCGCGCGCTTGCGCGTGACCTTGACCGCCGCCCACAGCGAGGCGCAGGTACGACTATTGTTAGACGCATTGGACACGTGTTTGCGTTTGTCAGGCCGGGAGTCCGACCATGCGTGATCGACTGATATTGCTCCCCGGCTGGGGCCTGGGTGTCTCGCCGCTGGAGCCTTTGGCCGCCGCCTTGCGCGGTTTGGACGAGCACCTGCGGGTAGCTATCGAACCGTTGCCGGCGCTGGCGGGCAGCGACCTCGACGAATGGCTCGACGAACTCGACGCCACCTTGCCCGATAACGCCTGGCTGGGCGGCTGGTCGTTGGGCGGGATGCTCGCCTCTGAGTTGGCGGCACGGCGTGGCGAGCGCTGCTGCGGCCTGCTGACTTTGGCCAGCAACCCATGTTTTGTGGCGCATGAGGACTGGCCCAGCGCGATGCAGGCGCAGACTTTCGATGCATTCCTGGCCGGTTGCCATGCCGACTCACAAGTCACCCTCAAACGTTTCGGCCTGCTGTGCGCCAAGGGCACGCAAGACCCACGGGGCATTGCGCGCTTGCTGGTCAGCAGCGCGCCGGCTACCCCCTCCAGTGTGCTGATGACCGGCCTTGAACTGCTCGCGCAACTGGATACTCGCGAGGCCTTGCAGGCCTTTCGTGGCCCGCAGTTGCATTTGTTTGCCGGCCTGGATGAGTTGGTGCCCTGTGAGGCGGCTATTGAGTTGTTGAAGTTGCTGCCAGATGTCGAAGTCGGTCTGATTGAACAGGCTGGCCACGCTTTCCTACTGGACAACCCCCACGGAGTGGCGGGGGCGATCCAGGCCTTTTTGCATGAGTGCGGTGATGACTGATTTGTCCCATCCTCCACTGCCGGGCGCCTTGCCCGACAAGCGCCAGGTCGCGGCGTCGTTTTCCAGGGCGGCGGCCAGTTATGACAGCGTGGCTGCGTTGCAGCGTGATGTGGGCGGCGAACTGCTGTCCCGTCTGCCGCCAGCCTTGCTTCCCCAGCACTGGCTGGACCTGGGGTGCGGCACCGGGTATTTCAGCCGCGCATTAAACAGTGTATTCCCCGAGGGCCAGGGCCTGGCGCTGGATATCGCCGAAGGCATGCTTAATCACGCCCGGCCATTGGGCGGTGCTGAGTACTTTATTGCCGGGGATGCCGAGCGCTTGCCGTTACAGGATGCAAGCTGCGAGTTGATCTTCTCCAGCCTGGCAGTGCAGTGGTGTGCCGATTTTGCCGCGGTGCTCAGTGAAGCCCGGCGCGTGCTGCAGCCTGGCGGTGTGCTGGCGTTTGCCAGCCTGTGCGTCGGCACCCTGGACGAACTGCGCGAAAGCTGGCGGGCGGCGGATGGGATGGTGCACGTCAATCGCTTCCGCCCGTTCAGTACTTATCAACAGCTGTGTGCGGACAGTGGCTTGCGTGTGGTCAGCCTGGAGCAACGTGCCCATGTGTTGCATTACCCGGATGTGCGCAGCCTGACCCACGAATTGAAAGCATTGGGCGCGCACAATCTGAACCCGGGGCGCCCCGGTGGCTTGACGGGCCGGGCACGGGTTGTTGCACTGGTGCAGGCCTACGAGCAGTTTCGCCAGACCCAGGGGCTGCCGGCAACCTATCAAGTCGTGTACGCCGTATTGGAGAAACCATTATGAGCGCCGCCTATTTCATTACCGGCACGGACACCGATGTCGGCAAGACCACCGTCGCCGCAGGCCTGCTGCATGCCGCACGGCAAGCGGGCAAGAGCACGGCTGCCGGCAAGCCGGTGGCCTCGGGCTGCGAAGTGACCTCCCGTGGCTTGCGCAACGCCGATGCCCTGGCCTTGCTGGCCGAGTGCTCGTTGCCGCTGGCTTATGCCGAGGTCAATCCACTGGCCTTCGAGCCCGCCATCGCGCCGCACCTGGCGGCCCGTGAAGCCGGTGTGGCGTTGACCGTGCAAGCGCTGCTCAAGCCAATGCGGCACATCCTCGATAAACACGCGGACTTCACCTTGATCGAAGGCGCAGGCGGCTGGCGCGTGCCGCTGGCCGATCAGCACAACCTGTCCGACCTGGCCAAGGCCTTGGGGCTGCCGGTGATCCTGGTGGTGGGCGTGCGTCTGGGCTGCATCAATCATGCATTGTTGAGCGCCGAAGCCATCGCCCGGGACGGTTTACCGCTGGCGGGGTGGGTGGCCAATATCATCGACCCGAAGACCTCCCGTCTGGAAGAAAACCTCGCCACCTTGGCCGAACGCCTGCCGGCGCCCTGCCTGGGCCGAGTGCCAAGGCTCAAGCAGCCCACGGCGGAAGCAGTGGCCGGGTACCTGCAACTGGACTTGCTTGATTAGTTTTTCCTAGCGATAAGGCATTATGCCATTAGTGTTATTGACGGGCCTTTTGCCAGATTGTCTGCTTCAATAAGGGTTCACGATTTATTGCAAGGCAGGTTCGCCATGGAAATCTCTGGAAGCAGTGCGTTTTATTCAGGCCTGAGCACTATTCAGGCCGGGCAGAACCGCGTCGACCAGGCCGCCGGAAAAATCGCCAGTGCCGCCACCGGCCAGCCTTCGGATGCCCAGAATGATCGCTTGCAGGCGGTCAATCGCGGCCAGCCGACCGACTCGGCGAGCAATATGGTGGAACTGGCCGAAGGCAAGTTTCAGGTGGAGCTGGGCGCGAAAGTCGCCAAGGCTTCCGACGAAATGCTCGGCACGTTGATCGACACCTACGCTTGATCCCCCCCTCGCCATATGGCGGGTGCTTTTCCTGTGGCGAGCCCGTTCGCCACAACCGCCTGATTCTCCCATCTTCTTCTCGTTGAAACGTTGTGCGGCATCACGCTGCAGGCCTCGTCGCGCCTGGCGTTGACCTACGTCATGACAAACGGCATCCGCTGGGCGCTTGACAAGGATTGGGCGTAAACGTATGTTTCAAACAACTGTTTGACCGCTACAACAAATCCACGCGGTTGTTCATTCCAGGATTCATCAGCAGAGGTTTATCGCTATGCCTGACTACAAGGCCCCCTTGCGTGATATTCGCTTCGTTCGTGACGAACTGCTCGGCTACGAAGCGCACTATCAGAGTCTGCCGGCTTGCCAGGACGCTACCCCAGACATGGTTGACGCCATTCTCGAAGAAGGCGCCAAGTTTTGCGAGCAAGTGCTGGCCCCGTTGAACCGCGTCGGTGACATCGAAGGGTGCACCTGGAGCGAGTCAGGCGTTAAAACCCCTACTGGTTTCAAAGAAGCCTACAAGCAATTCGTCGAAGGCGGCTGGCCGAGCCTGGCCCACGACGTCGCGCACGGCGGCCAAGGCCTGCCGGAATCCCTGGGCCTGGCCGTTAGCGAGATGGTCGGTGAAGCCAACTGGTCGTGGGGCATGTACCCAGGCCTGTCCCATGGCGCGATGAACACCATTTCCGAGCACGGTACCCCCGAGCAGCAGGATGCCTACCTGACCAAACTGGTCTCGGGCGAGTGGACCGGCACCATGTGCCTGACCGAACCGCACTGCGGCACCGACCTGGGCATGCTGCGCACCAAGGCCGAGCCTCAGGCCGACGGTTCCTACAAAGTCTCCGGGACCAAGATCTTCATCTCGGCCGGTGAACACGACATGGCCGATAACATCGTCCACATCGTACTGGCCCGCCTGCCGGATGCTCCGGCTGGCACCAAAGGCATTTCGCTGTTTATCGTGCCTAAGTTCCTGCCCAACGCCGATGGTTCGGTGGGTGAGCGCAACGCGGTGTCCTGTGGTTCCCTGGAACACAAGATGGGCATCCATGGCAACGCCACCTGCGTAATGAACTTCGACGCGGCCACCGGCTACCTGATTGGCCCGGCGAACAAAGGCCTGAACTGCATGTTCACCTTTATGAACACCGCTCGTCTGGGTACCGCACTGCAAGGCCTGGCCCACGCCGAGATTGGTTTTCAGGGTGGCCTGAAATATGCGCGTGACCGTCTGCAGATGCGCTCCCTGACTGGCCCGAAAGCGCCGGACAAGGCCGCTGACCCGATCATCGTGCACCCTGATGTGCGCCGCATGCTGCTGACCATGAAAGCCTTCGCCGAAGGCAACCGTGCGATGGTGTACTTCACCGCCAAGCAAGTGGATATCGTCAAGTACGGCACCGACGACGAAGCCAAGAAACAGGCAGATGGCCTGCTGGCGTTCATGACCCCGATCGCCAAGGCGTTCATGACCGAAGTCGGTTTTGAGTCCGCCAACCACGGCGTACAGATCTACGGCGGCCACGGTTTCATCGCCGAGTGGGGCATGGAGCAGAACGTTCGCGACAGCCGCATTTCGATGCTGTACGAAGGCACCACGGGCATCCAGGCCCTGGACCTGCTCGGCCGTAAAGTGCTGATGACCCAGGGCGAAGCGCTCAAGGGCTTCACCAAGATCGTGCACAAGTTCTGCCAGGCCAACGAAGGCAACGCAGCGGTCAGCGAGTTTGTCGCACCGTTGGCTGCCCTGAACAAGGAATGGGGCGAGTTGACCATGAAGGTCGGCATGGCTGCCATGAAGGACCGTGAAGAAGTCGGTGCCGCGTCCGTGGACTACCTGATGTACTCCGGTTATGCCTGCCTGGCGTACTTCTGGGCCGAGATGGCGCGCCTGGCTGCTGAAAAACTGGCTGCCGGCACCAGCGAAGAAGGCTTCTACACCGCCAAGCTGCAGACTGCGCGCTTCTACTTCCAGCGCATCCTGCCGCGCACCCGCACCCACGTAGCCACCATGCTGTCGGGCGCCAACAACCTGATGGACATGAAAGAAGAGAACTTCGACCTGGGCTACTAAGCCCCGGCGGGTTCCCTGCCAAGCCGCCGCTCTTCCGGGAGCGGCGGCTTTTTTGTGGGCGCATGAAAAAACCTGAGTAGCGCGCTCAGGGATTGCGCCTGGCTGCCGTTACAGTGGTGGCAATGTGATACAGGTCACATTGAGTGTGCTTAACTGTGTTCAGTGAAGGCACTATGCCATCTTTTTTGTGGGTCGGAGCTTTACCCTTGTCGCGCGCGTCTGCTGTACGTTTCAGTCATTTCCTACCGTCGTTGCTGTTATTGCTGGCGGGGTTGTCGGCTGCTTACGTCAAGGACCTCAACGTCTTCTTCACCTCCTTGTTCAATGTCCTGCCGACCTTGGTGCTGTTGCTCGGGGGGGCCTATTGCACGGTGTACCGTCGCCAGCGTGAGCTGTTCTTGATGGTGACGGTGTATGTCGCCTACTTCCTGCTGGACACCCAGACCGATTTCTACCGCGACCATGGCCGTGTGCGCGAAGACGCCGCCGTGGTGTTCCATCTGGTGTGCCTGCTGTTGCCGATGCTGTTCAGCATTTATGCCCTGTGGCAGGAGAAAACCCACCTGTTCCGCGACTTTGTCGCACGCTGCGCGGTGCTGCTCGCCGTAGGCAGCGTGGCCCTGGGCCTGGAGCAGAGTTACCCGGGGCCGTTGCTCAACTGGCTGGCGGAAATTCGCTGGCCGGCATTGCATGGCGCGTGGATGAGCTTGATCCAACTGTCGTACCCGATGTTCCTGCTGGGCTTTGTCGCACTGGCGGCCCAGTACTGGCGCGAACCGCGGCCGTTGCATGCGGCACAGCTGGTGGGATTGCTGGGGATGTTCTGGATGTTGCCGCAGACCTTTATCCTGCCGTTCACCCTGAACATCATGTGCAGCCAGGTGATGTTGATGATTGCTGCAGGTGTGTCCCACGAGGCCTATCAGATGGCCTTTCGCGATGAACTCACCGGCCTGCCCGGACGCCGCGCCCTCAACGAGCGTATGCAGCGCCTGGGGCGCAACTATGTGCTGGCGATGAGCGACGTCGACCACTTCAAGCGATTCAACGACACCCATGGCCACGACGTCGGTGACCAGGTGCTGCGGCTGGTCGCCAGCAAACTGTCGAAAGTCAGCGGCGGCGGCCGGGCCTATCGGTATGGCGGCGAAGAGTTTGCCGTGGTGTTTGCCGGCAAGACCCTGGATGAATGCCTGCCGCACCTGGAAGAAATCCGCGAGATCATTGCCAACTACCACATCAAGTTGCGTAACCCCGACAGCCGCCCCCAGGACGATCACCAGGGGCGCCAGCGCCGTTCGGGCACGGGGGCGAATAGTGTGTCGGTGACCGTGAGCATCGGCGTCGCCGAGCGCCAGGCCGAGCAGCGCACCCCCGAAGAAGTGCTCAAGTCCGCCGACCAGGCGCTGTACAACGCCAAGGGCGCCGGGCGCAACTGTGTGGTGGCGGCCGGCCAGAACCGCCGTGGCGCGGTGCGCATGCAGGGCGCTGCCGGTTGAGTGATGGTGGTGTATTCAGCGTCTGTACAGTGATTGTCCGGGGCTCCTGGCGGCAGTAGGTTTGAGTCATCTGCCGCCGGAGACATCACCATGCCTGCCTATAAAGCTCCCCTGCGCGATATGCGCTTTCTGATTGATCACGTGTTTGATTTCCCCGCTCACTACGCTGCTTTGGGCGCCACCGAGGCCAGCCCGGACATGGTCAGCGCAATCCTCGAAGAAGGCGCGAGGTTCTGCGAGAACGTGCTGGCGCCGTTGAACCGTCCGGGGGACGAAGAGGGCTGCCATTTCGACAATGGCGTGGTGACCACACCCAAAGGTTTCAAGGAAGCGTTCGCGCAATACGTCGAAGGCGGCTGGCACGGCCTGGCGGCGGATCCGGCCTACGGCGGGCAGGGCTTGCCGTCTTCCCTGGGCTTGGTGCTCAGCGAGATGATCGGCTCCAGCAACACCTCCTGGGGCATGTACCCCGGCCTGACCCACGGCGCCATGTCGGCGATCCACGCCCATGGCACTCAAGAGCAGAAAGACACCTACCTGACCAAGCTCACCGCCGGCCAGTGGACGGGCACCATGTGCCTGACCGAAGCCCACTGCGGCACTGACCTTGGCATCATCAAGACCCGCGCCGTGCCCCAGGCCAATGGCAGCTACGCGGTGACCGGCAGCAAGATCTTCATCTCGGCCGGCGAGCACGACATGAGTGAAAACATCATCCACCTGGTGTTGGCC
The DNA here is from genome assembly GCF_012985595.1 of Pseudomonas sp. WS 5411. NCBI lineage: Bacteria > Pseudomonadati > Pseudomonadota > Gammaproteobacteria > Pseudomonadales > Pseudomonadaceae > Pseudomonas > Pseudomonas sp. WS 5411. The sequence continues at coordinate 479,582 of NZ_JAARMC010000003.1, forward strand.
AAGTTGCCGGATGCGCCTGCTGGCACCAAGGGTATTTCGCTGTTTATCGTGCCCAAGTTCCTCGCCGATAGCGGGGCGCGTAATGGCGTCAGTTGCGGCTCCATCGAGCACAAGATGGGGATCAAGGCTTCGGCCACCTGCGTGCTGAATTTCGATGGTGCCGAGGGCTACCTGATCGGCGAGGCCAATAAAGGCCTCAATTGCATGTTCACCATGATGAACCACGCGCGCCTGGGCACCGGCATGCAGGGGCTGTGCCTGGGTGAAGCGAGCTTCCAGGGCGCGATCAAGTACGCCAACGACCGCCTGCAGATGCGCGCCCTGACCGGCGCCAAGGCCCCGGACAAACCGGCGGACCCGATCATCGTGCATCCCGATGTGCGGCGCATGTTGCTGACCATGAAAGCCTTCAACGAAGGCAACCGCGCCCTGACGTACTTCACCGCGCAACTGCTGGACACCGCACACCTGAGCGACGACCCGCAGCAACGCCAGGAAGCCGAGGATTTGCTGGCGTTCCTCACCCCGATCTGCAAAGCCTTTATGACCGAGACCGGCCTGGAAGTGACCAACCACGGCATGCAGGTGTTCGGCGGCCACGGTTTTATCCGCGAGTGGGGCATGGAACAGTTGGTGCGCGATTGTCGCATCGCGCCGATCTATGAAGGCACCAACGGCATCCAGGCCCTGGATTTGCTGGGGCGTAAGGTGCTGGGCAGCCAGGGCAAGTTGCTGCGCGGCTTTACCAAGATTGTGCATAAGTTCTGTGCGGCGAATGCCGAGCACCCGCAACTCAAGGCCCAGGTTGCACAGCTCAACGAGCTGAACCAGCAATGGGGCGAGTTGACCACCAAGGTCGGCATGGCCGCGATGAAAAACCCTGATGAAGTCGGCGCCGCCGCCCTGGATTATTTGATGTACAGCGGTTACATCATCCATGCCTACCTGTGGTTGCGCATGGCCCTGGTGGCCCAGGCGCAATTGGATGCGGGCAGTGGCGATGGGGATTACGCCCGGGGCAAGCTGGTGACCTGTGAGTTTTATTTCAAGCGCCTGTTGCCGCGCACCAGTGCCCATCGTGCGGCGGTGGAGGCGGGCAGTGATTGCCTGATGAGTTTGCCCGCCGAATTGTTCGCCTTATAACTGTTGGCGTGACTGTAAAATACCAATTGGTCACAAGCAGACCCTATGTGTCACAAAAGTTGTTCGGTTACACTCTGGGTCTGTGAAACCGATCCTACCGAATCACTTTTAACGTTCTCACGAGGTTTGCCATGGCTGACTACAAAGCGCCGCTGCGCGATATGCGCTTCGTCCTCAACGAAGTATTCGAGGTTGCCAAGCTGTGGGCGCAATTGCCGGCCCTGGCCGAGACCGTGGATGCTGAAACCGTCGAGGCGATCCTTGAGGAGGCCGGTAAAGTCACCGCCAAGACCATCGCCCCGTTGAGCCGGAATGGCGACGAGGAAGGTTGCCGCTGGGACAACGGCGTGGTCACCACCCCGGCCGGGTTCCCCGAGGCCTACAAGACCTACGCCGAAGGCGGCTGGGTGGGCGTTGGTGGCGATCCTGCCTACGGCGGCATGGGCATGCCCAAGGCGGTCTCGGCCCAGGTCGAAGAGATGATCAACTCCTCGGGCCTGGCGTTTGGCCTGTACCCGATGCTGACGTCCGGCGCCTGCGTGTCGATCAACACCCACGCCAGTGACGAACTGAAAGCCACTTATCTGCCGAATATGTACTCGGGTGTGTGGGCCGGTTCCATGTGCCTGACCGAGCCCCATGCCGGTACCGATCTGGGGATTATTCGTACCAAGGCCGAGCCGCAGGCGGACGGTTCCTACAAGGTCAGCGGCACCAAGATCTTTATCACCGGTGGCGAACACGACCTCACCGAAAACATCATCCACCTGGTGCTGGCCAAGCTGCCGGACGCCCCGGCCGGGCCGAAGGGCATCTCGTTGTTCCTGGTGCCCAAGTTCATGGTCAATGCCGATGGCAGCCTGGGCGCGCGCAACCCGGTGACCTGTGGCTCGATCGAGCACAAGATGGGGATCCAGGCCTCCGCGACCTGTGTAATGAACTTCGACGAAGCCGTTGGCTATCTGGTTGGCGAGCCGAACCGTGGCTTGGCGGCGATGTTCACCATGATGAACTATGAGCGCCTGGGTGTCGGTATCCAGGGCCTGGCGACCGGCGAGCGCTCTTACCAGAACGCGGTCGAATATGCGCGTGACCGCCTGCAAAGCCGCTCGCCGACCGGCCCCAAGGCCAAGGACAAGATCGCCGACCCGATCATCAACCACCCTGACGTGCGTCGCATGTTGCTGACCATGAAGGCCGCGAACGAAGGCGGCCGGGCGTTCTCCACTTACGTGGCGATGCAACTGGACACCGCCAAGTTCAGCGAAGACGCCGCGACCCGCAAGCGCGCAGATGACCTGGTGGCGCTGCTGACCCCGGTTTCCAAGGCGTTCCTCACCGACCTGGGCCTGGAAACCACCGTGCACGGCCAGCAGATTTTCGGTGGTCATGGCTATATTCGCGAGTGGGGTCAGGAGCAGTTGGTGCGGGATGTGCGCATCACTCAGATCTACGAAGGCACTAACGGCATCCAGGCGCTGGACTTGATGGGGCGCAAGATCGTTGGCAGCGGCGGGGCGTTCTACACCCTGTTCGCCGATGAGATCCGCCATTTCATCGCCACTGCCAACAGTGACCTGGCCGAGTTCATTCAGCCGCTGAGTGCTGCGGTGGACGAACTCGACACCTTGACTGCCTGGGTCCTGGACCGCGCCAAGAGCAACCCGAATGAAATCGGTGCGGCCTCGGTGGAGTATCTGCACGCCTTTGGCTACATGGCCTACGCCTACATGTGGGCGCTGATGGCCAAGGCCGCCTTGGGCAAAGAGGCCGAGGAGGACTTCTACGCCAGCAAACTGGGGACGGCGCGCTTCTACTTTGCCCGCCTGCTGCCGCGTATCCACTCTTTGAGTGCTTCGGTGAAGGCCGGCAGTGAATCGCTGTTCCTGCTGGACGAAGCGCAGTTCTAAGCCGAAGAGGGCGTGTAAGCATTCTCTTACATGACGTGCTGCTAATCGTCCTCTATCGCCAGATTGGATCCACAGCTAATCTACTTCACATGGACGTCGCGCAGGAAGCGCAAAGCAACAACAGGGACACGTAGGATTCTGCCAGGATGGCGGAGTGAAATGGATGTCAGGGAAACAGTCTGCAAAGCCCCGCTTCGGCGGGGTTTTCTTATTGCCCGCGAAAAAGTTCAGGCCAGCCCGTCTACCGTGGCCGTCGGCCCATGTGGACCATTCATCACGTCTTCGAGCAAGGTGCGCAGCAATGCCAACGTTGCCTGCTGACGTTGTACATCCCGGCACACCAACCCCACCTTCAGCGGTACCCGTGGCTCACTCAAGGGCTTCCATAGCAGCGCCTGGCTGCTGTGTTCGTCCTGTGATCGGCCGGGCAGTACCGTCGCCAGTTTGGTATGAGGCAGGCTGTCGAGAATCCCCACCATAGTGTTCAGCTCGGCTTGCACCTGGGGCCGACGCCCCAGGTTCGCCAGTTGCGCTTGCCAGATCTGCCTGACCTGGAACTCTTCGCCCAACAACAGCATGGGCAACTCCGCCGCCTGCTTGAGGGAGACCTTCTTGAATTCACGCAAGGGATGGTCGGCCGGGATGACCACTTTCAGTTCATCTTCATACAGCAGCACACCGTGCAAACCGGGCTGGCGTGCCGGCAGGTAGCTGATGCCAATGTCCAGCGAGCCATTGAGCAGGCGGCGTTCGATCTCAAGGCCCGTCAGCTCGTAGATCTGCACCACCAGGTGCGGCTGGGCCTTGCGTACCCGCTCCAGCATCTGCGGCACCAGGCTGGTATGCACGGTTTGCAGCACGCCGATGGCCAGGGTGCGCAGCGCCTGGCCCTTGAAATGCCGCAGGGCCTCGACGGCTTGCTGCATACCATCGAGCAGCGGCAGGGCGTGGTTGTACAAGGTGTGGGCGGCCAGGGTTGGCAACAGGCGCTTGCTGCTGCGTTCGAACAGGCTCACATCCAGGTGCTGCTCCAACTGGCGGATCTGCTGCGACAGCGCCGGCTGGGAGATCGACAGGCGCTCGGCAGCCCGGCCTACATGGCCCTCTTCGTACACCGCGACGAAATAACGCAGTTGCTTGAAATCCATAAGTAACGCTTATCGAAAAAGCTGGAAAATCGAAATGGCTGTACGCCCCCAAGGCGCCTAGTCTAGCGCCTATTCACAAGGCTTACAGGGCCAGAAAGCGCGATGAATACCGTTTACAGCGATGGTGTTTACATAGGCAAGGCAAAAAACGACTTGCCGGGCTTCCGTCAATCGAGGGTTGCCAACAGCCTGCGGGGTGTGCAGGCATGAATCTGTTCAACCTGCGCCGCCCGGCACCGAGTCTGGATGACCTGTTACTGGACGCGAAAAAACCGATGCTGCGCGATGAGCTTTCCAGCCAATCCCTGATGCCCACCGTGGCCCGTCCGCCACAGGTTTTCGTACGCGGCCAGGGCTCCTGGCTGTGGGACAGTGAAGACCGTGCCTACCTGGACTTTACCCAGGGCGGCGCAGCCAACAGTCTCGGCCATAGCCCCTCGGTACTGGTGCGTGCGCTGGCTGACCAGGCGCAAGCGCTGCTCAACCCTGGCATCGGGCTGCACAACCGCAGCCAACTGAACCTGGTGGACCGCCTGTGCCACAGCACCGGTAGCGACCAGGCCTACCTGCTCAACAGCGGTGCAGAAGCCTGCGAAGCGGCCATCAAGTTGGCGCGCAAGTGGGGCCAACTGCATCGTGGCGGCGCCTACCGCATCATCACCGCCAGCAACGCTTGCCACGGCCGCAGCCTGGCGACACTGGCGGCCTCGGCAGGTGCTGGCGACAATCGTTTCGAGCCGCAACTGCCGGGCTTCTGCCACGTACCGTTCAACGATCTGCCGGCCTTGCATGCCGCCGTTGATGCGCAAACCGTGGCGATCATGCTGGAGCCGATCCAGAGCGACGCCGGCGTCGTTCCGGCCACCGAGCATTACCTCAAGGGGGTGGAGCGGCTGTGCCGGGAGCTGGGGATCCTGCTGATCCTCGACGAAGTGCAGACCGGGATCGGGCGTTGCGGCACCTTGCTGGCCGAACAGCGCTACGGTGTGCGCGCCGATATCGTCGCCCTGGGTAAAGGCCTTGGGGGCGGAGTGCCATTGGCGGCGTTGCTGGCCCGTGGCAAAGCCTGTTGTTTTGAACTGGGTGAGCTCGAAGGCACCCACCACGGCAATGCGCTGATGGCTGCGGCCGGCGTCGCCGTGCTCGATAGCGTGTTGGGGCACGGCTTCCTCGAACACGTACGTGATACCGCGCAGTACCTGGGCGAAGGCCTGGCCCGTGTTGCTCACCGCTATGGACAGGGCGAACTGCGAGGCCAGGGCCTGTTGTGGGGCCTGACCTTGTCGGATGATTCGGCAGATGCCGTGGTAAAGGCGGCACTGTATGAAGGCTTGATCCTCAATGCCCCACGACCCGACTGCCTGCGCTTTACCCCGGCGCTGACGCTAAGCAAGAGCAATATTGACGAAATGCTGCTGCGTCTGGCCCGCGCGTTTTCCCGCGTGCACACCGCCCAACTGCAATGCCGCAAGGGCATCGCTGTTTAACCCTTATTCCTGAACCGTCTCGCGTTATACGCGGCGCCTCCAGCCTGATTTTTTTGGCTGGGGGCGTTTTTTTGTGTGTCATTTTTGGATTGAAAAGGAGGCTTGAGATCCGTCGAAAAAAATGGCTTTTTTGCGGGCGCCGGCAGGGAGTGCCGGTAGGGGGCTGAGATTTTTGTGCGTGCCCTATTTTTAATGTCTACCACTGGGTGGTATGTTTGTGGGAAGGGATGCCTATGAATCTCAGACTGTTCAAAGCCGGCATTTTGCTGATGCCGCCAGCAAAGCCTGGACCTGCGATTCGGAATTGGGGGAGGCATTTGGCGAAATGCTCAGGGGCCAGGCGGATAACTTGGGTGGTGGAGTCTGGAAGAAACGCCTCAATCACAACCGGCATCGTTCCATCGTTTTGGCAAAGGGCAGGCATTACTGGGTTTATCAGTTTCTGTTCGCCAAGCAAGGTCAAAGCAATATCCGCCACAAGGAATTGGCTGGGTTTAGGGCATTGGCAAAGGCCTATGAAGGCTTAAACGAAATACAGATCCAGCAATTACTGGATCTCAGGGAGTTTGTGGAGATAGATCATGCGCAAAAAATATGAAACTGAAGCGCTGGAGTCCATTCACCAATCGGCCAGCGCGCGGCATTCGATTGGCGCCATCAGCAAGACCACCCTTCGGCAGTTCGATGAGCTATGCATTGCGCCTGTGCCGGCGCAGATACCTGCCGCCCAGATCAAGCAGCTGCGCGAACGTAGCCATGTCAGCCAGCCGGTGTTCGCCCGCTACCTGAACACCAGCGCCTCGACAGTCAAGCAATGGGAATCCGGCGAGAAGCAACCCAGTGGTATGGCGCTCAAGCTATTGAGCATTGTGCAAAAGCACGGGTTGGACATCCTCGCCTGAGGAGGATGGCCCGGTGCCAGATTCCACTGAACCCTCACGCGCGGCCAGGGTCGATTAGCTGTACGGCTCACACGAGCCGATTTTTTGGAGCTGACCCATGGACTTCATTCGTATCATCATCGCCATTCTGTTGCCGCCCTTGGGTGTGTTCCTGCAAGTGGGCTTCGCCGGCGCATTCTGGCTGAATCTCCTGTTGACCCTGTGCGGCTACATCCCAGGTATCGTGCATGCGGTGTACATCATCGCCAAGCGCTGAGCCGTCAGCCTTTGGCGATCAGCCGTGAGTTTCGCTCATTGCGAAAAGCCAATTGCTCGATGGTCTGCGTGGCGTGCTCGGCTTCGAGGCGGGCATTAAGGATGATGCCGTGATCGGCAGACTTGCTGCACACAGGGTCGGCGTTGCTGGCGTCACCGGTCAGCATGAACGCCTGGCAGCGGCAGCCGCCGAAGTCCTTTTCTTTCTCGTCGCACGAGCGGCACGGCTCGGGCATCCAGTCGTAGCCGCGAAAGCGGTTGAAGCCAAACGAGTCGTACCAGATGTGCTGCATGCTGTGGTCGCGCACATTGGGAAACTGTACCGGCATCTGTCGGGCGCCATGACAAGGTAGGGCGGTGCCGTCTGGCGTTACTGTCAGAAAGATACTGCCCCAGCCATTCATGCAGGCCTTCGGGCGTTCTTCGTAGTAGTCCGGTGTGACAAAGATCAGCTTGCACGGATGACCTTGCGCTTCCAGCTTGGCGCGGTATTCGTTGGTGATGCGCTCGGCGCGGGTCAGTTGTTCCTGGGTAGGTAGCAGGCCGACGCGGTTGAGCTGGGCCCAGCCATAGAACTGGCAGGTGGCAAGCTCGACAAAGTCCGCCTCAAGGGCGATACACAGCTCGATGATGCGGTCGATCTTGTCGATATTGTGTCGATGAGTGACGAAGTTCAGCACCATCGGATAACCATGGGCTTTCACTGCCCGTGCCATTTCCAGCTTCTGCGCGAAGGCCTTTTTGGAGCCAGCCAACAGGTTGTTCACCTGTTCGTCGCTGGCCTGGAAGCTGATCTGGATATGGTCCAGGCCGGCCTTTTTGAAGTCGCTGATCTTCTGCTCGGTCAGGCCGATGCCGGAGGTGATCAGGTTGGTATAGAACCCCAGCTTGCGGGCTTCACTGATCAGCTCGGCGAGGTCCTGGCGCACCAGCGGCTCACCTCCGGAAAACCCCAATTGCGCCGCGCCCATTTCCCGGGCCTCGCGAAACACCTTGATCCATTGTTCGGTGCTCAACTCCTTGCCCTGCTCGGCGAAGTCCAGCGGGTTGGAGCAATACGGGCATTGCAGCGGGCAGCGATAGGTCAGCTCGGCGAGCAACCAGAGCGGCAGGCCAATCTCGGGCTTGTCAGGCAAGTTCGATCCAGTGCTCTGCACGTGCGACCTCCATGAATTGCTCGATGTCTTCACCGAGTTCGGGCACGCCGGGGAATTGCTGCTCCAGCTCGCCAATGATGGCCGCCACACTGCGCTCACCGTCGATCAAGCCACCAATCAACGCCGCACTGTCGTTGAGCTTGATCATGCCTTCGGGGTACAGCAACACATGGCCCTTTTGCGCCGGCTCGTACTGGTAGCGATAACCCTGGCGCCACGTCGGTTTTTTGCTGCGGTCGAAACTCATAGGGTGATCCCTTTATGCCAGACCCGCTGCGCGGTCACGCTGTGATAGGGCGGGCGGTTCAGTTCGTAGGCCATGCTCATGGCATCGAGCATGCTCCAAAGGATGTCCAGTTTGAACTGGAGAATCTCCAGCATCCGCTCCTGGCCGGCGCGGGTGGTGTAGTGCGTAAGCGTGATCGCCAGCCCGTGTTCGACATCGCGCCGGGCCTGGCCCAGGCGGGTGCGGAAGTATTCGTAGCCGGCAGGGTCGATCCACGGGTAATGCTGGGGCCAGCTATCGAGGCGCGATTGGTGGATCTGCGGGGCGAACAGCTCGGTCAGCGAGCTGCTGGCGGCTTCCTGCCAACTGGCCCGGCGGGCGAAATTGACGTAGGCATCCACGGCAAAGCGCACGCCGGGCAGCACCAGTTCCTGGGAGCGCAGTTGATCCGGGTCCAGGCCCACTGCCTGGCCCAGGCGCAGCCAGGCTTCGATGCCGCCGTCTTCGCCGGGGGCGCCGTCATGGTCGAGCAAACGCTGGATCCACTCGCGGCGGATTTCCCGGTCCGGGCAGTTGGCCAGGATCGCGGCGTCCTTCAGTGGGATATTCACCTGGTAGTAGAAGCGGTTGGCGACCCAGCCCTGGATCTGCTCGCGGGTGGCCCGGCCTTCATACATCGCCACGTGGTAGGGATGGTGGATATGGTAGAAGGCACCCTTGGCCCGCAAGGCCTGTTCAAACTCGGCGGGGTTCAGCGGTGTATCGGTCATTGGGGCTCTCCTACAGTTCAATGCTCATGCCGTCGTAGGCTACTTCTACATTGCGCCGGGCCAACTCGGCGCGCTCGGGCGAGTCTTCGTCGAGGATCGGGTTGGTGTTGTTGATGTGGATAAGCACCTTGCGCTGCTGGGGCAGTTGCTCCAGGACCTCTAGCATGCCGCCGGGGCCGTTCTGGGCCAGGTGGCCCATTTCGCGGCCGGTGCGGGTGCCGACGCCACGGCGCTGCATTTCATCGTCATCCCACATCGTGCCGTCCACCAGCAGGCAGTCGCTGCCGGCCATGATTTCCAGTAGTGGCGCGTCCACTTTGCCCAGGCCCGGGGCATAGAACAGTTTGCCGCCGGTGCGCAGGTCTTCGACGATCAGGCCGATATTGTCACCGGGGTGCGGGTCGAACCGATGGGGCGAGTATGGCGGCGCGGCACTGCGCAGGGGTAGCGGGGTGAAGCGCAGGTTGGGGCAGGCGGGAATGGTGAAGCTGGCATCCAGCTCGATGCGTTGCCAATCCAGGCCGCCATTCCAATGGGTCAGCATGGTGAACAGCGGGAAACCGGTGCTCAGGTCTTCATGGACCATGTCGGTACACCATACCTGGTGCGGGCAGCCTTCACGCAAGCTGAGCAGGCCGGTGGTGTGGTCGATCTGGCTGTCCATCAAGATGATTGCGCTGATCCCGGTATCACGCAGTGCGCGGCCGGGTTGCATCGGTGCAAATCCCTGCAATTGGGCGCGGATATCCGGCGAAGCGTTGCACAGCACCCAGTTCACGCCGTCATCGGAGAGGGCGATGGACGATTGGGTGCGCGCCTGGGCCCGCAGGCTGCCGTCGCGAAAGCCGGCGCAGTTCACACAGTTACAGTTCCACTGCGGGAAGCCACCACCGGCGGCTGAACCTAGAATCTGGACAAACATCGCCGCTCCTTCACACAAGACTCAAAATAAAAACGCCCCGGCGAGCCGAGGCGTTGCAATACAAAAGCAATCAGCGGCTGGCGAAGTACATGGTGACTTCAAAACCGATACGCAGATCAGTGTAAGCAGGTTTGGACCAAGTCATATTCATACTCCTACGAAGGGATGGGACGTTTACTACCAAGTAATACATATAGTCCACCTCCTGGCGGAGATGTTCAGATGTGTGTGGGAATATTACCCATTTCTCGCTGAGCTAGCGCTGTCTTGGCAGAAAAAGCCTGTTGCAGCATCGGCAACGATCCGCTTCATTGCTGCCAGTAATCGCCCACCGCCGCACCATTGGCCAGGCACTGCCAGCCGCCGGCGGCTTGCTTGAGTTGCTGCGCCGCATCGACGAGGTTCTGACGGTTGCGGGCCTGGATCAGCTGTTGCAGTTGCTCAAGATAGTCCGCGCCATGCCCCGCCAAATGCGCCTGCCAGAGCAACTCGGCGGCTTGGGCGTTGGGCAGTGTCTGTGGCGAGAACTGCTGGGCCAGGATGGTGTTGCCCAAGTCGTCGTTCCCCTTGATCAAGGCTGGCAGTTGCGTGAGGAAGGCCTGGATGTGTTCGAGCAGGCTCGCAAGCGCGACATTGGGCGACTGCACGCCAAACAGCAGGCCGGTTTGCCCATTGACCTGTCGGATGCCACTGAATACTGCGTAGCCCACTTGCAACTCGACACGTAGGCGTTGGTAAAACGGGACCTGCGCCAGGTGAGCGAGCAACCGCCAGTCGGCTTCGTCTGCGAGGGATTGGCTGGGGGCCGGGCAAAACAGCAGCAAGGCGGCTTCGTCGCCATCGGTTGTGACGGTTTGCCAGCGATGTTGGCCGTTGATGGACAGGGCTTTGTGTTCACTGTCGGTGCAGTGTCCGGGTAGACGTGCCGCCGCATTTTTGATCGCCATTTCGCACGCAGCCGGCAGGCCAATGCCCAAGCCTTGCCAGCGAGCGGTGGCCCACCGGTCAGGTAGCGCGTTGCCGTTAGCGGTGTCGGCAAAACATGTCGGTAGTACCTTGAGCAGTTCGCGAATGGCCATCTGCGGCGCCGGGCTGGCGAGTGCGTTGTGCCAAAGGTTAGCAGCGGGCCGGGTCAGGTCCCGTGCCAGTTGCTCGACGATGGCCGGCATCGGTTCATGCAGCCCGCTCATTTTCAGCAGCCAGTCATTGCCTACGGCTTCGAAGGATAATTCCACTCCGGCCTGACGGGCGTTGGTCCGCAGTGTTTGCAGGCTGTTGCCCAAGCCCTGCGCGGGCGAATCCAGTTGCCAGCGCAGGTAAAGGGCGCCTTCGTCGCTATCGGCAGGCAATGCTTGGCTGAACGACAGGCCTGGCAGTTCGCGCCGGCCACGGGAGCGGTCCTGGGCAAAGGTACGCAAGCCGCGATGGGCGCTGGTCTGGCCACGAATCAGTCCGGGACGTTGTTCCTGGGGGGGCCGCTGCAGGAATGGATTGCTCGGCGGCAGTTGCCAGGCCTGTTGCGCGGGCGTCGGTTGTAGCGTATTCAGCATGGCCTTGAGGGCCTGGCAGTGGGGCTCGGAAAGTTGCGCCTCGAGGTGTTCACTGTCCTGGCGCGCCAGAGCCAGGGCACCACGGACTTGTCGCTGGCGGTCGACCAGCACGGCGTACTCTTCACGCAGCGCCGTCCAGTCGCTGTGAGCGAAAAAGCCCAGCCAGTCGTTTAACAGTGCTTCGATGGCCGGGGCCTGTTGTGAACCCTTTGGCCCCAGGGTGAATTCGATATCCAGCAGCGCCTGCCCGGCGAATTGGTACAGCACCTTGGCATGTAGCGCGCTGGCCCACTCCCGGCTTTTTAGCTCGGCGAGCAAACCACCGGCCGCTTCGGCATTCAGCCAGGTGCAGAGGAACTCCAAGGCTTCACGGGGTGCATTACAGGCGATGAGGTGGTGCAGATGCTGTTTGTCGAGGTGTTGATAGCGATGTTGATCGCCGTCCATCAATGCCGGTGGCGCCTGCTGCGGGCGTAGGTGGCCTGAGGGCAGGCTGTCGGCAAAGCACTGGGCCAGGGCTTGCAGCTCCTCGAGCGACTGTGGGCCGGCAAGGCTCAAGGTCATTTGCCCGGCTTGATAGAAGTCTTGATAAAACCCGCGCAACCCTTGTTGGAAATCCTCCTGTGGCACCGGCAGGCTGTCGCGATTACCCGCATGAAACCCCCGCAGCGGATGCCCAGTTGCTAGGCCTTCAAGTATCGCGACTTGAAGCTGTGCCTCGGCATCCTGGGACCAGGCGACAAACTCCGCCTGTAACACCTCACGCTCGCGCAGTTGCTCGTCCATGGCCAGGCGTGGGTGGGTGAGCATATCGCCCAGGCGCTGCAGCGCGTCGCCAAACACCGGGGTGGGCACTTCAAAGAAGAAGTCGGTGGTGCGTTCGCGAGTACTGGCGTTGACCTGCCCGCCGTGGCGCTGCACGTAAGCCATCAAACCGTCGGGTGCAGGAAAAGCCTCGGTGCCGAGAAACAACAGGTGCTCGAGAAAATGTGCCAGCCCCGGCCAGGCCAACGGCGCGTCATGGCTGCCAGCCGCTACCCGCAAGGCTGCTGCACAGCGCTTGAGGCGTGGGGCATGACGCAGGGAAACCCGCAGGCCATTGGCCAGGGTCAGTTGTAAATAATGAGGGTGGGCCGGCACAGGCATGAGCACTTCCAGAACGTAGGAAGTGCCTATGCTAGCGCAAAGCGCGGCGGTCAGTGCTTGTGCAGCGCTGCGTATAGCTCGGGGCGCCGGTCTGCCAAGTAGTGATTGGCCGCTTGCGCGTCGCGCATCGCCTGGCGGTCGAGGGTGGCGACGATCAGCGCTTCATCCAGGCCGGCCTGGGCGACACGTTGGCCATTCGGCGCCGCGATGCTGCTTTGCCCGCAATACTGGATCTGGTCCTCATGCCCGCAATAGTTGGCGTAGGCCACATAGCACTGGTTTTCAAAGGCCCGTGCCCGCACGGTGACATCCGCGACGAAGTCGAAGGGCACCATGTTGGCCGTCGGTACCAGGATCAACTCGGCGCCGGCCAGGGCCAGACGCCGGGTGTTTTCCGGGAACTCCAGGTCGTAGCAGATGAGGAATCCCAGCTTCCAGCCGTTCAACTCGACGATGGGGAATTCGTCGCCGCCGGCGCTGAATATCGAGTGATCGAGATCACCGAACAAGTGCGTCTTGCGGTAGTTGCACAGGCGCTGGCCATTGGCGTCGATCAGTTGCACGGCATTGTAGATCTGCCCATCTTCGGCGCGCTCCGGGTAGCCGTACAGAATTGCCAGGCCCGCGTTCTGTGCCAGTTCGGCAATGGTTTGTGCCGATGGCCCATCTTGCGCTTCGGCCAGCGCGCCCACTGCTTCAACACCGATGTTGTAGCCGGTGAGGAACATCTCCGGCAGCACCAGCACATCTGCATCGGACGCCTCATGGGCGACGCTATGCAGGCGCTTGAGATTGCCGGCCACATCCAGCGGCAATGGCGGGCATTGGTACAGGGCGACACGCATGGCTTGACTCCTTATTCGGCCAGGGCGATAGGGCCGATCTCGTCGAATACATCCCCAGGCCCTGGGTTTTGCGGGTGGGTACTGCCACCGAAGTGGGTCATGATGCCCCAAACCGCGTTCAGTGAGGTCTGCACTGCGCCTTCGACCCAGGCTGGGGTCCAGGATACGTCGTCGCCGGCAATGAAAATCCCGCGCTGCTCGGCCGGCATATCCTTTTGCATGAAGTGCGCGTACATGCGCTGGTTATAGCGGTAGTGGCCCGGCAGCGCGCCCTTGAACGCGCCGAGGAAGTGCGGGTCGGCCTCCCAGGAGACGGTGATCGGGTCGCCAATGATCCGCGCCTTGAGGTCGACTTTCGGGTAGATCTTTTTCAGCGCATCGAGGGCCAGCTTCACCCGTTTATCAATAGGCTGCGGCAGCATTTTCAGGGCGTCGCTCATCCACGAGTAGGACAGGCAAATAACCCCCGGCTTGTCGTCGCCGTTGTCGAACAGATAGGTGCCACGGGTCAGGCGGTCGGTGAGGGTCATGCTCATCAGGTCGCGGCCGGTTTCCGGATCTTTGTCCTTCCAGAAAGGCCGATCGACCATGACAAAGGTTTTCGACGACTGCATATAGCGCGTGCGATCCAGAGCCATCCACATTTTTTGCGAGAACAGGCTTTCGTCGCATTCGATCTGAGTGGTCAGCAGCCAGCTCTGGCAGGTGGTCAGCACGGCGGCGTATTCCCGGGTGTCGCCGTAATTGTCGGTGACCGCGAAACGCCCGTCGGCAGCATGGGCAATGCGCTTGACCCCAGCCCGGGGCGCGCCATGGTGCAGGGAGCTGAGGCTGGTGCCGGCTGGCCAATGGGCGCAACGCTCCGGCACGTGGCGCCAGATCCCCATGGGCACCTGCGCCACGCCACCGACCACCAGGTGCTGGTGGTCGTCGCAATTGGTCATCACCACCCGGAAGATTTCCAGCATCGAGTTGGGGAAGTCCGAGTCCCAGCCACCGGTGCCAAAACCTACCTGGCCGAACACCTCGCGGTGATGGAACGACAGCTTGGCGAACGCCTTGGACGTGGCGACGAAGTCGTAGAAGGTGCGGTCATCCCACAGCGGCACCAGGGTGTTCCACAGCTCTTTGAGTCGTGGTACATCGCGGTCGCGAATGGCTTGCTGGATATCGCTGAACTGCGAACCGGCCTCCAAGGCGTCGGCCCAGGCGTCAGCCACTTCCTGGAACAGCGCAGGAAGGTCGGCGAGTTTCTGTGCGTAATGGGTCTGGCCTTCCAGGTCGATCACGGTACTGCCGGAGGCAGGCGTCAACGGGTTGGGGAAGGGCTTGGTTTCCAGCCCCAGCTTATCTACATAGTGGTAGAACGCCGTCGACGACACCGGGAAACGCATGCCGCCCAGTTCGGCGATGATGCCTTCGGCTCCTTCAAACGCCTGGGAGCGCAGGCGCCCGCCCATTTTCGAGGCTTCATACACCACCGGCTTGAGACCGAGCTTCATCAGCTCGTAGGCGGCTACCAGCCCGGCAATACCCGCGCCGACAATCGCCACTTCGGCGCCGTGGTTGGCGGCAGGAATACTGCCCAGCCCGGCCGGGTGTTCGATCCAGTCATCGAAGGCGAACGGGAAGTCCGGACCAAAGATGGTGATAGGTTTTTTACCGTCTGCAGGGTGGCGATTGTTCTTGTGGGTGGCGTTCATGGCTGACCTTGCTGGCAACTCCGCGGGGCACGACCCGTGAAGTATAGGAAAAGATGGCAGCCATTCTAGGGAGCGTAGCGCTCGTTAATAAGACGCAATGTGTCGTCGGTTTGATTTGTTTTTAGTCGAAGTGACGAAGATGGCGGTCAGATTGGCTGGCCGCGATCCAGTTTGCTGCTGAGGATGATCGAGGTGGTGGTCTTTTCTACCCCATCGACACTGCCGATCTGGTCCAGCAGTTGATCCAGCTGCTCCGGTGAGTCGGTGCGCAGCCAGGCTACATAGTCAAACTCACCACTGACCGCACACAACTGCTGGACCTGAGCCATGGCACTGAGTCGGCGCAGCACTTCCTTGCCGGAACGCGGTTGCACCGTGATCCCCACATAAGCCTGCAGCCCCCCATCCACCACCCGCTGGCCAAGGCGCACGCCATAACCGGTAATCACCTGAGTCTTTTCCAGACGCGCCAGGCGCGAGGTCACCGTGGTGCGGGCAATCCCCAATTGCCGGGCGAGCATTGCCACGCTTTCACGGGCGTTGAGCTGCAAGGCGGCGATTAGTTGGCGGTCGATTTCATCGAGAACGGGAGGGCGGGTGGCGGACAAGATGGGCTCCGGCGTGGGCGGCAATGGGGGAGCATGTTACAGGCTCATGGCCAGTGGTGCTTGGGGGGACCGCCAGAAACGCGAAAGCCGCGCAGTGCGCGGCTTTTAGAGATGGTGGGCCCAGTAGGACTCGAACCTACGACCAAGGGATTATGAGTCCCCTGCTCTAACCAACTGAGCTATAGGCCCTCAGTAGGTCGCGGATTATAACGATGGTTTCTCCACTGTGCTATCCGAAAAATCCGAATGGGTCATGTGAAGGAAGGTCGCGGCGAATATGTCGGGGGGCAGGGGCAGGCTGACGATGTAGCCTTGCATTTGTTCGCAGCCTTCGTCAGTGAGGAAGGCCTGTTGGGCGAGGGTTTCTACGCCTTCGGCGATGATGGTGAATTGCATGCTGTGACCCAGGGCGATGATGGCGCGCACGATGGCGGCGTCGTGGGGGTCATCCGGCAGGCCGCGGACGAAGGACTGGTCGATTTTCAGGAAGTCCAGGGGCAGGCGCTTGAGGTAGCTTAAGGATGAATAGCCGGTGCCGAAGTCGTCGATGGCCAGCTGTACGCCCAGGCGCTTGAGTTTATGCAGCACTTCCAGGGCTTCTTCGGCCTGGCTCATGATGAAGTTTTCGGTGATTTCCAGTTGCAGGCAACCGGGCTCCAGGTGGTTGTCCCGGAGCAGTTGCTCGATGCGCCCCAGCAGGTTGGGATGGCGCAGTTGGGCACCGGCGAGGTTGACGGAGAGTGGGCCAAAGTAGTCATAGGACTTGCGCCACTGGTGCAGTTGTCGGCAAGCCTGTTCCAGGACCCAGTCGCCGATTTGCAGGATCATGCCGTTTTCTTCGGCCAGGGCGATGAAGTGTTCGGGAGGCACGTCGCCGAAGGTCGGGTGGCGCCAGCGGATCAGGGCTTCGGCGCCGATCAGTTGTTGGGTCTCCAGGCTCAGCTTGGGTTGGTAATACAGAAACAGTTCTTCGCGCTCTAAGGCGCGCCGCAGTTCGTGTTCGAGGGCGACGCGCTCGTTGGCCTGGGCGGTGAGGTCCTGGGTGTAGCGTTCGACCCGATTGCGGCCCTTGGCTTTGGAGCGGTACATGGCGGCATCGGCGTTTTTGACCAGGGTGGCAACGTCGATGCCGTCTTGGGGATAGAAGCTGGTGCCGATGCTGGCGCTGATAAAGAACTCGTGCTCGCCTGCCTGGAAGGGCAGGGTGAAGCAGGCCAGCAGTTTATTGGCCAGGTGCTGGGCGTCGCTGGCTTGTTGCAGGCCGGGCAGCAGGATGATGAATTCGTCACCGCCCAAGCGGGCCACGGTGTCGATATCGCGCAACTGCTCCTTGAGGCGCACGGCAATGTCCTTGAGCAGCAGGTCGCCAATCGGGTGGCCGAGGCTGTCGTTGATGTGTTTGAAGCGGTCGAGGTCGAGAAACAGCACCGCGCCCTGGCTGCCGGTTTCCTGTTGGTTATTGAGGGCGGCCTGCAGGCGATTCTCAAACAGAGTGCGGTTGGGCAGGCCGGTGAGCGGGTCGTGGTGCGCCTGGTAGTCAAGCCGCGCCTGGGCGTGCTTGAGGCTGGAGATATCGGCAAATACCGCCACGAAGTGGGTGATCGACTGGTCGCGATTGCGCACGGCGCTGATGGTCAGCCAACTGGGATACAACTCGCCGTTCTTGCGCCGGTTGGAGATCTCGCCTTGCCAGTGGCCGTTGGCGGTCAATTGATGCCACATCGCCGCGTAGAACGCGCTGTCGTGCAGGCCGGAAGCCAGCAGGCGTGGGGTGTGGCCCAGGGCTTCGGCTTCGCTGTAGCCAGTGATTTCGCTGAAGGCACGGTTGACGGCGCTGATGTTCTGCCGGGTATCGGTGATCAATACGCCTTCGGCGGTACTTTCGAAAACTGTTGCGGCCTGTTGCAGTTTTTCCTGCATCAACTGGCGTTCGGTAATGTCGCGGGCGATGGTCAGCATGCAATCGTCATCCCCGATGGGCAGTGGGCGGCTGGACACCTCGCACAAGCGAATCTGCCCGTCACTGCGTCGGATATGGCAGACGAAATCACGCACCAGGCCGTCGCGCTGCAGCAGCTCGAGCATGTGCTTGCGTTCGTTCAAGTCCACCCAGATGCCCAGGTCCAGGGTCGATTGGTCCAGGGACATCGCACTGTTGAACCCGGTGATACGGCTAAAGCCTTCATTGACTTCCAGCAGCAGGCCATCACTCTGGCGAGTCAGTAACAAGCCGTCCGGCGAGGCGTGGAAGGCCTTGGCGAACTTCTCTTCGGTAGTCTGCAGCAGTTGCTGGGTTTCCTTCAGTTGGGTGATATCCCGCACCACCACCACCAAGGCTGCGGTGGTATCGAGCTGGAAGGGTTCGGCAGAAATCAGCCCGGTAAACGCCTGGCCGTTGCTGCGCAGGAACGGCATCTCCAGGTTACGGATACTGGTGCTCTGCACGCGCTTGAGCAGGTTGGGCCCCACACCCTGGATACCCCAGATGTTCAGCTCGGTAGCGGTCTTGCCAATGACGTCTGCGGCGCTCAGGCCAATCTGGTCCTCGAATGCCTTGTTGACCTCCAGCAGACAGCCATCGGACAGGCGGGCGATTACCAGGATGTCCGGGCACTGCTGGAACACCGAGGCGAACTTCTCCTGCGAGAGCCGCAACGCTTCCTCGGTGCGCTTGGCCTCGCTGATATCAATCATCAGACCACGCAGAACCGGCTCATGCCCATACTTGATCAGGCTGACAATGTCCCTGACCCACAGGCAGCGGCCGTCAGCGGTGATCACCCGGTAATCAATGCTGTGGTCGCGGTTGGCGCGGGTTTCCTGCTTGCAGAAGCTGTCGGCGCGGGTCAGGTCGGCGGGGTGAATGATGTTGCGCCAGAAGCCGGGGATCAGCCAGTGAGCCCGTGGATAGCCCAGTAGTTCTTCGGCGTGGGGTGACACGTAGCTGTAGGTGAAATCGTTGATGTCAGCTTCCCAGGCTATGGCGGAGAGGCTCTCTACCAGCCCACGGTAATGGTATTCGCTGCTGCGCAGTTTTTGCTCCAGGGCTACCCGGCGGGAAATTTCCGAACTGAGCCGGCGGTTGATCCGAATGACGATGGCCAGCACGGTACTCAACAGCAGCACGGCAGGCAGGCCGTAGAGCAGCAAGTCGGCCCAGAAGGCCCGGTGATCAATGACATTGCCGACCCAGTGCTCCTGGATCTCGTTAATTTCGCTGGGGCTGAGGTCGGCGAGCACTTTATCCAGAATGCCAATCAGCAGTTTGTTCTCTCGAGGCACGCCCATTGCCAGTTGGTAGCGATAGGGCGTTTCGCCACTGACATACAAGCCGTCGAGCTTGAGCTGGCGCAGGCTCCAGACGCTGGAGGCGAGGTCGCCGACGACGGCGTCCACCTCATCGGTGGCCAGGGCCTGCAACGTCGAGCTGACATTGGGCATCGCCACCAGGTTCAGGTCGGGATGGTGGGTGCGCAGCAATTCGTGGGGGGCATAGTTCTCCACCACGGCGATCTTCAGGCCATACAGGTCCTTGAGGGAGCGGGGCTGGGCACCGCCTTCATGGGCGAGAATGACGATGGGGAAGTCGAGGTAAGGCCGGGAAAATGCGAGGAAGCCCTGGCGCTCCGGGGTGGACATGATGCCCGGCAACAGGTCGAGCTGGTTGTTCCGCGCCTGCTCCAGCAATGCGCTCCAGTTGGCCGGCTCTATAAGCTTGATCTTGATGCCCAGGCGTTCCTGGAGCAGCCGCACATAGTCAGCGGCCAGGCCCTGATAGCGACCTTCTTCATCGCGATATTCAAACGGCGGCCACGAGGCATCAACGCCCAGGCGCAATTCTGGGTGGTCCGCCAACCAGCCCTGCTCTTCATCTGTGAGAGTCAACGCGCCAGCCGTCGCGGTCCAGGTCAGCAGCGACAGCAGTAGCACGGCCGGCAGTCTGGGCATAACGGTCTCGTTATGGCACGGGGAATATTTCGAGTGTAGACGGGCATTGCGAGGGGGGGTGATGCGGGGAGGATTTAATCTGCACAAAGCAAAACCCCCAGGCCTGGGCCTGGGGGTTTTGTGATCACTCGTCGAGGAAGGAGCGCAAATGCTCGCTTCTCGTCGGGTGGCGCAACTTGCGCAGCGCCTTGGCTTCGATCTGACGGATCCGCTCGCGGGTCACGTCAAACTGCTTACCGACTTCCTCAAGGGTGTGGTCGGTATTCATGTCGATGCCGAAACGCATGCGCAGTACCTTGGCTTCACGGGCAGTGAGGCCGGACAGTACATCGCGCGTCGCTTCTTTAAGGCTCTCAACGGTGGCGACATCGATTGGCGACTGCATGGTCGAGTCTTCGATGAAGTCACCCAGATGGGAGTCTTCGTCATCACCGATCGGGGTTTCCATGGAGATCGGCTCTTTAGCGATCTTCAATACCTTGCGGATTTTATCCTCAGGCATTTCCATGCGTTCGCCCAGCTCTTCCGGGGTCGGTTCACGACCCATTTCCTGCAACATCTGCCGGGAAATACGGTTGAGCTTGTTGATGGTCTCGATCATGTGCACCGGAATACGGATGGTGCGGGCCTGGTCGGCGATCGAGCGAGTGATCGCCTGACGGATCCACCAGGTGGCATAAGTCGAGAACTTGTAGCCGCGACGGTATTCGAACTTGTCCACAGCCTTCATCAAGCCGATGTTGCCTTCCTGGATCAGGTCGAGGAATTGCAGGCCACGGTTGGTGTACTTCTTGGCGATGGAGATCACCAGACGCAAGTTCGCTTCAACCATCTCTTTCTTCGCGCGGCGGGCCTTGGCCTCGCCGATCGACATGCGACGGTTGATGTCCTTGATCTCGGCAATCGTCAGACCGGTTTCGGTCTGCAGTGCAGTCAGCTTCTGCTGGCAACGAACGATGTCGGCCTGGAAGCGACCAATGGCTTCAGCGTATTTGCTTTTGCCCTTGGCCAGTGCGTCGGTCCAGCTTTCGTCAACTTCATTGCCCGGGAACTGGCGCAGGAAGTCGGCACGCGGCATGCGCGCATCACGGACACAGAGCTGCATGATCGCACGCTCTTGTGCACGCAGACGCTCAAGGGCGCTACGAACCCGCTCAACCAGGCCTTCGAATTGCTTCGGTACCAGTTTGATCGGCATGAACAGCTCAGCCAGGGCCAGCAGTTCGGCGGTTGCCTGCTTGCTGCCACGACCATGCTTCTTCAGGGCCTTGCGCGCCAGTTCCATCTGATCGGAGACCGCGCCAAAGCGCTGGGCTGCGATGATGGGATCCGGACCGCTTTCGACTTCTTCGTCGTCGTCGGTGCTGGCTTCAGCTTCGTCGTCGTCGGTTTCGTCGTCCGCTTTCACGGCTTTCGGGTCGACAGGCGGCGGTATTTCTGCAGCCGGCGGAGTAATGCCGTCGTCCGGGTCGATATAACCGCTCAGGACGTCGGACAGGCGGCCACCCTCGGTGGTCACACGAGTGTACTCGGACAGAATATGGTCAACCGTGCCTGGGAAGTGCGCAATTGCGCCCATCACTTCACGGATGCCTTCCTCGATACGTTTGGCGATTTCGATTTCGCCTTCCCGTGTCAGGAGCTCTACCGTACCCATTTCGCGCATATACATGCGCACAGGGTCAGTCGTGCGACCGATGTCGGTCTCCACTGCTGCCAACGCGGCGGCTGCTTCTTCAGCGGCTGCTTCGTCGGTATCAGAGTCGGCCAACATAAGGGCGTCCGCATCCGGAGCACTCTCGTGTACGGGGATCCCCATGTCGTTAATCATGCGGATGATGTCTTCCACCTGCTCAGGATCTGAAATATCCTCAGGCAGGTGGTCATTGACCTCTGCGTAAGTCAGATACTTCTGCTCACGACCCAGGAGGATCAAATCTTTGATACGAGACTGCTGTTGCGCTTTTCCGGACATAACACCCTATCCACTGAAGGTCTTGGCGGGCAAAAAACAAGCCGAGGATTATACCCGAGCTATGACCTCACACGCCAGCTGAGGTCGGGTTTGATGCGGAAACATTCTGTTTTAAGAGGTCGCGCATCTGTTTTGCTATCTGAATTTGCTCTTCAGCCGACAATCCCGGCTGCCTTGCTCTCTTGATGAGTTCATCGAGGGTCTGCGTGTGCTGGCCCGCGGATAACCTAGTAATGGTGTCTAAAAACTGTTGTTCAAGGTTATCGCCGTCAATTAGCCACTCCTTTTCCGCGAGAGCCTTCAACAAGCGGCCTTGTTCCGTGCCGTGCCAGCGAGCCATAAGCTGAATAGAGTTTAGCTTAGGATTTTTCTGTACGGCCTCGATCAGGGCAATTAGCACCTGGGCATAGGTGTTGCTTTCGTTGGCAAAATGTTCGGCGCTTTCCACTTTTCCCGCCAGTTGCGGATGGTGGATCAGGGTGCGCAGGGCAATCAGCGTCGGCGCCTCCACGGCCACCGGCGTGCGCGGGGCGTAGGCCTCGTCGCGATCGCCGCGCTTGCCGTTTTTACTCCAGGGCTTCTTGTCCCATTTCTTGCCGCCGGCGCCGGGTTTCTTCGGCGTCCAGTCCTGTTGAGGCACAAAGGCTTCTTGGGGCTGGTGGAAGTCAGCGTAGTCCGGCATGGCATCGTAGTCGAAGCCCGGGTCATAGGCCGGTGGCGCGTCCTGGGGCGCGCTGTGCACCAGCTGGCTGACCGCTTCGCCGCTCAGGCCGGTGATTTCCAGCAGGCGCTGGCGCATCAGGGCCTTGAGGTTGGCGCCGGGCACCTTGTCGATCAGCGGTGCTGCGAGGGTGGCCATGTGGGCCTTGCCTTCGAGGGAGCGCGGATCGGCTTCTTCGGTCAATTGCTGGAAAAAATAATCGGCCAGCGGCTGTGCGTGCTGGTGGATGCGCGCGCGAAACGCGTCGGTGCCTTCGGAGCGCACCAGGGTGTCCGGGTCTTCGCCTTCGGGCAGGAACAGGAAGCGTGCGCGGCGGCCATCCTGCAGGCTCGACAGGGTGGCCTCGAGGGCACGCCAGGCCGCATTGCGCCCGGCCTGGTCGCCGTCGAAACAGAACAATACGCTGGGCACCACACGAAACAGGCGCTTCATGTGCTCTTCGCTGGTGGCGGTGCCGAGGGTCGCGACGGCATTGCGCAGGCCTTGCTGGGCCAGGGCGATCACGTCCATATAGCCTTCAACCACGATGATTTCATCGAGGTTGCGGTTGTTTTTGCGCGCTTCAAACAGGCCGTAGAGTTCCTGGCCCTTGTGAAAAACCGGGGTTTCCGGGGAGTTCAGGTATTTGGGTTTGTCGTCACCCAGTACTCGGCCGCCGAAGGCGATGATACGGCCACGGCTGTCGCGGATCGGGAACATCACCCGGTCGCGGAAACGGTCATAGCGTTTGCCGGTCTCGGCGTTTTCCACCAGGAGGCCGGCGTCGATCATGGCTTTTTGCTGCAGGGTGTCGCTGCTCAGGTGCTTATACAGGTTGTCCCAGCCCGGCGGGGCGAAGCCCAGGCCGAAGTCGCGGGCAATTTCCCCGGTCAGGCCGCGGCCCTTGAGGTAGTCCACGGCGGCCTTGCGCTGCGGATGGCTTTTCAGGGCCTGGCGGTAGAACTCGGCGGCGGCGGTGAGCAGCGGGTACAGCGGCGAGTCGGTGGGCTGGCGTGGTTTGTGCGGCCGGCCACTTTCTTCGCGGGGGATTTCCATGCCGGCGGCTTTGGCCAGTTCCTCGACGGCCTGGGGGAAATCCAGGTTGTCGTGGTCCATGATAAAGCCGAGGGCATTGCCGCCCGCGCCGCAGCCGAAGCAGTAGTAGAACTGCTTGTCGGGGCTGACGCTGAACGATGGGGTCTTTTCTTTGTGGAATGGGCAGCAGGCCGTGTAGTTCTTGCCGGCCTTTTTCATTTGCACGCGTGAGCTGACAACATCGACGATGTCGGTGCGGTTCAGAAGGTCGTCAATAAAGCTCTGGGGAATTAGCCCGGCCATGGCGTTCTCGTCATCACTGCGTGTAAATGAGAGCCCGTGACGCACTCAAGGCGCGCATGTTGGCGGCTTGATCATCAAATGTCTGTTTGGGCTGTCAGGAAGTGTATCTGTCGAGTGTTCACTGACGGTAGTTCCAATCAGTCTTCGACGTGTTTGAAAGTGTTGCCCTGGAGTCCGGTCGCGGCCAGTGCGGCCTCGGGAGCTCATCATGGGGCACAGTCGACCTATTGATCGCCTGCTTGGAAAATAAGTGTGCTCGTCAGTAGCCTTGATAGGCTCGTCAGAAGAGACGCGCACCGCTGGCAAAAGAGCCAGTCCTGACGTGTGAAGCTTTGTCTCGGTCGCATGTGCGGCGTCGACGGTGAAGCATCAAGCGATATCCGCAAATGCCAACAGCCCGGCTGAGGGCCGGGCTTGGCAGAAGCTTGCTACGAACGTCTGTGTATTAGTACAGACGAACGGCGCGGCGCTGCTCGCGCTGAACTTTCTTGGCGTGACGCTTAACAGCGGCTGCTGCTTTGCGCTTACGCTCAGAAGTTGGCTTCTCATAAAATTCGCGGCTACGAACTTCAGCCAGAACACCGGCTTTTTCGCAGGAGCGCTTGAAACGACGCAGAGCTACGTCGAAGGGTTCGTTCTCTTTTACTTTGACGGCTGGCATCCAGAGCTACCTTCTTTCATTACCGGGAATCAACGTTCTCGTCGCAAAAAATTCGCGGCTGAGGTCGTCGGTTTTTAAGGGTTGCGGATGTTAACCCCTCATTGCCCGGAATGCAAAGCCTCTGATCGAAAACCGCTAGTCGGGAGGGGAAGTGGCGACTATTATGCGCGCCTTCGAATTCAGCCTCTACAAGGCGCAAACCCATGTTAGTACTGGGCTTAGAAACCTCCTGCGACGAGACCGGCGTCGCGCTTTACGACAGTGAACGCGGGCTTTTGGCCGATGCGCTGTTCAGTCAGATCGACCTGCACCGGGCCTACGGCGGCGTGGTGCCCGAGCTTGCCAGCCGGGATCACGTCAAACGCATGCTGCCACTGATTCGTCAGGTGTTGGACGAGGCCGGTTGCGTCGCCACCGAGATTGATGCCATCGCCTATACCGCCGGCCCGGGATTGGTCGGGGCCCTGCTGGTTGGGGCCTCCTGCGCCCAGGCGCTGGCGTTTGCCTGGGGTATTCCAGCCCTCGGCGTGCACCATATGGAAGGCCATTTACTGGCGCCGATGCTGGAAGAAAACCCGCCTGGGTTCCCGTTCGTCGCTTTGTTGGTTTCCGGTGGCCATACGCAGCTGGTTCAGGTCGATGCAATCGGCCAGTACACGCTGCTGGGGGAGACCCTGGACGATGCTGCCGGCGAGGCTTTCGACAAGACCGCCAAGATGATGAACCTCAATTATCCCGGTGGTCCGGAAATCGCGCGTCTGGCGGAAAAAGGCGTGGCCGGGCGCTATACCTTCCCGCGCCCGATGTGTGATCGCCCTGGCCTGATGTTCAGCTTCAGTGGCTTGAAAACCTTTGCCTTGAACACCTGGCAGCAAAGCGTCAGCGCCGGGGACGACAGCGAGCAAGCCCGTTGCGACATCTCTCTGGCGTTCCAGCAGGCGGTGGTGGAGACTTTGACCATCAAGTGCAAGCGTGCCTTGAAACAGGCCGGCATGAAGCGCCTGGTCATTGCAGGCGGCGTCAGCGCCAACAAGGCCTTGCGTCTGTCATTGGAAAAAATGCTCGGCGACCTCAAGGGCGAGGTGTTTTACGCTCGCCCCGAGTTCTGCACCGACAACGGCGCGATGATCGCCTTCGCCGGTTGCCAGCGATTGCAGGCTGGCCAGCATGAAAGCCTGGCCATCAGCGTGCAGGCGCGTTGGCCGATGGAGCAATTGCCGCCGTTGTGATCGACGAACATGAGGCGGGTTCAGCCGGCGTATTTAAAAATGCCGTTCGCGCCCGGCAAACAGGTCGCGTAAATTGCCGCGATGGCGCCATACAATCAGCAGGGTGAGTACGCTCATCGGCAGCAGGGCCGCCGGCTCCTGCCAGGCCAGCAATGGCAGGGTCAGGGGCGTGGCGATCAATGCGGCAAGGGAGCTGGTGCGGGTCAGGTAGAACGTCAGCAGCCAGGCGGCCACCGCTAGCAGGGCTGCCGGTGGGTAGATCCCCAGCAGCATGCCGGCCGCCGTCGCGACGCCCTTGCCACCGCGAAAGCGAAAGTACAGCGGGAACAGATGGCCGAGAACGGCGCATACACCGATCCAGGCTTGTTGTTGCAGGGAGAGGCCGGCGAGATCGGCGATCAGTACGGGCAAAAGGCCTTTGCACACGTCGCCAAGCAGCGTGAGTACGGCGAGCTTCTTGCCGGCCAGGCGCAACATATTGGTGGCGCCGGCATTGCCTGAGCCACTCATTCGCGGGTCGGGATTTCCCGTCAGGCGGCTGAGCAAGATGGCAAAGGACAGCGAGCCGAGCAGGTAGGCGAGGGTCGCCAGTAACCAAGACATGCTAACTATTCCGGGCGAGGACGCCTTGATTCTAACGGGGCATTGCGCCCTTGTCGTGCTGTGGAGAAGAGTGCTTGGACAGAGTGTTTATCGAAGGCCTGGAAGTTGACACCGTAATCGGGGCCTACGACTGGGAGCGCGGTATCCGTCAGTGCCTGCGCCTGGACCTGAGTTTCGCCTGGGACAATCGCCCCGCCGCAGCCGGTGATGACCTGACCCTGGCCCTCGATTACGCCAGTGTTTGCACACGCATCCAGGCGTTTGCCGAGCAGGCGCAGTTCCAACTGGTGGAAACGTTCGCCGAGCGCCTGGCGCAAGTCTTGATGGAGGAGTTCCAGATCCCCTGGCTGCACCTCAAGTTGACCAAGCCCGGTGCCGTCCCGGCCGCCAAGGGCGTGGGCGTGGAGATCGAGCGCGGATGTCGCTAACTCAGGTTTACCTTGGTCTTGGCAGTAATATCGAGCGCGAGCCCCATTTGCAGGCGGGGCTTGAGGCGTTAGATGGCTTTTTGACCGATATGCGTTGTTCCGCCGTGTTCGAAAGCCAGCCGGTGGGGATCAAGAGTGGGCCGTTTTTCAACCTGGTGGTGTCGGCGTATACCGATCTGTCGTTGCTGGAGTTGGACCGCCGGTTGAAGGTCATCGAGGCTGACAATGGCCGTTACGCGCCGGATCGCAAGGGCTTGCCCCTGGATATTGATGTGCTGCTGTATGGCGACCTGACGGGAAATTTCGACGGGCTGGTGTTGCCGCGCGCAGAGATCCTGAAGAACGCCTTTGTGCTGTGGCCGCTGTCGTTGATGGCGCCGGAGCGTGTGCATCCTGAAGTGGGCAGGACATTTGCCGTGCTGTGGCGGGATGCACAGATTGAGCAGGTGCTGGCCCCGGTTGCCTTCAAATGGCGCGACCGGCAACTGACCCCGGACGCTCTTCTGTAGGCGCGGGCAAGCACTAGGCGTCCCCCCGCTCCTGCAGTGAATGGTGTTCTTTGTAGGCTTTCAGGGCCTTGAGCCGCTCACGCTTGAGAGCCTCACCCAGTTCCGGGCCCTTGAAGCCTTTCTCCAGCAATGGCGCCACCGCCACCCCCCGTGCTACCCGCGCAGCACCGCGTAAATAATCCGCCTGTGGATAACTTCGCTGCTCAAGGCCCTTGCGGCCCCGTGCGTCCATTTCGCAGGCGACAACAAACTCTTCAAAACGCTGTGGTCGGCGGAACACGTCAAAACTCTGCAGCAACTCCAGCAGGGTCGAGGCTTTCAGCTCCAGGGCGCGATGGCCGTGGGTGTGATACTCGCCAACCAAAAGTGCCAGTTCCTGGCAATCCTTCGGTACTTTGAAGCGTTCGTTGACCGCTCTGATCAGCTTCAGGCCCCGCTGCTCGTGAGCAATATGCCGGGGCAACTTATCCACAGGGGTCAGGCCCTTGCCCAGATCATGCAGCAGGCAAGCCCAGCGCACAGTCAAGGGGTGGGCGTGGAGGGCTGCCTGTTCCAGCACGCTCAGGGTATGGATGCCGGTATCAATTTCCGGATGGTGGGCTTCGGGTTGGGGGACACCGAATAGCGCGTCCACTTCCGGCAGCAAGGTTTTCAGGGCGTGGCAGTCGCGCAGCACCTGGATAAACACCTGGGGTTGATCTTCCATCAGCGCCCGGGAAATTTCCTTCCAGCTGCGCTCCGGGGTCAGGGCATCCAGTTCGCCAGAGTCACTGAGTTGGCGCATCAGTTCCAGGGTTTCGGGGGCGACAGTGAAACCGAGGCTGGCATAACGTGCGGCAAACCGTGCCACCCGCAATACACGTAAGGGATCTTCGGCGAACGCCGGGGAAACGTGGCGCAACACTCGGGCTTGCAGATCGCGTTGGCCATGATAGGGATCGGTCAGGTTGCCGTCGTCGTCTTCAGCCATGGCGTTGATGGTCAGGTCGCGACGGATCAAGTCTTGTTCGAGGGTGACTTCAGGGCTGGCATGAAACACAAATCCGCCATACCCCCGGCCGCTCTTGCGCTCGGTACGGGCGAGGGCGTACTCCTCGTTGTTTTTCGGGTCCAGGAACACCGGAAAATCAGCGCCTACAGGCCGATAGCCCAGGGCGAGCATTTCTTCGGTGGTGGCGCCTACGACGACCCGATCGACATCGGTAACGGGAATGCCCAGCAAGCGATCACGTACCGCTCCGCCGACTTTGTAGATTTGCATGAAAAAGCCTCCATTAGCCCTACAGGATAACGCCTGTGCCAGGCCAATGGAGGCATTGCTGCATCAAAGGTGAACCACGGCCAGGTCCAGGCGGCCGTAGTCGTTGTCGTTGTGTTCGTTGCGCGGCGGAACATGGTGGGTTTTCATGATCTGGTCGCCTTGCAGCGTCTCCAGATGGATATCAAAACCCCATAGCCGGTGCAGGTGCTTGAGCACTTCATCCGTGGATTCGCCCAGGGGTTTGCGGTCGTGCTGCTGGTGGCGCAGGGTCAGGGAGCGGTCGCCGCGCATATCGATGCTGTAGATCTGCACGTTGGGCTCGCGGTTGCCCAGGTTGTACTGGGCCGCCAGGGTCTCGCGGATGGTGCGGTAACCGGCTTCGTCGTGAATGGCAGGTACCAGCAGGTCGTCCTTGAGGTCGTCATCCATAATGCTGAACAGCTTGAGATCACGAATCACCTGGGGCGACAGGTACTGCAGGATAAAGCTCTCATCCTTGAAGCTGCTCATGGCGAACTTGAGGGTCGATAACCAGTCGCTGCCGGCGATCTCCGGGAACCAGCGGCGATCTTCCTCGGTCGGGTGTTCGCACATGCGCCGGATATCCCGGTACATGGCAAAGCCCAGGGCATAAGGGTTGATGCCGCTGTAGTAGGGGCTGTCGAAGCCTGGCTGGAAGACCACGCTGGTATGGGAGGTGAGGAACTCCATCATGAAACCGTCGGTCACCAGCCCTTCGTCGTAGAGGTCGTTTATCAGGGTGTAATGCCAGAACGTAGCCCAGCCTTCGTTCATCACCTGGGTCTGGCGCTGGGGGTAGAAATACTGGGCGATCTTGCGCACGATCCGCACGATCTCCCGTTGCCACGGCTCCAGCAACGGGGCGTGCTTTTCCAGGAAGTACAGGATGTTTTCCTGGGGTTCGCTGGGGAAGCGTGCATTGTCTTTGTCGCTGTTCTTGTCGGCGCGCTTGGGGATGGTGCGCCACAAGTCGTTGATCTGCTTTTGCAGATGCTCTTCACGGTCCTTCTGCCGCAGCCGTTCCTCTTCGGCGGAAATGGGGTAAGGGCGTTTGTAGCGGTCTACCCCGTAGTTCATCAAGGCATGGCAGGAGTCGAGCAGGTCTTCCACGGCGTCGATCCCGTGGCGCTCCTCGCATTGCATGATGTACTGCTTGGCGAACACCAGGTAATCAATGATCGAACTGGCGTCGGTCCAGGTGCGGAACAGATAGTTGCCCTTGAAGAAACTGTTGTGGCCGTAGCACGCATGGGCCACCACCAGTGCCTGCATGCAGATGGTGTTTTCTTCCATCAGGTAGGCGATGCACGGGTCGGAGTTGATCACGATTTCGTAGGCCAGGCCCATCTGGCCGCGGCTGTAGGACTTCTCGGTGCTGAGGAAGTGCTTGCCGTAGGACCAATGGTGATAGCCCAGGGGCATGCCCACCGAGGCATACGCGTCCATCATCTGTTCGGCGGTGATCACTTCGATCTGGTTGGGATAGGTATCCAGGGCATAACCGGCCGCAATGCGGCTGATTTCCCGGTCATAGGCCTGGATCAGTTCGAAGGTCCATTCGGACCCCGTGGAAATGGGTTGGCGCTTATGCTCTTTGGCGGTCATGTCACTAACCTGCGCTGGAAGAGTTCACGGAAGACCGGATAGATATCGCCGGCCGAGACCAGTTGTTGCTGGGCGAAGGTATCGGCGAAGGCTTCACCGATGCGCTCGTATTCAAACCACAGGGCCTGGTGCTCGCGGGGGGTAATCTCCACATAAGTGTAGTACTGCACGAACGGCATGATCTGGTTGATCAGGATGTCGCGGCAGATGGGCGAGTCGTCGTTCCAGTTGTCGCCGTCGGAAGCCTGGGCCGCGTAGATGTTCCATTCGTTGGCTGGGTAGCGCTCAGCCATGATTTCCTGCATCAGTTTCAGCGCACTGGACACGATGGTGCCGCCGGTCTCCCGCGAATAGAAAAACTCTTCCTCGTCGACCTCGCGGGCGCTGGTGTGATGGCGGATAAACACCACGTCGATCTTGTCGTAGTTACGCTTGAGAAACAGGTACAGCAGAATAAAGAAGCGCTTGGCGATGTCCTTGGTCGCCTGGGTCATGGAGCCGGAAACGTCCATCAGGCAGAACATCACGGCCTTGGAGCTGGGGTTGGGTTGCTTGACCAGCAGGTTGTATTTCAAGTCGAAGGTGTCGAGGAACGGCACGCGGTGGATGCGCGCGCTGAGTTTCTCGATTTCTGCTTCGATTTCCTGGATATCGCCGAAGTTGTCCGGCTCTTCGCGCTTCAAGCGCGCCAACTCTTCCTTGGCTTCCCTCAGTTTGGCGCGGCTGCTGCCAGACAGGGCGATACGCCGTGCGTGGGCCGAACGCAGGGTGCGGATGATATTGATGCGCGAGGGGTTGCCCTCGTTGCTGATACCGGCGCGCACGGTCTTGAAGGTGTCAGTGCCGGTCAGGTTGCGCTTGACCAGGTTGGGCAGCTCCAGGTCCTCGAACATGAATTCGAGGAATTCCTCCTGGGTAATCTGGAACACGAACTCATCCATGCCTTCGCCGGAGTTGCCGGCCTTGCCTGGGCCTTTGCCGCCGCCACCGCCCTGAGGGCGCTGGATATGCTCGCCAGTGGTAAATTCCTTGTTTCCCGGATGAACCACGGTCTGTTTGCCGCCGCGGCCGTGATGCAGCACCGGTTCGTCGATGTCCCGGCCGGGAATGCTGATCTGCTCGCCGTGCTCCATATCGGTAATGGAACGGCGACTCACCGCCTCTTCGACGGCCTTTTTGATGTGGTCACGGTAACGCCGCAGGAACCGCTGGCGGTTTACCGTGCTCTTGTTCTTGCCATTGAGGCGTCGGTCGATCACATAGCTCATAGGGAGCCCTCCGGGCAGCTTCACGTTACAAGCTTCAAGCCGCGAGCTGGAAGCTTAGAGACAAGCGGTCAACTGCCAGGCCAGGGGCCCGGCAGCGCACGCCTGTCGCTGCCTTACTGCGATTTGCGCACCCGCAGGTACCACTCGGAGAGCAGCCGTACCTGTTTGTCGGTGTAGCCGCGCTCGACCATTCGCGTGACGAAGTCGTTGTGTTTTTGCTGGTCCTCCTTGCTGGCCTTGGCGTTGAAGCTGATGACCGGCAGCAGATCCTCGGTGTTGGAGAACATTTTTTTCTCGATGACCACCCGCAGCTTCTCGTAGCTGAGCCAGGTCGGGTTCTTGCCGTTGTTGTTGGCCCGGGCGCGCAGTACGAAGTTGACGATTTCGTTGCGGAAATCCTTCGGATTGCTGATGCCGGCCGGTTTTTCGATCTTCTCCAGCTCTTCGTTGAGGGCTACGCGGTTGAGGATCTCGCCGGTTTCGGGGTCGCGGTATTCCTGATCCTGAATCCAGAAGTCGGCGTACAGCACATAGCGGTCGAAGATGTTCTGGCCGTATTCGCTGTAGGACTCCAGGTAGGCGGTCTGGATCTCCTTGCCGATGAACTCGATATAGCGCGGCGCCAGGTACTCCTTGAGGAAGCGCAGGTAACGCTCGCGGGTTTCAGCCTGGAACTGCTCCTGTTCGATCTGCTGCTCCAGTACATAAAGCAGGTGTACCGGGTTGGCGGCGATCTCATGGGGGTCGAAGTTGAAGACCTTGGACAGGATCTTGAAGGCGAAGCGGGTCGACAGGCCATTCATGCCCTCATCGACGCCCGCCGTGTCGCGGTACTCCTGGATCGACTTGGCCTTGGGATCGGTGTCCTTGAGGTTCTCCCCGTCGTAGACGCGCATTTTCGAGTAGATATTCGAGTTTTCCGGCTCCTTGAGACGCGACAGCACCGTGAACTGGGCGAGCATCTTCAGGGTGTCTGGCGCGCAATGGGCCTTGGCCAGGGAACTGTTGAACAGCAATTTGTCGTAGATCTTGATTTCATCGCTGACCCGCAGGCAGTACGGCACCTTGACGATATAGATCCGGTCGATGAAGGCTTCGTTGTTCTTGTTGTTGCGGAAGGTGTGCCACTCCGATTCGTTGGAGTGGGCCAGCAGGATGCCAGTGAACGGAATCGCCCCGAGGCCTTCGGTACTGTTGTAGTTGCCTTCCTGGGTGGCGGTGAGCAGTGGGTGCAGCACCTTGATCGGCGCCTTGAACATCTCCACGAACTCCATCAGGCCCTGGTTGGCCCGGCACAGTGCGCCCGAGTAGCTGTAGGCATCGGCGTCGTTCTGCGGGAATTCCTCCAGCTTGCGGATATCCACCTTGCCCACCAGCGCAGAAATATCCTGGTTGTTTTCATCCCCCGGTTCGGTCTTGGCGACGCCGATCTGGTTGAGAATCGACGGATAGAGCTTCACCACCCGGAACTGGCTGATATCGCCGCCGAACTCGGCCAGGCGCTTGGTGGCCCAGGGCGACATGATGGTGTTGAGATAGCGCCGTGGGATGCCGAAGTCTTCTTCGAGAATCGCGCCATCTTCTGTGGCGTTGAACAGGCCCAGGGGCGATTCGAACACCGGAGAGCCCTTGATCGCGTAGAAGGGCACCTTTTCGATCAGTTGCTTGAGCTTTTCGGCCAGGGAAGATTTACCGCCGCCCACGGGGCCGAGCAGGTAGAGAATCTGTTTCTTCTCTTCCAGGCCCTGGGCGGCATGGCGGAAGTAGGAGACGATCTGGTCGATGCATTCTTCCATGCCATGGAAGTCTTCAAAGGCCGGGTAGCGGCGGATCACCTTGTTGGAGAATATTCGCGACAGCCGCGAGTTGTTGGAGGTGTCTACCAGCTCCGGTTCGCCAATCGCCAGTAGCAGGCGCTCGGCGGCAGACGCATAGGTGCTGCGGTCCTTTTTGCACAGCTCAAGATACTCCTGCAGCGTGAGTTCTTCCTGCTGGGTGGACTCGAAGCGTTGTTGGAAGTGGCTAAAAATACTCATGACGTCGTCACCTCGCTCGATACGTGGAGCCGACGCCGGATCAATCAGTCGATGCTGGCAGCCAGTGGCGTTTGCCGTGGCCATTTCCCCCCAGAACACCCTGAAACGCTACCGATGACCCGCACGCCGGTGTACCGGCTCTCCCCTGTTTTGGATGGCCTGCGCTTAATGATAGTTGGGAATCCGGGAGGTCAAGGCGAGATGCCTAATTAGTTTGGGTGCGCCGTTTCTCAGAAACGGCGCGAGCCCAAGCGTCACGCGGGGTAGCGGGGTTTGAAAAAAATTATTGCGAATTGCCTGTGGCAGTTTCCGCAGGATACGTCGTACGCCACAGCTCAAAGCCGCCGTCCAGGCTGTAGACATCGGAGAACCCCTGGCTGACCAGATAGGCCGCCGCGCTCTGGCTGGAATTGCCGTGATAGCAGGCCACGATCACTGGCGCGTCGAGGTCGGCGGCGCGGATGAAATCGGCAATGTTGTGGTTGTCCAGGTGCTGTGCGCCCTTGATGTGGTTCAGGGCGTAAGTCTGTGGATCACGGATATCCACCACCACGGCGCCTTGCTCACGCAGGGCCTGGGCTTGTTCGGGAGGGATACGTTTGAATTCGCTCATGGCGGGCTCCTTGGGCGGGCGGCAAGCGGCGTCTAGCGCTTGGCGGCAGCCGGCAATGTAACGGGAAGGGGGGATTCACACTGGCAGCTCAGGCGCTCGCCGGTGTCGATGTTCATCAGGGTCATGGCTCCGCCCCAGACACACCCTGTGTCGAGGGCAAATACCCCGGGCTCGTCGCAGTGACCTTCAAGGGCGGCCCAGTGACCGAAGATGATCTTCGTTTCGCGGGTCTTGCGCTCCTTGTGGGTAAACCAGGGCTTGTAGCCGGGCAGGGCGGTTTCGGCGCCTTCCTTGCTCTTGAGGTCGAGTTTGCCTTCGGCGGTGCAAAAGCGCATGCGCGTGAAGTAGTTGGTAATGACCCGTAGGCGGGCAACGCCGGTCAGATCGTTATCCCACTTCACTGGCTCATTGCCGTACATGCCGTCCAGGTAGGTGGCGAACAGCGTGTCATCGGCCAGGGCGGTTTCAACCTCGGCAGCACATTTAAGGGCTTTTTTCAGGCTCCACTGCGGTGGTATGCCCGCATGCACCAGGGCGGTATTGCGGCCCTCGTCGTAGTGCACGAGCTTTTGCCGGCGCAGCCAGTCCAGCAACTCGGCGCGATCCGGAGCTTCGAGGATTTCGCGCAGGGTATCGCCCTTTTTCAGGCGCTCGATGTTATTGCCGACCGCCAGCAGGTGCAGGTCATGGTTGCCCAGTACGCACACCAGGGCGTCGCGCATGCCATAAAGAAAGCGCAGGGTTTCCAGGGATTGCGGGCCACGGTTGACCAGATCGCCCACCAGCCACAGACGATCTTGGGCTGGGTCGAAGGCTACACGGTCAAGCAGGCATTTGAGCGGCTCCAGGCAGCCTTGCAGGTCGCCGACAGCATAGGTTGCCATCAGTGCAGGGCTCCCGGTACCGCCAGGCGGAAGGGGGCGATGATGGCGTCGAAGTGTTTGCCGTCTTCGGCAAGCATCTGATAGCTGCCTTGCATCGTGCCGACCTTGGAGGTCATTACGGTGCCGCTGCTGTAGGTGTGGCTGGCGCCGCTGTCGATCAGTGGCTGTTGGCCGATAACACCCGCACCGCGCACTTCCTCGACATGGCCGTCGCCGTCGGTGATGACCCAATGGCGCGACAGCAGCTTGGCGGCCACCTGGCCGTTGTTCTTCACCGTGACGGTGTAGGCAAAGGCAAAGCGGTTCTGTTCAGGTTGCGATTGTTCCGCCAGGAAGCGGGTGACGACGCTGACGTCGATCTGATAGCGAGGATCGGACATGCAAGAGGCCTTAAGAGCAAAAGCGGAGGACAGCAGATGCGGATCAGTCTAGGCCATGAGGAGGGCACTAGGCCAGAGATGTGTCTGGCTTGGTAAACGATGCCGTCCTGGCAGATGACGAAGCGCTACCAGTGTCGCGCGGCGCAAATGTGGGAGCTGGCAAGCCCGCACACATTGGAACTGCGGCTGGCGCTGGGAGTGGGGCCAGCAAAAACAAGTGTGGGAGCTGGCTTGCCTGCGATGGCGGTGGGTCAGTCGCTACATCCTTGGCTGACACACCGATATCGCGGGCAAGCCAGCCCCCACATGTGGATCGCGTTGCAGCAAGCCTCTGCGGCTTATTCCGCCGTCGGCGCTGGCTGGATAGCTAGCTGGTCCGCCAGACGTACAAACGCGGCCAGGTCCAACTGCTCCGGGCGCAGGCTGCCGTCGACACCGGCGGCTTCGATCTCGGCGTTGCTCAGCAATGCCTTGAGTGTATTGCGTAGGGTCTTGCGGCGCTGGTTGAACGCTTCACGCACTACCCGCTCCAGCAGGCGATGATCCTTGGCCGGATGAGGAAGGACCGCGTGGGGCACCAGACGCACAATCGCCGAATCGACTTTCGGCGGTGGATTGAACGCGCCCGGCCCGACATTGAACAGGTGCTCGACCCGGCAGTGGTACTGGACCATGATCGACAGGCGACCCCAGTCACCGCCGCCAGGGCCGGCTGCCAAGCGCTCGACCACTTCCTTCTGCAACATGAAATGCATGTCGCGGATGATCCCTGCGTTGTTCAGCAGGTGAAAGATCAGTGGCGTGGAGATGTTGTACGGCAAGTTGCCGACCACGCGCAGGCTGTTGGGGGCGGCATTGAGGCTGGTGAAGTCAAACTTCAGCGCGTCGCCCTGGTGCAGGTTGAAGTTGGGCATGCCAGCGAATTGCTGGTTGAGGATCGGGATCAGGTCCTTGTCCAGCTCAACCACATCCAGTTGGCCGCCGCTATTGAGCAGGCCCTGGGTCAGTGCGCCCTGGCCCGGGCCGATTTCCAGCAGGCGGTCTTCGGGCTTGGCATGGATGGAGCGCAGGATGCGGTCGATAACGCCGGCATCGTGCAGGAAGTTTTGCCCGAAGCGCTTGCGCGCCCGGTGTTGGTAATGCTCGGTCATATACGGGTCTCGGCCATCTGATAGGCGGTTTCCAGGGCCACGTGCAGGCTGCCGGTATCGATCTTGCCGCTGCCCGCCAGGTCCAGGGCGGTGCCATGGTCGACGGAGGTGCGGATGATCGGCAGGCCCAGCGTCACGTTGACTGCGGCGCCGAAACCTTTG
Organism: Pseudomonas sp. WS 5411; assembly: GCF_012985595.1. Taxonomy (NCBI): domain Bacteria; kingdom Pseudomonadati; phylum Pseudomonadota; class Gammaproteobacteria; order Pseudomonadales; family Pseudomonadaceae; genus Pseudomonas; species Pseudomonas sp. WS 5411. The sequence continues at coordinate 516,126 of NZ_JAARMC010000003.1, forward strand.
TATTTCAGCACGGGCAGCCCCTGGTCATGGTACATCGCCAGCACTGCATCGCAGTGCTCCAGATATTTGGGGGTAAACAGAGTGTCCGCAGGCAATGGGCCGCGCAGGTCCATGCCGTCTTGGCGCAGGCGCTCTAGTGTCGGTTCGATAATGTCGATTTCTTCATGGCCCAGGTGGCCGCCTTCACCCGCGTGGGGGTTGAGGCCGCATACCAGGATTCGCGGCTGGGCGATGCCGAATTTTTGTTGCAGGTCAGCGTGCAGGATGCGCGTTACACGCTCCAGGCGCTCGGGGGTAATGGCATCGGCAATCTGGCGCAAGGGCAGGTGAGTGGTCACCAGTGCCACGCGCAGGCCGCGGGTTGCCAGCATCATCACCACTTGTTCGGTGTGGGTCAGCTCTGCGAGAAACTCGGTATGCCCGGAAAAGGCGATGCCGGCTTCGTTGATCACGCCTTTGTGCACGGGCGCGGTGATCATCCCGGCGAAGTCGCCTTCGATGCAGCCTTGTCCGGCCCGGGTCAGAGTCTCCAGGACGAAGGCAGCGTTGGCCTTGTCCAGTTGCCCGGCGACTACCTTGGCCTGCAGCGGGGTGTCCCACACGTACAGGCTGTGGGCAGGTGCCGGCTGGTCGGGCCAGTTGCCCGGCGAAACGGGCAGCAAGTCGACAGCCACGCCCAGTTGCGCGGCCCGCTCAAGGAGCAGGTCGCGGCTGGTAATGGCAATCAGGGGGTAAGGCTGGGCTTGCGCGGCGAGCAGCAGGCACAGGTCTGGACCTATGCCGGCCGGCTCGCCGGGTGTCAAAGCGAAACGCTGGGGTTTCACTGGACTGCCTGGTCGGTGCCTGTTGTGTCGGCGCCAGGAAGCTTGTTTTCCACGTAGGCTTCGTCACGGATCTGACGCAGCCAGGTTTGCAGCTCTTCGTCGTATTTGCGGTTACGCAGTACGGTCAGTGCTTGCTGCTCACGGGCCTGGCTGGTGTTGTCGGTGGCGCGGCGGCCAAGGACTTCCAGGACATGCCAACCGTATTGGGTCTTGAACGGCTTGGACAGCACGCCTTGGGGCGTATCGTTCATGACTTGCTGGAACTCGGGCACCAGGGCTCGTGGGTCGATCCAGTTCAGGTCGCCGCCGTTGAGGGCAGAACCCGGATCTTCCGAGAAGCTTTTGGCCAGGGTGGCGAAGTCTTCACCGCCTTCGATGCGCTCATAGATCTTTTGCGCCAGTTCCTTGGTTTGAGCCTCGGTGCGGATTTCGCTTGGCTTGACCAGGATATGGCGAACATGCACTTCGTCTTTCAACGAAGTTTCACCGCCTCGGCGTTCCAGCAACTTCAGAATGATGAAGCCGCCAGGGGTGCGCGCAGGCTGGGTGATGCCACCTACTTCCATGGCACTCAGCTCACGGTCAAACGGCGGTGGCAATTGAGCAGCTTTACGCCAGCCCATGTCGCCGCCTTCGAGAGCGTTGTCGCTACCGGACTGGGCGATTGCCATCTGGGCAAAGTCGGCACCGGCCTTCAGACGGTCATAGATCGCCTGGGTCTTGGCCGCTGCGGCATTGAGTTGCTCGGCGTTGGCGCTGTCCGGTGTCGGGATCAGGATATTGGCCAGGTGCAGTTCTTCGGAGAGCTGCATCTTGCCCAGGTCCGAGGCCAGGAAGTTCTTCACTTCCTGCTCCGATACCTGCACACGTTCGGCCACACGGCGCTGACGCACACGGCTGATGATCATTTCGCGGCGGATCTGGTCACGGGCGTCCTCATAGGACAAACCGTCACGGGCCAGGGCCGCACGAAACTGATCAATGCTCATGTTGTTGCGTTGAGCGATGGTGCCGACGGCCTGGTTCAGTTCTTCGTCGGTGATGCGGATGCCGGAGCGGTCGCCAATCTGCAATTGCAGGTTTTCGACGATCAGGCGTTCCAGCACCTGCTGGTCCAGGACGCTGGTCGGCGGCACGCCACCACCACGCTTGGCGATGGTTTGCTGAACTTCCTTGACCCGTTGGTCCAGTTGGCTCTGCATGATCACGTCGTTATCGACGATGGCCACCACCTTGTCCAGCGGTTGCACTGCAGCGTGTGCCGCTGCAGTGCCCAGGAACAGCGCGCCCAGCATCAGCGGGCGCAGACAATCAGAAAGCTTGATCTTCACGTTCACGATAACCTTGGATGCCTTTGTCGAGGAAGCTCTCTACCTTGGCGCCAGTCAGGCCGCCGAGTCCTTTGAGGACGATTTGGAGGAAGAGCCCGTGGTCGCCTTTTTCGTTCAGCGGGGCGATCTGGGTGTATTCGTCGTTGGAAACCCAATAACGGTTGATCACACGCAGTTTCCAGCAGCAGTTGTCGTACTCGAAACCACCGAAGGCTTCCAGGGTACGGTTGCGTGCATAGTCATACTGCCAGCGGGTGATCAGGTTCCACTGTGGAATGATCGGCCACATCATCGAGAAATCGTGTTGCTGGATTTTGTAGTAATCCTTCACGTAGTTCTCTTGGCCTACAGTGCCGTAGTCGCCACCAAACTGCCATTTGCCGGTCAGCTGGTTGTAGACCACCTGATCATTACGATAGCGGTAACCAACGTTGATAACCTTGTTCGGGTTGTCTTCTGGCTGGTAATGGAACATCGCGCTGCCGGAGCGGGGGCTGTGGTTCTCAGTGTCCCAGTTATAGTCGGCAGTGGCACGCCAGTCACGGTTGAAGCGGAACTCGTAGTCGAGGGCGATTGGCGAGACATCCGACTGTGCGTCTTCGCGGTCAGCGGCCACGATGCCAGGCAGTTGCACTTCGCGGTCCTTGAAATACAGGGCCTGACCGACGGAAACTCGCTGACGCTCAAAGCCGTTTTCTTCGATCCAGCGGCTGGTCACGCCCAGGGACAGTTTGTTCTCGTCGCCGATACGGTCGGTGCCCGAAAAACGGTTGTCGCGGAACAGAGAGCCGTAGCTGAACGAGGTTTCGCTGGTGTCAAACACTGGGATGTCGGACTGATCTTTCTCTGGAACATAGAGATAGAACAGGCGCGGCTCCAGAGTCTGGTTGTAGTTCTTGCCAAACCACTGGGTGGCGCGGTCGAAGTACAGGCCGCTATCGACACTGGCGATCGGGAGGGAGCGATCTTGAGAACTCTTGAACTTCTGGCCAGAGGCAACCATTTGCCCTTTGCCGATGCTGTCAAGGTCAAGATCATACTTGGTGTAGGCGTACTTGAGCTTCGGCGTGATGAAACCGTAAGTCCAGTTCATCGGCAGCGATACGCTTGGTGCAGCATTCAACCGCGTACCGTTGGCACGGGTCAATCCTGTTACATAGGTATCTAGGCGGCGTTCACCTACAGTGCCATCAGCATTGAACGGCCCACCGTCTTTGTTGGTGATATAGCCAGTCCTGAGATCTCGGTCAAACCGGACAACCTCAGAGTCATAATTAAAGTCCAGCCCACCCGGATGATAAGGCAGCGCACCGGTAAAGGTGATTTGTGGCAGTCGATCATAAGGAGTGATCTGCGAAATTGTCGCCAATTCATAAGCTTGCAGATTTAGTTTGGCCGAGTAGTTGTCCCCACGATAGCTGACAGCACCTTGTTGGTTAACGAAGTCACGGGACTCAACGCCAATCTGATTGGACTTCAGGTCCTGGAAGTAGAAAGGATCGCTGATTTTGGTGTAGTCGACTTCAGTCAATACACGCGAATCCAACCCGCCCTTATGCTGCCAATTGAGCATATAGCGGGTTTTGTTGTAGTCGCTCTGCTTCTTCCGCTCGTCGCTGTCATCGTTCAGGTACGCGCCGCCGAACTGACCTTCGCTGGACTTGGTGAGGTAGCGGAATTCGCCTTCCATCAACATGCCGCGCTTGGTCATGTATTGCGGGTACAACGTGGCATCGTAATTCGGCGCCAGGTTGAAGTAGTAAGGTGTCACCAGCGTGAAGCCACTTTCCCCACCCGAGCTGAAGCTCGGCGGCAGGAAGCCGGACTGACGACGATCGTCAATCGGGAAGTAGATGTACGGGGTGTACAGGATCGGGATGTTCTTGACCCGCAACGTCGCGTTGGTCGCCGTACCGAAGCCGGTGGCCGGGTTCAACGTGATGTTGTTACCGCGCAGCTGCCAGGCATTGCTGTCTGGCTCGCAGGTGGTGTAGGTACCGTCCTTGAGGCGGATGATCGCGTTTTCGGCACGCTTGGCGTACAGCGCGTTACCGCGGATGCGCGACTTGTGCATTACGTACTCGGCGTTGTCGATCTGCGCGGCGCCGGTGTCCAGTTGGACCTGGGCATGGTCGCCGACGATCAGCGCGCCATTGTCGCGCATGCGCACATTGCCGTTCAGCTCGCCACGGTTCTCGGCCTGGTACAGGCTGGCCTCTTCGGCCTCGACCTGCATGCTGCCCTGACGCATGACCACGTCACCGGCCAGGGTGGCGACCTGGGTGTCCTGCTCGTAACGAGAGGCCTTGGCACCGATGAAGGTCGGTGCGTCGCTCTTGTCCGTCTTGTCGTTCATGCCAGGACGGAGCGGCTCGACGTACGCACCGGCGCAATAAGGACCGGTTTCGGCCAGTTGCGCAGCAGTGAGTTTCTCCCGAGGGACCCAGTCCAGGTGGCTGTAGTCAGCGCTGCGCGAACGCAGGCCACGGCCCTTGGATTCGGTGACCAGCTTGGTCTGCGGCACGGCTTCGGCACCAGCAGCTTCGCCTTGCGGCGAGCCGTTGGCCGAGCTGACGGCACTGCCGTCATGCACCGGGCGCGGTGGTAAAGGGGCTGCGCTGGCTTTCGGCGCGCAATCCCAGGCACCCGAAGCAGAGACTGAGCAGTCATACTGTTCCGCGGCGACCACGAATGAGGTGGCGAAGGGTTGCATGGCCAGCAGACTGCCGGTTACCAGCAACGGAAATTTTCTACGAAACGCGGGGGATTTCAATGCCATCTTATTAGTCCGGGCTTCCTGCGTGCCATCTGCCCGCGGTGTGGGCCGCACGCCTCTCGATGGTCTGAAAAAGATGCGTGATAATAAAGCATGACCCGCTTGACGGCTAGCGCCGTCGGAGACCCTTGTAATGCCCGACCAAGATCTACGTTTGCAACACCTGAAAGTCTGGCTCGATCAGCAGTTACCCGAGCTTTTCCATGCCCAGGGATGGGGGGCCGTACCCCCGGCTACATTGACTGCGGCCAGCAGCGACGCGAGTTTCAGACGGTACTTCCGTTGGCAGGGCGAAGGTCGCACATTGATCGTGATGGATGCCCCACCCCCCCAGGAAAACTGCAAACCTTTCGTCGATATCGCGAGAATGTTGGCGAAATCGGGAATAAATGTTCCGCAAATTTATGCAGAAGATCTCTCCCAAGGCTTTCTTTTGCTCAACGACCTGGGCAAAAACACCTATCTGGATGTGATTGACGGTGAAAATGCCGATCAATTGTTTGCCGAAGCCATCGACGCGCTGCTGGCTTTCCAGCAATTGCCGATGGACGCCGGGTTGCCCAGCTACGACGTGCCATTGTTGCGCCGTGAATTGGAGTTGTTCCCCGAATGGTACGTGCGCCGGCATCTGGGCATTGAGTTCGACGAGCAGCAGTTGGCTCAATGGCAGCGGGTCAGCCAATTGCTGATCGACAGCGCCCTGGCCCAGCCCAAGGTCCTGGTGCATCGCGACTATATGCCGCGCAACCTGATGATCAGCGTGCCGAACCCTGGCGTGCTGGATTTCCAGGATGCGGTCTACGGCCCCGTGACCTACGACATCACCTGCCTGTTCAAGGACGCCTTCCTCAGTTGGCCCCAGGCGCGGGTGCGCGAATGGCAGCGTGGTTATTGGGAACGTGCTGGCCAATTGGGCATCCCGGTGCAGGCGGACTTTGAAGATTTCCTGCGCGCCAGCGACTTGATGGGGGTGCAGCGTCACCTCAAGGTCATCGGTATCTTTGCGCGTATCTGCCACCGTGATGGCAAACCGCGCTACCTGGCGGACGTGCCGCGCTTCTTTGCCTATATAGACGCGGTGCTGGCCGATCGGCCGGAACTGACCGACCTGGGTGAGTTGCTGGCCAGCCTGCGCCAACCGGCCGAGGCCCACGTATGAAGGCGATGATCCTGGCGGCCGGCAAGGGCGAGCGGATGCGTCCGCTCACCCTGCACACCCCAAAACCGTTGGTCCAGGCCGGTGGCAAGCGCCTGATCGAGCACCACCTGGAGGCGCTGGCGAAAGCGGGATTCACCGATATCGTCATCAACCATGCCTGGCTGGGCCAGCAAATCGAGAGTTATCTGGGAGACGGCGCGCAGTACGGCGTGCGTATCCAGTATTCGCCAGAGGGCGAGCCCCTGGAAACCGGTGGCGGAATCTTCCAGGCCTTGCCCTTGCTGGGGGAGGAGCCGTTCCTGGTGGTCAATGGCGATATCTGGACTGACTACGACTTTGTCCGCCTCAAGCAGCCCTTGAGCGGCTTGGCGCACTTGGTCATGGTCGATAACCCGCCTCATCACCCCAGTGGTGGCGATTTCTATATCAAGGATGGTTTGCTTCATGATGCAGCGCCCGGTGCCGATAACCTGACCTTCAGTGGCATTTCGGTGCTGCACCCCAAGCTGTTCGCGGGTTGCAGTGCCGGTGCCTTCAAGCTGGCGCCCTTGCTGCGCACGGCGATGGCTCAAGGCTTGGTCTCGGGGGAACACATGGATGGACGCTGGATTGACGTCGGTACGCTGGAGCGCCTGGCGCAGGTTGAAAGTCTGCTGACCGTGGGCCAGTAAGATGTTGTGGCCTGGGACTCTGATCGGCGCCGGGGCGGGTTTTGCCATCGCCAGCATTCCGGGGGCCATGTTGGGTGGGTTGCTGGGGCAGGCACTGGATCGGCGCCTGCAATTGCACAGTTGGGCCCAACTGCGCGAACGCCTGGGCGGCCGGCCGGCGCTGCGCAATGACGAACTGCTGTTTGTCCTGCTGGGCCGCCTGGCCAAGAGTAATGGGCGGGTGGTGGACGGCCATATCCAGCAGGCGCGGGTGGAGATGCGCTCGCTGGACATGAGCGAGCCGGCCCAGCGCCGGGCGATTGCCGCGTTCAACCGAGGCAAGTCGGGGACCGACCGCGTGCGCAGTTACCTGCGCGTGCTCAAGGTGCAGCCCCATGCGGCGGAAGGCGTGCTGCGCGCCTGCTGGCGCATGGTCTGGGCCGACGGCAAGGCCAGCCCCGCTGAGCGCGAGCTGATCGAGCTATGGGGCAAATGGCTGGGGTGGACGCCGCAACAACTCCAGGCACTGGCCCATGACTATGAGCCGGAACGCAAGCCTCTGGTCACCCGCGGTAGCACCTATCAAGAGGCCCTGCGGATTCTCGGGGTGACCGGCACGACAGAGCCTGCGGTCATCAAACGTGCCTATCGACGGCTGCTCAGTCGGCACCACCCGGACAAGATTGCCGGCACTGGCGCCAGCCCCGCTCAAGTGCGCGAGGCCACGGAGCGCACCCGAGAGCTGCATAGTGCCTACACGATCATTCGCGAGCAGCGGGATTTCCGCTGACCCGACCGCCTGTGGCGAGCGTGCTTGCCAAAAGTGTCCACCCTGTCCCCGCACACCCGTCAACCATGTGCCCGGCCCGTAAAAAAAGAGCCCCAAAGTAACCAAGGGCTCCTGACATCGGAGGCCGGGTACCCACCACTCGGCACCTCGTCTAGTCTCGATGTGCCTGCGATCCAGCAGTGATTCGGGGGGGGGCGCCGAGATGGCGGTCTATCAGTCGATAGATGTATTGGCCGAGATATCTCTATCGCAGGCAAGCCAGCTCCCACAGGGGAATGCAGCTTCGCAGCTCTGGCTCTGCTTTTGCTCTGCTTTTGATCTGGCTTTTGATCTTGATCTCAGGCGCCCCGTTAAACCACGCTGGCCGCAGGCAGGTATTGCGCAGTGGGCACCCCGGCAGGGATGCCGGGGTAGCCGCGACACGGCCATGGATGGCCGATCGCGGCGGGCCCACGGAGCAATGCCTGACTGCGGGCATGCCGAGCCTAGGCGAGGCACCGAGTGGTGGGGCAAGAGCGTTTTGCTTACTTTGGCGCTTCTCCAAAGTGAGCCGCCGTAAGGGCGGAACCCTAAGTGGCCATGACCGCAGCAACGGATATGTACACAAACCCAACGCGGGCAAGCCCGCTCGCCACAACCACAACCACAACCACAACCACAACCACAACCACAGACGGGGCGGGGCAGTTGGGCTCAGCTACCGCTGCTTTGCGGGCTCAACCAGCCGCGAATCCGCCGGTACAACTGTTCCTGGGCCGCTGCGCTATTCCCAGGAATAGTCTTCAACGACACCTGCTTGTAGTTGTCATTCTTCAGCCGCTTGCTCGCCTGGCTGCGCTCCAGCGCCATTTTGCTGGCCAGGGCGTTGTCCTGATAGAAGACATCGGCGGTCGCCAGCTTCAATGTCGGGGTCAGCTGTTGCAGATCCGGTTGACGGCCCACCGGCGACTGCGCCGCGACCATGATGAACTTTTGCACCTGGGCCGGTTGTTTTTCGCTCAGGTAGCGCGCAGCCCACCAGGCCCCAGTCCCGTGCCCCAGCAGCACCACGCTGCGGGCGTTCTGGGTCTGGGCATAGGCGACGGCTGCGTCGATGCGGGCGAAGATCCGTGTCGCGTCGGTCTTGTCCTGCTCATCCACGCCAGGGACCACGGCCGGGTCGGTGCCCTCGGCTTCGGCGCTGGCCGCCTGTTCGATGGGCTTGGGCGCGGCAGTGCTGGCATCTTTGCTGCTGCTGTCGACGGCTGCATCGGGAGCCTGGATCACCCGCGGCGGCAGGGTATCGACGCTCAGGTCGGGCAGCGACAGGCTCAGGCTGCTCCAGGCGGCATCCGGCAGCTTCTGGCGCAAAGGCCCGATGGCTTGCGGCCAGTCAGCCGTTTCTCCGGCGCCGGGGACGATAATCACCACACCCTGCGGTTCAGGGCTGTTCGCCGGTTTCCACAGCGCCAGGAACGACTCGTCGCCGGCCTGCAATTGTTGCTGCTCGTGGGGCGGCAGTTGTCGCTCCAGGGCCTGGGCTTCCTCCTGGCTACGCTCTGGCAGAGGCTGGCGTTCTGGTGGTTTTTCGGCGGCCGCCGGCGCGGTGTCAGCCGCCTGCACGCAAAAGGTGCTGGTAAACAGCAGCGACAGGCACAATGCTGGCAGTGTCGAACGGTGAAGCAGGGGCATAGTGGAATCCCGGCCAGAAGTGATCCCGGCAGCCTAATGGGTTGGATGTGAGATGTGAATGATGAATTTTCGCTGTCTGCTGGTTATCGGCTATCTGTGCTTGCCCTTGATGGTGAATGCCGCGCCTGCGTCTGTGGTGCCGCCTGCGGTGCTCAACCTGCAGCAGCGCGAGTGGTTGGCGCAGCACCCGCAACTGCGGGTCGGGGTGGTGTTGCAGGCGCCTTACGCGCAATACGACCGGCGCCTGCAGCGCTTGTCCGGAGCCAATGTCGAGCTGATGCAGGCGCTGGCCAAGGCGCTGAATATCGAGCTCACCTGGCGCAACTTCCCCACGCAGGAGCAGTTGGAGGACGCCTTGCGCGAGGATGCGGTCGACCTCGCCCCAGGTCTGCTACAAACCCCTGCCGGCCTGCGCCTGTGGCAGTTTTCCGACCCGTATATGCGCGTGCCCCAGCACATTGTTGGCATTCGCGACGGCAGCGGCACTGTGGACCTGGAAAAACTCGATGAACAGTCCCGGGTCGCCGTGCGCATGCCCAGCGGCGTGGCGGATTACCTGCGCAGCAATTACCCCAGGCTGAACCTGCAAGGTGTGCCCCTGGAGCGCCAGGCCTTGCAGCTATTGGTCAGCCAGCAGGCGCGCTATGCGGTAGTCGATGAGGCGCAGTTGAGCCGCTTGTCGATCGAGCCCGAGTTCGCCGGTTTGGCCGTGGTCGGCGATATTGGATTGCCGCAACTGTTGCGGGTGGCCACCCGGCGTGACTGGCCAGCCCTGGCAGAGATTGTCGAGAGCGGCCTGCGCGCCATTCCAGCCCGTGAGCTGGAGCAATTGCATGCCCGCTGGCTGCAACCCAAATACCCACGCCTGTCGGAATCACCGGGATTCTGGCAAAACCTCAGCCTGCTGCTGGGCCTGCTGTTGCTCGCGTGCCTGACGGTTGCCCTGTGGCAGCGTCGGCAAAAACATGCCCTGGAACACCAGTTGCTGGCCACGCGTGAGGAAAGCGCTGCCCGTGCGGCGGGCGCCGAAGCATTGCGTCTGACCCAGTTTTCGATTGATCAAAGTACCGTGGGTATCCTCTGGGTCAATTGGGACAGCCATGTGCGCTACGCCAACGTCGCCGCCGAAACCATGCTCGGTTATGCCCCGGGAGCGTTGATCGAGCGCCCGCTGATCGAGTTCGAACCCAATCTGAGCATGGACCGCTGGCTGAACCTGTGGAAGCGCGCCCGGGCCAGTGAAGACGGGCCGCAGAGCTTCGCCACCCAGTGCCTGCGCGCGGATGGCAGCCTGTTGCCCACGGATGTGTCCTTGAGTTTCCTGCGCTTTGCCGGTGGCGAATACCTGGTGGTGTACCTCAACGACGTCACCGAGCGCCGCCGGGCCTTGGCCGCGCTGCAGGAAAGTGAAGCGCGCCTGCAAGGCATCGCCGCCAATGTGCCAGGGCTGGTGTTTCGCCTGGAGCGTCTGCCGTTGAGCGCCGCCATCGACTTTGCCTATATCAGCGAAGGCAGCGAGCGCCTGGTGGGCTATTCGCCGTCCGTGCTCAGCCACCGCGATGTGGGGATTCGCAGTCTGGTCCACCCGGATGATCGCGCCAGTTATCACCAGACCCAGGACCAGGCCATCGACACCGAGAGCAACTGGTCGTGGCAGGGCCGCATCCTGACCCGCCAGGGCGAGCAGCGCTGGGCCGAGATCAAGGCGGTCACCCGGCGTCTGGACGATGGGGCGGTGGTCTGGGACGGGATCGTCTGGGACATCAGCGACAGCAAACGCATTGAGCTGGAATTGGACGCCTCGCGGGCGCAACTGCGCGAACTCTCAGCGCACCTGGAAACCGTGCGTGAGGAAGAGAAGGCGCGGATCGCCCGCGAAGTTCACGATGAGCTGGGGCAGATGCTCACGGTGTTGAAGCTGGAAACCTCCATGTGCGAGTTGGCCTACGCCCAGTTGGACCCAGGCCTGCACGAGCGCCTGAACAGCATGAAGCGCCTGATCGCTCAACTGTTCCAATTGGTCCGTGATGTGGCCACGGCGTTGCGCCCGCCGATTCTCGACGCCGGGATCGCCTCGGCCATCGAGTGGCAGGCCCGGCGGTTTGAGGCGCGCACACAGATTCCGTGCCTGGTGCAGGTGCCGGACAACCTCCCGGCCCTGAGTGACGCCAAGGCCATTGGCCTGTTCCGTATCCTGCAGGAGGCGCTGACCAACGTCATGCGCCATGCCCAGGCGCATACGGTGGAGTTGACCCTGGTGGTGGAGGGCGCCAATCTGCGGTTGACCATCAGTGATGATGGCGCAGGCTTCGTCCCTGCGCCGGGGCGCCCGGTGTCGTTTGGTTTGGTGGGCATGCGCGAGCGGGTGCTGATCATGGGCGGGCAGTTGACCCTCGACAGCGAACTGGGGGAGGGCACCACTCTGAGCGTTACGGTGCCGTTGGATTCGCCATAGATCCCTTGTGGGCTTGCTCGCACATTTTGAATGTCGGCGTTTAATCGCTATAGAGAGAGGAAATTGCCGTGATCCGCGTATTGGTAGCCGAAGACCACACCATCGTCCGTGAAGGCATCAAGCAGTTGATCGGCCTGGCCAAGGACCTGCTGGTGGTGGGCGAGGCGGGCAACGGCGAACAGCTGTTGGAAGCCTTGCGTCACACGCCCTGCGAGGTGGTGCTGCTGGATATCTCCATGCCCGGGGTCAACGGCCTGGAGGCGATTGCGCGGATCCGCGCGCTGAACAACCCGCCGGCCATCCTGGTGCTGTCGATGCATGACGAGGCACAAATGGCCGCCCGGGCGCTGAAGGTCGGTGCGGCTGGGTATGCCACCAAGGACAGCGATCCTGCGCTGTTGTTGACGGCAATCCGCAAAGTCGCCGCGGGCGGGCGCTATATCGACCCGGACCTGGCGGACCGCATGGTGTTTGAGGTCGGCCTCACCGATGCCCGGCCCTTGCATTCGCTGTTGTCCGAGCGCGAGTTCTCGGTGTTCGAGCGTTTGGCCCAGGGCGCCAACGTCAACGATATCGCCCAGCAACTGGCCCTGAGCAGCAAGACCATCAGCACCCATAAGGCGCGGTTGATGCAAAAACTCAACATCAGCTCCCTGGCCGAGCTGGTGAAGTACGCGATGGAGCACAAGCTCCTATAGGAGCGTATCTATTTGCGACATCGCCCAAACCCCCGGAAGCCCGTGCTTGCAGCTTGTCGCTTGAAGCTTGCTGCGCAACTGTCCCTTGCCCGCCATCCGTGTAGGGCGATCCCTACCCCGAACCTTCCATCCTGCTGATGCCAATCTCTCCTGCGCCCCGATTTCCGGGGGCTTGCGCCTGGACTACGCTAGCTCTACAGCAGTCCAAAACACAAAGGTGCGGGTATGAGCGAGGCGGATTCAAATGATGTGCTGGTCAGCTTTCGTGGTGTGCAGAAGAGCTACGACGGCGAGAACCTGATCGTCAAAGACCTCAACCTGGACATTCGCAAGGGCGAATTTCTCACCCTGCTGGGCCCGTCTGGTTCGGGCAAGACCACCAGCCTGATGATGCTCGCCGGCTTCGAAACCCCGACCGCCGGGGAGATCCTGCTGGCCGGGCGCTCGATCAACAATGTGCCGCCGCACAAGCGCGACATTGGCATGGTGTTCCAGAACTATGCGCTGTTCCCGCACATGACGGTGGCTGAGAACCTGGCGTTCCCCCTGACGGTGCGGGGCTTGAGCAAGACTGATGTCAGCGAACGGGTCAAGCGCGTGCTGAGCATGGTCCAGCTCGACGCCTTCGCCCAGCGCTACCCGGCGCAGCTCTCCGGCGGCCAGCAGCAACGGGTGGCCCTGGCTCGCGCCCTGGTGTTCGAGCCGCAGCTGGTGCTGATGGACGAACCCCTCGGTGCCCTCGATAAACAGCTGCGTGAACACATGCAGATGGAGATCAAGCACCTGCACCAGCGCCTCGGCGTGACCGTGGTTTACGTGACCCACGACCAGGGGGAAGCGCTGACTATGTCCGACCGGGTAGCGGTGTTCCACCAGGGCGAGATCCAGCAGATCGCACCGCCGCGCACTTTGTATGAAGAGCCGAAAAACACCTTCGTCGCCAATTTCATCGGCGAGAACAACCGTCTTAACGGCCGCCTGCACAGCCACACCGGCGAGCGGTGCGTGGTTGAGCTGGCGCGCGGCGAGAAGGTCGAGGCGCTGGCGGTGAATGTCGGGCAGATCGGTGGCCCGGTGACGCTGTCGGTGCGCCCGGAGCGGGTCAGCCTCAACGGTTCCAGCGAAAGCTGCAGCAACCGCTTCTCGGGCCGGGTGGCCGAATTTATCTATCTGGGCGACCACGTGCGCGTGCGCCTGGAAGTCTGCGGCAAGGCCGATTTCTTTGTGAAACAACCGATCGCCGAGCTGGATCCGGCACTGACGGTCGGCGATGTGGTTCCGATTGGCTGGCAAGTCGAGCACGTTCGCGCACTCGATCCACTTCTAGAGGCGAATTGATCGCCCCCTTGGCTTCATCCAACCCTGCACGTGGAGAGAACAATAAATGTTGAGATCCCTGAAATTGACCGCCCTGGCCATCGGCCTGGCGAGTGCTTCACAGGTCATGGCAGGTCCGGACCTGACGGTGGTGTCGTTTGGCGGCGCGAACAAGGCGGCCCAGGTCAAGGCTTTCTATGCCCCGTGGGAAAGCGCGGGCAACGGCAAGATCATCGCTGGCGAGTACAACGGCGAGATGGCCAAGGTCAAAGCCATGGTCGACACCAAGAGCGTGTCCTGGGACCTGGTGGAAGTCGAGTCGCCGGAACTGTCCCGTGGCTGTGACGAGGACATGTTCGAACCGTTGGATCCGAAGCTGTTCGGCAACCCCGACGACTATGTGAAAGGCGCGATCCAGCCCTGTGGCGTGGGTTTCTTTGTGTGGTCCACGGTGATGGCGTACAACGCCGACAAACTGAAAACGGCCCCAACCAGTTGGGCGGACTTCTGGGACACCAAAAATTTCCCCGGCAAGCGCGGCTTGCGCAAGGGGGCCAAGTACACCCTGGAATTCGCCCTGATGGCCGACGGTGTAGCGCCCAAGGACGTGTATAAAGTGCTGGCCGGCAAGGACGGCCAGGACCGCGCCTTCAAGAAACTCGATGAGCTCAAACCGTCGATCCAGTGGTGGGAGGCCGGCGCCCAGCCGCCGCAGTACCTGGCCTCGGGTGACGTGGTGATGAGCTCGGCCTATAACGGCCGGATCGCCGCCGTGCAGAAAGAGAGCAACCTGAAAGTGGTGTGGAACGGCGGTATCTACGATTTCGACGCCTGGGCGATCCCCAAGGGCCTGGGCAAGGAGCGCGCCGAGGCGGCGAAGAAATTTATCGCCTTCTCCGTTGCACCGCAGCAACAGAAAATCTACTCGGAAAACATCGCCTACGGCCCGGCCAATACCCAAGCCGTGCCGCTGCTGGCCAAGGACATCCTCAAGGATATGCCGACTACTCCGGAAAACATCGCCAACCAGGTGCAGATTGATGTGAGCTTCTGGGCGGATAACGGTGAGCAACTGGAGCAGCGCTTCAATTCCTGGGCTGCCAAATAACAAGCCCCACCGCTTAACCCCTGTGGGAGCTGGCTTGCCTGCGATGGCAGCACCTCGGTAGACCCGACACACCGAGGTGCTGCCATCGCGGGCAAGCCCGGCTCCCACAAGGGGGCCTTCCACACGGGTTTCAACTGTAGATTTTCCGGAGTTTGCCATGGCCATCGCCGTTCCCTCGAACGAGGTCACCACCCCCAGCTTGAAGCAGCGCCTGGCGCGTGCCGAGCGGCTTAACCGCTGGAAGGCCCAGGCCTTGATCGCGCCGCTGGTGGTGTTTTTGCTGCTGGTGTTCCTGGTGCCCATCGTTGCGCTGTTGTACAAAAGCGTCGGTAACCCGGAAGTGGTCGCTGGCCTGCCGCGTACCGTGGTGGCGGTGACCGCCTGGGATGGTCGCGGCTTGCCCGGCGAGTCGGTGTACCAGGCTGTCAGCGAGGACCTGGGTGAAGCCCGGAAAAACCAGACCCTGGGCGATTTGTCCAAGCGCCTGAACATGGAGCTGGCGGGTTATCGCAGCCTGTTGACCAAAACCGCGCGGGCGCTGCCGTTCAGCGAAGTGCCGGCCTCTTATAAAGAAGCGCTGGAAAACCTCGACGAACGCTGGGGCGACCCCGCGTACTGGCAGGCCATCCGGCGCAACACCAGCAGCCTCACGCCTTATTACCTGCTGGCGGCGGTCGATCATCGGATCGACGACCTCGGCGAAGTCGCGCCGGCCACGCCGGACCAGGCGATTTACCTCGATATCTTCGCCCGCACCTTCTGGATGGGCCTGGTGATTACCGTGTGCTGCCTGCTGCTGGCCTATCCGCTGGCGTACCTGCTGGCCAACCTGCCGGCGCGGCAAAGCAACCTGTTGATGATCCTCGTGCTGCTGCCCTTCTGGACCTCGGTGCTGGTGCGCGTGGCCGCCTGGATTGTGCTGCTGCAGTCCGGCGGGCTGATCAACGGCGCGCTGATGGGCTTGGGCATCATTGATAAGCCTCTGGAGTTGGTGTTCAACCGGCTGGGGGTCTACATCTCCATGGTGCATATCCTGCTGCCGTTCATGATTCTGCCGATCTACAGCGTGATGAAGGGCATTTCACCGACCTACATGCGTGCGGCGATCTCTTTGGGTTGTCACCCATTCGCCAGTTTCTGGCGGGTGTACTTCCCACAGACCTACGCGGGTGTGGGTGCCGGTTGCCTGCTGGTGTTTATCCTGGCGATTGGCTACTACATCACCCCGGCCTTGCTGGGCAGCCCGAACGACCAGATGGTCAGCTACTTCGTGGCGTTCTACACCAACACCAGCATCAACTGGGGCATGGCGACTGCGCTGGGCGGCTTGCTGCTGCTGGCGACCGTGGTGCTGTACCTGATCTACAACTGGCTGGTGGGCGCCAGCCGCCTGCGCCTGAGCTGAGGAGCGCCTGAAATGTCCAGCAGTCCTTATATGTCACCCATCGAGCGGGTGTGGTTCTACAGCTTGCGGATCCTCTGCGGCCTGATCCTGTTGTTCCTGATCCTGCCGGTGCTGGTGATCATCCCGCTGTCGTTCAACTCCGGGAGTTTCCTGGTGTACCCGCTGCAGGGGTTTTCGCTGCACTGGTACCAGGACTTCTTTGCCTCGGCGGAATGGATGCGCGCCTTGAAGAACAGCATCATCGTCGCCCCGGCGGCCACGGTGCTGGCGATGGTGTTTGGCACGTTGGCCGCTATTGGCCTGACCCGTGGCCACTTCCCCGGCAAGGCGCTGGTGATGGCCCTGGTGATTTCGCCGATGGTGGTACCGGTGGTGATTATCGGCGTGGCGAGTTACTTGTTCTTTGCCCCGCTGGGGCTGGGCAACAGTTTCTTTTCGCTGATCGTGGTGCATGCGGTGCTGGGCGTGCCCTTTGTGATCATCACCGTGTCGGCGACCTTGCAGGGCTTCAACCACAACCTGGTGCGAGCCGCGGCCAGCCTGGGGGCGTCGCCGTTGACCGCGTTTCGCCGGGTGACGCTGCCGCTGATTGCGCCGGGCGTCATTTCCGGGGCGCTGTTTGCCTTTGCCACGTCGTTCGATGAGGTGGTGGTGACGCTGTTCCTCGCCGGGCCCGAGCAGGCCACCTTGCCTCGGCAGATGTTCAGCGGCATCCGCGAAAACCTCAGCCCGACCATTGCCGCAGCGGCGACCTTGCTGATTGCCTTCTCGGTGGTGCTGTTGCTGACCCTGGAGTGGCTGCGTGGGCGCAGCGAAAAACTGCGGACGGCGCAGGTCTGACTGCTGAAACCCGGTCACCTGTGGGAGCAGGCTTGCCTGCGATGGCCTCGACTCGGTACACCTGATGCACCGAGTCGAGGCCATCGCAGGCGAGCCAGCTCCTACATTGACCGGGCCCGCTTTGAATGACCCAACCATTCAGCCGCTGAATGGCAGACAACCCGCATTCCCCAGCTATTCTTGTGCCAGCCCACCAATTTATAAGAGGCCGCGCACATGAGTACCTCCTCATTCAAGATCGCCCACAAATTGCTCACCGGCCCAGGCGCCATCGAGCAATTGGCCGCCGAGCTGACCCGGCTGGATATCGACAACCCGTTGATCGTCACCGATGCTGCGCTGGTCAAGTCCGGTACGGTGCAACTGGCATTGGCGCAGTTGGGTGATCGGCCCTACGAGATTTTCGACCGGGTGCTGCCCGACCCGGAGATCGCCATCGTCGAAGACTGCATGCAGGCCTACCGCGAAGGCGGGCATGACGGCCTGATCGGCGTGGGCGGTGGCAGTGCCATTGATATCGCCAAGAGCGTCGCCGCCTATGCCGGTTATCACGGCGCACTCGAGGATTTGTTCGGTGTGGACCAGGTGCCGCGCAAAGGCCCGCCGCTGATTGCCATTCCCACCACGGCCGGCACGGGGTCGGAAGTGACCAATGTGGCGATTCTGTCGGACAAGGCCGCGCAATTGAAAAAAGGCATCGTCAGCGACTACCTGCTGCCGGATGTTGCGCTGATCAGCCCGCAAATGACCCTGACCTGCCCGCGCAGTGTTACGGCTGCCAGTGGTGTGGATGCCCTGGTGCATGCCATCGAGTCCTATCTGTCCCTGAACGCCTCGCCAATCACCGATGCCCTGGCCATTGGCGCGATCAAGTTAATCGCCAACGCCTTGCCCAAGGCCTACGCCAACCCGGCCAACCTGCAGGCGCGGGACGATATGGCCACGGCCAGCCTGATGGCCGGCATGGCCTTTGGCAATGCCGGGGTGGGGGCGGTGCATGCGCTGGCCTACCCGTTGGGCGGGCGTTTCAACATTGCCCACGGGGTGAGCAACGCGTTGCTGCTGCCCTATGTGATGCACTGGAACAAGCTGGCCTGCGTCGAGCGCATGCAGGATATCGCCCAGGCCATGGGGGTGAATATCACGGGCTTGAGCGTCAACGATGCAGCGGACCAGGCGGTGGAGGCCATGACGCGACTGTGCGCCGCAGTGGAGATCCCTAGCGGCTTGCGCAGCTTCGGCGTGCCAGAGGAGGCGATTCCGGCCATGGCCTTAGAAGCCGCGGGAATCGAGCGCCTGATGCGCAACAATCCGCGCAAGCTCAGTGCGGCGGATATCGAGAAAATCTACCGCGCCGCGTACTAGTCATTGAGTCAGGTCACGGTGCGCGCAACAAAGCATGAGGTATACAATGCGCGCCATCGTGATTTAGCTCAGAAAAGGTGCGTCATGCAGCCCTTCGTAATTGCTCCATCGATTCTCTCCGCCGACTTCGCCCGCCTGGGCGAGGAAGTGGACAACGTGTTGGCCGCCGGTGCCGACTTCGTGCACTTCGATGTCATGGACAACCACTATGTGCCGAACCTGACCATCGGCCCGATGGTTTGCGCCGCGCTGCGCAAGTACGGCGTGACCGCGCCGATTGACGTGCACCTGATGGTCAGCCCGGTGGACCGCATCATCGGCGACTTCATCGAAGCCGGTGCGACCTACATCACCTTCCACCCGGAAGCCACGCTGCATGTCGACCGCTCCCTGCAACTGATCCGCGAAGGCGGCTGCAAGGCTGGCCTGGTGTTCAACCCGGCGACCCCGCTGGACACCCTCAAGTACGTGATGGACAAGGTCGACATGGTCTTGCTGATGAGCGTCAACCCGGGTTTTGGCGGGCAGAAGTTCATTCCCGGCACCCTCGACAAGCTGCGTGAGGCCCGTGCGCTGATTGACGCCTCTGGCCGTGATATCCGCCTGGAGATCGACGGTGGGGTCAACGTCAACAACATCCGTGATATCGCGGCGGCGGGCGCCGACACCTTCGTCGCCGGCTCGGCGATCTTCAACACCCCTGACTACCAGGCCGTGATTGCCAAGATGCGTGAAGAACTGGCGCTGGCGCGTCCATGAGCGGTTTTGAGCAGCTGTTCCCCGGTAAATTGCCGCGGCTGGTGATGTTCGATCTGGACGGCACCCTGGTCGATTCGGTCCCGGACCTGACGGCTGCGGTGGATCACATGTTGCTCAAGTTGGGGCGCAAGCCTGCCGGTATCGAATCGGTACGCGAGTGGGTCGGCAACGGCGTGCAGATGCTGGTGCGCCGTGCGCTGGCCAATCACATTGATGCCGAAGGTGTCGATGAGGTGGAGGCCGAGCACGCGCTGGAACTGTTCAACGCGGCCTACGAAGACGGCCACGAACTGACCGTGGTTTACCCCGGCGTGCGCGACACCCTCAAGTGGCTGCACAAGCAGGGCGTGGAAATGGCCCTGATCACCAACAAGCCGGAACGCTTCGTCGCGCCGCTGCTGGACCAGATGAAGATCGGCCGGTATTTCCGCTGGATCATCGGCGGCGATACCCTGCCGCAGAAAAAACCGGATCCGGCGGCGTTGTTCTTTGTGATGAAAATGGCCAATATCCCGGCGTCCCAGTCGCTGTTTGTCGGCGATTCGCGCAGCGATGTGCTGGCGGCGAAAGCGGCGGGGGTCAAGTGTGTGGCCTTAAGCTATGGCTACAACCATGGCCGGCCGATTGCCGAAGAGTCGCCGGCGCTGGTCATTGATGACCTGCGACTGCTAATCCCCGGTTGCTTGGGAGCGGGCGCTGAGATAACGTTGCCCGACGCTGTCCCATCCCCTTCTGGAAATCCCATCGTGGTGGTCACTCGCAAACTCTGGATGAAAGTCATCAAGGCCCTGGCCCGCTGGCGTTGGCGCGCCTGACTGATCCTGGCCGCGCTGCGGCACGTTTGCCTACCTGACTGTTAGACCCTCACGCCACGAGGCACCCCATGATCCGCGAAGAATTCCTGCGTTTGGCCGCTGCCGGCTACAACCGCATCCCCATGGCCCGGGAAACCCTGGCCGACTTCGATACGCCGCTGTCGATCTACCTGAAACTGGCCGACGAGCCCAATTCCTATCTGCTGGAATCGGTGCAGGGCGGCGAAAAGTGGGGCCGTTACTCGATCATCGGCCTGCCGTGCCGCACGGTCCTGCGGGTGCATGACCATCATGTCAGCATCACCCATGATGGCGTCGAGATCGAAAGCCACGATGTGCAAGACCCGCTGGCCTTCGTCGAAGCCTTCAAGGCGCGCTACAACGTGCCAACCATTGCTGGTTTGCCGCGTTTCAATGGCGGCCTGGTGGGGTATTTCGGCTACGACTGCGTGCGTTACGTGGAGCAACGCCTGGGCAAATGCCCGAACCCCGACCCGTTGGGTGTGCCGGACATCCTGCTGATGGTTTCCGACGCGGTGGTGGTGTTCGACAACCTGGCCGGCAAGATGCACGCGATTGTGCTCGCCGACCCGGCCCAGGCCGATGCGTTCGAGCAAGGCCAGGCCAGCCTCGAAGCGCTGCTGGACAAGCTGCGCCAGCCGATCACCCCGCGTCGCGGCCTGGACCTCAGCCGTCCGCCGGCGGCCGATCCGGTATTTCGCTCCAGCTTTACCCAGGATGACTACGAGCGCGCGGTCGATACCATCAAGCAATACATCCTCGCCGGTGACTGCATGCAAGTGGTGCCGTCGCAGCGGATGTCCATCGACTTCAAGGCGGCGCCCATCGACTTGTACCGGGCGCTGCGCTGCTTCAACCCGACGCCGTACATGTACTTCTTCAACTTTGGCGATTTCCACGTAGTGGGCAGCTCGCCGGAAGTGCTGGTGCGCGTCGAAGACAACCTGATCACCGTGCGGCCGATTGCCGGCACGCGCCCCCGTGGCGCGACCGAAGAGGCCGACCTGGCACTTGAAGAAGACCTGCTGTCCGACGACAAGGAAATCGCCGAGCACTTGATGCTCATCGACCTGGGGCGTAACGACACCGGACGCGTTTCGGAAATCGGCTCGGTGAAGCTCACCGAGAAGATGGTGATCGAGCGTTATTCCAACGTGATGCACATTGTGTCCAACGTCACCGGCGAGCTGAAGGCCGGCCTGACGGCGATGGACGCGCTGCGCGCAATTCTGCCGGCGGGCACCTTGTCCGGCGCCCCGAAGATTCGTGCGATGGAAATCATCGACGAGCTGGAGCCGGTCAAGCGTGGGGTCTACGGCGGCGCCGTGGGTTATTTCGCGTGGAATGGCAACATGGACACGGCCATTGCGATCCGCACGGCGGTGATCAAGGACGGCGAACTGCATGTGCAGGCGGGCGGCGGGATTGTCGCCGACTCGGTGCCGGCCCTTGAGTGGGAAGAAACCCTGAACAAGCGCCGGGCGATGTTCCGTGCGGTGGCATTGGCCGAGCAGACCCCGCAAGACTGACGGTCGATCCCGATCTAAATGTGGGGTTGGGCTTGTGTGGGAGCGGGCTTGCCCGCGATGGCGGTCTGTCAGTCACCGATGCAGTGACTGAACCACCGCTATCGCGGGCAAGCCCGCTCCCACATGGGTTTTATGTTGTTTTTAAGGCCGTATTAGAAATCCAGGCTCACTCCGACACTGACCCCTTGCTGGGTCAGGCTGTCATCCTTCCTCACGTTATACGCCGCGCGCAACGCCAGCTCCTGGGTGAGCTTGTGGCTGACCCCGAGACTCAAGCGATCCGAATTGCTGCGAGGGGTATAGCCATCGAGTTCGAAGCCGATCCCCTGCACGCTGTTGAGCGCAATGTTCACCTTCTGGGTGTCGTTTTCGAACTCATGCTCGTGGGCCACTTCGCCAAAAACCTGGGTTTGCGGGGTGACGCGGTAGCTGCCCTGCAGGCCAACGCCCAGGCGTTTGGAGTCGCGTTGCTGGTTGGCAAAGGTCAGCGCGGTGGAGCGGCTGCCTTTTTCCGAGTAGCCATCGACTTCGATTCGCGCATAGTCGGCGCTGATGAACGGCGACAGGTGCCAATCGCTGCCGACCCCGGCAATGTCATAGCCTACGCGGCCGCTCAAGGCCCAGAGCCAGCCGTCGGTGTCACCTTTTTCTGAGCCTTCGCTGACGCCCAGGGCGAACTTGCGCTTGAGGCTGTCGAAGTCCAGCCGGCCGCCGGTCAGCGCGGCATCGGCCCACCAGTGATTGTGCTGATACTGCGCGAATGCGCTGCCCATGTAGCTGTTGAGCTTGTAGTCCGAGTCGCTGGCGCCGGCTTCGAGTGTCTGGCGATACAGCCCAGCCGCGACACCTACGCGCCAGCTGTCGTCGAGACGATAGCTGCCGCCGACATTCAGGTTGTAGCCACTGCCGTCGCCACTGGCCGAGCTGCCTTGACCGTCGAAGTCCAGGCGCTGACCACCACCGGCGACAATTGCGCGCCATTGGCCGACGGCTTGCCAGTTGCCGTTGTCTGCCTGCCACTGGTTACGCAGCTCATCCTGATGGGCGCGCAGGGTGCCTTGGGCCATTTCTGGCAGCAGGCTCAGCTCCCAGGGGGCGGCGAGCAGCGAGTAGGCATAGTCGGCAATCAAGCGTTGCCCGGCGACGGTGGGGTGGACCGAGTCGTTGTAGATCAGCTTGGTCGGGTCCGGCTGGGTGCCGCCGATGCCATACGTCGGGTTGGCGGTGCAACTGTTGCCAGTGAAGCAGGTGCCGGTAAGGTTCTGCCCGGTCGCCAGGCCAAATCGGCCTGGGTCGGCGAAGGTTTCCTGCAACAGCAGTGGAATATTCAACGGGATGATCTGGGCGTCGATCTGCGACAGGCGCTGTACCAGTGCCTGGTTGAAAATAGTGCTCAGGGCGGACGTCCCAGCCTGCTGCGGCGTGCCGTTGATGGCGGGTGTCAGGCCCAGGTCGGGCAGCATCCACACCATGATGTAGCGCGCACCGGCTTGTTGCAGAGCCTGGGCGCTGTCGGCCAGGCGCCCGCCTGCGGCAACGGCTTGGCCTGGACTGAGGACGCGCTGTTGCAGGAAGTCATTACCGCCACCGGACAGAAAATACAGCGCGTTGGGGTCGGCCCGCCCACCGTTTGCTGGCAGGTAACCCTGGCGACTGCGTAAAACAGTGCCCGCGCCCGCATTGCCGGGGGGGATCGCCGTGTCGGAGGCTGAGGTGATGGAATCCAGGATGTTGTCGGTACGGTAGCCGCCGACCGCCCAGTTATTGCCGTCAGGCAAGCCTTGCGCGGCGCGAACCGGCGAGGTGGAGGCATTCAGGTCGTTTGGCGCTACACCCAGTTTGGAGCCCAGCAGGGTCGATGAAACCAGGCCGTAGTCACCCTGGAATGTGGGGCCGGTACGGTTGGTAAAACGCAGGGTGGCACCGGACACACCATCGGGGAACTGGCCGGCGTCCGCCAGGCTATCGCCAAAAACCACCATGGTTGAATAAGGTGACGGTGCTGCAAACGCCTGCGCGCAGGCCAGTGCCAGGAGGCATCCGGCAAGGGGCGCAACAAAAGATGGTCTGAGCATAGGGATTCCATATGATTGTTTTTGTATCGGAAGTGAAACACTAGCAATGTAGAGGGAGTTTTCTGTGAGGAAAATCGTTTTTTCTTACAAAACCTTCGTCATGCCCCCCGTATTTGCTGCTCTATATTGCACCGCTGGCGAGGCTACGTTACTGTGCGGGAACGTATGAATGAGACCCTCCCCGTGTTGATCATCAGCAAACTCTTGATGCGAGTAGTCAAGGCACACGCCCGTTGGCGTTGGCGCGCCTGAATTTTCTCTGCCGGCCCGGCCGGACCTGTACCGATTTGCCTTCTTCACCCTTTGTTCGACGCCCCTTGCCGGCTGACCCTGGCAACCGGAACGTGCGTCTGGCAGCGGGTCACGCTCCTGGAAGGCGGTCATTCGAAATCAGTGAATTCAAGAGGTTTGAACCCACATGTTGCTGATGATTGATAACTACGACTCCTTTACCTACAACGTTGTGCAATACCTGGGCGAGCTCGGTGCCGAGGTCAAGGTGGTGCGCAACGATGAAATGACGGTGGCGCAGATTGCTGCCCTGAACCCGGAGCGTATCGTGGTTTCCCCAGGCCCCTGCACGCCGACCGAGGCGGGTATCTCCCTGGAAGCCATCCGGTTTTTCGCCGGCAAGCTGCCGATTCTCGGGGTTTGCCTGGGCCACCAGTCCATCGGCCAGGCATTTGGCGGCGACGTGGTGCGTGCCCGCCAGGTGATGCACGGCAAGACCAGCCCGGTGTTCCATAATGATCAAGGTGTGTTCCAGGGATTGAACCTGCCGGTGACGGTGACCCGTTACCACTCACTGGTGGTCAAGCGCGAGACCTTGCCCGAATGCCTGGAACTGACGGCCTGGACCCAGCTGGAAGACGGCTCGGTCGACGAGATCATGGGCCTGCGGCACAAGACACTGAATGTCGAAGGGGTGCAGTTTCACCCTGAATCAATTCTGACCGAGCAGGGCTACGAGCTGTTCGCCAACTTTCTCAAGCAGAGCG
Organism: Pseudomonas sp. WS 5411; assembly: GCF_012985595.1. Classification (NCBI taxonomy): domain Bacteria; kingdom Pseudomonadati; phylum Pseudomonadota; class Gammaproteobacteria; order Pseudomonadales; family Pseudomonadaceae; genus Pseudomonas; species Pseudomonas sp. WS 5411. The sequence goes on from NZ_JAARMC010000003.1 coordinate 540,712, forward strand.
GCGGCACGCGCTAAGGACTTTCCATGGATATCAAGACTGCCCTGAGCCGTATCGTCGGCCATCTGGACCTGAGCACCGCTGAAATGAGCGATGTCATGCGCGAAATCATGACCGGCCAATGCACCGATGCGCAGATTGGCGCCTTTATGATGGCCATGCGCATGAAGAGCGAGAGCATCGACGAAATCGTCGGCGCCGTCTCGGTGATGCGTGAACTGGCGGACAAGGTCGAACTCAAGACCCTCGACGGCGTGGTCGATGTGGTCGGCACCGGCGGTGACGGTGCGAATATTTTCAACGTTTCGACGGCATCATCCTTTGTCGTAGCCGCTGCCGGCTGCACCGTGGCCAAGCACGGCAACCGCGCGGTATCGGGCAAGAGCGGCAGTGCCGATCTGCTGGAAGCGGCCGGGATCTACCTGAACCTGACCCCGGTGCAGGTGGCGCGCTGCATCGACAACGTCGGTATCGGCTTTATGTTTGCCCAGTCCCACCATGGGGCGATGAAACACGCCGCGGGCCCGCGCAAGGACCTTGGCCTGCGTACCCTGTTCAACATGCTTGGCCCGCTTACGAATCCGGCCGGTGTGAAGCATCAGGTGGTGGGCGTGTTCAGCCAGGCGCTGTGCCGGCCATTGGCCGAAGTCCTGCAGCGCCTGGGCAGCAAACACGTGCTAGTGGTGCACTCCAAGGATGGCCTGGACGAATTCAGCCTGGCGGCCCCAACCTTTGTGGCCGAGCTGAAGAACGATCAGGTCACCGAATATTGGGTCGAGCCAGAAGACCTCGGTATGAAGAGCCAGAGCCTGCATGGCCTGGCGGTAGAAAGCCCGGCGGCGTCCCTTGAATTGATTCGCGATGCCCTGGGGCGTCGCAAGACCGAGAACGGTCAGAAAGCGGCAGAGATGATTGTTCTGAATGCTGGCGCGGCACTTTATGCAGCCGATCACGCCTATAGTCTTACAGAAGGTGTCGCCTTGGCCCACGATGCGCTGCATACGGGTCTGGCTCGCGAAAAGCTCGAAGAGCTGGGAGCATTCACGGCCGTATTCAAGATGGAGAATGAAGGATGAGCGTGCCAACAGTTCTGGAAAACATCCTCGCCCGCAAAGTTGAAGAAGTGGCCGAACGCCGCGCACGGGTGAGCCTGGCCGAGTTGGAAAACCTGGCAAAAAGCGCCGATGCACCCCGCGGCTTTGCCAATGCCCTGATCACCCAGGCCAGGCTCAAGCAGCCAGCGGTGATCGCCGAGATCAAAAAGGCCTCGCCGAGCAAAGGCGTGATCCGCGAGAACTTCGTGCCGGCAGAGATTGCTGCCAGCTATGAGAAGGGCGGGGCAACTTGCCTTTCGGTGTTGACCGATATCGACTACTTCCAGGGTTCCGACGCTTACCTGCAACAAGCCCGCGCCGCGTGCAAGTTGCCGGTGATCCGCAAGGACTTCATGATCGACCCGTACCAGATCGTCGAGGCCCGGGCGTTGGGCGCGGATTGCGTGCTGCTGATCGTTTCGGCGCTGGACGACGTGCAGATGGCCGAGTTGGCGGCGGTTGCCAAAGGCGTGGGCCTGGATGTGCTGGTCGAGGTCCATGACGGTGACGAACTGGAGCGCGCGCTGAAAACCCTCGACACACGACTGGTTGGGGTCAACAACCGCAACCTGCACACCTTTGACGTCAACCTGGAAACCACCCTGGACCTGCTGCCGCGCATTCCTCGTGACCGCCTGGTGATTACCGAGAGCGGGATCGTCAATCGTGCGGATGTGGAGTTGATGGAAATCAGCGACGTGTATTCGTTCCTGGTCGGCGAGACCTTTATGCGTGCGGAGAATCCAGGGGCGGAGTTGCAGCGCCTGTTTTTCCCGGAGCGTGGTCTACCGATCAGTGGTTCGACACTGGATTGATGTGAAACGCGGACACTGTGGGAGCTGGCTTGCCTGCGATAGCATCACCTCGGTGCAACAGAGACACCGAGGCGGCAGCATCGCCGGCAAGCCAGCTCCCACATTTTTTGTGTTTATTCAGAAAGGCAGGTGTTCGATGATCCAACCCGTAGCGATGACCGTTGAAGCAGGCCTTGCCGCCGAGCAGGACTTGCTGGCCGCCGTCTGCGCGGGTGAACAATCCTTCGGCCTGCTGTTCTGGCAGCCCAGCGACCAGGCACTGGTGATGCCTCGCCGTCTGAGTCGTCTGCCCGCCTTTGACGCGGCCAGTCAGGTATCGGCCGCCCACGGTTGGCCGGTGTTGCTGCGGGAAACAGGGGGGGAGCCAGTGCCGCAGTCTGCGGCGACGGTGAATATCGCACTGGTCTACGCGCCACCCCGTAGCGAGGGCGACCAGGGCCGCATCGAGACCGGCTACCTGCGCCTGTGCCAGCCCATTTGCGACTTGCTGACCGAGTTGGGCGGCGATGCCTCTGTGGGCGAAATCGACGGGGCCTTTTGCGATGGCCGCTATAACGTCAATCTCAACGGACGCAAGATGGTCGGTACTGCCCAGCGCTGGCGCCAGAGTGGCGGGCGCCCGGTAGGCCTGGTGCATGGCGCATTGTTGCTGGAGAACCATCGTGAGGAACTGATTGCAGCGGTCAATCGCTTCAATCAGGCGTGCGGCCTCGAGCAGCGGGTGCGTGCCGACAGCCATATCGCCTTGCATGAAGCCTTTGCTGCGCCGGATGCCATCAGCCGCCTCGACGGTTTATACCGGCAGATGCTGGCACAGGTGTTTGCGTACTAGCGAGTGCCGAACACCACCATCGTCTTGCCTTTGACGTGCACCAGGTTGCGCTCTTCCAGATCCTTGAGCACTCGACCGACCATCTCCCGTGAGCAACCGACAATCCGGCCGATTTCCTGGCGCGTAACCTTGATTTGCATGCCGTCTGGATGGGTCATGGCATCCGGCTGCTTGCACAGTTCCAGCAAGCAGCGGGCGACGCGCCCGGTGACGTCGAAGAACGCCAGGTCACCGACTTTGCGCGTGGTGTTGCGCAAGCGCTGGGCAATCTGGCCGCTCAGGGCATAAAGGATGTCCGGATCTTGTTGGGCCAGTTCGCGAAATTTCGCATAGCTGATTTCTGCGACCTCACACTCAATCTTCGCCCGCACCCAGGCGCTGCGCTCCTGTTCTTTCCCCGCTTGTTCAAACAGGCCCAGCTCACCGAAGAAATCACCGGTATTGAGATAGGCTATGATCATTTCGCGACCGTCGTCATCCTCGATCAGGATCGTGACCGAACCTTTGATAATGAAAAACAGGGTTTCCGAGCGTTCCCCGGCGCAGATGATGTTCTGCTTGGCCGGATAGCGTTGCCTCTGACAATGGGTCAGTAACTTATCGAGGTTCTTGATCTTGGGTATGGGGGTAATAGCAACCATGGTTGTATCCCGAAAAGACTGCACGGTGTGGTTGGGCTGGTATTTTTATAGAGCGGATCCATCCGGAGGATGGCAATGCGCCATAGATTTGGCGTCAGCTTAACAGACGCATTCTGACTCGATCAGGGAATTTACCTATCAAAGTCTGCTGTTGAACGTATTTGGGCAGAACACTGCGCTTGCGGGGGCCTGTGATAAGCTGGCGCCCCTTTTTTAGCAGTGGAGTCTGGGCGATGAAGGCACGCATCCAATGGGCGGGCGAAGCCATGTTCCTCGGTGAGTCGGGCAGTGGCCATGTGGTGGTCATGGATGGCCCGCCGGAAGCCGGTGGCCGCAATCTGGGTGTACGGCCCATGGAAATGCTCCTGCTCGGCGTGGGTGGTTGCAGCAACTTCGATGTGGTCAGCATCTTGAAGAAGTCGCGCCAGGCGGTGGAAAGCTGCGAAGCCTTTTTGGAAGCCGAGCGCGCGACTGAAGACCCGAAGGTGTTCACCAAGATCCATATGCATTTTGTGGTCAAGGGGCGTGCGCTGAAGGAAGCGCAGGTCAAGCGGGCCATCGAGCTGTCGGCGGAGAAGTACTGCTCGGCCTCGATCATGCTCGGCGCGGCAGGTGTGGCCATTACCCATGATTACGAGATCATTGAGTTGGGCTGATCGCAGGATCTTCTGACAAAAAGAAAGGGCGCTTTGCAAGCGCCCTTTTTTGCAGCTCAGATTCGGTAGGTGCTCTTGGTCATGACCTTGGCCATCAGGCTCATGCCAAACCTCACCGGCGCCGGGAAGCGGAAACCGCCGGCATCCAGCGCACTTTCTGCGTGGTGTTCTTCGTCGATACGCATCTGCTCAAGAATCGCCCGGGACTTTTCATCCTCGGCCGGTAGTTGCTCCAGGTGCTCATCCAGGTGTTTGCACACCTGATGTTCGGTCGCGGCGACAAAACCCAGGCTGACCTTGTCGCTGATCAAGCCGGCAGCGGCGCCGATGCCAAACGACAGGCCATAAAACAGTGGGTTGAGCACACTGGGGTGGCTGCCCAATTGGCGGATACGTTGTTCACACCAGGCCAAGTGGTCGATTTCTTCCTCAGCCGCGTGCTCCATGGCCGCGCGTACTTGCGGCAGCTTGGCGGTCAGGGCCTGGCCCTGGTAGAGCGCCTGGGCACAGACTTCGCCGGTATGGTTGATGCGCATCAGGCCGGCGACATGACGGGTATCCGTTTCGCTCATTTGTGCTTCGGGTTGCACGATGGCAGGTGACGGGCGATACGGCTGGCCGCTGAAGGGCAGCAGTGTGCGCATGGCTGTGTCGGCCTGCAGCAACAGTCGGTCAATCGGCGAGTAGTGACGTTGGGTAGTCATGCTGACCTCCGGGAAAAATCTCGGCGGTCAGTTTACCGCAAGAGAGGGGCGTGCGTTTGCGCTGGGTCATGCTTCTTGCAGGAGCCGGCAAGCCGGCTCCTGCAATGGCGGGTTTCAGCCGGGTGGCCAGTTCATCTGGCGTTGACCCAGTACATGCATATGAATGTGATAGACGGTCTGGCCGCCATCTTCATTGCAGTTCATCACCACGCGAAAGCCTTTTTCACAGCCTTGTTCTACGGCCAGGCGCTGGGCGGTGAACAGGATGTGTCCAGCCAGGCCTTTGTCTTCTTCCGTCAGGTCGTTGAGGGTGCGGATCGGCTTTTTCGGAATCACCAGGAAATGCACGGGGGCCATTGGCGCAATATCGTGGAAGGCCAGGACTTGGTCATCCTCGTAGATAATCCTCGCGGGTATTTCTCTGTTGATGATCTTGGTGAACAGAGTATCCACAGCTGTTTCTCCATTATGAAAGTGCAGGGTGAGTGTACCCAGCAGGTCAACGCGGGCAATAGGCCTTGTTGATCGCGCCGGCAATCTTGCGGGTCAACCAGCGTGGGCTCAAGCGTGGGCTGAACGCCAGCCAGCGGTTACGGCGACCGGGAACAATGATCGCTTTGTTCTTTGCCAGGGCTCGTACGGTGTGCAGCGCCACTTCTTCCGGGCTCATCAGCTGCTGACGGTCCAGCTTGGCGGTGTCCATCTGTGCGGTGCCGAAGAAGGCAGTGCGGGTCGGGCCGGGGCAGAGCACTGAGACCTTGATACCACAGCTTTTCAGCTCTTCGCGCAGACCTTCGGAGAAGTGCAGTACATAGGCCTTGCTGGCGTAGTAGGTACTCATCCATGGCCCCGGCTGGAAGGCCGCGACGGAGGCGACGTTAAGAATCTGCCCACCACCGTGCAAGGCCATGGAGTTACCCAGCGCATGGCACAGGCGGGTCAGGGCGAGGATGTTGACTTCGATCAGGTCCTGCTCGGTCATCCAGTCCTGGGCCAGGAATGGGCCGCTGGTGCCAATACCGGCACAGTTGACCAGCAAGTCGATCTGCCGCTCGCCTTCTTCCAGCTCCAGCAGGAACCCGGACAGGCGCAGTGGCTCGCCCAGGTCACAGGCGCGGAACAGCACCTCGACGCCAAAACGTTGGGTCAGCTCTATGGCAATACTTTCCAACTGATCACGCTGGCGGGCCACCAGAATCAAGCTGCGGCCGCGACGGGCCAGTGCTTCGGCCAAGGCCAGGCCGATGCCACTGGAGGCACCGGTGATCAGAGCGTAACGGGTCATGCATTTCTCCATCGCAACGCCACCGCGCCTGCGACAGATGCGTCACAGGCGTGGGGCGTTTCTTCATTCTTGCGGAGAGTCTACAGGTTCGGCCGCATCGTCAGCACTTTGCACATCTTCTTCACCGGCGATGACGCTCTGGTCAGCTTCTTCATCGGTGGACATGGAGCTGCTTTCGTAGCCACTGTCCACGCTGGTTTCGAGCTGGTCCAGGTAACCGCCCATGGCCAGCATCACTGCGGCGGCGAATATCAATGGGAGCATCGCCAGCCACAGGGTGGCCAGGACCTTTACTGCGGTCGAGTTGCGTGGCGGTGGTGCACCATATTGGTTGGCGCCTGCATTGCCGGGCAGCACGATCAACAGGATCGGGAAAATGCTGCCCACGATCGGCACCAGGTTCAGGAACCATAACCAGCCGGACCAGCCCAGGTCATGCAGGCGCTGCACGGTGATCAGGACGCTCATCCACACCGATGCCACGAGCAAGACCAGACCAAGCAGTGAACCAATGATGATCGCCGCAGTGGGCGATGCCGCGGCAATACCCACGCCCACGGTGAACAAGGCGCCTACGATGGCGAACAGCGCCAGGCTCAGGACCAGGGTCCAGGCCAGGAAACGCAGGCGCCCGATACGGCCGTTGACGGTGAACACGTTGAGGGTGGAAAACTCTGGAAGGTCATCCCCCACGGCTGCGCGCGGTGGTGCATACGGCGAGGTGGCCGGGCGCGAAAAATCGGAGGCGCCGGAGTCGGTCTCGTGGGTTTCAGCCAGGTTGAAAGCCACAGGCTGTTCAGCTTCGATGCGCGCATCCACCCCGGCGTTTTTCAGGGCGGCCAGGTAGGTTTCGGCATCGGGGCGAGACAGGTCGCGCTTGAGGGCGACTGGACGCCCGGTGAAGAGCTTTTCGATCGCCTCGACTTCGCTTTTGAACAATTCGGCCAGGTTCAGCTTGGCGGTGGTGCTTTCGACACCCGGGAGCAAGGCTCCATCAAACACAATCTTGAAACGGTTGTCGCTCATGCAGGCATCCTTGTCACTTTTCAGGGGGGTAATGCTGGCCTGCCTCATTCGGCAGGCCAGGCGGGTGGGTCAGCGCGGCCAGCGCAATTGTGCTGCGTGCTCGCGCGCCTTGCGGTATTCGGCATCAAGGCGGGCAACCAGTTCATCGACACTGGGTAAATCGTCAATCTCACCGACGCCTTGGCCGGCGGACCATACGGTCTTCCAGGCTTTGGCCTCGTCGCTGAGTGGTTTGAGCTTGGAGCCAAAGTTGACTTCGCCCTTGCCTTGCAGGGCGGCGAGGTCGAAACCGGCGTTTTCCAGACTCTGGCGCATAAAGCTTGCAGGCACGCCGGACACCGCCGGAGTGTGCACGATATCGGCTGCGCGCGATGTGAGCAGCATCTCTTTATAGGCATCGGGGGCGTGGCTTTCGGTGGTGGCGATAAAGCGCGTGCCGAAATACGCGAGATCAGCCCCGAGCAATTGCGCGGCGAGGATTTCGTGCCCATGGTTCAGGCAGCCGGCCAGCAACAGGGTCTTGTCGAAGAACTGGCGAATTTCGGCGACCAGCGAAAACGGGCTCCAAGTGCCGGCGTGGCCACCAGCCCCTGCCGCCACCGCGATCAGCCCATCGACCCCGGCTTCGGCGGCCTTTTCGGCGTGGCGCCGAGTGGTGACGTCGTGGAACACCAGGCCGCCGTAGCTGTGTACGGCGTCTACCAATTCCTTGACCGCGCCCAGGCTGGTGATAACGATCGGCACCTTGTGCTCGACGCAAATCGCCAGGTCAGCCTCAAGGCGTGGGTTGCTGTGGTGCACGATCAGGTTGACCGCGTAGGGCGCAGGGTTGTCCAGCAGCGCCAGGCCCGCTTCGATTTCTTCCAGCCAGGCCTTGAAGCCACTGCTTTCACGCTGGTTGAGTGCCGGAAAGCTCCCGACCACGCCATTTCGGCAGCACGCCAGGACCAGTTGCGGATTGGAAATCAGGAACATCGGCGCAGCCACCACGGGCAGGCGCAGACGTTGTTCAAGCAAAGCGGGCAGCGACATTGGAAGTACCCCGGATTAAGTGCGGCTAAGTAGAGTTAGAACGGCTTGACGACGACCAAAATTACAATAGCCAGCAATATCAGAACCGGCACTTCATTGAACCAGCGATAAAAGACATGGCTGCGGGTGTTTTCGCCACGGGCAAAACGTTTTACCTGAGCGCCACACATATGGTGGTAACCGATCAGGATCACCACCAGGGTCAGCTTGGCGTGCATCCAGCCACCCTGGCTGAAGATGCTCGGGTTAAGGCTGATCAACCAGATGCCGAATACCAGCGTGGCGATCATCGACGGCAGCATGATGCCCTTGTACAGCTTGCGCTCCATGATGCAGAAGCGTTCCTGGCTGACGGCATCCTGGCTTTGTGCGTGGTAGACGAACAGGCGCGGCAGGTAAAACAGCCCGGCAAACCAGCAGACAATGCTGACGATATGGAAGGCTTTGAGCCATAGATAAAGCATTTTTAGTTATTCCCAGGTTCACGGTAACTGGAGATAGTAGAGGTTAGAGCGTGCGTACGTCACCTTGACGGTTGTCGCAGAACGATACGGCCCCTATTATCGACGGCTTTCCAGTGGGTTCGTTGAGGGCAGGTTTATGGTCAAGGTCGGTATCGTCGGCGGCACGGGTTACACCGGTGTCGAATTGCTGCGTCTGTTGGCTCAGCATCCGCAAGCTGAGGTAGTGGTCATTACCTCCCGATCCGAGGCCGGCCTGGCCGTTGCCGATATGTACCCCAACCTGCGTGGCCATTACGACGGCCTGGCGTTCAGCGTTCCGGATATCAAGACCCTGGGCGCCTGCGATGTGGTGTTTTTCGCGACCCCCCACGGTGTTGCCCATGCGTTGGCCGGCGAGCTGCTGGCCGCCGGGACCAAGGTCATTGACCTCTCGGCGGACTTCCGTTTGCAGGATGCCGATGAGTGGGCCAAGTGGTATGGTCAGCCCCATGGTGCTCCAGAGCTGCTTGAAGAGGCGGTGTACGGCTTGCCAGAGGTTAATCGTGAGCAGATCAAGCAGGCGCGTCTGATCGCCGTGCCGGGTTGCTATCCGACGGCTACGCAGCTGGGTTTCCTACCGCTGCTGGAAGCTGGTCTGGCGGACGCCTCGCGCCTGATTGCCGACTGCAAGTCGGGCGTCAGCGGCGCTGGTCGCGGTGCAGCAGTAGGCTCCTTGTACTCCGAGACCTCGGAAAGCATGAAGGCGTATGCCGTAAAGGGGCATCGCCATCTGCCGGAAATTCGCCAGGGGCTGCGGCGTGCGGCGGGCAGTGACGTCGGTATGACGTTCGTGCCGCACCTGACCCCGATGATCCGTGGGATTCACTCGACACTGTATGCAACGGTCGTGGATCGCTCGGTGGATCTGCAGGCATTGTTTGAAAAACGTTATGCCAATGAGCCGTTCGTCGATGTAATGCCTGCCGGTAGCCACCCGGAAACCCGCAGCGTGCGCGGTGCCAACGTGTGCCGGATTGCCGTGCATCGTCCGCAGGATGGCGACTTGGTGGTGGTGCTGTCGGTTATCGATAATCTGGTCAAGGGCGCGTCGGGCCAGGCTGTGCAGAACATGAACATCTTGTTCGGCCTTGATGAGAAGCTCGGCTTGTCCCACGCCGGCATGCTGCCTTAAGGCGTTGGCTGCTGTGCAAAAGGCCCGTTGATCGGGCCTTTCGTGTTTTTAAGGGCCGCCGGGCAGATTGATATACCGTAACAATAGTTGACCGCTTTTCTAGGAGAAGCGGATAATGGCGGTCATCACGCATATGGCGGCGCTACGCCGGGAGATTATCAGCATGAGCGTTGAATCCTTCACCCCCACGGCTTTGCAATTCACCCACGGTGCTGCGCACAAGGTGAAGAGCCTGGTCGATGAAGAGGGTAATGATCGCTTGAAGCTGCGCGTATTCGTTACGGGCGGCGGTTGTTCAGGGTTTCAGTACGGCTTCACCTTCGATGAAGATGTGGCTGACGACGACACCATTGTCGAGCGCGAAGGCGTAAGCCTGGTTGTGGATCCGATGAGCTTCCAGTACTTGGCAGGTGCCGAGGTGGACTACCAGGAAGGTTTGGAAGGCTCACGCTTTGTGATCAAGAACCCGAATGCCACCACGACGTGTGGTTGCGGTTCGTCTTTCTCGATCTGATCAGTAGCGGATTAAGCAAAACGCCGCTTGGCTCTTATGGGGCCAAGCGGCGTTTTGCTATCTGCGTTTCAGGCGGGGTAGATCGCGCCAAGTACACGAAGGCCGCGGGCGCCTGTCACGCTTGGACGGTTGGCGGCGATACCTTCCAGGCAGCAATGGGCCAGCCAGGCGAAGGCCATGGCTTCCACCCAGTCGGGGTCTACACCGTGGGTGGCGGTGCTGCTGACACGGGTGGTCGGTAGCATGGCGGCGAGGCGGTTCATCAGCGTCGAGTTATGGGCGCCGCCGCCACACACCAGCAGGGTTTCGGTTTGCGGCTGTGCAGTTTTCAACGACTCGACGATGGTCTGTGCGGTCAGTTCCAGCAGCGTGGCCTGGATATCCTGGGCATTGAACGATGGTAGTCGACCGAGGTGGTGTTCCAGCCAAGGCAGGTTGAAGACTTCGCGCCCAGTGCTTTTCGGCCCCTTGGTCAGGAAGAAGGGGTCGCTGAGCAAAGCGTTAAGCAACTGTGGCTCGACCTTTCCCGTCGCGGCCCATTGGCCGTCGCGGTCAAAGTTTTCGCCTCGTTGCTGGTGAATCCAGGCGTCGAGCAGAACGTTGCCCGGGCCGCAGTCAAAACCCGCTACGGGTTTGCCGGTCTCGATCAGGCTCAGATTGCTGAAACCGCCGACATTCAGTACTGCGCGGTTGCCAGTAGCCTCGCCGAACAGCGCTTCGTGAAAGGCGGGCACCAGTGGTGCGCCCTGGCCGCCGGCGGCTACATCGCGGCTGCGAAAGTCGCTGACGACGGTTATTCCGGTCAGTTCGGTCAGTAGGGCGGGGCTGCCAATCTGCACGGTGAAACCGCGGGCGGGCTCGTGGCGAATGGTCTGCCCATGGCTGCCAATCGCACGGATGTCGTGGTGAGTGAGTTGCTGCTGCTCAAGCACGGCATGAATGCCCTGGGCTGCGAGCGTTACCCAGCTTTGCTGGGCAATCGCCGAGCGTGCAATTTCATCCGGGCCACTGGCGCAAAGGCTCAGCAGCTCGGCGCGCAGGGATTCAGGCATGGGGATGTAATGTGTGGCGACCAACTTGACCGCCGTATTTTGCTCGATCAGCGCTATGTCCAGGCCATCAAGGCTGGTCCCGGACATGACACCTATATAGAGCGCCATCGCTTAGCGCTTCGCCGAAGCCAGCATGGTGGCGCGTTCCTGGTCCATGCGTGCCATCAGCGGTTGGCTTTGCTGAAGGAAGCGTGCGCGCTCGGCCTTGGCGATCGGGTCGGCCATCGGCAGCTTCTGGCCCAGGGGGTCGACGTGCACGCCGTTGACCTGGAACTCATAGTGCAGGTGTGGGCCGGTGGACAGGCCGGTGGTGCCGATATAGCCAATCACTTGGCCTTGCTTGACGTTGCCGCCGGTCTTCACGCCTTTGGCAAAGCCTTGCATATGCCCATAAAGCGTACGGTAGCTGTTGCCGTGCTGGATGATAACGGTGTTGCCGTAGCCACCGCGGCGCCCGGCCAGCAGCACCTTGCCGTCGCCGGCAGCTTTGATCGGCGTGCCGCGCGGTGCTGCATAGTCCACGCCTTTGTGGGCGCGGATTTTGTTCAGAATTGGATGCTTGCGACCCATGGAGAAACGCGAGCTAATACGGGCGAAGTCAACTGGAGTACGGATGAAGGCCTTGCGCATGCTATTGCCGTCGGCGGTGTAGTAGCTGCTATTGCCCTGTTTGTTTGTGTAACGCACGGCAGTGTAGGTCTTGCCGCGGTTGGTGAAGCGCGCCGAGAGGATATTGCCGGTGCCGACAACCTTGCCGTTAGCCACCTTTTGCTCGTAGATCACATCGAATTCGTCACCCTGGCGAATGTCCTGAGCGAAGTCGATGTCGTAGCCAAATACGCTGGCCATGTCCATGGTCATGCTATGGGACAGGCCTGCGCGAGCTGCCGACTGGGACAGCGAGCTATTGATCACGCCATGAATGTAGGCGGAGCGCATCACCGGCTTGGTGGTCACGCGATTGAAGGCAAAGCCCTTGGCGCCCCGGGTCAGGGTGATGCTTTCGAGGTCGTTGAGATTGGTGTGCAGGGTGGTCAGTTGGCCTTCAGGATTCAGTTCGAACTCAAGCTTCTGGCCACGCTTGAGCTGGGTGAATTGCTTGGCTTGCTTATCGCTGGCCAGCACATCGCTAACGGTGGTGGCGGGTAGTCCGACCTTTTCGAATAACGTCGACAGCGTATCGCCTTTGGCCACGATCACTTCGCGATGCTCGGGGCCTTTCGCTACCTGGGCTGCAGGCGCTGCCTGAGCGGTTTGTTTGGTGTCGTCTGCGCTTTCTTCAATCTGCGCAAATGGTGACTCTGCGCTCGCGGTTGTGGCTTGTTGTGCGTCAGAAGCGTCTTGATCTTGTGTCAGTTGTTCAACCGGACTCTCCAAGTCAAGACTCAGGGTCGTTCGTTTGGCTTCTACGTCGCTGGAAGGGAATACCAGGAGTGCCAGGCTGAGAAGGGCGGCGATACCACTTGCGGCGAGCAGGTGGGTCTTCGGGTAAAGCGGTGGCGCTTTAGACGGTTCAGTGGTCATAGGTAATTTTGACTTTGAAAAGGTGAAATGGAAAAGATGAATGACATGATGAAGATGAAATAACTGTATAAAATATAACCAAATCATCTGTGGCGCAAGCTTGCGAATGCCGGGCTCGCCGAATGGTGTCCGTTTGCAGGGCAAAACTTGTAATTAGTCCCTGATCTTGTATGGTTGGTTCCCTTTGAATCTGAGCCTTGCGGGTCTGTTATGAAGTCGGTTGAAGAGCAGCTAGCGCTGATCAAACGTGGTGCGGAAGAACTGTTGGTCGAGGCCGAGCTGATTGAAAAGCTCAAGCGTGGCCAACCCCTGCGTATTAAGGCCGGCTTTGATCCGACGGCACCGGATCTGCACCTGGGTCACACCGTGCTTATTAATAAGCTGCGCCAGTTCCAGGAGTTGGGGCATCAGGTGATCTTCCTTATAGGTGATTTCACCGGGATGATCGGTGATCCGAGTGGTAAGAGTGCCACCCGCCCGCCGCTGACCCGTGAGCAGGTTCTTGATAATGCCGAGACCTACAAGACCCAGGTCTTCAAGATTCTCGATCCTGCCAAGACCGAAGTGGCGTTCAACTCCACCTGGATGGATCAGATGGGGCCGGCGGATTTCATTCGCCTGACATCCCAGTACACCGTTGCGCGGATGCTTGAGCGTGATGACTTCGATAAGCGCTACTCCACCAATCAGCCTATTGCGATACACGAGTTCCTATACCCGTTGGTTCAAGGGTATGACTCGGTAGCGTTGCGAGCGGACGTTGAGCTGGGCGGTACTGATCAGAAGTTTAACTTGTTGATGGGGCGTGAGCTGCAGCGTGCGTATGGCCAGGAGGCTCAGTGCATTCTGACTATGCCGTTGCTGGAAGGCTTGGATGGCGTCAAGAAGATGTCCAAGTCACTGGGCAACTACGTCGGCATCCAGGAAGCGCCGGGGGTGATGTACGGCAAGTTGGTTTCTATCCCTGATGCGTTGATGTGGCGTTACTTCGAGCTGTTGAGCTTCCGCTCGATGGATGAGATCAACGCATTGCGTGCTGACGTGGAGGCGGGTGCGAATCCTCGGGACGTCAAGATCAAGCTGGCGGAAGAGATTGTTGCGCGTTTCCATGGCGAGGAGGCTGCGGCCAGTGCTCACCGTGCGGCGGGCAATCGTATGAAGGATGGCGAGCTGCCGGATGATCTGCCTGAGATCGAATTGACTGCTGGTGAAGCGATGCCGATTGCGGCCGTCCTTAATAAGGCAGGCCTGGTGAAGAACTCGGCGGTTGCACGTGACCTTCTGGGGTCCGGTGGTGTGCGTATAGATGGTGAGGTTGTCGATCGCACCTTTATATACGAGCTGGGCGCGACCCACGTTTGCCAGGCCGGCAAGAAGGCATTTGCGCGAATTACGCTTAAATCCGAATAAACCTGAAATTAACTGTTGACGGCGATTTATATCTGTCTATAATTCGCCCCACTTCCGGCGCAGTCGAAACGGAAAACTCCTTGGTAAGCAAAGAGTTACGCAGAATTCGACAGCGAGTTGCTTCAGTTCATCGAAGCCCAGAAGGAGTTGGTAGAGCAGTGTTGTTTGGCTCTATTAACGTTTCGATCCTCTCGGTCGAAAGCGGAGAAAAAGAG